>NZ_JBBKYA010000007.1:76512-78241 GCF_042714525.1 Aquirufa echingensis | reverse complement strand
AGGCTCCCTTTATCCCGAAGTTACAGGGTTAATTTGCCGAGTTCCTTAGCCGTGATTCACTCGAGCGCCTTAGAATATTCTTCTCGACCACCTGTGTCGGTTTACGGTACGGGTTACTTATCAGTTATACACGCCTAGACTTTTCTTGGAAGTTTACTCACTACACTCGTTTTGGCATTGCTGCCGCCTCTCAAAGACACTATTCCGTCAGTATCTGGTAACCTGTAATCTCCGTCATCTATTTGCCCAATAAGTAAGTGCAGGAATATTAACCTGCTGTGCATTAGGTTGTCGCTTTCGCTAGACCCTTAGCCCCCGACTAACCCTCAGTTGATTAGCATAGCTGAGGAAACCTTAGTCTTTCGGCGTGAGGGTTTCTCGCCCTCATTATCGTTACTCATGCCTACATTTGCTTTTCTGAACGCTCCAGCCAAGCTCGTCGCTCAACCTTCACCGCAGATCAGAATGCTCCCCTACCAGTATATAAATATAATCCAAAGCTTCGGTACTTTACTTGATGCCCGTTTATTATCGATGCCCGCCTCGCTCGACCAGTGAGCTGTTACGCACTCTTTAAATGAATAGCTGCTTCCAAGCTAACATCCTGGCTGTCACTGCAATCAGACTTCCTTAGTTCAACTTAGTAAAGATTTTGGGACCTTAGCTGTTGGTCTGGGTTCTTTCCCTCTCGGATTGGGACCTTAGCACCCCAACCCTCACTCCCGGGTATATTTTAAGCCATTCAGAGTTCATCAGGATTTGGTAGGATTTGACTCCCCCTAGTCCTATTGGTAGCTTTACCTGCTTAAAACTTAACCCCGAGGCTGTTCCTAAAAACATTTCGGGGAGTACGAGCTATTTCTCAGTTTGATTGGCCTTTCACCCCTACCCACAAGTCATCCAAATACTTTTCAACGTAAACTGGTTCGGTCCTCCACTCCGTGTTATCGGAGCTTCAACCTGCTCATGGGTAGATCACAAAGTTTCGCGTCTACTCCCACTGACTAAGCGCCCTATTCAGACTCGCTTTCGCTCCGGCTGCTCACATCTATATGATTAACCTCGCCAGTGAAAGTAACTCGTAGGCTCATTATGCAAAAGGCACGCCGTCACCCCAATAAGGGCTCCGACCGCTTGTAAGCGTATGGTTTCAGGGTCTTTTCACCCCCTTACTCAGGGTACTTTTCACCTTTCCTTCACAGTACTCGTTCACTATCGGTCTCTTGGTAGTATTTAGCCTTACCGGATGGTGCCGGCAGATTCAAAGGGGATTTCTCCAGTCCCCCCCTACTCAGGATACCACTACAATTACATAAGCTTACCAATACAGGGCTCTCACCTTCTACGGCCTGCCTTCCCAGACAGTTCTTGTTCCTTTATATAATCGATGTCGTGGTCCTACAACCCCAGTCTTGCCGCAACAACACTGGTTTGGGCTAATCCGCGTTCGCTCGCCACTACTTACGGAATCACTTTTGTTTTCTCTTCCTCTGCTTACTTAGATGTTTCAGTTCAGCAGGTTCGCCTTCTATCTTAAATAGAATAATAGATCTTCAATCTACTGGGTTGCCCCATTCGGAAATCATCGGATCAAAGGTCTTGTGCACCTCCCCGAAGCTTATCGCAGCTTAACACGTCCTTCATCGCCTCCAAGAGCCTAGGCATCCCCCATACGCCCTTAATTCACTTACTCTTTTATAAAATATCTTCATCCCGAAGGATTCAATAA
>NZ_JBBKYA010000007.1:0-72500 GCF_042714525.1 Aquirufa echingensis | reverse complement strand
GCGCAAAAATAGCACCGGTTAATGCATAAGCAGATGTCTCATCAACCAAAGCCAAGGTTTGCTTCCATTCCGCATCTGGGTAAACATAAATCGTCAATACTGGCCCAAAAATCTCCTCCACCATCGTTCTAGATTTAGGGTTCTTTGTCAAAAGGACTGTAGGCTCCACAAAATAACCCTTCGAATCATCACAATTTCCACCCGCAACCACAGTCACATCAGCGTCCTGTTGAGCATCCGAAATAAATCCAGAAATCTTCGCAAAGGCCTTCGCATCAATCACCGCATTTACAAAATTTCCAAAATCTTCCGTTCCACCCATACGAATCGCCGCTAGATCTTCTTTTAAATAGGCTTCAACCTTGGGCCATAAAGATGCAGGCACATAGGCACGCGATGCCGCCGAACATTTTTGACCTTGGTATTCAAAAGCCCCACGAATGATGGCTACCGACAAAGCCTTTGGCTCTGCTGAAGGATGAGCAACCACAAAGTCCTTTCCACCTGTCTCACCCACAATCCGAGGATAGGATTTATAATTCGAAATATTGTTACCTATATTCTTCCAAATCGTTTGGAACACCGCCGTTGAACCCGTGAAATGAACGCCTGCAAAATCGCGGTGATTAAAAACCACATCTCCCGCCTCAGGACCATCCGCAAATACTAAATTGATCACGCCATCCGGTAATCCTGCTTCTGTCAATATATCCATCAACAACCCAGCTGAATAAACCTGACTAGGCGACGGCTTCCAAACTACCGTATTCCCCATCAAAGCAGGTGCTGCCGGCAAATTTCCTGCAATCGCGGTAAAGTTAAATGGTGTCAATGCATACACAAAACCTTCCAATGCGCGGTATTCCACCCGATTCCAAACGCCCGGTGATGAAATAGGCTGATCAGCATAAATCTGAGATGCATAATGCACATTGAAACGTAAAAAATCTACCCATTCACAAGCAGCATCAATTTCCGCTTGGAAGGCGTTTTTAGATTGCCCCAACATTGTTCGAGCATTTAAATCCATGCGGTATTGGGTTGCCGACAATTCTGCCGCCTTCAAAAAGATGGCTGCGCGGCGCTCCCATGGCGTTGCCGACCAGGCTGCATGTGCTCCTAAAGCAGCATCAATCGCTTGGCCAACTTCCTTTTTCCCTCCTTCATAGTAATATCCCAATACATGTTGGTGATCATGCGGACAAGTCATCGCAACTTTTTGCGCCCCTTGAACTGATTTTCCGCCGATATACATGGGAATATCAATTTGTTTGGCACGAAGCTCGGCTAACTTATTTTGCAATTGCTCCCGCTCTTTCGATCCGGTCGCATAAGCTAAGATAGGCTCATTAATAGGAGTAGGTACTTGAAAGAAACCTGTTGACATGATATTTGTGTATTTGTTGATGTGTAATTGTCCCGCAAATTACGGCTTTTAAGATAAAATTCAAGGCTCAAAATTTAAGTAAGGCCTTAGTCGCCCCCAAACCGCCGGTTCAATTAATTTGATTTGCATAAGCGAAGTAAAATCAGGGATAATTCCATGTTGTTTGCGAAAATTCAAAACGACTTTGGCCTGCGCATACGGTAAATAAGGATGACGGAATTCATTCCAAATCGCCCGATTCACATACAATGTACGATACACACCCTTCCCTACCTGAAACTTGCGTAGATTTTGCCTGATCCAAATCGTATCAATTCCATACACCTCTGTCAATTGTTCTGCGGCGGCAAAACCACCCAAGCGCTCACGAAAAGTCAAAATCCGTTTGGCGAAACCGGGCCCAATACCCGGCAAAGCCACCCAAGCGGTAGAATCTGCTTCATTTATATCGATCGTCCAATTTTGGGATTTTTTGACATAAGTCGGATAGGTAAATGTTCGCTTATATAAAGGATAGTTTTTATGGAAAAAATTTGGCTTTCGATGAGCGGCCTGTTGAGCCATGTAAATTTCCTCAAAGCGCTTCGGCTCAATGATATCAGCATCCGCCTGCAATGCAACATACTGATAAATCGCATGCACCCCCATCCCGAGTACAATCACCCCCAACATAAAATAGATTCCCCGAATTTCTTGTCGGGTCATTCCTAAGGTAAAGCGGAGGTAGAATTTTAGTCGGGGGAGCATGGGGCGTCAGTTGTAAGTAGCCAGTGGTCAGTTGTCAGTCCGGAGTCCGAAGGGAATTAGTCCGAAGTCCGAAGGGAATTAGTCCAAAGTCCGAAGGGAATTAGTCCAAAGTAAATTTAATTGCTAAACGATTCTTATTTAAAATCATTGTATCAGTAAATTGATAAACAAATCATGAGGGAAGAGTTAAGAATTAAGAGTGAAGAGTTAAGAGATGAGATCCCAAAGACACAACAATAGAGAACGACTTACTCAGACCAATTTCCTTCGGACTGACGACTAGCGACTGACAACTTCGGACTTACGAAGAGTTAAGAATTAAGAGTGAAGAGATGGAATCTCAATAGAGAACACTAAACTCAGACCAATTTTCCTTCGGACTCTAGATTGAATTAACCCAAGTACCTAATTGGACTCCGGACTATTTCCCTTCGGACTGACCACTGTCGACTAGCGACCGAAAATAAATCCCCTCCCCTATTTGTTCGGTAAAAAACTTTTCTTAATTTTGCAGGCTATTTTAGGATTAACGCCTCCGGGCGAATCCGCAGATTGTTTTTCTGAAACACAATTCTCTTATCGTAGGGGAGGCGCAAAGGGAAATCCAATCTGATCTCTACGAGGCATTCAGCTTTTAATTTTCGTCGGAAACGGCGAGAAATTGCGCCCACGGGCCATTTTTCATTTTAATTTAAAACGTATAAAGCCTTGAGTAACATCACTGCCACAGGAAGACACAGCTTTGCGAAAACGCAGTCTGTGATCAATTATCCAGATTTTCTGGATATCCAAGTCCAATCCTTCCAGGATTTTTTCCAGCTTGAGACAGCTGCAGAAAACCGTACAGACGAAGGTTTATTTAAAGTGTTCGCTGAAAATTTTCCTATCGCGGATTCGCGTGAAAATTTCGTTTTGTCGTTTGTCGACTACTCAGTAGATCCACCGAAATATTCGGTAGATGAGTGTATCGACCGCGGTTTGACGTATTCAGTACCTTTAAAAGCGAAATTGCGTTTGATCTGTAATGATACAGACAACGAGGATTTCCAAACCATCGAACAAGAGGTTTTCTTAGGAAACATCCCTTACATGACCGAGCGTGGATCCTTCGTGATCAACGGTGCGGAGCGTGTAATCGTTTCTCAGTTGCACCGTTCACCAGGTGTATTCTTCGCGCAATCGAAGCACACAAACGGAACGAAATTGTATTCAGCACGTATCATTCCATTCAAGGGTTCTTGGATTGAGTTTGCTACCGACGTAAACAATGTGATGTATGCGTACATCGACCGTAAGAAAAAATTCCCAGTAACAGTATTGCTTCGTGCGATTGGTTACGGAAATGACAAGGATATCTTGGATTTATTTGGCTTAGCTGAAGAAATCAAGGTTGATAAAAAAGCTGTGAAAGGCATCGTAGGTCGTCGTTTGGCGGCACGTGTTTTGAAAACATGGCAAGAAGACTTCGTAGATGAAGATACAGGTGAGGTAGTTTCTATCGACCGTAACGAAATCTTGATCGAACGTGATACCGTTATCACAGAGAACGAAGTAGAAACGATTTTAGAATCAGGTTCTGCAACGGTTATCTTGCACAAAGATGATGTGAACGTTTCTGACTACAATATCATTTACAATACGTTGCAAAAAGATACATCAAACTCTGAGAAAGAGGCTGTTGAAGTAATCTACAAGCAATTACGTAATACAGATGCTCCAGATGAGCAAACGGCACGTGACATCATCCAAAACTTGTTCTTCTCAGACAAGCGTTACGATTTGGGTGAAGTAGGTCGTTACCGTATCAATAAAAAATTAGGTCATGATATCCCAATGGATGTTAAAGTCTTGACCAAAGAAGATATCATCTCTATCGTGAAATACTTGATCGGTTTGATCAACTCACGTGCAGTAGTCGATGATATTGACCACTTATCTAACCGTCGTGTTCGTACCGTAGGTGAGCAATTATATGCGCAATTCGGTGTAGGTCTTGCACGTATGGCACGTACGATCAAAGAACGTATGAATGTTCGTGATAACGAAGATTTCAAACCTGTTGACTTGATCAATGCTCGTACATTATCGTCGGTAATCAACTCATTCTTTGGAACGAACCAACTATCTCAATTCATGGATCAAACGAATCCATTGGCTGAGATTACGCACAAGCGTCGTATGTCGGCACTAGGGCCAGGTGGTCTTTCTCGTGAAAGAGCTGGTTTCGAGGTTCGTGACGTTCACTATACGCACTACGGTCGTCTTTGTACGATTGAAACTCCAGAGGGACCAAACATTGGTTTGATTTCATCTCTTTGTGTTCACGCGAAAGTAAACTCAATGGGCTTTATCGAAACACCTTATCGTTTAATCGATGGTGGTAAAGTAGATACAACAAGCCGCGTAGAATATTTGACTGCTGAAGAGGAAGATGGTAAAAACATCGTTCAAGCGAATGCGCCAATCGACATGAAATCAGGTAAATTCTTATCTGACCGTGTAAAGGCTCGTTTTGAAGGTGATTTCCCATTGGTAAATCCAGCAGATGCACAATACATGGACGTTGCTCCTAACCAAATCGTTTCGGTTGCCGCTTCATTGATTCCTTTTTTGGAGCATGATGATGCCAACCGTGCTTTGATGGGATCCAACATGCAGCGCCAAGCGGTACCATTGTTGCGCCCAGAAGCACCGATTGTTGGTACAGGTCTAGAGCACCGTGTGGCGATTGACTCACGTACCTTAGTTGTAGCCGAAGGTGATGGTGTGATTGAATATGTTGACGCATTGAAAATTGTTGTTAACTACGATCAAACGGAATCTGAAGCGTTGATCAGCTTTGACGGATCATTGAAAACATACGAATTGATCAAATTCCGCAGAACGAACCAAGATACAACGATCAACTTAAAGCCGATCGTGTTCAAAGGGGAGAAAGTGAAGAAAGGTCAAGCGCTTTGCCAAGGTTATGCAACAGAGGCAGGTGAATTAGCATTAGGTCGTAACATGAAAGTGGCGTTCATGCCATGGCAAGGTTACAACTTTGAGGATGCGATCGTAATCTCAGAAAAAGTTGTTCGTGACGATATCTTTACTTCGATCCACATCGAAGAATTCGAATTAGAAGTTCGTGATACAAAACGTGGAGAAGAGGAATTGACATCTGAAATTCCAAATGTATCGGAAGAAACTGTTCGTAACCTAGACGAGAACGGTGTTGTTCGCGTAGGTGCTGAAGTGAAAGAAGGCGATATCTTGATTGGTAAGATTACTCCAAAAGGAGAATCAGATCCGACTCCAGAAGAAAAATTATTACGTGCCATCTTTGGTGACAAAGCAGGTGACGTGAAAGATGCTTCGAAGAAAGCGCCACCATCATTAAAAGGTGTGGTTATCGACACGAAATTGTTCTCTCGTCCTAAGAAGGATAAAGAAGAGCGTGAGAAGTCGAAGGCTGAATTGAAGAAGTTAATGAAGGAATACAGCAAAGACCTTTTGGAGATTCGTCGCCAAATGATCGAGAAGACTGTTGCTTTATTAGCGGGTAAAACTTGCGCGGGAATTAAGCACAAATTCGGCACGGTGATCGTGGAGAAGGGTGTTAAATTCTCAGCGAAGAACATCGAAGAATTATTATTCCCAGATAAAAACTTGTATCGTGATGAGTCTACTTATGCTGTTCAAGAAGAAGCAAACTTGCTTTCTGACTTGATCGTAGAAGAAGCTACATCGGATGCAACGTTGAACAAATTGTTCATGGCTTTAATTAAGAACTTCAACGTGAAGCGTAACGAAATCGCTGGTCGATTCAAGCGTGAGCGTTTTGTTCTTGAAGTAGGTGATGAATTACCTGCAGGTATCGTGAAGTTGGCGAAAGTCTACATCGCGAAGAAACGTAAGTTGAAAGTAGGTGATAAGATGGCGGGTCGTCACGGTAATAAGGGTGTTGTAGCTCGTATCGTACGTGAAGAAGATATGCCATTCTTAGAAGATGGAACACCGGTAGATATCGTATTGAATCCACTAGGGGTACCATCTCGTATGAACTTAGGTCAAATTTACGAGACTGTATTAGGTTGGGCTGGTCAAAAATTAGGTAAGCGTTATGCGACACCAATTTTCGACGGTGGAACTGAGGCAGAAGTTGCGGCAGAATTAACGGCAGCTGGTCTACCAGATTGGGGTCGTACTTACCTATACAATGGTTTAACGGGTGATAAATTTGATCAACCGGTAACTGTAGGTATCATTTACATGTTGAAACTTGGTCACTTGGTAGATGATAAAATGCACGCACGTTCTATTGGACCATACTCATTGATTACACAACAACCATTGGGTGGTAAAGCTCAATTCGGTGGTCAGCGTTTCGGTGAGATGGAGGTTTGGGCATTGGAGGCCTTCGGAGCAGCGAATATCTTGCAAGAGATTTTAACTGTGAAGTCGGATGACGTGATCGGCCGTGCCAAAGCGTACGAGGCAATTGTGAAAGGCGAGAATATGCCTAAGCCAAACATTCCAGAATCATTCAACGTATTGATTCACGAATTGAGAGGTTTAGCTCTTGAAATCACACTTGAGTAATCATTTATCGGGCCGCTAACCCCGGCCCTTAAAAAGAAATCATTTTCCAATTAAATACATCGAAAATGTCATTTAAAAAGACGAGAAAACTGAACAGCGATTTCCAAAAAGTGACCATCTCATTGGCATCACCGGAGTCGATTCTTGAAAGTTCAAACGGTGAGGTAACTCAACCGGAGACAATTAACTACCGTACCTACAAACCCGAAATGGGTGGTTTGTTCTGCGAGCGTATTTTTGGTCCAACAAAGGACTGGGAGTGTCATTGCGGAAAATATAAGCGTATTCGTTACAAAGGCATCATCTGCGACCGTTGCGGTGTGGAGGTGACTGAGAAAAAAGTACGTCGTGAGCGTATGGGCCACATCGAATTAGTGGTTCCTGTAGCACACATCTGGTACTTCCGTAGCTTACCGAACAAAATCGGTTACATGCTTGGATTGTCTACCAAAAAATTAGACCAAGTTATCTACTACGAACGCTATGTTGTTGTTCAAGCAGGTATGTACGCGGAAGAAGGAAAGATCGGTAGCCAATACCTTGATTTCTTAACAGAAGACGAGTACTTAGATATCTTAGATAAATTACCACGCGAAAACCAACACCTTCCTGATGAAGATCCACAGAAATTCATCGCGAAAATGGGTGCTGACGCGTTAAATATGTTGTTGACGCGCATCGACTTAGACAGCTTATCAGCTGATTTACGTCACGCGGCTGACACAGAATCTTCTCAACAACGTAAAGCTGAGGCTTTGAAGCGTTTGAAAGTGGTAGAAGCATTCCGCGAGTCAGTAGGTCGTATCGACAACCGTCCAGAGTGGATGATCATCAAAATGGTTCCTGTAATTCCTCCTGAATTGCGTCCATTGGTGCCATTGGATGGAGGTCGTTTTGCAACATCTGATTTGAACGATTTATACCGTCGTGTGATTATCCGTAACAACCGCTTGAAGCGTTTGATCGAGATCAAAGCGCCAGAGGTAATCTTACGTAACGAAAAACGTATGTTGCAAGAGGCTGTAGATAGCTTATTTGACAACTCACGTAAAGTAAATGCGGTTCGTTCTGAAGGTAACCGTGCCTTGAAGTCACTTTCTGATATGTTGAAAGGTAAGCAAGGTCGTTTCCGTCAAAACTTATTAGGTAAGCGTGTCGATTATTCAGGTCGTTCGGTTATCGTCGTAGGTCCAGAATTGAAAATGCACGAATGTGGTCTTCCAAAAGACATGGCGGCTGAATTATTCAAGCCGTTTGTGATCCGTAAGTTGATCGAACGCGGTATCGTGAAAACGGTAAAATCTGCGAAGAAAATTGTTGATCGTAAAGATCCAGTGGTTTGGGATATTTTGGAAAATGTGATGAAAGGACACCCAGTTCTTTTAAACCGTGCTCCTACCCTTCACCGTTTGGGTATTCAAGCTTTCCAACCGAAATTAATCGAAGGAAAAGCGATCCAATTACACCCATTGACATGTACGGCATTTAACGCCGATTTTGATGGTGACCAGATGGCGGTTCACGTTCCACTAGGACATGAAGCTATTTTGGAAGCCTCTTTATTGATGCTTGCATCGCACAACATCTTGAACCCAGCGAATGGTGCGCCTATTACGGTACCATCTCAGGACATGGTGTTAGGTTTATATTATGTAACAAAAGGACGTAAGTCGACGCCAGATCATAAAGTAGCTGGTGAAGGATCTCGTTTCTACGGATTTGAGGAGGTTGTTATCGCCTTGAACGAGAAGAAATTGTCTAAGCACGCGAACATCGTGGTGAAAGCTACCGTTCGTAAGGAAGATGGTACATTGGTTCAAGAAATGGTGGAAACTGTTGCGGGACGTGTATTGTTCAACTTATGTGTTCCTGAGGCAGTAGGTTACATCAATGAGTTATTGACGAAGAAGAAGTTGCAACAAATCATCTCACATGTTCATAAGATCTGTGGTATGGCTCGTACAGCGCAATTCTTGGATGATATCAAAGAATTAGGTTTCCAACAAGCCTTCCACGGTGGTTTATCGATGGGTATTGGCGACGTTCAAATTCCTGCTGAAAAAGCTTCTTTAGTGAAGAAAGCACAGGAAGATGTTCAAGCAGTTTGGGACAACTACTTAATGGGTTTAATCACAGATAACGAGCGTTATAACGCAGTTATTGACATCTGGACAAAAGTTAACTCGAAAATTACCGAGACTTTGATGAAGCAGATGGAAGAAGACAACCAAGGATTTAACGCGATCTACATGATGATGCACTCTGGAGCCCGTGGTTCTCGTGAGCAGATTCGTCAACTAGGTGGTATGCGTGGTTTGATGGCGAAACCTCAAAAGAACTTACAAGGTTCGGTAGGTGAAATCATCGAAAACCCAATCCTTTCTAACTTTAAAGAAGGTCTTGACGTATTAGAGTACTTTATCTCTACACACGGTGCGCGTAAAGGTTTGGCAGATACTGCCTTGAAAACAGCCGATGCGGGTTACCTGACTCGTCGTTTACATGACGTAGCTCAAGACGTTATCGTGAATGAAGAAGATTGCGGTACGTTACGTGGTATCGAGGTGTTCCCATTGAAAGACAATGAGGAAATCATCGAACCATTATCAGAACGTATCTTAGGTCGTGTTTCTGTACATGATGTGATAGATCCAGTTTCAGGTGAAATGATTGTTGCTTCAGGTGACGAAATCACTGAAATTGCTGCACAAAAAATTGATGAAACAGCCATCGATTCAGTAGAAATTCGTTCCGTATTAACTTGCGAAACACGTAGTGGTGTTTGTGCGAAGTGTTACGGACGTAACTTGTCTACAGCTCGCATGGTGAACATCGGTGAGGCAGTAGGTGTGATTGCATCTCAGTCAATCGGTGAGCCAGGAACGCAGTTGACATTACGTACATTCCACGTGGGTGGTACAGCACAAAACGTTTCCTTGGATGCGAGTGTGAAAGCGAAATTTGATGGTGTGATTAATTTTGAAGAAGTTCGTTCGGTAAGTTCGACAGATTCAGAAGGTAACCCAACAGAAATCGTAATGGGTCGTTCAGGTGAGGTTCAAATTGTGAACCCAGCGAACAAGCAAGTATTGATTTCAAGTAACGTACCTTACGGTTCATTCTTGCGTGTGAAAGATGGTCAAACCATCAAGAAAGGCGAAGAAATTTGCGTTTGGGATCCATACAATGCGGTAATCTTGTCAGAAGCAGAAGGTAAAGTTGAATTCGAGGCGATCGAAGAAAACAATACATACAAAGAGGAAGCGGATGAGCAAACAGGTATGCGTGAGAAGGTAATTATCGAATCGAAAGATAAGACGAAAAACCCATCCGTATTAGTTGTTGCGAAAGGCAAAGAAAACTTAGTTTACAACGTACCAGTAGGTGCGCGTTTAGCGATCGACGAAGGAGATAAAATCAAAGCGGGTCAAATCATCGCGAAGATTCCACGTGCGGCAGGTAAAACGCGTGACATTACGGGAGGTCTTCCACGTGTAACAGAATTATTCGAAGCACGTAACCCATCGAATCCAGCAGTTGTTTCTGAAATCGACGGTGTTATTTCATACGGTGTGATCAAACGTGGTAACCGTGAGATTATCGTTACTCCGAAAGAAGGATCTGAGCGTCGTTACTTAGTGCCATTGACTCGTTTCATTTTGGTACAAAACAATGACTTCGTACGTGCAGGTATGCCATTATCAGATGGAGCAATTACGCCATCAGATATCTTGAAAATCAAAGGACCTACAGCGGTTCAAGAGTACTTAGTAAATGAGATTCAAGATGTATACCGTTTACAAGGTGTAAAAATCAATGATAAGCACATCGAATGTATCGTTCGTCAAATGATGCAGAAGGTGGAAATCTTAGAACCAGGTGATACACAATTCTTGCAAGGCCAAAATGTAGATCGTTTTGTCTTCCGTCAAGAAAATGACTTGATCTTGGATAAGAAGGTGATCACAGAAGCAGGTGATTCTGATAAATACAAAGCAGGTATGATTATCTCGGCGCGTACATTACGTGATGAAAACTCATCATTGAAACGCCGTGACTTGAAGTTGATGAAAGTACGTGATGCGCAAGCAGCGGTATCTTCTTCTAACTTACAAGGTATCACACAAGCTTCATTAGGTACAGATTCATTCATCTCGGCTGCATCGTTCCAGGAAACAACGAAAGTTCTTTCTGAAGCATCGATCCGCGCGAAACAAGATACCTTAGACGGCTTGAAAGAGAACGTTATCGTAGGTCACTTGATTCCAGCAGGTACAGGTGTTCGTCGCTACCAAAACATTTTAGTAAACTCAGCTGATGAGTTGAAACATTTGGAAAAAGCGACTGCAACGGAAGTTGAAGAAGTGAAAGAAACAGCAGCGAGCAACTAATTCCTGCTTGTAGCTTACAATTAGAGAACCCCGGACGGCAACGTTCGGGGTTCTTTTTTTATCAGCAACTTGATAAATGCTTTTATCGAATAAGGTTTCGTTCTTTTCCTGACCAATTTCAAGCATGGTTAAGATCAAACAACAAGATGTCAAGGATTGCGGGATCGCATGCCTTGCCTCCATCGGACAACATTATGGATTGCATGTGTCTCTGGCAAAAATTCGGCAATGGGCCCAAACGGATTTGCAGGGCACGAACCTCATGGGCATGTTACACGCCGCTTCTTGCATGGGTTTTGAAGCGAAAGCTTTGCGCGGCACACGTGAAAATTTAACGCACATCCCACTGCCTGCCATAGTACATGGCGTACTTGAAAATAGACTGACCCACTTCATGGTCATGGACCGGTTTAATGAAAATCATGTATTTGTCATGGACCCAACGGACGGGCAAAGCCGGAAAATGTCCTGGGAGGAATTCTGTAAGTTTTGGACAGGGATTATAATCTTGATAAAACCGGGTGACCATTTTAAAGCCTACCAGGAACAAGTTGGTTTGAGGGGACGAATTTGGGATCTAATTCGACCTTATAAAACGCGTTTTTTGACGACTTGGGTCATGGCTTTATTGTACACGGTGTTGGGATTATCGATGAGCTTATTCATCCAACAGATTTCGGATGTGATTATCCCCTTGAAGCAGTATGCGGAATTACAGATCTATGCCCTCGCCATGCTTGGCATTTTACTTTTACAATTCGCTTTGCAAGCTTATAAAACGCGGAGCATGCTGGATATCGGACAAGCATTAGATCAAGGAATTATGCAGGGTTATTTCAGCCATATTTTCAGGCTTCCTCAGCGATTTTTTGATACATTTCGCGTGGGGGAAATCATGTCGCGCGTAAGCGATGCCGTTAAGATTCGCCAGTTTATTAATGAAGTATTAATCGAGGTACTATTAAATGCGAGCATCGTTCTGAGTGCGTACGCCCTCCTATTTTGGTGGGACCAACGATTAGCTTTATTGATGCTGCCACTTATTCCGCTTCACGCGTTGATTTATGCTTGGAGCAATCGCTGGAATCGTAGACAAGAAAGACAAATCATGGAGAAGACAGCCCAACTAGAAAACCATTTAGTTGAGTCTATTAGTCGGGCCAAAACCGTTAAAATGTATGGAATACATGATTCCCTCCAGTCGCAAACTCAGGCATTATTGAACGAATTTCTGGGTACGGCCTATCAATCGAAACGGATGAATTTTAAAGCGGATTGGGCGGTACAATTCATGCGGGCGATTTTTTTGTTGGCATTACTCTGGCAGGGAGGGGCATTGGTGATGCAAGAACGCTTAAGTATGGGAGAATTATTCGCGCTATTTGCTTTGTACAACTATTTCTCTGGACCCATGGCTCAGCTCATACAAGTGAATAAGGCATTTCAAGCCGCTAAAATTGCGAGCGAACGCCTATATGATATTCTAGATACAAACGTAGAAGATATGGGAAGTAGGCAACCGAAACAATTGCGTTCAACCTTAGCCTTCCAACAAGTAAGTTTTCAATATGGGTTTCGAAAAATGATACTCAAGAATGTCAATTTGGAACTGAATCAGGGAGAATTTACGGGTATTGTAGGGGAAAGTGGTTCTGGGAAGAGTACGCTTTTTCATTTAATCCAAAAATTGTATGCCACATCTTCCGGAAGAATAACCTGGAATGGGGAATCGATGGAACGTTTGTCGACGGAGGTGCTCCGACAAAAAATCGCCTGTGTTCCGCAAGAAATTGAATTGTTTAATGGTAGCATCGCGTCTAATATAGCCTTAGGCGATGTAAATCCTAATCATGATCGTATGAAAGCAATCATAGATTCCTTGGGCTTAGCAGACATGATTAATCATTTGGACCATGGACTAGAAACGCTTATTGGGGACCATGGAATCGCCTTATCTGGAGGCCAAAAACAACGAATAGGGATTGCGCGGGCTTTGTATCGCCAACCCGAAATGATACTTCTGGATGAATCCACTGCGGCATTGGATGTTGCGGCAGAGCATGAGGTATTGCGTGCGGTTCGGGATTTTGTACCCACGGTGGTATTGATTAGCCATCGGATGCAAAATTTTCAGGATGCCGACCGGATTCATGTCATGCAGGCTGGAACCTGTATCGAGACAGGCACCCATCCAGAATTAATGCGGGAAGGAACAGCCTATTTTTCCTTACAAGCAAAACAAAATGGACAATTGGTTTAATCTCTCCTTGCACTTTAGTAAATTCAAAGCTTATAACAATTGATCATGGAAAACCCTACAGAAGAGAACCAACTGAATATTGAATTACCTGAAGAATTAGCGGAAGGCGCTTATGTAAATTTGGCTTTGATTGCCCACTCCCCATCTGAATTTGTCATGGATTTTATCCGCATTTTGCCAGGTATTCCTAAAGGAAAAGTGAAGTCACGTGTTGTTATGACGCCGGATCACGCTTATCGATTATTACAAGCCCTGCAAGAGAATGTTCAACGCTATGAAGATAGTTTTGGACCCATCAATAAGGATGGGAATGATTCAGGATTCCAATTTCCGATGAGCTATAATGGCCCAATAGGAGAAGCGTAATCGTTTTAAAAATTATATTCTCACCTAAGCCCGAAAAACTTCGGGCTTTTTGGGTAAAAAAGGGGTTAATGAGCCTTTTAAGTGGAAAGAACAACAATCGCATCAGGCATGGCCATATTAAATAAACAAAATTTAGCTGCAGGATTTAGCTCAAAGATATCAGTCCAAACCCCTAACCCAGCCGTTTTCGACTACCCTGAAAAAGTATTGCAATTCGGGACGGGTGTTTTGTTACGCGGATTATGTGATTTCTTCATCGATAAAGCGAATCGTACAGGCCAATTTAAAGGACGCGTCGTGGTGGTTAAATCGACAGACCGACCAGGAGCTGATGCGTTTACCGAGCAAGATGGATTATTTACCCACTGCATCAAAGGGATAGAAGATGGTGAGGCCATTGAGGAAACAGTTATCAATGCATCTATTTCTAGGACCATCACTGCAGCTACAGCTTGGAATGAAATTTTAGCATGCGCGAAGAGTAGCGATATGCAAGTCATTATTTCCAATACAACGGAGGTAGGCATTCAATACCATGCCAATGACCCGATCGATGCGGCATGCCCTAAATCATTCCCTGCGAAGCTTTTATCATTTCTTCATGTCCGTTGGCAACATTTTAACGGTGCGAATGATGCAGGTATGGTCATCATCCCTACCGAATTAATCATCAATAATGGCGATGTATTAAAGGACATCGTGTTGAAATTAGCAGCAGATCATCAGTTACCAGCAGGGTTTATTTCTTGGTTACAAGAAGCAAATCATTTCTGCAATTCCTTAGTAGATCGCATCGTACCTGGAGCTCCAGATGCGCAAACATCAGCAGCAATTTGTGCCGACTTAGGTTATGAGGATAAGAACTTAATAATCTCGGAAGTGTATCGTTTATGGGCCATTCAAGGTGGTTCTAAGGTTCGTGAAATTTTGAGTTTTGCAAAGGCGGATGCAGGTGTGGTGATTGCAGAAGACATCGAAATTTACCGTGAACTAAAATTACGCTTATTGAATGGAACGCATACGTTGATGTGCGGAATGTCCTATTTATTGGGTTTCCGTCTCGTAAAAGATGTGATGGCAAATGGTTATTTGAGCAAGTTGGTGATGAACCTAATGCTCAGCGAATTAGCGCTTGCGATTCCATATAAAATGGATTTCAAGGTGGCCGACCGTTTTGGTCGGTCGGTGCTTGATCGCTTCCGTAATCCATTTATCAACCACAAATTAATCGATATTACGGTACAATACACAACGAAAATGCGGATGCGCAACATTCCATTGCTCGTTCAATACTACCAGGAATTTGGAAAAGCACCCGAATTATTTGCGATGGGCTTTGCGGCCTATTTGCAATTCATGCATGCGGTGAAAGAAGAAAATGGCAAGTATTTTGGCGATTCGAATGGAGAGATGTATCCGATAAACTGTGATTACGCGGCCTATTTTTATGAGGCGTGGAAAGATTTTGATTTGAAAAAAGTATTAGCAGATACGAGTCTTTGGGGCGCTGACCTAAGTGCATTACCTGGATTTGAGGCTGCAGTACAGAAATACATATAACAAACCTATGAAGGCTTTTTTAAACGAAGATTTTTTATTGCAATCGCCTACGGCGCAGACGCTTTATCATGATTTTGCGGCGAAAATGCCCATCATCGATTACCATAACCACTTGGTTCCTCAGCAAATTGCGGAGGACAAGCAATTTGATAATATTACGCAAATCTGGTTGTATGGAGATCACTACAAATGGCGTGCGATGCGTGCCCATGGCGTAGATGAAAAATACATCACGGGTAATGCAAGCGATGAAGAAAAGTTCATGAAGTGGGCGGAAACGGTTCCATACACCATGCGAAATCCTTTGTATCATTGGACGCATTTGGAATTGCAACGCTATTTCGGTGTATCGGAATTATTGAATAAAGATTCGGCGAAACGTATTTATGACCATTGTTCGGCATTACTTCGTACGAAGGAATTTTCTGTGCGGAATTTATTGCTAAAAATGAACGTGAAGGCTCTTTGTACAACAGATGATCCGATCGATAATTTGAGCTATCACAAGCAAATCGCAGCGAGTGGATTTTCGATTAAGGTATTGCCTACATTCCGTCCCGACAAAGCAATGGGCGTAGATGATGAGCTTATTTTCGTTGAATATGTGAATGCATTAGCAGAGGCTGCGAGTCAATCGATTCGTAACTTAGCCGATTACAAAGCTGCTATAAAATCACGTCACGATTTCTTTCATGAGGCAGGTTGCCGTTTGAGTGATCATGGCTTAGAGCATATATATGCGGAAGAATTTACGAATGAAGAAATTGAATTAATTTTCGAGCGATTAATCACAGGAAAATTAATCAGTAAGAAAGAGAAATGGCAATTCAAATCTGCCATGCTCGTATATTTTGCTCATTTAGATCATGCGCGCGGCTGGACCCAACAATTCCATTTGGGTGCCATTCGTAATAACAATGCCCGTTTATTAGGTGCATTGGGACCTGACACGGGATTTGATTCCATCGGCGATTTTGAGCAAGCGAAACCACTTTCTGCATTTTTAAATCACTTGGATTCAACGAATCAATTAGCCAAAACGATTCTATACAATTTGAACCCACGTGATAATGAATTGCTCGCTACCATGACGGGCAACTTCCAAGATGGGACCATCGTGGGCAAGATGCAATTTGGATCGGGCTGGTGGTTTTTGGATCAAAAAGATGGTATGGAAAAACAAATCAATGCGCTTTCGAACATGGGCATGTTGAGTCACTTCGTGGGGATGTTGACGGATTCCCGCAGTTTCTTATCTTTCCCGCGCCATGAATATTTCCGCAGAATCTTGTGTAATTTACTCGGACAAGATGTGGAGAATGGGGAATTACCAGCCGACATCGCTTGGTTAGGTAAACTGGTAGAAGATATTTCGTACAAGAATGCATCGGCATTTTTTAATTTTGAATAAAGCATGAAAAAAGTAGTCACGTTTGGGGAAATCATGGGACGTTTAAGTCCTCCAGGCTATTCCCGCATTGTGCAAACACAGTCATTTAACATCACTTATGGTGGTGGTGAAGCGAATGTTGCAGGAGGCTTGGCCCATTTGGGTATTCCAGCAAAACATGTTACACGTTTCCCAAACAATGAATTAGGAAAAGCTGCCGCGGGATATTATTCCCAGGTGGGCGTTGACACGAGTGATATCGTATTTGGTGAAGGGCGTTTGGGTTTGTACTTTGTTGAATTTGGTGCAGCGATGCGTCCGAGTAAAGTGACTTATGACCGGGCGGATTCAGCATTTGCGAATTTGAGCCCATCGGAATTCAACTGGCAAGAAATCTTCAAAGATGCGTGTTGGTTCCACTGGACGGGTATCAGTCCGGCCATTTCGGAGTCGGCGACGCAGACATTGCGTGAAGCCATTTCGGTGGCAAATGCCTTAGGTATTACGGTATCGGCAGATGTGAATTACCGGAAAAATCTTTGGCAATACGGAAAATCAGTTCAAGAGGTGATGCCCGAGTTAATTGATGGCTGTGATATTATCGTTTGTGGCAAAGGAGATGCAGAAGACATTTTGGGAATCGTTCCCGATGGTAGCACAAAAAGCGGTTGGCATTCTGTTTGCAAACAAATCAAAGCGCAATTCCCTCGCTTGAAAAAAATCATCAATACAAAAAGAGGCCAAATATCCGCTTCGCAGAATACACTTGCTGCCATGTCATTTGATGGTGACAAAGTGTTGAAATCTGAAACCGTTGAAATCAGCCAAATCGTAGACCGCATTGGTGGCGGTGACGCTTTCATGGCAGGTTATATCTATGGGAATTTGATCTATGGGGATGAGGAGCAATCCTTGGCATTTGGCGTAGCAGCCTCCGCGTTGAAACATACCATTGAAGGCGATATCAATCGGGCGAATTTGGATGAAATTGAATTAGTAATGAAAGGCGACTTAAGTGGTCGTTTAAACCGATAATCATGGCAAGAAATAGCTCAACTGTTGTTTACCAACGCATTTCCGAAACTCCCATTGTTCCTTTGTTTTTCAATGCTGATTTGGGTGTGGCCCAGTCGGTATTAAAAGCTTGTTACGATGGAGGCATTCGCGTGTTCGAATTCACGAATCGAGGTGCGGAAGCGCCAGCCATTTTTGCCAAACTAATCGACTTCTGTGAGAAGGAGTGTCCAGATTTGGTATTAGGTATCGGTACGATTTATGATGCCAAACAAGCGTATGAATTCATCCAAATGGGAGCTGATTTTATGTTACAACCCTTTACGACACCCGAGGTGGGAGAGATTTGCGCGAAACATGATATTCCATGGATGCCAGGCACGATGACCTTAACGGAGATTCGCAATGCGGAAGTTTTGGGAGCAAAAATCGTTAAAATATTCCCCGGTAATGTCGTAGGACCGGGCTTTGTAAAAGCAATCAAAGGACCGATGCCGCATAGCAAAATCATGGTAACGGGTGGAGTAGAGCCGACACACGAAAGCATGAAGTCCTGGTTTGATGCAGGAGCATCCGCGGTAGGTATGGGGTCTCAATTATTCCCACCTGCCTTAATTGCTAAGCAAGATTACCAAAGTATTTCGAATACAATTAGTGATTTAATACACATTTATAAGGGTCTAAAATAACCCGAACAAACCCCTCTAAACCATGAATAAAATAGGAACGTATCGCTGGCGAATTTGTGCCTTGCTCTTTTTCGCTACGACGATTAATTACTTGGATCGCCAGGTGATTGGTCTTTTAAAACCGGTTTTGGAAGACCAGTTTAATTGGTCGGAGACCGATTATTCCAACATCGTCATCACCTTCCAAGCGGCTTACGCGATCAGTTTATTGGGATTCGGAGGAATCATCGATCGCATCGGAACAAAATTAGGCTATACCATATCAATCATTGTTTGGAGTATTGCGGCGATGTTGCATGCATTGGCGACAGGAACCTTGAGTTTTGCGTTTATGCGTGGACTTTTAGGATTAGGTGAAGCGGGCAATTTCCCTGCTGCGATTAAGACAACAGCGGAATGGTTTCCGAAAAATGAGCGTGCATTAGCAACGGGAATATTTAATTCAGGCGCAAATATTGGAGCCGTTGCGGCACCGATTTTAGTGCCATGGATTTTGGGTGTTTACGGCTGGGAAATGGCCTTTATTGTCACGGGAGCCATTGGATTCGTTTGGTTGATTTTCTGGTGGTTCTATTACGAAGTGCCATCGAAGCATAAGATGTTATCCAAAGAGGAATTTGACTACATCCATGCCGACAAGGAGGAGAAAGACGAAAATCAAGAACCCGTTAAATGGGCTCGTTTATTCGGATTTAAACAAACCTATGCGTTTTTATTTGGCAAGATGTTGACAGATCCCATTTGGTGGTTTTTCTTATTCTGGTTGCCATCGTATTTCAATGAGCGTTTCCATTTAGACTTGAAAAAACCAAGCATGGAATTGATTATCGTATACACAGCCACGACCATCGGAAGTATTGGAGGCGGTTGGTTATCCGGCTGGTTAATTAATAAGGGATGGCCTTCGTTTAAAGCACGTAAATTCTCGATGTTGGGTTTTGCCTTGGCGGTTGTTCCGATTATGATGGCGCGTTATTGCGATAACATCTGGCAAGCGGTTGCATTGATTTCCCTTGCGGCGGCAGCGCATCAAGCATGGAGCGCGAATATTTATTCGATTGCTACGGATATGTTCCCGAAGAAAGCGGTGAGTTCTGTAATCGGAATCGGAGGAATGGCTGGTTCTGTGGGCGGTATTTTCTTCCCCATGATCGTGGGATTCTTGTTGGACAAATATAAAATGGCAGGAGACATCAATGATGGTTATAACATCATCTTCTTACTTTGTGGTAGTGCCTATGTATTGGCTTGGGGGATTATTTATTCCTTGGCTCCAAAACTTGAAACTGCGAATATCGATTAATTGATATAATTTTTTTTATCCCCCTTCGTTAGCTTTGCCAAACCTTTAAGGATTGGCAAAGCTTAAGGGCGATGTCATTTTTACTCGCCAAAGTCAATTTCATTTGCGCCCCATCTGCCCGCATAATCGTTACTTGGTTCGTATCCGTTCCAAATCCAGCGCCAGGGTCTCTCAAAGAATTCAATACAATGTAATCCAGTTTTTTGCGGATTAATTTGGCCTGTGCATTCACCTCCTCATTTTCCGTTTCTAATGCAAAGCCCACCAAAACCTGGTCAGGGTGTTTCATTTCCCCCATTTGGGCTAAAATATCCGACGTTTTCGCTAGGCTTATTGACCAGCTCTCCGCCTGTTTCTTAATTTTTTCATCTGCAATCTGTACTGGCCGATAATCAGCTACCGCTGCAGCCATGATGCCAATATCCGCGGATGGGAATTCCGATAAACAAACGGTTTCCATTTCCGCCGCTGTTCGAACAGGTATAACTCGAATGCCTGCATATTGCACTGTGACATGCATCGGTCCTGCTACCAGCGTCACATCTGCTCCTAACAAATACATCGCTTCGGCAATGGCGATTCCCATTTTCCCCGACGAATGATTCGAGATAAATCGGACAGGATCAATCGACTCTTGCGTGGGACCTGCCGAAATTAAAACCTTTTTCCCTGCAAAATCTTGCTTTCTAAAAACTTGTGAACATAGCGCTTGAATCATTTCTTCCGGCTCAGCCATTCGACCAGGCCCATGTAAACCTGAAGCCAATGAACCTGTATTCACATCCAAAACGAGGGTTCCCCGAGAACGCAACATAGCCATAGAAGCCTGTGTGGCTGGATGTAAAAACATATCCTCGTCCATCGCGGGCGCAACTACCACCGGGCAACGAGCTGAGAGAAAAGTAGCTAATACCAAATTATCGCACAGGCCATTCGCCATCTTTCCAAGTGTATGGCAAGTGGCTGGGGCAATCAACATAACATCTCCCCAAAGACCCAATTCTACATGGTTATTCCAAACGTTATTCTCGTGAAATTCCATCCAAACCGGATGGCCCGAAAAAGTGCTTAACACCAAGGGTGAAACAAAATCTTGTGCAGCTTTCGACATGACTACTCGAACTTCAGCTCCCTGTTTTGTCAATAATCGAACCAACATAATACATTTATAGGCGGCTATGCTGCCTGTAATGCCTAGAATTATTCGTTTCCCCTGTAACATAAGCCCAAAAATAGGTAATATTGCCTGATATTTTAGTCAATGAAACAATTCCAAACACAAGATTCACTTAAATTATACCTCCAAAACACCGGAGGCAGCATCGGTTTTGTCCCCACCATGGGTGCTTTGCATGCAGGACACCTCGCATTGATTAAAGCCGCGCAAGCACAATGTGATCTAGTTGTTTGTAGTATTTTTGTCAATCCCACGCAATTCAATGATCCAAGCGATTTTGAAAAATACCCAAAAACCTTAGCGAATGATTTGCTGCTGCTAAGCGAAATGGGTTGCGATGTGGTGTATACGCCGGAAGTTGCCGACTTATATCCTTCAGGCATGACGGATTTACCGCATTACCCGCTTGGCCGATTAGAGGAATTGCTCGAGGGAGCTCACCGACCAGGTCATTTCCAGGGAGTTTGCGTAGTCGTAGACCGACTCCTTCAAGCGGTAAAACCTGATTATTTGTTCATGGGGCAAAAGGATTTCCAACAAATTGCTGTCGTTCGAAAAATGCTCGAAATCACGCAATCTCAAGTTAAATTAATCGCCTGCCCTACCGTTCGCGAAGCCAATGGATTAGCGATGAGCAGTCGGAATACCCGACTAAGCGCCGAACAAAAAACGCAAGCCTTATCAATCTATCGAGGCTTTCAGAGTGCCTCCGCGGCGGAATTTGAGGCAGCATTGTTGGCAAACGGATTTGATTCCGTCGACTACATTGCATGTTGCGACCCGAACACGTTAGAAAATAAACCTTGGGGAGAACGTCCCTGTCAACTATTAGTCGCCGCTTTTATTGGAGGCGTCCGACTGATCGATAACCACTATATGCCATGAGCTATTTGAAAGAATTCAAAAAAATTACCACACACAGTTTGCTTCTGATGAAGCAGCAGGCTGAACGCATTTCGATGCTCACCTGCTATGATTATTCGATGGCCTTGTTATTGGATGCAGCGGGCGTAGACTGTCTGTTGGTAGGCGATAGTGCTAGCAACGTCATGGCAGGACACGAAACGACCTTGCCGATTACACTGGACCAAATGATTTACCATGCCCAATGTGTCGTTCGGGGAACGAAACGCGCACTTGTGATTGTGGACCTTCCTTTTGGTTCTTACCAATCAAATTCCGAAATCGCCTTGTCGTCAGCCATCCGCATCATGAAAGAAACGGGTGCACATGCGATCAAGTTAGAAGGGGGATTAGAAGTAGTCGAAAGCATTAAAAAGATTGTGGGCGCCGGAATTCCTGTCATGGGACATTTAGGCTTAACCCCACAAAGTATTTACCAGTTTGGCTCTTATGCTGTTCGTGCGAAGGAAGAAGATGAAGCCCAAAAGCTTTTGGAAGAAGCTCAACTTCTACAAGCAGCGGGATGTTTTGGCTTAGTAATGGAAAAAATTCCTGCCGGACTTGCTAAACAAGTGACGGAGACACTCAACATCCCGACCATCGGAATAGGCGCGGGAAACGCTTGCGATGGTCAGGTATTGGTGATGCACGACATGCTTGGAATCAATACAGAATTTAAACCGCGATTTTTACGTCGCTATTTAAACTTAGGGGAATTAATTCCGCAGGCTGTCAAAGCCTATGTTGCGGATGTGAAAAGTCAAGATTTCCCTAATGCGGAGGAATCGTATTAGACTAATCGGTTCGCTGCATTTGGAAAAACTACAGTTGGTTTGAAGGTTTTGGCTAGTTCAAAATCCATCAAAGCATAAGAAATGATAATGACGATGTCGCCTACGACCGCTTTCCGAGCAGCTGGGCCATTTAGACAGATAATGCCTGAACCCCGTTCTCCTTTGATTAAGTAGGTTTCAATGCGTTCTCCATTGTTGACATTAACCACTTGAATTTTTTCGTGTTCAAGCATGTTGGCAGCCTCCATTAAATCTGCATCCATGGTGAGACTCCCCACGTAATCGATGTTGGCTTCTGTGACTGTTGCCCGGTGAACTTTGGATTTTAATATTTGTATTTGATACATAAAAAGGCGGAAATTGTGAGAAGCAAAATTACCGAATATAAATTTGAATGAGATGAAATTGTTATTGGATTTTGGGAATTCCCGCTTAAAATATGCGGTTTATGCGGGTGATTCGAAAGTTACCGAGGGATTTATTCCCACATTAACAGAGAAAAACCTGTGCGAAATTCCTCATTTTGCGGAGCTTGAATCTATTCACTTAAGTTCGGTCATTGACATACCCCCAGCGATTCACGCATTGATTTCGCCAAAACTAATTCCCAATCAAACAATCATGCGTGGAAATGGCTACGATGTTAGCAGCTTAGGAGAAGACCGGAAACTGATTGCTTTGGGCGCGGGACCTAGCCATTTAAGTATTTGCTTGGGAACCTGTATCACCTACAATCTCGTAAATGAAGCAAATGAATTTGTAGGCGGAGCCATCAGTCCCGGATTGCACATGCGTGCTGCTGGAATGCACGCGCATACGGCTCATTTACCGCAGGTGGCCCCCCAACATCCTTATCCATTTTTTGGACACGATACGCAAAGCAATCTTATCGCCGGTGTGATGGCGGGTGTTGAATTTGAAATGCAGGGATTTATTCAGCAAGCCAAAAAACAAATGCCGAATCTCCAGGTGGTTTTGACGGGGGGAGATGCCCACCACTTTTCAACATTGTACAACGTAGATCCCGATTTAGTTTGGAAGGGAATGCTGATTTGAATATCAGTTAATTGATATAATTTTTTTCTCCAGCCAGCGTTAGCTTTGGCAAACCTTTAAGGATTGCCAAAGCTTAAGGCGAAGGAAAATTATTTCACCAAATACTGACCTAACTGTTGATTATACCATAGGTTATCATCGAAATCCTGTTCTTCGATAATTTTACCATCTTTCATTTTTACAAGCGTCACGCCAGACAAGTTCATCATATTACCTGTCTTGATGTGTTTGCCTTTAAAATTCCAGTGTTTCACTAATTTGTCTCCGTGACCCCAAACATCAATGAACGTGAATTTGATGTCGGAAAATGTAATCAAATAGTAATTAAACGCATTTTTAAATCCCTCAATACCCGTCGCGCGAATTCCCTCTTTTTGATTCAATAAGACAACATCCTTAGCGAAATTTATTTCGTTAATCGCATCAATATCGCGGTGATTAAGAATTTTATCCCAGGTCTCTGTATACATTTTGACGTTTGCCGACATGTGATTTTCTGCATCGAGTAATTCTTTGCATTCCTTGCTACTTTGTGCTTGAGCGCCTAGGCTAATAAGAACGAATAATAGAATCGATATTTTTTTCATACATACTTGTTTTGATTGAATTCAAAACTACCCGAATCTGATTGAAGAATAGGGAAAAAGATCCCCTAAAATGTTCCCTATTCCTTAAATAGGAACAAGCTCATATGAATTAACGATTTCCTAATTTTTACTTAACATACAGAGAATGGGGAGCTTGTACTTTTGGTAAACGAAAATACAAGCCATGCGGCCAACCTACAAGACAATCGTCATCTCCGACTTACACCTAGGGAGTAAGGGAGCAAAAGCAAAAGAAGTCAACGAATTTCTGAAGTCAAATTCCTGCCACCAGTTGATTCTCAACGGAGACATCATCGACGGATGGCAATTAAAAAAAGGAGGTTCATGGAAAAAGAAGCATACTGGTTTTTTCCGCGCCGTATTAAAAATGATGGACCGCTTCGATACAGAGGTCATCTACTTGCGCGGAAACCACGATGATTTCTTGGATCAAATCTTGCCTTTAAAAATTGGAAAGCAATTCTCCATTCGTCAAGATTATATGTTGGCCTCTCACGGCAAAAAATATTTCATCACCCACGGCGACATCTTCGATAGCATTACAAGCCAAATGAAGTGGCTAGCCTATTTAGGCGACATCGGTTACACTTTTTTATTGTGGTTGAATAAGTGGTATAATCAATACCGTTCTTGGCAAGGAAAACCCTATTATTCCTTATCACAAGTCATCAAGCAAAAAGTTAAGGCAGCCGTAAATTTCATTTCCGATTTCGAAGAGAAATTAGCTGAATTAGCGAAAGCTAAAGGTGCCGACGGCATCATTTGTGGACACATTCACAAAGCGGAGATCAAGCAAATCGATGGGATTACCTACATGAACTCAGGTGATTGGGTGGAATCCTTAACGGCATTGGTTGAAACGCATGCGGGTGAATGGCAATTAATCGATTATCCTAGTTTTGATTTAACATCTGAATTAACAGCAATATGGGCAGATTCATCTTTACCGTCCAAGGAGAAGGTCGCGGGCATTTAACGCAAGCGATTTCCTTAACCCAAATCGCACGCGAAGCGGGACACGAAGTAGTCGGCTATGCCGTAGGCTCCTTTGAAGGCAGAAAAATTCCTGCCTTTTTTGCTGATTTCATCGGCGAGACGCCCATCATTCAGTACGAAAGTCCTTCGATCAATTATGGTAAAGGGAAATCGGTACAATTAGGTAAAACTGCGATGCAGGCTTTCACCAAATTTGGGACCTATTGGAAGAGTGCCACGCAATTGGGTGAATTCATCGAGGATTTACAACCGGATGGAATCGTCAACTTCTATGAATCCATTACGGGTTTATATAATTTAAAATCGGGCTCTAAAATACCGTGCATGTCGGTAGGCCATCAATACCTCCTGCTCAGCGAACATTTTGAATCCATTCCCGAAAAAGCACTCGATCGCTATTTATTGAATGTGAATACGCGGATTACGGCCATTGGCTCTCGCAAATTATTGGGCTTATCTTTCCGCGAGTTGCCTAACGATACCAAACGGAATATCATTGCTGTTCCTCCCCTATTGCGTCAAGAGGTTAAGTCGATCCAACCACAAGCGGGAGAACGCTGGTTAGCCTATCTAACTCATTACCGACTCGCTGATGAAATCATGGCTTGGTCGAAACAAAATCCGGAAGTTAAATTGGATTGCTTTTGGGATAACCCTACGCGCAAAAGTGAATACCAATATTCCGATTCGCTTACCTTCCATCCAATCGATGCAGAAAAATACCTAGATAAAATGACCCATTGCGCAGGTCTTATCTCGACCGCAGGATTTGAGTCGGTGGCTGAAGCCATGTACCTAGGCAAACCAGTAATGATGGTTCCGGTACCCAATCACATTGAA
The DNA here is from genome assembly GCF_042714525.1 of Aquirufa echingensis. Taxonomy (NCBI): domain Bacteria; kingdom Pseudomonadati; phylum Bacteroidota; class Cytophagia; order Cytophagales; family Flectobacillaceae; genus Aquirufa; species Aquirufa echingensis. The sequence goes on along the minus strand of NZ_JBBKYA010000007.1, from coordinate 46,435 downwards.
CAAATGATCAATGCCCATGATGGTGTATTATCAGGCGCTGGCGTTCGAGCTCGTTCATTTGATTTGAATATTTTCAAAGACTATTTACCACTCCACAAACCGGTTCAAGATACCTACCAGCACTGGGTTTCGCAGGCTAATTTTGGCTATCAATTGACCGATTTAATTCGTAAACCTGTTGCAAGTCCTACATTCAGCCCACGCAATGAAGGTGGTTTATCGACAAGTTGGTGAAAATTTAATATTTGATTTCCAAGATTAATTGATAATATAGGCTTGGAAATTAGTTACATAAAAGATGAAGTAGAATACAAAAAAAAGCCGAAGGATTTTCCTTCGGCTTTTTCATTTAAGACAAGATGCGACTAGAATGTATAGCGTGCACCTGCTTGCATCTGCCATCTTGAACCCAATTGATCAATTGAGTAAGGTGTCGTAGGTACTGCAAACTTATATGTTGGATCAGCAGCTGTACCCGAATTAACACGAGATAAACCTAAACTAGCTGTTGAGTTAAATGTGTTTGGAGAGAAATAAAGTCTTCCCCAATCCTTGTTAATCAAGTTCGTTGCATTGATGATATCCAATGAGAATTGTAATTCGTGACCATTCGATACTTTGATTGCATGTGAAATTTTCATGTCCACAGTTGCATTCCAAGGTGTACGACCACCGTTACGTTCTGTGAAATCACCTTTACGTGTTTTCAAATACTCATCGCCATTCACAAAATCCATGAAAGCCTGTGCTTGTGTCGCGGCAGAGCCTAATTTAGAATCTGAAACAAAATAACGTTCTGCTTCGGTAGCATCTTTAAACACATAAGCTAATCCAGCTGCTTGTGGCGTATTTGCAATCGTACTGTTCACAAAACCCCATGTGAATGGCGCTCCTGATTGTGCGGAGAACACACCTGAAATTGTCGTTGCTCCAGCTTTCTTCCAGTTAAACGTATATCCAAACTGACCGATAATACGGTGACGAATGTCAAAGTTTGAATACGCTAATGAAGGATTGTTCGGGTTCAAAGACTGATTCAACTGCCAGTTTGATTCCATCGAGTTACGAATACCATTTGTCAAGTCATAACTTTGGCCATAGGTATAAGCAGCCATGAAGTTAAATCCGAAATCATACGACTTCGTTACTTGCGCAGTTAAGCTAAAACGGTGACCTTCAGACGTGTTCGCTAATTCGTAAGCATTTGAGAACGAAGTATTCAATTTCTGACCTGTTGCGCCGCCCGACAAGTAAATAGGCATTTGACGTTGCGTATCGTAGCTATAGTACTTCACAGAATCTTTCAAGTTAACCATTTGGAATTTCAAGTCCGAAATGGTTTTTGTGTAAATACCTTCCAACGTAATCTTGTATCCATTGATCGTTTTATCAACAGCTAAACTACTTCTCCAAACCTGTGGCATTTTGAAGTTATTTGCCATCGCATCTACTTGCGTCAAACTCTTTTGACCATTGTTGAAAGCAAACGTTTTTGCTCCATCTTTCAACACATCACCTACGTTCTTACCTGCTACGTTATTCACGTCAAAGGCTCCGTAACCAACACCATCATTGTAGAAGGCATAACCCAACCAAGCAAATGGAATACGACCCGTGAAAATACCTGTTCCACCGCGGACAATCGTCGAGCGATCACCGTTCACATCGTAATTGAATCCTAAACGTGGAGAGAATAAGATTTGACCAAAGATTGAATTACTTACTTTGTTTAATGGCGTTGCTGCTGTATAAGTCGTACCAGCATTCACATCCGTTGGAGTGGTTGCCAATTTCGGGCTTAAGTTAGGAGCATCTGTGCTCGCTAAGTCAAAACGAATACCTGGAGACAATTTGAATTTTTCATTCACTTGAATTTCATCTTGTGCGTAAACGCTGTACAAACCTACATTAAAAGTTGCATAAGGATTGTTGTAGATGTAATCACGATCGTTGTTTGTGAAGCTGTAAGATCCACGAACACGGTTCACATTAGAAGCTAAGAAATCTGCTACGCTTTTGTAAGACACACGACCATTCCAAGAATTCACAAAACCATAGTTGATGTTGTATAGCTCATTATGCGTTCCCACTAAGAATGTGTGATCTCCTTTGAACCACGTGATGTTATTCGTGAATTCAAAAGTCTTTTGCTTCATGTTAAACACGGTCGCCTCACGCTCATTTCCTAAGAAGATTGTTCCACCGTTTGCGGCAATTTCCACTTGAGGAAAAGCAAAGTTTGAACTAGATGGCGTACGGTAATCTCGGATGTCTGAGTACCCTAAAATCAAACTGTTTGAAGCACTACCAAAATGGCTTTTTAATTCCGCAACAGTTGAGTTTGTTTGATTATGCTGCTTAAAGTCCATTGAACCAAAACGGAAGTTGGCCGCATCACGCTCTAAATTCGAAGCTTCTGAATTAACATAGCTGTTACGAATAGACAATTGATGCTTATCCGAGATATTCCAATCTAAACGATTGAAAAACTTCGTGCTTTGTGAGTAGATAGAGTAGTCGCCAAATGCACCAGCATCAAATCCGTAATTTGATTTCAAGAAAGATGAAATTTGATTCGCAGTTGCCTCATCAATAACACCACCTTTATCGCCCGCTTTGTAGAACAAAGGCTCGTTGCGACGCGTAATTTCTTCGTTGGTAAATAAGAACAATTTGTTCTTAATCAAAGGTAATCCCAAACGGAAACCTGTTTGATAATCTGAATAACCGCTTGGAATCGCAGCGCCATCACCCGCATTATTTGGGCCAGTTAAAAATGCATTACGACCGTAACCATAAACAGAACCCTTTACTTGGTTTGTTCCTGTACGCGTCACCGCATTGATAGAACCACCAGTAAAGTTTCCGATTTTCACATCGTAAGGAGCTACATATACTTGAACATCTTGAATCGCATCCAAAGAGATAGGATTTGTACGTGTACTAGAACCTGGCATACCTGAAGTTCCTGATTGACCTCCTAAAGATGGGCTAAAACCAATCGCGTCGTTGTTAATCGTTCCGTCAACTGTTACGTTATTATAACGGAAGTTGGTTCCTGCAAACGAGTTACTCGAGCTACCTTGTGGCGTCAAACGCGTCATGTCTGTTAAACTCCGATTCAAAGTAGGAACTGCTTTGATTGCCGTTTCACTGATTGTAGTCACAGAACCTGTACGTGTACCGCCTTTGTCGGCCTTCACAACAACCTCTGTCAACGTAGTCGTTTCTTCAGAAATGATTACATTGACATTCGGATTTGCACCCAAAGTCAAGTTCAAGTTTTCTGCTTTAAATGTTTGATAACCGACGAATGAAACCGTTAAGGTATAAGGACCACCCGGATTCATATTGGCCAACACGAAATTTCCATCAATTTGTGTAGCCACGCCATAACGCGTTCCTGTGGGCGTGTGCACTAGAACGACGTTTGCACCAGGGATTTCTTCTCCTTTGGCATCTTTCACTTTACCACTTACGGTTGAAGTTGTGATCTGCGCATTTGCATCGAATGAAAAAACGGCTAACATGATCATCATCAGCGCGATTGCCGACTTGCTAAAATTGTACATTTTTTATATTGGTTGTTTTAACGAGTACAAAGGTAAGTCGCTCAAACAAATCCTATGTTAAGAAATTGTTAAGAGAATATAATCGAAACATTAAGACTAGCTTGCAAAACAAAAAAAAGGCCTGAAATGAATTCAGGCCTCTTAAATGAAATAATATCGATAACAATTATCCCGTAATCCAACGGAATAAAACGAATAAGGTTGCTGATAAAATGATTGTAATAGGCAAGGTTAATACCCATGCCATGACAATATTTTTAACTGTGCCACCTTGTAAATTTTTAATACCGCGATTGGCAACCATTGTTCCAGCAATACCGGAAGATAAAACGTGAGTCGTACTCACGGGCCATTTGTAAGCAGTTGCTAATCCAATGGTCAATGAAGCGATTAATTCAGCAGATGCTCCTTGTGCATAAGTCAAGTGATTCTTTCCAATTTTCTCACCAATCGTTACAACAATACGCTTCCACCCTACCATGGTACCTAATCCCAAGGAAAGTGCAACTAGCCACATCACCCAAGCCGGAGCAAAATCGGTAATCCCAGCAATTCCACTTGAAGAACTTGCTCCAAAACTAAAGAAAGGAGCCTTTTTACCAGCTGTCGCTCTTTTTAAAGCATTTAAATCGGTTGCAGATAAAGCAACAGATTCGCTTTCAATTAACTTTTTAGCATTTTTATTAATTGTCAATGCGGCCTTACGAATTTGGAATTTTTGATCTACCGATAGTTTGGCAGTTGTAAGTCCGTCAACTAAAATCGTATCTAATTCATCACCCGCTTTCAGTACTTTGTGATAGCTTTCTACTTCTTTCTCCGACAAAGGAACTGTATCAATTTTAGCAACAATTTGTCTCACTTGTATCAAGCTCGTTTTCACTTCCACCAGGTCCAAATTTGTATTTACAGCAAAGTATCCAGGTAGGAAAGCGATTAAGATAACCATCACCAAACCGATACCTTTTTGCCCGTCATTCCGCCCATGAAAGAAAGAAACGAGGGTACAGGTTGTCACCAAAATAGCACGAATCCACAAGGGTGGAGGAGTATTTTTCTTAGGCTCTTTGAAAATCGCTTTATTCTGAACGGTCTTCTTTAAGATATACATCAAGATGATCGCCAATGCAAAACCAAACAGAGGAGAAAGCAATAAAGCCTGTCCAATTTCGATCGCTTTATCCCAGTTGATTGCCGAAATTCCTTTATTTGAATTCTCAGGTAAAAGCGCGTGTCCAACTCCAATTCCAATAATAGAACCAATCAAGGTATGCGAACTAGAAGCTGGAATTCCCAAATACCAAGTTCCTAAATTCCATAAAATAGCCGAAATCAAAAGTGATAAGGCCATCGCCATGGAATGATAGACATTAGAATCTATGAGCAATTCCGTGGGTAGCAAACCAATGATACTCATGGTGACACCCACCCCTCCTGTCAATAATCCTAAGAAGTTCATGAAGCCAGACCATACAACCGCCTGCGTTGGTTTCAACGAATGCGTATAAATTACCGTTGCAACAGCATTAGCTGTATCATGAAATCCATTGACAAATTCAAAAGCACATGCTGCGAATAAGCAGAAGAACAACAAAAAGAGGAGAGTTGGATCGAGTCCGAACATAGGAATTTATTTAAGGAATTCGAAATTTAACAAAATTAACAGAAAGCACATAGCTCAATATTACGGAATTGTTAAGAATGCTTCCGCAGAATTAAATTGTCAACTAATTCAAATATCGATTACGAAGCTTTTGTAAGCTTTTTTGATCCAAGCCTAATTCTTGACTTAAGAAATTATCCATGGAACCATATTGCTTATCAATAGTAGCTAAAAAAGTCTCCATATAGAGAGCAGGCGCACCTAACATCCCTTTGGCCTTTGCTTCACTCATCCCTGACTTAACCATCATCAAAATCATTTTTTCCTGGGTAGCCTTCCAATAGTAATTAGTTGCTTGGTAATCCGCAATTATGGTATTTCGGTCAACACCTAAACTTGATAAAACTAATGCTGCGCCAATGCCTGTACGATCCTTACCTGCTGTGCAGTGAAATAACATCGATTTACCAACTTCTAAATTAAGCAATTGGTCAAACATGGGTTTATATTTTGCTTTTAGAAATGAGGTGTTAGCATACATGGCTAGGATTAGAGAATCCGAATTCATTTTCGCGTAATTAACCGTGGTAGGTAAAGATTCGCTCCCCGCAGGTAAATTTAAATACATGGCACCCGCAGGCAAACGATCTGGACTTGCTTTAATTTCAGCTGGACCGCGTAAATCACAAACGAGCGAAACATGCAAATCTTGCAATTTTTGTAAATCTGAATCAGTCAATTTACTAATATCAGCAGAACGATAAACCTGCCCCCATTTCACTTGCTTTCCATCTTGTGTTTTATAACCTCCCAAATCTCGAAAATTTTGGGACCCTTGCAAAACCACTTTACGCTGTAAACTATCAGCAATTTGTGCGTTTGAAATCGTGGCGATTCCCATCGCCACGATAAATAATATTTTTTTCATGTTACTAATTAAAATAATTCCCAACGAACACCCGCTTGCCCTCTGCTAGAATACCATTCCAACATAGTCACGCGACGTTCATCTCCTAAATACGTTTTCAAAGGCTCATTTGTCAAATTATTCAATTCAACAAATGCTTTAATTCGCTTACTAACTTGTACACTCGCGGAAGCATCAAGCGTGAAATTTTTACCCGTGTAAGTATAAAAATCTTTTCCAAGAGTTTGGTTAATCGTCTCCAAAGAAGCTCCTCGGAAATTACCTGCCAATCGAAGCATTAAACCATTTCGCTCATAGTATAAAATAGCATTGTATAAATGCTTAGACTGATTTGGCAAGGTTGTTTTATCCATACGCGTGGTTCCAACTACAGGTACAGAAGCCTCACTTTGAATATTCGTGTAATTTGCCTCCACACCTAAACCACTTAAGAATCCAGGCAAGAATGTTAAACGCTTATTGATACCGATTTCAAATCCCAACAAATGACCATTTGAAATATTGGAAGCTTGAGTTAACATATAATTCACCCCATTGATGCTTTCCATGCTGCGATTTGAAAATACGATATCTTTCAATTGCTTATAAAAAACACCCCCTGAAACAATTCCTAAATTGTCAAAATAGTGCTCATACATGATATCAAAATTATTCGCCCGAGTTGGCTTCAAACTCGTATTTCCACGTGAGATTGTCGGAATGGCTTGCGTCATATCCACATTTTCTCCTGGATTCAGGTCAGAGAAATTCGCGCGAGAGAATGTGCTTGTATAGGCCAAACGTAAATTCGACTTCTCATTCAATGCAATCTTCGCGTGGAACATAGGCAACAGGTTCGTATAATTTGTTGACTGTGAAATCGGAGTTACACCCGAAGTGGTAACTGTACCAACTTTCGTCGTCGAAAGCTTATTTCCATCCAATGTCAACATCGTTGACTCCGAGCGAATTCCCCCAATTAAAGTAATTGCATCCGTCGGCTTATATTCAGCCATCAAATAAGCCGCTAAGACCGATTCATTTGCTTTATATTTCAAGGTTGCATTGGTTGCAGGAGATACATCACGCATCCCATTCGCAGTCAGAGCTGCCGGCGAATACAAATCAAACAATCCTTGAGGAGTCAATGGATTTACGATGAATGCCGAATAATCTAATTCCAATGGATTGAAATATCCAGCACCAATTGGAAACTCTTCACGAGGCAAAGTTGACAAAGGAATTAAAGCGGGAGAATTAGGCACACCTAACGCTGCATTTGGCACAAAAACAGCAGTTGTTCCGAAAGATGCATCTCGGTTTTTAACGCGGTATTTTAAACCTCCTTTTAACTTCAATTGCGAGTTTGCTTCATGGGTAAAATTCACCTGCATATTCTGATCTGCCTCTTCTGTATCTAGGCCATAGATTACCAATTGCTGCAAAGTCAATTTGGCTGGATCCATCTTCTCATTGGCATCGGCTAACATGGGATCAAAAAGCAATGGATCTTGACCGATACCATCCGGTGAATCGAAATTCCAATATTTCTTTCCATTGGATGACAAGCCAATAAATCCTCCGTTAATTTTCTGACGAAATGTTGAGATGGGTAAACCCTTTGTGCCATTTGTAGGTGGCGTTTCCAAATAAAAACGCGATATGTAGCTAGAAGCTAACCAATCAACTTTAAGTTTTTCTCCAAAAAAATGTTCTCCACCAAATTCAAATCCATTCAATCCAGTTTGATAATGTGAATAGCGGTAATTGTATTGATAACGCTTATTAGTATAATCGACGTAAGACTCGTGCACTGGACGAATGTCATTAAACTTATCCCATAATCCACGTGAATAAATTTTATGATTGTTGTTGAATTTGTATTCAATTCCATAAGTCAGACCATAGGTTTGGCGCTTACCCATATAGCGTTTAAACATGATGCTATTGACAGATGTGCGATCCATTGCGACAGCAGAACCCGTGTTGTATGAAACATCATACGAATCCGTACCCCAATTCCGATCCCAGAAAGCCCCGGTAACGACAACACCTAATTTTCCTTTAAAAAAACGGTCACCAAATGTCAAAGAACCATTCGTTGATCCATTTTGTGAAAATGCATTGTAACCACCAGCTGCACTGACATTTAACACGCGTTTTGCTGGCGCAGTCTTTGTCACAAAATTAATAGAACCTCCAATCGCATCAGCTTCCATATCAGGAGTAATGGCTTTCGAAACTTCAACACGTTGAATCATTTCTGATGGAACAGCATCAAGAATAGACGCGCGCGTACCATAGACAGATGCCGACGGCAAGCGACTTCCATTAAATAACGTTGATGTCCATGAAAAAGGTGTACCACGAACCGTTGCTTGATCTGCTTCCCCGTGATAACGTGCTACAGCCACACCTTGAATACGCTGAATAGCTTCCGCTGCATTTCGATCCGGTAATTTACCTATGGCATCAGCAACGACTACATCCATGATGGCAATGGCATTTTTCTTGATTGAATAGGCTTTCGACTGCGAGCCTGCCACAAAACCTTTAACAATGACTTCACCTAAAGTGTTATTTGCTGGCTTCAACGTAATATTACCCAAAGCAGTTAGGTTGCTTGAAAGAATAATCGTTGTATCTAAGTTCTCATATCCGATGAATGAAAATTGCAAATCAACTTTTGTTTGTTTGGATAGCATCAAACGAAAGTCTCCATTTTCATTTGAAATCGCTGCCAAATTTGAACCTTTTAACCGGACAGTAGCCCCAGGAAGCGCACCTTCCGCGGAAATCAATTTCCCTTGAATCCCTTGCGCCATTACATCTATTTGAGAAAATAACGTAAGCGCAAAAATGTATGTATAAATAAACTTTTTCACAATCGTGTCGATTAAATATTACAATGAATAAAATTTGACTTGACCATCATTTTCAGATGAAACAATGAGCAAAGGCTTACCTGTTGGGCTTTTATCCGCAGCAACAAATAATACTCCTTCAGGAGCATCTCCCGTTTTAAGTGTCATAATAAAAGATGGGTATCTCGGATTGGTCACATCAAAAATCATCAACGCATCCGTACGCTCACATCCTAAGAAAGCATAGGTCCGATTTCCAATTTTACCTAATGCGATACCTTCCGGTTCTGAACCTTTATCATCAGACCGTGCATCATCATATAAGCCAGCAGCAATGGAACGCTGATCAACTTCATTTTGCGTATCATAAATTTGAACACCTGTAAGACCATTCCAAACTGACATTGAACGAGCTCCCAAAGAATACAATTCATCGAAATCGCCATCTCCATCTGTGTCACCTAAGGTCGTTGTAACATTTAATCGACCAAGAACAGCATCTGCTTTCAAGGCAGTACCAAAAGGAAAATTGGCATAATCTAAAGTCAAATCTTTTACGCGCTTAATTTCAGCAAAAGCAGTATACTCGCGCGCATCTCCTTCATTTGCAGTAAACAAATATGGAATCCCATCCTTTTCTTGAACAGCGATTGCATCAGGCATATACATCCCTTTTACTTTTGCATAAGCACCAAACCCAACTTTCGAATCTTTGTCAGAAAAGTCAAACGCATTATTGGCCACACTGTAATCTTTAAATCCCAAAGGAAAAACATCCGTAATTGCCTGAAGATTCAAATCAATTTTTGCGATTGCGTTATTTTCCTGTAAGGTTACCCAAGCCGTTTTAGAATCCTCTGAAACCGTAATGTATTCGGGTTCTATATCTTTTACCAATGTTGCCTTAGGCCCAAAAACACGTAAACCCTTCTTTTTTAAAATTGCTGCATATGACTCAAATCCGGCAAAATTTAATGTCTTCACCGAATAACCCGCAGCGATATTAATGACAGATACACTGCCTTCAGGGTCTGTTAAATAATCATCAGAAGGTTCGCCTTCATTAGCAGTTAAAATCAAATTCCCATCAGGCGAAAACGTAACCATATCCGGCAATGCACCTACAGTAATTTGCTTAATCTCCGTCAAATCATTGGTATTAAACACGACACACTTACCCGCATTTTGCTTTACTTTGGCCTCGATTGCAGCGGCTAATTTTCCATTGGAAACGGAAAGACTATTCACATAACCGCCATAAGGTTCCATTAATATTTTGGAAACCAACTTAGGCGAGGTAGGATTCGATAAATCCAACACATCTATTCGATTAACATCAGAATTATTAACGACGAATAATTTCTTTGTAGCTGGATCATAGGCCGAAATTTCTGAAGCTCCTAACCCACCCAAAGTGATACTTCCCACTTCTTTGAATTCAAATACCTGAGGGTCATTTTGAAAATTTCCCAATTCATCTTTTTGACAAGACTGTAATGCCAAAACGACGATGGCAGAAAATATTATTCTTTTCATGAATATTAATTGTTTATGTCCAAAAAAGTGGCAGAACAATGTCCTGCCACTTGATAAGAATCACTAATCAACTTTAGAAAACTATAAACTTATTTAATTAACCACATGATATCGTTGATATCATCCTTGCCAGCATATTGACTCGCAATTGAGGCCGTATAATTCGTAGCGTTTGTCGTACGCTCCGTTGTTGGATAAATCCATCGCTGTGCAATACGACCTGAATTACCATTACCTACACCAGTATAAAACTTAGGATAACCCGTTCTTCTCCAATTGAAATAAGCTTCCATTCCTGAATTCATGAAGAATGACAAATACTTTTGAGATACGATTTGCTCAATTGCTTTATCGGTAGCCAATTTAACAGCTGGTTGAGCATAGTAGTCAGCAAATGTAAAATCTACATTATAAGTTACTTGATCAGCAGCAGCCATTGAACCTGTTTTTGAATAAACCATTGCGTTAGCTCCGTCTTTGATGCCATAGAAAGATTGAGAGGCTTGGATACCTTTTTTGTACCAATCTTCTGTCGTTCCAGTAGCCCAACCCCGTGCAATTCCTTCTGCAATGTTGAAGCACAATTCAGGATAACCTACGATGAATGTATTCTCTGCTGTATAGTTCTTGTAATAACGGTTACGATTTTGAAAAGAGTATTTTCCTGGGGCAAAACCCGCTCCATTACTAATACCTGCCTTAGATGACATATCTGCCAAATCCTCACCAGAACTAGCACCTACGAATGATGTATAATCAGATGGCAACTTTCCTGATTTCAATTCAAAACCTGCAGGCTCGCAAGTAATCATTACACGAGGATCTTTTAGGCCAACTAATAAATCTACATAAGCCGCAGACATATTTTGACGTGTTGCATCAAAACCAAAGTTGTCAGGATTTGATGGATACTTATTAAACGCATTCCAAACAAATTGTAAGCTCTCTGCATTTGAAGTTAACAAAGGATACTTCGTCGGATTAGTAACCATCTCAGCAAACTTTGCTTTTACGCCTAAATCTGTATCCGCCTCTTTCTTAGATAAAGAAATCAAAACACGTAAACGATAAGCATTTACCGCCTTTTGCCATTTTTTCAAATCACCTCCGTAATAGATATCACCCGAAACTGTTTGTCCTTTGGCAATTAATGATGTCAAATCTGTGTTTGAATCATCTAACCACTTCAAGATTTGAACATAAATTGCCTTTTGCGAATCATACTTTGGGGCAACTCCTTCAATACCTTTTAATGCTTCAGTCATAGGCAAGTCTCCTACACGCTTCGACATTTGATCGAAAAAATAAGCACGGAAAAACTTACCTAACGCTGAGTAGCCATTAACATCTGCTAAACCGGCACGCTTCGCCTCTTCCTCCATTTTTACTACGTTTTTCAACGTCGTATATTGGTTAGGCATTTGTCCGAAAGTATATTCATTATTCGCATAATAGTTATAGTTTGAACAATAGAACTGGTTCCAACGCATCTCTGCTGAGAATGGACGTCCATTATCATTGAAGAAACTATTTTCAATCCCTTGTAATACAAGCGATGCTGGTACGTTAACTGGACGGTTGGAATCAAATTCCAACTGATCAAATGGTTTCTCGCAGCTTGTTAAAGAGAGTGCTACGACACCCATGATTCCGAATAAATAATTTTTAATTTTCATTTTATATAATTTATATACGATGACTCGATGTGGATTAAAAAGTAAGGTTTAAGTTCACCCCGTAACGACGTACTGATGGAGTTTGAGGGCTCGAGCTACCATCACCGATGTATTGATTTAAATCAATATCCTTTTTCTCAGCGAAGTACAATAAATTACGACCCACTAAAGAAACAGTAGCTTGGTTAACATATTTACCAAACCAAGTTTTGGGTAGATTAAAAGTCACATTAACATCACGCAACATGCTGAACGTACGGCTCATCAAGTTACCTTCATCTGAATTATAGTAACGCGAAACATAATCCTGTACAAATTGCTTTGTTGCATTTGGCGCGTATTGTAAAGCTGCGTAATTCGTAACTTTTCCATCCGAGTCATATGCCAATGCAACACCATTACTTACTTGAACACCTTCTCCTACGAATGCCTTAACACCCAAGGCATCTTGTGGACGCGCTGCAGCAAAAATACCTTCTGTTGTTCCGATGTGACGACCACCGCGGTAAGCTTGTCTTTGTGTGTAGTTGGAAATCACACCACCCACACGACCATCAAATTGGAAGCTTAAGCTTACTCCTTTGTATGTCAACTTATTGTTGATACCATATACAAAATCAGGATTTAAATTACCCAAGTATTGATTAACTGGCGCGTAGATTGGTCGGCCTGATGCATCGTTAATAATTTGGCCTTGTGGTGTACGAACAAATGCACGACCGTAAAATTTATCCACACGATCACCAACCTTTAAGAAGGTATTCAAGCTATTCACACCTGGATAAATCTCTGTTAATTTTTCAATGTAAGAACCGTAGTTAGCAATCACATCCCATGAAAAATCCGCTGTCTTTACTGGCGTTCCAGTTAAAGAAATATCAAATCCATTCTTCTCTGTTTTAATACCATTAACTAAAGCCGCTGTGTAACCAGAGGTCGAAGAGATTGGCAAAGAGAAAATCGATGGACCATCTTGTGAATTCCAATAGGTTACATCTAAACCAATTCTATTTTGTAAAATACGCAAGTCCATTCCAATTTCCTTCTGAGAAGTCTCGGATGGATTCAAATTAGGATTGTTCAAGGTATTCGTAAAATACGCTGCCGTCTGGTTATTGTAAGCGAAAGACGTCGAATAAACTGCCGAGTTCGTGTAAGAAGGTCCATCATAAGGTGAGTTATAATTCTCTCCTGAATAAACTCCAGCCATATTACCAATCGTTGATTGTGTCAAACCATCCTTAACGTTTGCATATGAGGCACGGAATTTCAAGAATGAAATTACCTCAGGCAATTTCACGTAATCCGTTAATACCGTCGAAGCTGCAACGGATGGATAGAAGAATGTGTTATTACCTGAAGGCAATGTTGACAACTTATCCATACGACCTGTTGCCGAAACCGTCAAGAAATTCTTATATGAAAAGTCAGCAGAGTAATAAGCCGACAATACGCGCATTTCAGAACCAAAGTTCGCGATTTTTACAGGGTTCGCTGAGTTAGCGAAATTGTATAAACCTGGAACATTTAGGTAATCCGTTGTTCCATAAATTGAACGGTATTGGAACGTACGCATCGAAGCACCCGCTGTAACTTTTGTATTTAAACCTGAGAATAGGTCTTTGTCATAAGTCAACAATAATTCTGTATTATTTTCGAACAACGAACGACGATCTTCACGGTAATCACCACGACGTTCATCGCGACCATAAGTACCCGCTGAATAAGGGAATTTCTCTGTACGAACCATGTCCCAAGTTGTTACTTGTGTACGACCTAAAACTTCTAAGCCGTCTGCAACTTGGTAACGAAGGGATGCTTGACCAACCACATCGTTTTTGTAATGGCCACGTAACCATTCATATGACATGAAATATGGGTTATTGTAACGCTGGTATTCCGCATAAATTTGTTGGGTACCTTCTTTACCAGCTTGCCAGTAATTGCGCATATCGGCTACGTTCCAATCTGCGCCTGCCCAATAAACGATGTTATAAATAATCGAGTTAGGACCATAATTTACATCAGGAATATTCGGAGTATACTGGCGATTGTATTGTAAATTAGACTCAAACTTCAACTTATTTGAGAATTTATAATCTGCTGTTACGTTAAAGTTAGAGATGTTCAATTTTGTGTTTGGCACAATTCCTTTTTGATAGATATGCGAGGTAGAGAAACGTAAATTGTATTTCTCACCCGTTGCAGAAACGGAAATGTTGTTTGTAGATAAAACACCTGTTTCTAAGAAACGCTTTAAGTTGTCTTTTCCACGTGCAATCCAAGGTGTTCCTTGACGAACGCCTGTAATTGGATCTACTGGAGAATCATACTGAGGAATCAATTGACCATTAAAACGAGGTCCCCATCCACCATCATAATCACCATCATTCAATCCACCACCTTTACCGTCACCGAAAGCATAAGCGCCATGATCGCCAGGACCATACTCGTCTTGAACTTCAGGAATTGCATAAAAACCCTTTTCCATCATCGTAGAAGAGTTTACTTCTACAGAGAAACCACGCTTATCTTTCGACCCACGCTTCGTTGTAATTAAAATCGCACCATTTTTTCCACGGAAACCATATAATGCAGATGCTGAAGCTCCTTTCAATACCGAATAAGTTTCAATATCATCAGGTGAAATATTCCAAGTATCTGAGTTGATTGGAACACCATCAACCACATATAAAACTGTTGAGTTACCACGCAAGGAAATATTCGGCTTACGTAATAATTCCGGCTGAGCACCAATTGTCAAACCCGCAACTTTACCAGCTAACGCATTAATAGCATTGGGCTCACGCGATTTCACAAGACTCGATCCATCAACCGTTTGAATAGCTACACCAATCTTCCGAACGTCTTTCTTGATACCCAAGGCCGTTACAACGACTTCTTGTAATTGCTTTTCATCTGTTATTAAAGCGACATTAATTGTTGACTGTGTTCCAACTGAAACTTCTTTAGCAGCAAATCCAATCATTGAAAATTGCAAAATTGCATTATCGCCTACTTGGATCGAAAATTTACCATCAGCACTTGAAGTAGTACCTTTCGAACTTCCTTTTAAGCGAATGGAAACGCCAGGAACTGTTGCGTTATCATTGGCTGAAACAACCGTACCACTTACGGTACGACTTTGGGCTAATGTAACCAAGCCCGAACAGGTAATCATTGCAAAAACGAACCAAAACGCAAGTTTCGATCCCTTTTTCACAAGTAAATTGGGTAGATAGTTTTTCATTTTTGAATTGTTTGTTAAAAATTTTCACAAAACTAGTTGAAGCCTTTTAGCCCAAAATAGAGTGCTTGCAAAATTATTGTTAAGAAAAGTGCGCCTATGTTTTCGAATTGTTAAGGATCTGAACGATTGCCAAAAAGAGCGCAATTAATCTTCAAAAAATACAACAAATAAATGCTTAACAATTTCATCACAATGCGCTAACGATGGATTAATCTCCAATGTGGATATTCGAAAAAATATTACCATGAAAGCAATTAAATTAGTAGTCTTTGATATGGCGGGAACAACCGTCCTGGATCAACATGAAGTTGAAAAATGCTTCAAACAAGCTGCCCTAAAAAATGGCCTAAATTCATCCGATGAACGTATACTTGCCTTGCAAGGCTATGCCAAACTTTGGGTATTCCGCACTTTATGGACCGAACAGCTAGGCGAGAACAATCCGCTAACTGAGGAATTGGCACAAAAATCCTTTCAAGACTTCAAAAGCATTCTGGAAAATCACTACCGGACCGAGCCGGTTTTACCCACAGAAGGTTGTTTAGAAACGTTTGAATTTTTACACAAGCAAGGAATATACATCGCTTTGACTACCGGCTTCTACCGCGAAGTTGCTGATATCATTTTATCCAAATTGGGCTGGGGACAATCCTTGAATCGAGACTATAAAAACATTAACAATAAATCAGGCATCCACCTTTCTGTTACGCCAGACGAAGTTGGAGGTAAAGGCAGACCTGCTCCCGACATGATTGAATACGCGATGCGCCAATTAGGGATCACCGATAAACAACACGTTATCAACATCGGTGATACGCCTGTCGACTTACAATTTGGCATCAATGCAGGAGTCGCTTATGCGCTAGGTGTATGCAATGGAACGCATACACGGGAACAATTAGCTAAGCATGCGAACGATGGATTACTCAATGATATTTCAGATTTAATTGATTTCATTCAACATGATTAAAAACAAAAAATACGATTTGATTATTGTCGGCGGAGGTGTAATAGGCACATTTTGCGCCTACCACGCCCTACTCAAAAATAAAAGTGTTCTATTATTAGAGAAAGATGCTCAACCCTATGAGGCAAGCTTTCGAAACTTTGGACAAGCGGTTCCTTCAGGACAGCGGCTGGATACTTGGTTTGAACATGGAAGAAGGTCCCTCAAAATTTACAAGGAACTTCAAGAAGAACTCGATATTTCTTTGGTACCAAACGGATCTTGGTATGTAGCTTCGGATGATGAGGAACTAGGATTACTCGAGGAAATGAGTGAGCTCTTAAACGAACGTGATTATAAAAATCGCTTATACACGGCCACGGAAACGAGCGAAATCAACCCACACTTTAAAAAAGACTACGTCAAAGGGGGCTTATTCTTACCAGATGAGGCATCACTAAACCCTTTGGTCATGGTTCATCGCGTTCGCGAATATTTAATTAAAAGCATGGGGCTTCATTACCAAAATTTATGTCCTGTCATTGGTGTAGAAAAAAAACGGGGTATCGCCATGTTGACTACCGCCAATAAAAAAACTTATTGGGCGGATGATGTCATTTTAGCGAATGGTCGGGATACTCAATTCCTTTTTCCTGAACATTATCCGAGCGATGAATTAAAAGTGTGCAAATTGCAAATGATGCGATTGGCTCCACAGAAGAAAATTCTAAAATCCAATATCTTAACTGGGCTTACGATTCGTCGGTACGAGAGTTTTCATTCATGCCCATCCTATCAAAAACTCAGCACGAAACCCGAACATGCACCTTTCAAAAAATACGGTATTCACATGCTTTTTAAGCAAGCGGATGATGGCTCCATTATTTTAGGGGATTCACATGAATATGCACCTGTGCATAAAAGTGCTAATTTTGGATTTGAAATTTCCCGTGAAATCAATGAGTTGATGTTAGCCGAAGCTAAACGTATCACCAATTTAGAAAAATGGGACGTTGACCAAACTTGGGCGGGTTATTACTTACAAGGCACGGAGTCAGAAGTATTTACCAAAACCATTGACGATGTGATTCACATTATTAACGGGATTGGAGGAAAAGGCATGACGACGAGCCCGGGTTTTACACAGAACTACATCAAAAATTTATATCTCTAAGATGAAAAAAATTATTCTTTTTTGCTTGTGCAGCATCAGTTTATTTGCCCAGAACAAACCCAAAAACATCTTGTTTTTAGTAGGTGATGGCATGGGAGTGAGTCAAATTTATGCCGGCTTAACTGCGAATAAAGGCCATTTGAATCTAGAGCAATTCAAGGTGATTGGATTTCATCGCAACCAAGCATCAGACAATTATGTGACAGATTCCGCCGCAGGAGCGACTGCTTTTGCGATAGGAAAGCAAACGTATAATGGGGCCATTGGTTTGGATTCCTTAAAGCAACCGAGTGTTAGTCTTTTGGAGCTTGCTGAACAAAAAGGTTTATCCACGGGGCTAGTCAGCACGTGTGATATTACAGATGCGACGCCTGCTTCGTTTATCGCTCACCAATTCAAGCGTGCGATGCACGAAGAAATAGCGAAGGATTTCTTGAAAACGGATGTTGATGTGGTAATCGGAGGGGGGCGCAAATACTTTGAGGCGCGCCAAGACAAGCAAAATTTATTGGACACCTTGCGTAAAAAGAATTACGCAGTTTTGGGAGATATTGCTTCGATGGAATCCATTCACCGAGGCAAATTAATTAACCTATATGCAGCAGAAAATCCGATAAAAATGTCGGAGGGTCGCGGAGATGCTTTGTTAAAATCCACCAAAAAAGCCATCGAACTTTTATCGCAAAACAACAAAGGATTTTTCGCTTTGATTGAAGGATCTCAAATCGATTGGGGCGGACATGCGAACGATGCGCCCTACGCCGTTGCTGAAATGATCGACTTCGACAAAAGCATCGGATATGTATTGGAGTTTGCCCGTAAAAATAAGGAGACGTTGGTGATTGTCACGGCCGACCATGAAACGGGAGGAATGGCACTGATGGGTGGCGATATGAAGACTGGCGAAGTTAAAGCTGCCTTTACAACCAAAGGCCATACGGGGCAAATGATTCCCGTTTTCGCTTTTGGTCCTGGAGCAGAAAACTTCTCAGGGATTTATCACAACTACGATTTATTTACCAAAATGCGGGACGCTTTGCATTTAGGTCAAAAATAGATTGTAAACTTTTCATGTGAGTTTCGAAAGCCCACGGCCTGATAAAAGGCGTGGGCTTCTTTTCTTCGCTTATTCGATGTTACCTCAAGCGAGACAGCTCCCCATTTTTGTACTTGTTGGACGACATCTTGAATCAACTTCTTTCCGTAACCCTTTCCTTGTTGGACTTCCGTGACGATCATTTCTTGAATTTCACAAACTAAGCCCTGATGATGCAATAGGTATTGCCCCCTGCAAGAAACAAACCCGATGATTCCATCCGTCGAACTTTCTAATACCCGCAACAGGGTCATCGGATCGGCTAGGTAACTAGCTAGAATTTGATTAAAAATCGAGGGATCCGATTGGTTATTTTCCAACTCATTTAACAGCAGAATTAGCGCCTCGGAATCCGTCGCATTCGCATCCCGGATTGATACATCATTTGGCATATTACGAAATCATTATCGCGGCGTAAAATGTGCTTTAAATAAGCAATAGGCCATTTTATACCAACATTGAAGGCGCTAATTTAAGTAAAAATTCGCCATGAACACATTGATAGAAAAAATAGAAAATCTCTTTCTAAAAGCCGGAGATTCTGAATACGGAGGAGAATCGGTTACCCAGGGTGAGCATGCGCTTCAAGCCGCCTTTTTAGCCAAATCCGAAGGCTATGATGCACACCTCATAGTTGCTTGTTTATTACATGATGTAGGGCACATGCTTCATGCTTTACCTGATGATGCACCCGAGCAGGGCATTGATGATTTACATGAAGAATTAGGCTTTCGATTCTTGGAAAAATATTTTATTGATGCGGTTGCTGAACCCGTGCGACTGCATGTAGACGCTAAACGTTATTTGTGTGCAAAAGAACCCGAATATTTTGGCCAATTAAGCGAGCCTTCCCTAATCAGTTTAGCCTTGCAGGGTGGCCCCATGTCGGCAATAGAATGCCAAGCATTTGAATCCAATCCGTTCTATCGCGAAGCAGTCCAGCTCCGACGAATAGATGACTTAGCTAAAATTCCTAATCTGGAAGTTGACCCCATCAGTTCATACGGGGAAATGTTGAAAATAAGCGCCAAATGATCGCCTATATTTCAAGCGAAAATAAATCGTTTTCCTTAGCACATTGGACAAAGCACCCGCTTTGGTCGATGGTGGCCGCTTTCGGTTGCTATTTTTGTGTCTATGGATTTCGTAAGCCTTTTACAGCGGGGCAATATGTGGATCAGTATTGGTTGGGAATCCATTGGAAATCTATCTTAATTTCTTCACAAATTGCGGGATATATGCTCTCCAAATGGTGTGGCATCTTTTTTGTATCCTCCATCACTTGGGAAAAACGAGCACGTGCCATTCTCATTAGTATTTTGATTGCCGAATTGGCCTTACTCGGTTTTGGAATTGTACCAAAGCCCTGGAATTTGGTTTTCCTAGTCATGAATGGACTTCCATTAGGAATGATTTTCGGCTATATTCAAGGCTTCTTGGAGGGCAAGAAGAATACGGAACTTTATATTGCAGCCCTCGGATCCAGTTTCATTCTGGCAGATGGAGTGTCTAAGTCTGTGGGAATAAATATCTTAAATTGGGGAGTTTCTGAGACATGGATGCCCTTTTTTGCTGGATTATTATATGCCTTGCCTTTATTGTTTTTTGTATGGATGTTGACGCGCATTCCGAAACCAAGTGAACAAGAAGTGGCGGATCGAGCAGAGAGGACACCAATGAATCAAGCTGATCGGATCCATTTGGTGAAACAACTATGGCCAGGAATCCTTACAATCAGCATCCTGTATTTATTCGCATCATTATTACGTGGTATGCGATCTGATTTTGCCCCCGAAATTTGGAAATATCTGGGCTTCAAAAGCTTACCTGAAACGTATTCTCAAACGGAAATTTGGGTAACGGTGGGAATTCTTGCCATCAATGGCAGTTTGGTGCTGATACGAAGCAATTACAAGGCATTTTTTACGAGTATATTGGCGATTGCAACAGGATTTCTGCTTTTAATCATAGCTGGATTTTGGGGGATCGATTCCATGGGACCCTTTTGGCTGATCGTATTAACTGGATTTGGGATTTACCTTCCATACTTAACCATTACGACATCCGTTTTTGAACGCATGATTGCGATTACGCGACATAAGGCCAACATCGGTTTTTTAATGTATATCGTAGACTCCGTGGGTTATTTAGGATACAACGTTTTACTCCTTTCCATTGGATTTATTTTCCCTAATCTCGATATACCTGAATTGTTTTTTACTTGGGTAAAGCTACTAGGAATCGCAGGAATGGCACTTTGCTTGATTTCAAGTGCCTATTTTATCAATAAACTGAAGCAATAAAGACATTGAATGGCCGTTAGACTGACGCTGGCAGGGTCATGACCCTGCCAGCGTCTACCCCCTAACTTATTTCTTTGCCGATTGAAAATTCAATCCCATAAGTGCTGAAACTTGATGAATCAATTCGCGCTGATAAACTTGCTCTTGACCATGAACTTCACCTAAAGCAGGAACCTTCGCCCCGATCATCGCATACCAAATCTCATGGCAATCTTTTACCTTGTCACCATGCGATGTCCATTGTGCTTTAATCTTATCACCACGCCCATGATCAGTCGTAATTAAAAGCGTAGTTTTACCTTTATACAAAGGATCAGACTCTACGAAATTCCAAATTTCAGATAGCCAAGCATCGAATTGATGCGCAGCATTCAGATAGTGACCATAATGCCCTTCATGCGCAAATTCATCTGTCTCACCATATGAAATGAACATCGCTTTTGGCTTCTTATTTTTCAAATAATCCATCGCTTGAAAATGCATATAGTTGTCTAACACCTCCACTTCACCAAATGCACGAAATGATTCTTTTGTCATACGTGATAATAATTCACTTGATTGCGTTTGGGCATAAGCGTGATAATCATCATATCCATTTATCACAGGGAAACCTGCACGCTTCTCATTCAAAATACGATCAAATGCATCCCAGGCACCGAAAGCAGCCACAGACCCTTTATAGGCAGAAAGGCCGTTCAAATACTCAAAGAAATTCGTATTAGGATTCGGTAGGTATTCATTCGAATTAACAGCCGTGTCAACTTGACCTGTCAACAACTCACTATATCCTGGATAGGAAAACCAATAAGGATTTGCCACATTGACCAAAGAACCCAATGAACGATTCCCGTGTAATTGACCCTTTTTAGCAATCGTTTTCCAGAAAAAAGGCAATAATTTTTCCCTACGTACATTAAGCTCTGGAGCCCAATAGTTCTTAATGATGTTGGCACTATCGCCATGATGAAAACGCTTGACTTTTACGATGGATGAATCTACTCCACCAAAAACTTCTTGCCAGCGAAAGCCATCCGTCATAATCACAATGACCCGATGATCAGTAACTTTTTGTGCCTGCACAGCGGGCAAACAAACAAAACAAAATACTACTAAATACAAATACTTGAACATGACGAATTCGATGGTTGAAGAACAAATATAGCGAAGGAAGACTAAGGAAACATTATGCGAAAATTAACAATAGGTTTTTTTAGTTGCGAATCATATAAGGTTATATAAACAAGAAATGCCGGCAAGAATCCTGCCGACATTTTCTTAATTACACCAATATAAAATCGTTTTAGAGGCCTATGGTAGAAACCCAAGCTCTCTTTTGTTTGTCATATCGTAAGGTGGAATCCGGCCATTCCACATAATGTTTCATCGCAAGATATTCTGTCAAATGTCCCTTTTTTACGAATTCACGGAATAAAAAACCTCCACGTTCTTGGACAGTTTCTTTATCATAGTGAGGCGTATTAACAACTTCTTCAAACTGATCAATCTCAAATGAATTGGCTTTTAGGGTAAATGAACCAATCACACCCCGAAGAAGGTCTTTACGACCTGCCACGGGTCTACTGATCAAATAACGATAGACTCCTGAAGTATCTTTTTCAAGATGAATGAATTGATAAAGTGGCAGTCTGCCAACGTATTCTGCCCGAAATTTTGCTTGGTATTTAGTTGAATCCGTCGCATAAAGCGCTTTTTCACTAATAATGCTGATGATATTGGTGAGTAAAGTATCCCGTTCTGAATCGGAAAAATAATAGGATGCCTCATCTTTAGAATGGCATGAAACTAAGGCAATAACACAAAAAATGAAGCTTAAAATAATATTTTTCATATTGGTATAAAAAAGGGCTGCACGTAACGTGCAGCCCTGAAATCAAATTACTTAATATAAAGTACTGAGTTAGGAGAGAATTCAGCCCAACCAGCAGTCCAATCTGAATCTTTAAATGCTCCAATGTAGTCTGAAGCAGTCATTCCTGGCAATGCAGGCAATGCTGTTCCGATCAATGACTCAGATGTACCAGCAGTCAAAGTCAATGTAGGACGAGCTGACCACAATGCAGAAGAAATTCCCGTATTGGCTGTAGAGGTCAAAACTTTGTTACCCGCAATTGCCTTGAACCAAGCAGATGCCGAAACACCTGTTCCAATTTCGATTGGCTTAGTAGCGACAGTTCCAGCAGCACCCGTTTTCGCAATTTGCTCTTCGTCAGCTACAGCTACACCAAAGCCATAAACGTTCGCATTTAACGCTGTGAAACCTGAAGTTCCCCAGCCTGATGTACCTGCAATTACTACGTTTTTCACAATCAAATCACCATTGGCCGCGTTTGTTTTCGCGGAACCTTTTTGGCTATCAATGTATAAACCCGTTGGGTAACCCGTGATAAATGTATTGTAAATCTTCAATTTGTTGTTACGACGTAACTGTGCACCATTTTGGAAGTTGAAATCCAAGTAAGATGAAGCAGTACCTTTCGCTCCAATGATCGAGATATTCGCGAATGTTGCCGAAGTAAATGGCGTAGCAGCATCTCCATTTGAGTTATTGTCTACCTCAAAACCATTTGACCCTGACGCATCTGCCAAGTTACCATCACGGTAGCCTAAGCCAAACTGAACGTTTCCTGAATAACCGTTATCTACATCAAAATCATCATCCGTACCTTTGTAAGCGATCAAATACTTCGCATTAACTGTACCACCAAACCACTCAAAAGAATCATCTAATCCAAATGAAGCTTGAACATACTCAATCGTTGTACCTGAACCTACTGAACCCATTGTTAATGAGTTAATCTCTTGGTTTGGATTCAAAGGAATACCTGCATATTCAATACGAACGTATTTCAACGTACCAGAATTATCCGCCGCATCTGTTCCACCGTGGAAACCTTTGTAACCACCTTCTAATTCAACTGTACCTGTTAAGTTGTTAGGAGCCTTACCACAAATAACAACACCACCCCAATCACCAGGAGCACGGCTACCCACACCTTCTGCAGATGTAAATACAATCGGAGCCGCAGCTGTACCGATAGCGATCAATTTAGAACCACGTTGTACAACCAAAGTTCCTTTTGTTGCCTTATCACCAATGATAACCGTTCCCGCCTGAATAGTCAATTGACCCACTTTAGTCACTGTACCAAATGTAGCCTCTTCACCTACACGTACATAACCTTTCAAACGATAAATTTTATCTGCTGTCCAAGTTACGTTTCCTTCAATCACACCTTCTACATCAACAATCGTTTTTGGAGGTACAACTGAAACTGTAACAGGAATCGAAACCAAAGAAGAAACCTGATTTTTGTTATCCGTTACTTGAACTGTAAAAGTAACCGTAGAACCTGCAGTACCCTCAATAACATAATCTTTAGAATATTCAGCCGTTTTTTCACCCGTCATCATTTTCGAATCAAAAGCCGCACCATTTTTTAATACAGTAATCGACTTAATTCCAGCAGGCGCATTGATAGATGCCTTTACGGTAACTGTAGCACCAGGAATACCCGCAAGCGTACCTGACGCTGAAATCGTAGGGACAGGGAATACTTCCTCTTCCGACGAGCAACCCGCTAATGTTGTAACTGCGATAGCCAACATTGCGAATACTTTAAACATGTTTGTTTGTAAGCGTTTCATCACTTTTGTTTGATTAAATTGTTAGATTAATTAATTGAATGGAGAAATAATAAGTCCTAAAGAAGCTACGCGACCCGGCGCATAATTCTGAATAATTTGATCCTGATTACGATCGAAAACCTGATCTTGATTTCCATCTTGTAGAATGGTGTTGCCTTGATTCAAGATATCCGTCACGCCACCTTTCAACATGATGGCTTTCGTCAATTGCTTTGAGAAACTAAAGTCAATCACATTTCGTGGCATCTCAAACCAGTCTGGATACGGTGAACCAAAGTTGTTCCCTACCGCAAAAATTCGTTTACCGATTACATTGTAGTTGAAGTTAACCTGCAATCCCTTTTGCGTATCATTGTAATTCAGGCCCGCATTAACAATGTAAGGAGACTGTCCCTGCAAAGGACGATTGTCCGACTGGTCATTTGCCACCGCATCATCTAATTTCACCCGACTAAAAATGTAGGTACCATTAAATACTAAGCTCGTTTTGCCTAGAATGGAATTAGGTTTTTCAGGGCTAAGATTTTTACGCAATTCCGCTTCGATACCCGTTGAATAGGCCGATTTCGCATTCGAGAAATTCAAGATTGGATTCGCGCCTGATGCAAATACTACCTCAATCGGATTCGTAAAATCTTTGTAGAAGGCTGCTACTGAAATCAATTCAGTTGGAGTCGGATAAAATTCATAACGGAAATCAAAGTTTTGAATATCCGCATTCTGTAAAGTAGGATTACCCGATACCGTACGGTTATTGACAAAATCATAGAAAGAGAAAGGAGCTAACTCGCGGAATTCAGGACGATTCAATGTCTTTCCATATGCTAAACGCAACAAGGACTTCTCTGAGAAATTGTAAGTCAAGTTCAAGGAAGGCAAGATATCCAAACGCGTATTGTTATAATTGATTGGCTTGCCAACCAAATCTGCTGAATTTAATTTTTGACTATTTTGCTCAGCACGAACACCTACAATGGCATTAAATTTCTTACCCAAAGCATAATTGGCCGAAACGTATGCCGCTAACAAATTATTGGCCGCATTATAAGAGTCATTCGGATTCGTTTGCTCGTCAATTTTAATTCCCGTCTTGGAATTAAAGTTCTGAGGGGAAAACAATTGGTCGATCGGCAATGACGTCTGAAAGGATGGAGTTGATTTTACATATCCAATATTTCTTGCACCAAAATCACGCGATTTATCTTCATAAAAAGCACCCGCTTTGAAATCCAATTCTTTCCCATCTGCTAATGCATACTTCTTGTCTAAATTGAAAGCAGCTGTTACTGAACTTTCATCCATGTTGATGTAGGTTCTACCCAACAAAAAGGTTTGAGCAGCGCCGTTTGGAATAAACAAGAAAGAAGATGATCCATCTACATTGTAACGGAAACGCTTATAGTCCGGTTGATTACGGTATGCTGAATTATATCCAACCATCCAGTCTGTTTTCAACGAACCTGCTTGAAATTCGTGACGGCCTGTCAATTGACCCGTGTAAATACCTCTGAATACCTGATCGAATGAACGAATGTCCCAGTTCGAACCATTATCAAATCCTGTACGCTGAATGTATTGCGTATTCGCTAATTGATTAAATAAGTTTTTGAATTCGATGACAGAACCACTAGCAAAACGTGCCGACCAGTTGTGGGAAACACCAAACCGAAGCGCATTTGTATATTGCTTATCAAGGTAATTAAAGATTTCATCTGCTTCACCAGTTGACTGAATATTACTATATCCCCAATCGTTACGCTCCATATTAAAAATCGAACGTGTATTGGAATAATTGACAGCGGTAACATTACCTATTTTCACAGAACCTAGGTCGAATTTAACGCCTCCAGACAAAGAAGCACGTAAATCAGGCATTGCCGTAGATTCTACAGGAACCCAATTGTTCTTTAAAGAAGCGCCAATCGCATCTAAGCCTGCTGAACCTGCATTTATTAAAGCCGTACGATTTAACGGGAAAGACTTGGGTAAATCAAAATAACCTTGATCAAACCCCGTC
Source organism: Aquirufa echingensis (assembly GCF_042714525.1). Taxonomy (NCBI): domain Bacteria; kingdom Pseudomonadati; phylum Bacteroidota; class Cytophagia; order Cytophagales; family Flectobacillaceae; genus Aquirufa; species Aquirufa echingensis. The sequence continues at coordinate 19,825 of NZ_JBBKYA010000007.1, read as the reverse complement.
CAAGCTAAATTCGCATTTTTGGTACCAAAAAATGCCGAACCTGTTGTTCCCTCGCGATAGGCACTTGAAATATCCAAGGTAATAAAATTGTTTTCTGGAATAGACTTCGTGAATATTTTCACAACCCCACCGGCAAATTCACCCGGAATTTCCGCCGAAGGTGATTTAAATACCAAAATTCGGTCGATTTGTCCTGCAGGTATAATATCAAACGAGAACGAACGAACATCCGTTTCCATCGAAGGAGCAAACGCATTATTTAATTGAACCGTATTATAACGCTCATTCAAACCACGAATGTTGATGAATCGCTCCCCAAAAATCGTAACGCCCGGAACTCGCTTGACAACTTCAGCAGCTGTACGATCCAATGTTTTAGTGATTTGCGCAGCAGAAATTCCACTAACAACTAATTGTGCGGCTTTAATTTCCGAAATAACCGAAACTTCTGTGTTGGTCAATTTCTGGGCCACCACTTTTACTTCAGCTAATGTTGCTGATTCCTCCGCTAACGACAAGTTCAATTCCGTCACTTGGTTTGATTCGACTTTTACTCCTTCATAGATTTTCGATTCATAACCAACGAATGAAACTTTTAAAGAATAAGAACCTGCTGGCAATTTGCCAAAAGAGAAAAAACCATTGATATCTGTTGCGGCTCCTTTATTAATCCCTTGAACGAGAATAGTCGCACCGATAATGTCTTCTTTTGATTTTGAATCTTTGATTGTACCCCGAATAGTTCCTCCTTCTTGTGCAAATGCGGCAACTGTAGATACGAGTAATAGAATAAATACGTAAATGGATTTCATGCGAATTTTAATACTGGTGAATTTTACGATGCAAAACTAGCCTGAAATACTAGCAGCCTTATTACGAGTCAATTAACGATGCTTTACCAAATCGTTAAAACAATAACACATTCCATAACAATTCCGTAATACAATGATTTATGCTGTACTTTTCCGACAATTTTCCAACAATCCTAAACTGTTTATTGTATTATTTTGTGAATTATAATTTTTTTAAGAAGAACTTTCTTGAAAAAATGAAATTTTACACGGATTTAATTTGGAGCTAAATGAGAAAGCCTAGTTTTGGGTCAACAAACGGAAATAATTCCGCCTAAGTATTTTTAAATCAAACGCTTATGAAAAAGCAAATCAAAAACGCATTGGCTATTGCCTTATTTGCAATCAGCATGTCCATGACTTCCAACGCAATGGCAACGGAAGTAAGCTTACCAGTTAGCATTAACCAAGTAGGAAAAATGAAATTCCTAGTAAGCGCAGAACCGAATTCGAAACTTGTTGTCATCATTTATGATGCAGACCAAAATATCATCCACCAAGAAGCCATCGCAAGCAAAAAGCTTTACAACTTCGCGAACCTTTTAGATGGGAAGTATAAAATGGAAATCATGAATGCCAACAAACAAATCATTCAATCTAAAACATTTAACATCCTAACGGAAGTAAAACGCGATTTAGTCGCTGTCCAATAGGTTCCATCAACATTGAAAGATTAAGGGTAAAAGGGCGCGGATTTTCTGCGCCTTTTTTTATCAATTTACGCAACGAATTACCCAGCAAAATTTCCTATTTTTGCTCCCCCTAATTCAAATAAAATCAAACCCTATGGATTACCTGGCAGGTCTCAATGAGCCCCAACGAAAAGCAGTCGAACACATCGATGGTCCCTTAATGATCATTGCCGGTGCCGGCTCGGGAAAAACCCGCGTACTGACCTACCGAACAGCCCATTTAATCGACAAGGGCGTTGATCCATTTAGCATTTTGCTATTGACCTTTACAAACAAAGCCGCTGGCGAAATGCGCCATCGGATCGAAACGGTCATCGGCTCCCAAGCCAAAAACATTTGGATGGGAACTTTCCACTCCGTTTTTGCCAAAATCCTACGTTTTGAAGGGGAGCGCCTAGGATACACCTCCAATTTTTCAATCTACGATACAGACGATGCCAAATCACTCATCCGAACACTGATCAAAGAGCAAAATTTGGATGATAAAGTCTATAAAGTCAATCTCGTGTTGAACCGCATCTCCAATGCAAAGAACAGATTGATTGGCCCAGAACAATACTTAAATAGCCCCGTTTTAGAACAAGAAGATCGCTATGCCAAAATCCCCATGATGGGACAACTGTACAAATTATATTGTACACGCTGCTTTCAGGCAAATGCCATGGATTTTGATGATCTCCTTTTTCAAACCAATATCCTTTTCCGCGACCACTTAGACGTGTTGCATAAATACCAACACAAATTCAAACATGTGATGGTGGATGAGTTTCAAGATACCAACGTATCCCAATACCTCATCACGAAAAAACTGTCGGCCGTTCACCGCAACATCTGCGTAGTGGGTGACGATGCCCAAAGTATTTATGCCTTCCGCGGAGCCGATATTCAAAATATCTTGAACTTCGAGCGCGATTACGCGGATTTGACAACCATCAAACTCGAAGAGAATTACCGATCTACGAAAGCGATTGTGGCCGTGGCCAATTCGGTCATTGCACGCAATAAGAACCAACTCAAAAAAGACGTCTTTACGTCCAATGAAGATGGAGATCAAATTGAAATCATCCGAGCTGGAAGTGATAATGAAGAAGGCCGGATTATTGCATCAAGCATTTTTGAAACCTGCCAGAAAGAGGGTTTACATTTCTCCGACTTTGCCATTTTATATCGGACAAATGCACAATCTCGTTCATTTGAGGAATCATTGCGAAGACTAAACATCAAGTATCGGATCATCGGTGGGCTTTCTTTCTACCAACGTAAAGAAATCAAAGATGTTCTAGGCTATTTGCGATTTGTTGTAAACCAACAAGACGAAGAGGCATTCAAACGCATCATTAATCTACCTAAGCGTGGAATCGGTGATACGACCATAGCCAAAATCTCCTTGACAGCAGCGGAACAAAACTCAACCGTTTGGGATGTCGTTGCCAACATCAATCAATTTCAAGGGGTTCGTGGAACCGCTCCGATTGAACAATTTGCCGACTTGATCAAGTCTTACAAATTGATGGTCGAGGTGGAGCAAAAAGACGCCTACGAGGTCGCAAGTCATGTGGCCAAAACCTCTGGACTCGTACGGGAACTTTACGAAGATAAAACGGTCGAAGGCTTGGCGCGCTACCAAAACGTGCAAGAATTACTGAATGCCATCAAGCAATTCGTGGATTCAGAAGAGAATGAAGATAAATCGTTGGCAACCTTCTTACAATCCGTTTCCTTATTAACGAATGCGGACACGACCGAAGACCCGAACGACAAGGACAAAGTAACCTTGATGACGGTCCATTCGGCCAAAGGCTTGGAGTTTAAACACGTGTTCCTCGTAGGGCTTGAGGAAGATTTATTCCCGAGTCAAATGATGTTGCAAAGTCAAGCGGACTTGGAAGAAGAACGTCGCTTGTTCTATGTTGCAATTACCCGTGCGGAGAAAAAATTAATGATTTCCTATGCGGAATCCCGCTATCAATTCGGCCGATTAAAAAGTTGTGAGCCGAGTCGGTTCATCGATGAGCTCGATAGCACCTACCTGAAAATGGCCAAAACGCCAGAAAAAAAAGACACTTCAAATTTCCGTCCTGTTCAAAAAACAGGCTTTGTCGAAAAGTCTACAAGTGCAAGTGCCGCCCAATTGATTCAAAAGCCGAAGCAAAATACCAATTATCAACACGTTCCGTCGACAAATTTTGTACAGTCGGACCCGATGAGTTTAGCCGTAGGCCAACGAGTTGAGCATCAAAAATTTGGCTTTGGTACGATTCAGAAATTAGAAGTTAACGGAGCAGAACGCAAGGCTCACATTTTATTCGAACAAGGTGTGGGTGAAAAGACTTTACTCTTGAGTTTTGCAAAACTGATGATTATCGCTTAGCCGTATAATATAAATGGGCGGGACTCGTTAAACTTGCAATCTCTGAAATCGTTGCATAACCTTGATTTCTTCCATCAAAAGCCAATGCCTCACCTTGCGGTTCAAGGATACTAGGCACGATGCGGGGCTCCCGTCGTAACGCATCGGCAATGCTCTCATGTTTTTGCTTTTTCCAATAATATATTTCTAAATAATTACGAATGATGATTTCTTCGTTGGTAGAAGCCACATTCCCATCCGTAATGAAATACAATTGCTTCAACAGACTTAGGTCCGAGGTCGGTATAGAAAAATTCAATTCATACAAAAATTGAGCACTTTGTACACCTTTTGATGCGAATGTTTCCGATGGTAAAAAATAGAGTCGCTTTCGGTCTTCGCGCTTTGAAATAAAGTACAAATCACCCGTAATCTGATCAATTAACATACATTCCATATCGCGAGCACCGTCAGGTAACGTAAATTCAACTGTTTGAGAATGTTTGATAACCCGGCGCAATGGATCCGTTAGCTTTAACGAAGGCTCTAAAAAACGATGTACGCGATAGGTAGGATTTTGCGCAAAATTATCGCCAATATCGGCAACATATAAATAGGTTTGCCCGGTCCGGTTTTGCCAGCGGCCCATCGCTTCCCAATCGCGATTATGTAGTCCAAGCAAGCTGTATTCCGCTTTTCCTTGGCCAGACTCGCTCACCAAAAACATCCGATTCAAATCCTTCGAATCATTAATTACCCAAAAATTTCCAGGATTTCGAAGCGAAGCGACCATGCCGGAAGCTTCATCAATTTCTATGTTGGCCAGTATTCCTACATCCTTCGTGTTTGAAAAACGCGTTTTGGCTTGATCTGAATCGCCGATATAAAAAGACTGGCATGCCCAAACGAGCAAACCCATCATAAAAACCTGAATCCGACTCCTGTTTCTCACTTTTTCTTGTAATAATATAAGTGGGGAGGTGTCAAATCTGGCGATTCAGAGATCGTGTAATATCCGGAACCATCGAGCGAAAAAGCAACTCCCTCTCCTTGTGGTTCTAATTGGTATGGAACAGCCTTAGCTGAACGAAGCAACGCTTCAGGGATACTTTCGCCCGTTTTACGTTTCCAGTAATAGATGCCAATGTAGTTACGAATCAAAATTTCGGAATTGTCGGGTGAGACACTTCCGCCCGTTAAATAATAAGCTTGTTGAACTTTCAAATCGCTCGAAAACGGTGTTGAAAAGGTTAAATCTTGAATGTATTCAGCAGTTACAGTAGTTCCATTCAGCACCTTTGCCGCCGGTATTTTATAAAGGCGCTTACTATTTTCACGTTTACTGATGACAAAAATATCTTTCGATTTTTGGTCAATCAACAAAGTTTCCATGTCGCGAAATCCGTCCGGCAAATGAAATGTTAGTTTGTTTATATCCGTCAAAACGGTGTATGGATTCGATGTAATCGCTAAATCCTTGAACCAATAAATGGCATAATTTGGGTTATCTTGAAAATTATCACCAAAATCAGCTACATAAACCGTTGCGGATCCGTCTAGTTCATTCACCACGGCCAAATCCTCCCAATCTCTATGAACAGCACCACTCAGCAAATATTCTTTTTTCCCCTTTCCTAAGGAGTCAATCAAATACAACATCGGTCCTTTTGCATCCGAATCATTTGTTACCCAAAAATAGCCCGGGTTTTTTCTGCTCGCAGCGATCCCAGAAGCTTCCATGATACTCGGATTATCTAGCGCACCGCGATCGACGGCATTCTCAAAGGAGGATTCGCCTTGAGTTGGATCCGTAGGCTCAGGCATCAGTTTAACACAAGCCGATAAACTAAGACCTACCAAGAAAATATACAGGTTTATGCTTTTTTTAAACATCTTGTTCGGAAACGGGAACATCGTTCTTTTTATTGCTCACTTTTACTTTTTTGACACGTCGGGCATCCACCGATTGAATTTTAAACTCAAAATCTTCCCATATTATTTCCTCTCCGGAATTCGGAATACGGCCAAATAATTCGATCATTAAACCACCCAGCGTTTCACTCTCGCCTTTGGCCTTTTCAAAATAAACGACATCTAAATCAAATACCCGACAAAAATCATTCAAGGAAGTTTTGGCTTCAAACAAATAATTTTGCTCGTCAAGGCGCTTGTAGTCGGCCGTTTCATCATCAAATTCATCGTTGATTTCCCCCACAATTTCTTCGATGATATCTTCCATCGTCACAAGGCCTTCTGTCTCTCCATATTCATTGACAACCACCGCCATGTGGACACGCTTCTCTTGAAAATCGTAGAGTAAATCGTCAATTTTCTTATTCTCAGGCACGAAAAAAGGTTGATGCAATAAGGAAATCCAATCGAATTTTTCGTCTTCTTCTACATGGACCAATAAATCTTTGATGTACAAAATTCCTTCAATTTTATCGATGGTTTCTTTGAAAACAGGAACACGCGAATATCCGTTTTTATTGATTTTATCCATTAATTCATGGAAATCCATTTCCGTATCAAAGGCTACAATATCTCGACGAGCTTTCATGACTGATTTCACGGATGTATTCCCAAAATTCAAAATGCCACGCAAAATATCCTTTTCCTGCTCTGTGGTATTTTCGTCGGTTGTAATCTCTAATGCATGGTTCAATTCATGCGCCGTCAAAGTATAGGATTTCTTTTCGATTCGTTTTTCGATCAAATTAGAAATGGCCAACAATGATTTGGAAAGTGGGGTGAAAACCAAGTTGAAAAACTGAATTAATGTCGCAGAGAACGTCGCAAAACGAATGTTGTTTTGTTGGGCCCAAACCTTCGGAATCAATTCTCCAAAAAACGTAATGATGAAAGTTACCCCAAACAATAAAAACAAGGTAACAATCAAAGTGCCCACCGATTGCGGCCCTAAAATCATTTCCGTTAAATAATTGGATAAGGTAATGAAGATGATGTTGACAAAATTAATCGAAATCAACAAAGTCGCTAAAAGCTGCTGTGGCTTATCCAAAAGAAGGCTCACGGCCTTTTCTGCGGGGTTATCGCTATCACGGAGTGCCGCACGTTGCTCCGCATTCAAGGAAAAGAATGCTACTTCGGAACCAGCCAATAGCGCGGAAAGAAATAATAAAGCAATCAATATGAGCCCGATGAAAAACACCGAACTTAACGGTAGATTGGGATCAATGAAGCCAAGTAAATGAATGGGAAAGGGGTCAGCCTCCATAAATTAATGTGCACAGTACGCACAAATTTAAGAAAAAGGGAATAGAGTCATCCTATATTCCCTCTTCTTATTGAAAATTTAAAATGGCAAATCATCGCCATCTTCCTGCATCACCGCAGGAAATGGGTTCACATTTGCTGCAGGGGCATTTAAATTTACGGCCTCTGGCTTGGGACGCTCTGCGGAATCTGATCCTTTTTCATTCCGTCCGCCAATCAAATTCATATTCGTTGCACGAATTCGATAACCACGCACTGTCGCTCCCGTTTTATCTTGCCATTCTTCTGAACGAATTTTGCCTTCGATGTAAACTTGATTTCCTTTTCGTAAATATTGCTCGGCAATGTTTGCCAAATTATCCCATAATTCTACACGATGCCACTCGGTTTGCTCGACCCGTTGGCCATCTTTGCCCGTATATGATTCGGACGTCGCGATATTGATATTCGCCACTTTCACCCCATTGGGTAATGCACGCACTTCAGGATCTCCGCCTAAATTGCCTAATAAAATTACTTTGTTTACGCCTGCCATAATAGTATTGTTTAAAGGTTAGGTAATTGAACAGCCAAATGTACATGTTCTAGCCTTCCAATATTTCCTTCAATGCAATATTATCAGTAATCAGATTTAATAACAAGACGGGTTTGCCCAATTGCTCAAATTCGGATGACAAAATCCATTGATAATCTTGCGGTATTTTGAAGCTAAATTCGGCAGGCAATTGTAGCAACCAAGCGGCAGAAATAATTTTCTGATGGCTTAATACATGGATTGCAGGGGCCTGCAATGCCACGGCGTGTGCCATAAGCGGTGACAAAAATGGGTGCGAATTAATTGCTTCTTCGATCGAAGAAGATTCGACACAAAAGAACTCCCATAAACCTTGCCAAATATCCTTTGCTTGACGCTGATGTACTAAAACCTTCCCATCTTGTTCGATGATAAAGTATTGAAATTGGCGAATGCGTTGGGGCTTCGACTTTGATTTAACAGGTAATTGGTTAATTCGATTCTCCCGATGTGCCACACAAGATGTGCGCAAGGGACAACTTCCACAATCCGGTGCAGGACTGCACTGAAGCGAACCAAACTCCATAATCGCTTGATTAAAGCGCGCTGGGTCTGACGAAGGAATTAATTCTTGCGCTAATGCTGTAAATTCCTTGCGGGCTGAAGAATGTAGAATATCCGTTTCGATTCCAAAATAGCGCGCCAAAATGCGATAAACGTTTCCGTCAACCACCGGACTGGCTTCACCAAAAGCAAAGGAGGCAATGGCCGCAGCGGTATAAGGACCTACACCAGGCAACTTAATTAATTCAGTATAGGAATCCGGAAATTTTCCACCTAGCATATCAACCACATATTTGGCTGTTTTGTGCAAATTTCGGGCCCGACTGTAATAGCCTAAACCTTGCCACAAACGAAATAAAGTCGTTTCGTCAGCTGCGGCTAAATCGTAAACGCTAGGGAAAGCCTCGGTTAATTTATAAAAGTAAGGCAAGCCTTGTGCGATGCGCGTTTGTTGGAGGATAATCTCCGACATCCATATTACATAGGGGTCATTCGTTCTTCGCCAAGGCAAATCACGCGCATGATCTGCATACCAGGTAATTAGAGTTTCGGCAAAAGGGTGTCGTTGAGCTTTCTTCATGAAAGTATCAAAGATAAGGGGGCCGCCAAAAGCAAAAAAATAAATATCACTTTTTCATTTGCCCCTTTTAAAGAAAAACCTTACTTTTGTGTCCCTTTTGAAAGCAAGGGGGAATGAAATAGAATCAACGAATAAATAAAGACTCATTACCGTGACTAAGGCAGATGTAATTGCTGAGATTTCCAGCAAAACAGGGATAGATAAAAACGATGTATCTAAAACGTTAGAAAACTTCTTTGAAGTAGTAAAGGATAACCTAGCGAATCAAGAAAATATTTATGTTCGTGGATTCGGAAGTTTTATCAACAAGAAAAGAGCGAAGAAAATCGCGCGTAATATTTCGAAAAATACGTCAATTACGATTGATGAGCACTATGTGCCGAGCTTTAAGCCAGCAAAAGTGTTTATAGAACAAGTTAAAACAAGCACTGACCCTGCTAAAGCTTAATTCATTTGAAATAAGTTTATAGGTCAATAAAATGAATAAAACGCTTGCGATCATTTTATGTGTTGGCCTTGGCTTAGTAGCCCTCATTTTCCAATTACCTAAAGGAAATGTGAGTAATAAAACAGAAAACTCCGTGGCAGGAGGGGCAAACCGAGATGCTGCAGCAAAAGAAACTGCGCGACCGGAGTCTGAAAGCAGCCATGCCACTCCCTTAACACCGGAGCAGCAAAAACAAATCGCCGGTTTAAAAGTAAATCTGCAAAATGCCAAAACAGAAGCACAGCAAGTAGCCGCTTTGGAAAAACTAGCAACGGCTTTTATTGGCGCCGACAAATACGATAGTGCTGCTTATTATGCAGCAGATTACGCGAATAAACATGCGTCTTTGACCCATATTTTACGCGCAGGTCAATTGTTTTTTGAGGCACAAACCTACGCAATCAACGCTAAAAAGGGTCAAATCCTTGGCGAGAAAGCGCGTAATTACTTTGAAAAAGCGTTATCGCTCGATCCGAATAACCTAATGGTTAAAACGAATATGGCGATGACTTATGTAGATACACCTACGCCGATGAAAGGCATTAGTCTTTTGAGGGAAGTGATTGAACAGGAGCCGACTTTCGTGCCGGCGATATTCAACTTAGGTATATTAGCCATTAAATCGAATCAGTTTGGCAAAGGCCAAGAACGATTCACACAGATATTGAAGCTGGAACCTAACAACTACAAAGCCGCCTTAAACCTCGGATTTTGTTTGGCCCAGTTAGATAAAAAAGAAGAGGCTAAAAAGATTCTGAAGCGCGTTCTGAACGAAAGTAAAGATGCTGAAGAGAAAAAAGCCGCAAACGAATTGCTTGCAGAAATGCAGCATTAAATACTGTAGAGATACGATTACGTGTCTTCACAACAATAGAAAGCTGAAAGTCAGCTTGGTAAATTATTAATAAATAAACGCTCAAAGCTATGCCTTGCGGAAAGAAAAGAAAACGTCACAAGATTTCAACACACAAAAGAAAAAAACGTCTTCGTAAGAATCGTCATAAGAAGAAATAATATAAGGTTTACAGTTTCATTTTGGAATTGTTAGCAAAACCCAAGAACAGGCATTTTATCTAACAATAAATAGCCTGTTTTTGGCGTTTAATTTCCTGTATATTTTATATTCGGGTTTAGGCCCCAATAAAACATTCTTCTTGTCAACATTGTGAGTAATGAATTAATCATTAATTCTACACCCAAGGGTGATAGAATAGCCCTTTTGCAAGACAAAAGGATCGTAGAATACCACATTGAACAATCGGAACCACAATTCTCCGTAGGAGATATTTACTTAGGTACGATTAAAAAATTGGTTTCTGGATTAAACGCCGCATTTATTGATATTGGTTATGAAAAAGATGCATTCTTGCATTACCATGACCTTGGTCCTAATTTACATACACTTCAAAAATTCACCCGTGATGTCTTAACCAAAAAAGGAAAGACGATTAAACTGGAGAACTACAAATTGGAGTCGGAAATTGACAAATTAGGCAAAATCGATAAAGTACTGACTCGTGGACAATTAGCCCTTGTGCAAGTTGTCAAAGAGCCTATCTCAACGAAGGGCCCTCGCCTTTCTTGCGATATTTCCATTGCTGGACGCTTTTTAGTGTTAGTTCCATTCTCAAACGGAGTTAACATTTCAAAGAAAATTACGTCAAAAGCAGAACGCAATCGCCTTCAAAAATTGATGACATCGATCAAACCAAAGAACTATGGGGTGATTGTACGTACCGTTGCTGAAGGGAAAGCGGTGGAAGAAATGGAGCGCGACTTGAAAGAGTCAATCGCGAAATGGGAAGAAGGCATCAAAAAATTAATTGATGCGAAACCCGCTGAACGAATCATCGGTGAAATGAGTCGGGCGACATCCATGTTGCGTGATTTATTAAACAATGATTTCGACAATGTGATCGTCGATAGCCAAGACCTTTATAACGAAGCGAAAGACTATGTGCATAATGTCGCTCCAGAGAAAGAAAAAATCGTAAAACTACACACGGGCAAAACGAAGTTGTTCGAACAGGTAGGCATCGAAAAGCAATTAAAAATGCTTTTTGGCCGCTCGGTATCTTTACCCGGTGGTGGCTATTTGATCGTGGAGCATACAGAGGCTTTGCACGTGATTGATGTCAATTCAGGCAATAAATCGAATTCGGAGGAAGATCAAGAAGCAACAGCTTTAAGTGTCAACCGCGAAGCTGCGAAAGAAATTGCACGCCAATTACGTTTACGTGATATGGGCGGAATCATTGTGATCGATTTCATCGATATGAAGAAGGCGGATAATCGCAAATTGATTCAAGATATCATGCGCGATGAGATGCGTGGCGACCGTTCGAAATACACCATTCTTCCGTTAACGAAGTTTGGCTTGATGCAGATTACGCGCCAACGTGTACGTCCGGAGATGAACGTTTCTACGCACGAAACGTGTCCAAGTTGTGGGGGTACAGGAACGATTACGGCGAGTATCGCGGTGTCGGAGATTGTGGCCCAGCATGTAGAGCATTTGGTATTGAAGCAAAATGAAAAGAAATTAACATTATTGGTTCATCCATTCTTGCACGCATATTTCACGAAGGGATTCCCATCCATTCGAATGAATTGGTTTTTTAAATACAAAACCTGGATTTCCATCATGGAAGACTCCTCGTTTGGCATTACAGAATTTAAATTCTTAAACCAAAACGGAGATGCAATTGAAATCTCATCTTAGGATACTATTCTTATTTGTGTTAACACTACCATTGGCCTTTCAAGCGGAAGGCCAATGGTGGAAGTTGACCGAAGATGCTGAAAAAGAGCGCTCCAAAGGCATGCTCCTGCTCACCTCTGAAGTACAGATTGAAGCCACCACGGCTATCAATCAAATGTACAATTTCCACTTTCCTGAAGCGGAACGCGAATTCAATTACCTGAAAGTTAAATACCCGAACCATCCCCTGCCCGACTTCCTTTTGGGTCTGATGCAATGGTGGAAAATTGTCCCGAATACCGGCAATGAAGTCTATGACGATCGTTTAATCGAATACATGGATAGTAGTATCGATAAAGCGGAGAAGATTTGGGATGAAACAGAAAACCCAGAAGCGGCATTCTTTATGGCGGCGGCTTATGGATTTAAAGGCCGACTACATGCGGAAAGAAAAAATTGGACGCGAGCAACATTGGCCGCGAAAAACGCCTTAAAATACCTGGAATACTCCCGTAATTTTGCGGATTTCAGTCCGGAGTTGATGTTTGGCGATGGCTTGTACAATTACTATTACCACTTTATCAAACAGAATTTTCCGCTCTTAAGACCTGTACTCTGGTTATTCCCCAAAGCCAACAAAATGCAAGGGGTAGCCCAACTCGAAAAAGTGAGCTACCAGGCATTTTATACGCGTACGGAGGCGCGCTATTTTCTCTTGCAGATATATGCGATGGAAAACATGAGCGATAAATCCTATGACCTAGCGAAATACACACATGAGAACTATCCCGATAATCCATTCTTCCATCGATACCATGCCCGTGCGGCTTTTATCGTAGGCCGGATGGATGAGGCGATGGAGCAATCAAAAGAAATTTTAAATCGAATAGCTCAGCATCAAGTGGGATATGAAGCTGTTTCCGGTCGGTATGCGAGTTATATTTTGGGCTATTATCAATTGTACGTCTATAAAAACAGGCCGGAAGCCAAGCAATATTTCCAGCAATGTATGGATTTCAGCAAGCAAACGGATTCCTTTGAATCGGGCTATTACTGGGCCTCTGTGCTTGGTTTGGCGCGTATTTCGTTTCAAGAAAACAACTATGACCAGACCGTAGATTATTGCAAAGAGGTATTAGATAAGGCAGAAAAGAAATCAGCCCAACACATCGAGGCCAAAAAATTACTAGCTGAGGCGAAGAAAGCTCGGCGTAAAAGGAAATAAGAAGCTTCCGGGGAAATTCGTACCTTTGTTATTACATGGAAATGAACGCAGCATTAATCAAAAAATACTTTCCTGAAATTACGGAACAACAAGAAGCTCAATTTGATCAGCTTTTACCTTTGTACACGGAATGGAACGAAAAAATCAATGTCGTATCTCGGAAGGATATCGAAAATTTGATGTTGCACCATGTATTACATTCACTTGCAATTGCTAAATTCCTCCCTTTTCGCCCAGGCACGGAGGTACTTGACGTAGGGACCGGAGGTGGTTTTCCGGGCATTCCTTTAGCCATCTTATTTCCAGAAGTGCAGTTTTTGCTTGTAGATAGCATAGGTAAAAAAATCAAAGTGGTAGAAGGTGTTGCAGAGGCATTGGGATTAAGCAATGTTCAAGCGAGACATATGCGTGCGGAAGACGTCGATCAGGATTTTGAATTTATAGTTAGTCGGGCCGTAACACGCCTCACCCCTTTCTATTATTGGGTTAAAAACAAAATCAGTCCAAATCATTTTCATACAAAACGAAACGGCTTATTATTATTAAAAGGCGGAGAATTAACCGAAGAAATTGCAGAATTAGGCAAAAAAGTGAAAGTGACAGATCTGACTTCGTATTTCAAAGAAGACTTTTTTGAAACGAAAAAATTGGTTTACGTTCCGATGTAATCTACGAGTATATGCAGAAAATTTCCGTAGCCATGTGCACTTATAACGGTGCAGAATTCCTTTCTAAGCAATTGGAATCTATCAAGCAACAAAGCATGCCCATACATGAGCTTGTTGTTTGTGATGACGGTTCATCGGATGAAACACTAGCGATTCTAGAGCGATTCAGTAAACAAGTTGCCTTCTCAGTTCAAGTTCACAGCAATCCTCAAAATCTTGGGAGCAGCAAGAATTTTGAGAAATGTATGGCCTTATGCGAGGGCGATTTGATTTTCCTTTGTGATCAGGACGATGTTTGGATGCCTGAAAAAGTTGAAAAGATTGTGGCTTATCTAGCGGCGCACCCGGAACAGGAGGCCGTTTTTTCAAATGCGACCATGATTGATCAGGCAGGATTTCCTACCGGAAAGACATCGTTTGAACAAATTGAATTTACACCTGAGGTGCAGAACAAATGGAATTCAGAAGGCGCTTTTGACATCTTATTAAGAGGCTATGTTGTTACTGGCGCCACATTAGCCATTAAAAAATCTGCGTTAAATTTAGTCTTACCCGTTCCCGAAATTATCCCTGATTTAATTCATGACGGCTGGATTGCATTGATTTTAAGTGCTCACAACAAGATTGGATTTATTCATGATACTTTAATTGAATATAGAGAACATGCGACCCAACAAGTTGGCCTAAAAGGAAGCCAAAAACATATCACTTTAATAGATCGATTTTTAAGGAAAAGAGATGCTAAAATCAATCGAATTAAAAATAAACAAAATGATATTCTGAAGTTGACGGAACATTTGTTACCCCTACCAATCAATGAGTTATATAAACAAAAAATAATCAGACGAAAAGAATTTTACACGATGCGTGCAACACTTCCTTCGTGCCGAATCCTGCGCATATATCCTGTGGTTAAATTTGCAATGAATGGTGAATACCAAGCGCAAGAGGGTGGGAAATGGTGGCGACCCATGTTAGGCGATTTATTTGAATAGCTATGAAAAAAGTTGCAATCGTCATTCCGATATACAAATCAACATTAACACACAATGAAGAAAAATCATTGTTGCAATGCCAGCGAATTTTAGGAAAACATCCCATTATATTCGTAGCTCCCAATTCGCTCAACCTAAATTTCTTAACTAAATGGGATATAGAATATTCTGCTATTCGATTTGAAGATCAGTACTTCAAAAGTCCTAAAACATATAACAAACTCCTTACAAACAGAAAATTTTATCAAGCATTCCTCAACTACGAATTTATTCTTATTTATCAGTTAGATGCCTATGTTTTTGAGGACAACTTATTGAGTTGGTGTACTAAAGGATATGACTATATTGGAGCTCCTAAATTGAGAAATCATCATTTAACAGACAAATTATCCTGCGAGCCTATCGTTTTGAATGGTGGGCTTTCACTGAGAAAGATCAAACCAATCATTCGTTACATAACTATTTACAATTTATTTTTCAAAGAGTGGCTGGCCAATGAGGACATGATGTTTTCATTTGCGCAGAAACGCGTTTATCTACTGAGATTTTTATTAAAATTACCCCATTGGAAAGAAGCTTTATCATTTTCAATAGAGAAAAATCCTTCAATTTCGTACGAAATACTTGGTAAATTACCTTTTGGGTGCCATGCATGGGAACGGTATAATCCGAACTTTTGGAAGCAATTTATACCACAAAGCGAGGACTAAGATTAAGCTTCAGCGGCTTGAAAAAGTAAGCGCATCGAACGCACTTTACGTCTTGAAATCGGAATGATTTCATCGTTAATTAAGCGAATTGCCTTTTGTGATTTGAAATCAATATGACAAATCGCTGCGGGATTGATTAACGCCGACTTAGATGGACGAATAAATCCCCCAACTTCAAGAACATCCGCGAAATACTTTAGGGTCCTGCAAGACAAAAACTTTCGACCATCTTTAAGGATTACGTGCGAGTAATTTCCTTCGCCCCGGACAAGCAAAATATCCAAAGGCATTACTTGAGTTCCATCGAGAACAAAAGCAGGTAACACATGTAACTTTTCTTCAAATACCATATTGACACATTAAATCACCACATTGGCTTATTCGAAATTAGACGACATTACCTCGAAAAATGAATACAATTGAGTTATTTGCGTTATTGTTATTTTAAAGCTTAAATTCGTTTATTAATCGGGAAAAAGAAAAACATGCAATTTATGTTTAAACACATTTATTGGCATTAAAGATAGAATTCCAACCTAAAAAAAGACAAACAAAAAGCCAATAGCGGATAGCCATACCCGAAAAAAGCGATATTATTGTGCATTATAAAAGCAAGAAAAAAATGAAAACAAGACGATTTGGTCGGACCGACTGGCAAGTGAGTGAACTAGGTTACGGTATGTGGGGACTTGCAGGATGGACAGGTTCAGATATTGAAGAAGTGAATGCCTCCTTGGAAAAAGCAGTATCATTAGGCGCTAATTTTTTTGATACGGCCTGGGGATATGCTGAAGGAAAAAGTGAACAAATTTTAGGTGCTTTGATCAAGCGTCATCCTGATAAAAAATTATACGCGGCAACTAAAATTCCGCCAAAAAATTTCACCTGGCCATCTAAATCTCATTTCAAAATTGAAGATTGTTTTCCTGCAGCGCATATAATTGAATACACCGAGAAAAGCTTAAAAAACCTAGGCGTTGAGCAAATAGATCTCCAACAATTTCACGTGTGGGAAGATGCTTGGGCAAATTCAGAAGAGTGGCAAAAGGCTGTTGAGCAATTAACTTCTGCCGGCAAAGTAGCCCATTGGGGGATTTCGGTGAACCGTTGGGAACCCAACAATTGCCTCAAAACACTTGAAACGGGCTTAATATCCTCAGTTCAGGTGATCTATAATATCTTCGATCAAAATCCCGAAGACCAATTATTTCCTTTATGTAAGAAACTAGATGTGGGAATCATCGCGCGTGTTCCCTTTGATGAAGGAAGTTTAACGGGCCTTATGAGCTATGAAACAACTTTCCCGGCGGACGATTGGAGATCTACCTATTTTGTGCCTGAAAACCTGATATCAAGTGTTGACCATGCGAATGCGTTAAAGCCATTAGTTCCAGAAGGAATGACATTGCCCGACATGGCATTACGCTTTATTTTAGCGAACCCTGACGTGGGAACAATCATTCCAGGTATGCGCAAAATCAAGCATGTAGAAAGTAATATTGCTTGTTCAGATGGAGCAACGCTACCCAACAATTTAGTAGCTGAATTAAGAAAACACCGTTGGGAACGCCAACCTACTGAATGGTCCCAATAGCTTGATCAAATAATTCTTTGAGCTTAGGCTCTTCTCGGAATCCCGTTGTTTTTTGGATTAATTTTCCTTTGCGAAAAACCAAAAAGCTCGGGATTTCGTCTATTCCATTGGCCTGTAAAATCGCTTGATTTCCATCTGCCTCCACTTTTATCACAGTTACCTTTCCAGCATAGTCCCCTGCAAATTTATCCACCATCGGCATCATTTTCAGGCAAGGAGCACACCATTTGGCATAAAAGTCTACGACAACCGCATCATTTTCCTTCGCCATTTTTTCAAAATCCGCTAAACTCCAAGCAGCATCGTGTTTCACAGTGGGCACTCCTTCTAAAGGCATCAATTTTGTTGTCCATTTCAAATATCCCCCTTTTAGTTCTGTCACTTGAAATCCTTTAGCCCGCATGAGCTCGGCGGCTTGCGCTGACCGACCACCCGAAAGACAATAAATCAATACCGGTTTCGACTTATCTAGTTTATCTATTTCCTTCGCAAATCCTTCCGAACGGAAGTCGATATTCGTTGCTTTGGGTAAATGCCCGCCACCAAACTCACCAGATGTACGAACATCCAACAATAAAGCCTGCGGCTGTTCAGCAATTTTGGCTGAAAACGATTCAACGTCAAGCACTTGCGCGAATAAAGAACCTACTGATAAAGCTAAAAACAGGACTAGAAGGGAATATTTTTTCATTTTGAGAGGATGTCAGGTTATAAAATCATGAATAAACACAAAACTCACGGAAATTATCCAAATTTTGCGTTATTTTGCAAGGCAATTTAAGCAATTACATCGTAATCATTTATTCACAATAACAATAAAAAGATGAGTGCAATACAGTACGTACACGCCAGACAAATTTTAGATTCACGCGGAAATCCAACAATCGAAGTTGATATCAAGACCGAAGATGGAGCTTTCGGTAGAGCAGCAGTTCCTTCAGGAGCTTCTACAGGTATCCATGAGGCTGTTGAGCTTCGTGATGAAGACAAATCAGTTTACGTAGGTAAAGGGGTTTTGAAGGCTGTTGAGAACGTAAACAGAGCTATTGCTGAAGAATTATGGGGCTTAGAAGTTTCTGAGCAAAACATGATCGACCGTTTAATGATTGAATTAGATGGTACTTCTAACAAAGGAAAATTAGGTGCAAACGCAATCTTAGGTGTTTCTATGGCGGTAGCTAAAGCTGCAGCACAAGAAGCAGGTTTGCCTTTATATCGTTACATCGGTGGTGTTAATGCAAATACATTGCCAGTTCCGATGATGAACATCTTGAATGGTGGTTCTCACGCGGACAACTCAATTGATTTCCAAGAATTCATGGTTATGCCAGCGAAAGCTGAGTCATTCTCGCATGCTTTACGTATGGGTACTGAAGTATTCCACGCATTGAAAGGTGTGTTGAAATCTAAAGGATATTCTACGAACGTAGGTGATGAAGGTGGTTTTGCACCAAACATCAAGTCGAACGAAGAGGCGATCGAAATCGTATTGCAATCAATCGAGAAAGCAGGTTACAAACCAGGTGAAGAAATTTTCATCGCGATGGATGCGGCTGCATCTGAATTCTACGATGAGAAAACGGGTCTATATACCTTCAAAAAATCAGATGGCAAGCAATTGAACAACATGGAAATGGCTGCTTACTGGAAGACTTGGGCGGATAAATATCCAATCATTTCGATTGAAGACGGTATGGCAGAAGATGATTGGGCAGGTTGGGCTGAGCAAACAAAATTAATCGGTTCTAAATGCCAATTAGTAGGTGACGATTTATTCGTTACAAACGTGAAGCGTTTACAAGAAGGTATCGAAAAAGGTGTAGCAAATGCAGTATTAGTTAAAGTAAACCAAATTGGTTCATTAACAGAAACAATTGATACGGTTAACTTAGCGAAACGTAATTCATACAAAAACATCATGTCACACCGTTCAGGAGAGACTGAAGATGCAACAATCGCTGACTTAGCAGTTGCATTGAACACAGGACAGATTAAAACAGGTTCTGCTTCTCGTTCTGACCGTATGGCTAAATACAACCAATTGCTTCGTATTGAGGAGGAATTGGGAGCAAATGCTTATTTCCCAGGTTTAAACTTCTAAGCACTCGTGAATCGCATCAAGCAGCACTTTCTTGGGCCGAACAAATTTTATTGGATTTCAGCGAGCATCCTCTTCGTGTGGATGTTCGTGCTGGATTCCAATGATGTCACTGTTCAGTTTCGCCTTTGGAATGAATTAAGGCAGCTTGAAAACGAGAAATCGTATTACCAACAAAAAACAAAAGAATTGGAAAAAGAGCGCCGCATGGTCATCGGAAATCCATCTTTGTTGGAGAAATATGCGAGGGAAAAATATCTGATGAAGAAACCGAAAGAAGATATTTTTGTGATTGTGGACGAAAACAATCAACCCATCGAGCACTAACAAAAAAGCCCTTCAATAGACTGCCCCCAAAAAGTTAGACACTTATTGGGGGCATTTTTATGAACAAAAGAAACAAGTATGATTACAAGTTTAGGCTTCAATGTTTTGAAGCCGTAATCAAAGACAACTGCTCGATACGAACAGTTGCTCAAAAAAAAGGAGTTAACATCACTAATTTACGCCTTTGGTATCGTTTCTATGAACGATATGGCAAGGATGGGCTGAAAGAAAG
>NZ_JBBKYA010000006.1:0-167044 GCF_042714525.1 Aquirufa echingensis | reverse complement strand
TTCCCATCTCGAACAGAGAAGTTAAGCCCCGCACCGCTGATGATACTGGGATCAAACCCGGGAAAGTAAGTAAGCTCCAAGTTATTATCAAAAGACCGCCTCGTAAGAGAGCGGTTTTTTTTTGACCGAAAGTTATCAGTTGCCAGTGGTCGGTAGTCAGTCGGCAGTCCGGAGGGAAATAGTCCGGAGTCCGAAGGGAAAACAGTCACTAGTCGTCAGTGATTAGTCGCTAGTCGCAGAAGATAATCTAGAGGATAAACTCTTACCTCTTAATTCTTTACTCTTAGTTCTAAACCAGTCACTAGTCGTCAGTCGCTAGCAATTTTTCAGATAGTTTACCTCTTAGTTCTTCACTCTTAATTCTTCACTCTTAGTTCTTATCTTTCTATCTATCGTTCTAAGTAATTCAACTTCCTTTTAGTAGTAATGAAAAAAGACGCGAAGTATCGCGTCTCTACATTTAAATATCCAACATCTTAACTCTTAGTTCTAAAATCTTACCTCTCACCTCTTAGTTCTTCACTCTTAGCTCTTAACTCCCTACGCTCCCCCCTGACATATGACTAGTGACTAACGACTAAATTCTGTCACTCATTTACCCATTCCCAACTTTGTAATTACACCCTAATAATCTACTTTTACTTCATGACAATTATCTACATCATTCTCGCAATTTTAGTCGGAGCCGGAGCAGCCTATCTCCTACTCCAAGGTAAAATCACCGTTTTGAACAGCCAATTAAGCCAACTAACCGGCTTACAAGCAAAAACCGAAGCGCTGGAACAAGAGAACAAAACGATGTTTGGTAAATTATCCCAACTCGAAGGACAAAATGAAACGCTGAAAACTACGGTGGAAAGCCAGAAGGCCGACGAAGATAAATTACGGAAAATGCTTACGGATATTAGCAATGAGTCGATTCTTCGACAAGGACGTATGCTAAGCGATCAGCAACAAGTTAAATTAAACGACGTTTTAAACCCGCTCAAGGAAAAACTTTTGGCATTTGAGACTCAGGTCAATGAAGGCCAAAAAAACTCCTTACATCAAAACACGGTGCTTTTGGAACAAATCAAAAATCTAACTAACCTCAATCAAACCGTTACCCAAAAAACCGAAGACCTCACAAACGCCCTGAAAGGCTCCAATAAATCCCAAGGAAACTGGGGTGAAATGATTTTAGAACGCGTTTTGGAAAGCTCAGGCCTCAAAAAAGGCATGGAATACGAGACACAATTTGTCACTAAAAATCAAATAAACGAAACGATTAAACCCGATGCGGTTATCTTCCTACCCGATAACAAAAACCTCATCATCGACTCCAAAGTATCTTTAACCGCCTACGAACGCTATACCAGCGCCGAAGAAGGCACAGTCGAAAAAGAACAAGCACTCAAAGAACACATCGAGTCACTTAAATCCCACATCAAATTATTATCTGCCAAAGATTATCATACAGGTCTCGACTTAAATAGCCCCGACTTCACCCTCCTATTCATTCCGATTGAATCAGGTTTCGTGGCAACCATCAGCCAAGATACGACCTTGTTTAATTACGCCTGGGAACGTAAAATCGTTTTGGTATCCCCTTCTACCCTATTGGCAACTTTACGCACGATCGCTTCGGTTTGGAAGACTGAATACCAAACACGTAATGCCATCGAAATTGCTCGACAAGCCGGTGATCTTTACGATAAATTCGTCTCATTCACTCAAGATATGGAAGACGTAGGCAAACACATGAAACGTGCTGAAGATGCCCACGCTGGCGCCCTGAACAAACTCAGCACCGGAAAAGGTAACCTTGTCAGTCGGGCCGAAAAACTGCATAAACTAGGCATCAAATCAACCAAAAAATTAAACCAAGGATTGATTCAAGACGAGGAGCTAGAGATTGAGGAGGAATAGAAGGGAGGTAAGAGTTAAGAGTTAAGAGTTAAGAACGAAGAGATAAAAAATCCTTCGGACTACGAACTAAATCCCTCCGGACTGACAACAAGTGACTGAGGACTAGCGACTAAAAAAATCCGAAGCCCCCAGCATACAACTTCGGACTTCGGACGTTAAATAAGTTAAGAATGAAGAGTTAATCCTTCGTGACAGACGACTAGCAATAGGCAACTGATATTCCCCTCCGGACTCCGGACTAAATTCCACCGGACTGACTTCTGATGACTTCACATATAACCCTAGGCTTTAGCCTAGGGACCCCAGACTATAGTCTGGGGCTAAAAAACGTAACGTTTACTCCTGACTGACGACTAGTGACTGAAGACTAGCGACTTCCCACCTCCGGACTCCGGACTAAATCCCTCCGGACTAGCGACTATCTCCTATGCTTTCTTCAAAAACTCCGTTCTCAACACCATCATCGACTTTTCTACTTTCCCCTCAACCTCATCTGCATCATCTGTCAAACGAATGTTCTTGACCATCGTACCACGCTTGATCACACTCGATGAACCACGCACCTTCAAATCTTTGATTACTGTAACTGAATCGCCATCTTTCAAAACAGCTCCATTGCTATCGCGAACGATTAATTCTTCATTCTCATCCATTGTATGATTGTTTTTTGGTTAATAATAAGGTCGGAATTATTTCTTCCAACCGGTTTTGTTATTTCTAAATCCTAATAAGCGCTGAGCCAAATCCGGTCGCTTCAAATACGTCAAACGATTCCGAATCCAATCTTTATACTCCGCCTTATACCAGAAAAAATACTTATTCTGATTCTGCTTCTCTTCTTTCGTCTTCGCCGTTTTAATAGGTTGCAAAGTGTAAGGATGAACGCCTGAATAATAGATTACCTCGGCCACGGTCATGGGTGTAGGAGTGAAATCCTGCACTTGCTCCAACTGGAACCCTAAATCTTTGGTCTCAGCTGCCAAATTCGCCATATCTTCTTCTTCACATCCCGGATGCGATGAAATAAAATAGGGAATCAAAGGCTGCTTTAAACCAAATTTGGCAGAAATCTCATCGTATTTCTTCTTAAACGCATGAAAATACTTGAACGATGGCTTCCGCATCACGCGTAAGGTCGCATCCGATGTATGCTCCGGCGCAACCTTTAATCGGCCTGAAACATGGCGCGTAATCAATTGCTCCATGTATTCGTCGTGGTTGCCATCCTGGTTATTCTTATTGAAGTCATCGACCAATAAATCATACCGTACGCCTGACCCCACAAATGCTTTCTTAATTCCCGGATGCGCATCTACCTTCCGGTAAATGTCCGTCAATGGTTTATGATTCGTATCCAAATTATTACAAATCACCGGATGAATACACGATGGACTTACACATTTGGCACAAATCGACTCATCCTTTCCCTTCATGCGATACATGTTGGCAGAGGGTCCTCCCAAATCCGACAAATATCCCTTGAAATCAGGCTGCTTCGTGATTTGATCAACTTCTTTCATGATTGACTTCTCACTTCGGGACGCAATAAACTTCCCTTGATGCGCGGAAATCGTACAAAAACTACATCCCCCAAAACATCCGCGGTGCATATTCACCGAAAATTTGATCATCTCATAAGCCGGAATCGGCCCACGTTTCTTGTATTTTGGATGTGGTAAGCGCGTATAAGGCAAATCAAAGGATTTATCCATCTCCGCCTCTTCCATCGTCTTAAAGGGTGGATTAATTACCAAAAGGTCCTCTCCTACGGCTTGGGTAATCCGATTAGCCTGCCACTTATTCGACTCCACTTCCACAATCTTGAAGTTGGACGCATATTTAATTTTATCCTGCAAACAAACTTCATGACTAGCCAACTCAACCGTTTCCCAATCACCCACGACAGGTAAGGGCTCCGATTGCTTTTGAACAAAGGCTACTTGGTTGATGTCAGTTAATTCAGCTAAAGCCTTACCAGATTTCACCCCACGAATGATCTCTCGCAAGGGTTGTTCGCCCATGCCGTAGACCAACATGTCTGCTTGAGAATCCACTAAAATCGAAGGGAATAATTTATCCGCCCAGTAATCATAATGCGTCACACGACGCAAGGATGCCTCGATACCCCCAATTAACACAGGGACATCCGGATAAATCTCCTTTAATATTTTGGAATAAACCGTCGTGGCATAATCAGGCCGGAAACCTGCTTCACCACCCGGTGTATAGGAATCATTGGAACGTAATCGCTTATTCGCCGTATAGTGATTCACCATGGAATCCATACAACCTGCCGTTACGCCAAAAAAGTATTTGGGTTTACCTAATTTCTTAAAATCCCGCAAGTCATCCTGCCAATTGGGCTGCGCCACAATCCCCACTTTCAAGCCCTCACTTTCCATGATCCGACCAATAACCGCCGTTCCAAACGCCGGATGATCAACATAGGCATCACCTGATATCAGAATGACGTCTAGCTCATCCCAGCCACGCTTTTCTACTTCCTTCTTTGTCAATGGAAGCCAGTCGGTAATCGGTCTTTCTTGCATGCTGCAAAATTAGCTAAAAACGCGGGTTTAACCTATTTCGTTAATTGCGCTTTTAAGTAATCTGCCGTCGCTTGAAATACCTTGATGGCATTCGAAAACTTCATCCAATGATGCGTATCATCTACAATCACCATCGTTTCCATAGGTACTTTTTTCTTTTGCAAGCGATTGATTAAGTCAATACTTTGGCTAAATGGAACATTGCGATCGTCATCCGCATGAATGAACAATACGGGCGATTTCCACGTATCTATGGACGAGATAGGTGAAGAGCGATATGATAAACTTGTTGCCCAATCAGCATCTGGTGCCTTGTGAGGTCCCGATAATAATTCCATCGGAATTTCTCGTTGGTGTGCCCAATCATGCACCCCATGAATATCTACTCCAGCCACGAATAATTTAGAATCACGCGCCAACGCTAATGCAGTTAAATATCCGCCATAGGATCCGCCATATAAGGCGATTTTCTTAGGATCAACATAGGATTGTTGCGCCAACCACTCTCCTGCCGCTTTGATATCTAGGTATTCCGAAGCACCCCATTGGCCAGCTGATTTAGGATTATGGAAATCATAGCCATATCCAATGCCCAATCGGTAATTAACCGACAAAACCACAAATCCTTGATTCGCCAAATACTGGTTCAATGCATAGGCATTTGAGTAATAATCGGAATAGTGCCAACCCAAAAGCATTTGACGTGGAGGTCCACCGTGCACAAAAATGATGGCCGGTTTTTTCTGCGCTCCGTTCGAATTATCAAAAATTTGGCCGTGAATCGTTAAACCATCCAATGATTTAAAAATCACTTGTTTTGGTTCTACCAATGCACTCGTTGGGAATTCTACTGGAATTAAACTTTCGGTTAATGAACGAGCTGTAGAAGAGGTAGACAACATCAATTGAGGTGCCTTTTGAGCTCCTGCCCCGATATAGGCATATCCTCCGGCAACTGAAACAGCGGTCCACTCAATTCCCTTTCCTGGCGTCAAGACTTTCATGTCAGCCTTATCCACAGAAACTTGGCAGATATGTCGGCGATCTTTGTCCGTGTCTTCGCCTCCTGTATTTGCATCAAAATAAATCGAATTTCCATCAGCACTAACGCTCAGATGCTCCACCATAAATTCACCTGGGCTCAATAACAAAGCCGCGCCACCCGTAGGTGCAACTGAATAAGCATGCGGCCAACCATCATGATAAGACGTAAATACTAAACGATCTTGGCGAGCCCAATGTAAGTTCGTGCCGCCATGTGTTGTAGGTATCGAACCTCTGTAGGTATTGGGCGCTTCCCAAACCAAGGTAGATTTTTCTCCAGCAACTAAACCCGCCTTACGAATCGACCATGGAATACGCTTCCGTTGGGTTAATGAATCCGCAGAACCTCCCTCGGCAGGTGTACGGATAAAGCCTAATTGACTACCATCCGGCGACCAATTGGGACTAAAATCTTTGGCGAATGCAGGATCAATCCAATTAACTGCATTCTTACCCATTTCCAAATAACCAATAAACGAATGGTCCCCACGATTCGCAACAAATGCTAATTTCTTTCCTCCAGGAGCCCAAGTCAAGGAATGCACGGAACCGCGCGTTTTCAACAAGCGAACAGGGGCTTCCAAGAAATCCTCATTCTCATTGGTATCCAATTTGCATATCCACGGTTGGCCTTCCTTAATATAAGCAACCACTTTATTATCCGGTGAAATAACCGGAAAGTCTCCTTCTGAAATGACACGAATCGGACCTCCTGTAAAAGCAATTTGCATCACGCGAACCGTTTGTGGTTCCGTATTTCCAGCTGGATTAACAGCCTTTTCATCATCAAAATTTGCTCCATGATCTCCACCGCGAACAAATAATACCCATTTCCCATCATCCGAAATCGAAATAGAGCTTAGCTCCTGGCCGTCGTCTTCTTTGAAAGAAGTTAATTTTCGAGCTGTAAAATTAGGCGCTTCCGCTACATAAATGTTTCGAATTCCTTTCTCATCCATAGCCCACGCTATTTTATCGCCCTGGGTTGAGCGAATCAATTCAGTTGGAAAAGCATAGGATTTAACGGCTTCCAAGGTGAACTTTTGACCAAAAGCGATCAATTGAAAGAAGATAAGAACAAGGGAGTAAAATAATTTACGCATAGTTTGAATTTATAAAACGAAATATAGGGAAAGTCGAACGGAATCGAAAAGAAAAACGTCACGAGCCGTTTAAATAAAATAAATTCAAACTAATTTTGAGGTTCATGGATGTATCAATCGTATTTGTCAATTACAAAACAGAAGCGCTCTTATTGGATTGCTTGCGAAGCATTTATGAACATACCACCGACTTGCATTTTGAATGTATCATCGTCGACAATCATTACGTCCCAGGACAAAATCAAGCTATTTTATCGACTTATCCACAAACAAAATGGATAGATTCCGGTGGGAATGTTGGTTTTTCCAAAGCCAATAATATCGGCTTACATGCCGCATCTGGAGAATACGTGCTTTTTCTAAATGCCGACACCTTGGTCTTCGATGCAACCATCTCAAAGGCTTTTCAAAAATTAAAAACCGATTCGAGTCTTGCGGCTATTGGTGGAATTCAAGTTGATTTAAATCAAGAAGCTCTCCCCTATTATCGAACACTCAATGATATAAGACGAGATTTTTACATTGTACCGAATAGCCCTTTTTTTCATCAACTGATCGATCGATTATTGCCTGTGCAAAGATTCAGCCGACCGGAAGAAACGAATAATTTAGTGGGTGCATTTCTGATGGCATCGAAAGAAATTCTACTCAAACTACATGGTTGGGACGAAGATTTTTTCATGTATGCAGAAGATGCAGAATTGAGTTACCGACTGAGCAAAATTGGGAAACTGGCCTATTTTGACGAGGTAAAATTCATTCACCTAATCCAAGATAATCCTTTCCGAAGAACGACCTACTCCTGGGTCAATCGTTTTGCGATGCAAATACAAGTTTCGAACTTGTTGTGGATTCGGAAAAGTTATGGCATTTTACCATTCTTGGTTATCTATGCGAATTATACATTTTTGGCTCCTGTGTTTTGGGCTTGGAAAATTTGCTTGAATTTACTGAAAGGGAAAAGCATTTTGGACGACACAAATAACCAACGAATTTTTAGCCAAAAACTAGGCATTCTCTATCGCTATTTTTTTCCTATTTTATTTCTTAGAAAAGGCCCTTACCGCATAAAAACAGAAGAGAATATTGATCAAGTCAATAAATCATAAAAATCCTCATTTTTTTTTAGTATTTTCGTTGAAAGGAACCTAATTAGCCGTGAAAACGAATACACAAATCGCTGAAACCATCGCAGCCTATGCGACTGAAAAAGAATCCACTTGGATCGCCGAACAAAAAGCCTTAAGTGGCAAAGCTTTGGCATTAGCCTTTGTGAAAGTTCCTCGTTTTATCTCAAAGCATTTGATTGAAGCTAGTGATTTCAAAGGCTGGACTCTAGACCAAGTCGTTCGTGTCGATTTACTTACTCAATTGGACGAGGCGAATGTAGACCTTTTATATGAAACTGCAGAAATGCAAGAAGCTGTCGCTTTAACGCGTTCACTTCCCTACCTAAATAATCCTGAGAATTTTTTATTACGTGCGACGGATGCGGTACGTTCAAACATGGGGCCCGTTTTTGACGCTATTGCCTTCGGGAATACATATCCGAAAGATTATTTCAGCGAAGCAGCTTGGAACCAATTAGTCTTAAAATGTATTTTCAATGATAAAGCCATTCATCAAATCATCGGATTGGATGATCGAGCTAATCAAGATTTAGCAAATACACTTTCCGATTTTGCCCATGAAAGATGGTCGGCAGGACGTAGAGTGCCATCGCAAGTATGGCGGCTCGTTCCTAAATTCATAAATGAATCTTTACATGCCGACATTGAAAAATTGACACAATCTGAAAATCCAAGGGATGTCCTCGCGGCAAGCTTAGTGAAACAAGAAGCCCAAATTCCTGGCAGCACGCAAGGACTTTGGCATGAACTCGAAAAACCAGAACCGATTTATACCGCCTAATATGTGCCAAGAACATAAAAACATAGGGAATCCTTCGCATTTTGAAGGAACGGAGCAAGAGAAAACGACAGCGCATGCTGTAGATGGAACTTTTGCCCAATACACACAAGGCATGAAATTCTTTGATCCGCATGTGCACATGACTTCGCGGACCACAGATGATTACCAGGCTTTAGCTGATGCTGGCGTTGTGGCCTTGATTGAACCTGCATTCTGGTTAGGCCAACCGCGTACTGGATTAGCTTCATTTAAAGACTATTTCGCGAGTTTAGTGGGCTGGGAACGTTTTCGTTCTTCGCAATTTGGCATTAAACATTATTGCACGATTGGACTGAATTCTCGTGAGGCTAATCATGAGGCATTAGCAGAACAGGTGATGGAAATATTGCCTTTATTCTTGCAGAAAGAAGGCGTTGTGGGTGTAGGAGAAATCGGTTTCGATGACCAAACGGCCGCTGAGGAAAAATATTACCGTGCGCAATTAGAACTGGCCAAAGAAATGAATTTGCCCGTTCAAGTCCACACGCCACACCGGGATAAGAAAAAAGGAACGGAGCGCAGTATGGCCATTGCTTTGGAGCATGGCATCGCACCAAACATGGTCATTATCGACCATAATAATGAAGAAACGGTTAAATCGGTTTTAGACCAAGGTTTTTATGCCGCTTTTACGATTTATCCATTCACCAAAATGGGTAATGAGCGTATGGTGGAAATCGTCAAACAATACGGTCCCGAACGCATCATGGTCAATTCTGCCGCGGATTGGGGCATTTCGGATCCATTAGCGATTCCAAAAACCGCAGCTTTAATGAAAATCAAGGAGATTCCGGATGAACATATTCGATTGGTCACGTATCAAAATGCTTTGGATGCATTTGCCCAAAGTGGACAGATTCAAGAATCGGATTTCATCAATGGCTTGGACATTGACCAAACACAAAAATTTAATGGAAATACGGTTTTACGGGGTGGTCAAGCACCGCGTGTCAACAAAGATTCACTAATCATTCGCTAATGCGCATCAAACTCAGAGCCTTTCTTGAACTCATGCGTCCAGCGAATGTCATTACAGCCTTAACGGATGTATTGGCGGGCATGGCCATTGTAGGATTTACCTTTGGGACCTTGGACTACCAATTTTGGCCTGTTGTTTTTCTAGGCATTTCGACCATATGTTTGTATGCTGGTGGCGTCGTATTCAATGACATATTTGACCACGAACTAGACATCATTGAACGCCCAGAACGCGCTTTGCCTAGTGGCAGAATCCAACGAATCGAAGCTGTTTTTGGTGGAATCGTTTTACTATCATTGGGAATTTTCTTGGCCTTTTGGCAAAGCCGATTGAGTGGGATCGTCGCAGTAATCATTACCCTACTTGCGTTGTTTTATGATTACAAGGGAAAGCACATGCGTATTTTTGGCCCCATCAATATGGGATTATGCCGGGCCTATAATTTAATGCTGGGTATGAGCGTGTACGAGCTCGGCGTTTTAGAGCACTTCCCGTTGATTTTAATTCCCTTGATTTACATCGCTGCGATTACCTTGGTGAGCCGTGGTGAGGTACATGGAAGCCAGTCGGCGCCCTTGTGGTTTGCGGCCTTCTTATTCGTCATTGTGCATGGAAGCCAATTGACCGTAGGCTATCAAGCTGGAAAACTGATGTACATGCTTCCATTTGTTGTGGCACATGCCTATTTGATCTTTTCAAAATTAACGAAAGCCATTAAAAACCCCATTGGACCTAATATAGGCCAAAGTGTTAAAACCGGTGTTTTGACACTGATTTTAATGAATGCCGCCTGGGTCAGCGTCAGTGAACAATATTACATGGCTTTTGTTACTTTAGCCTTATTGCCACTCTCCATGTGGGTGGGCAAAAAATTCGCCGTTTCTTAATTTATTATTCATGCAAGTTTTACAACAGCAATTTCAAGTACCCTTCAGCTATCAAGTGATTTTTACGAAACACTTGTTTGACGCGAGCAATAAAACCTTGTGTGATTTTATATCCAATTTTGGCCAAAGCAATTTCCGCAAACGTATCTTATTTGTCATCGACAAAGGCGTTGCAGATGCACATCCATCCTTAACGAGTAACATTGTTTCTTATTTCGAATCGAATGCCGTAGCTGATTTAGCACCAGAAATCTTGGTTTTACCTGGGGGCGAAGTGTGTAAAAATGATCCCCGATTTTATGAAGAAGTCGTTCGGGCGATTGATGAACATCGCATTGACCGACATTCTTTTGTCGCCGCCATTGGTGGTGGGGCGTTCTTGGATATGTCGGGCTATGCCGCTGCCATTTCCCATCGTGGAGTTAAATTAATTCGTATACCCACAACCGTCTTATCCCAAAATGATTCAGGGGTAGGCGTTAAAAATGGGGTCAATTACTTAGGAAAGAAGAATTTCTTAGGCACCTTCGCTCCTGCTGTAG
Organism: Aquirufa echingensis; assembly: GCF_042714525.1. Lineage (NCBI taxonomy): Bacteria > Pseudomonadati > Bacteroidota > Cytophagia > Cytophagales > Flectobacillaceae > Aquirufa > Aquirufa echingensis. The sequence continues at coordinate 156,082 of NZ_JBBKYA010000006.1, read as the reverse complement.
CCGTATTTAACGATATCGCCTTTTTAGCAACCTTAGAAGACCGCGACTGGCGCTCTGGGATTGCAGAAGCCATCAAAGTGGCTTTGATCAAAGATTTAGCCTTTTTTGAATGGTTGGAGGCGCATGTCGATGCCATGAATGCCCGTGATGAAGCGGCGATGGTTGAGCAAATTTATCGTTGCGCCGACTTGCACATGAAGCATATTTCGGGCGGGGATCCTTTTGAATTGGGATCCGCACGACCCTTGGATTTTGGACATTGGGCAGCTCATAAATTGGAATATTTATCCGATTTCAAGATACGTCATGGCGAAGCAGTCGCGATCGGAATTGCCTTGGATTGCGTGTATTCGCATTTGATTGGTGCGATTTCATTAGTGGATTGCGAGCGTATATTGGCCGTTATTAAAGGCTTAGGATTTGATTTATATCATCAAGCTTTGGCCGAAAATGAATGCCAAAACCTGCATAAAGGTTTGCAAGAATTCCAAGAACATTTGGGAGGGCATTTAACCATCACTTTGTTGAAAGCTTTAGGAAAAGGAGAAGAAGTTCACGAAATGGACTTCCCAACGATCCAAGCTTCAGTTGCCTTATTAGCTAAATACGCTTAAGATGAAAACGGCCTACGGACACCTCAGCTATTGCAGTAACATTCATCCCGGTGAGATTTGGGAAGAACATTTTGCCAATTTACAAGCAACCGTCCCGAAGGTAAAGCAAGAAGTTTGTCCAGACCACGCGATGGGATTGGGTTTACGGATCGCGAATCAGGCAAGTATCGATTTAATCGAAGATTCGAACAAGTTGGCAGCCCTAAAAACCTGGCTCGCCCAAGAAGACATTTACATATTTACGTTGAACGGATTCCCTTACGGCGGATTTCACAATACGATTGTCAAAGATCAGGTGCATGCGCCCGACTGGACGACACAGGATCGCGTGAATTATACCCGTCGGCTGATTGATTTATTAGTTCAATTATTGCCTTCGGATCAACATGAGGGAGGCATTTCAACATCACCCTTGTCTTATAAATTTTGGTGGGATAATCGCGGTTCGGCTATTAGCCAGGCCACGATGGAATTGCTAAAACTCGTTCCCTATTTGGCTCAAACCGAACAATCAACGGGAAAATGGATTCACATTGATATCGAACCAGAACCAGATGGACTATTGGAAAATCACCGTGAATTCGTAGACTGGTACACAGACATTTTGATTCCTTATGCGATAACAGCTGGCATCCCTGAAGATTGGGTTCGCAGGCATATACACATCTGTTTCGATGTCTGTCATTATGGGGTTTCATTCGATAAACCTTCCTCCTGTTTACAAGAATTAGCAGAGAAAAATATCTCCATCGGCAAGATACAAATCAGTTCTGCGCTGCGAGTTGATTTACGAAAGGACGCTTATGCGCGTATCGAAGCCTTGAAACAATATGAGGAACCCACTTATTTACATCAGGTGAAGGCCTTGAAAAAAGATAGGAATTACGAACAATTCAAAGATTTGGGAGAAGCATTAGCGCACTATCAAGATGGTATTTACGACGAGTGGCGCGTGCATTTCCATGTACCACTTTTCTTAGATTCCTATGGCTTATTGAATTCCACGCAAGCGGAAATCGCGGAAACTTTGGCTTATCATCAACAACACCATGTCACTCGGATGATGGAAATTGAGACCTATACTTGGGGCGTTTTACCCTCCGAATACCAAGAATCCATCGAGACATCCATCGCGCGTGAAGTCACGTACATACAAGACCTATTATGCAAAAAACCGTAGTCATTGATATTGTAGGCCTAAGCGAAAGTATTTTAGGCCAACACACGCCATTTTTAGATGGTTATATTTCGGGCAAAAAGAAATCGAAAATCAAGCCCCCTTTTCCGGCCGTGACGACGACTTCTCAAAGTGTATACCTGACTGGTAAATATCCGAGTTCACATGGTATTGTGGGGAATGGTTGGTATGACAACATCGATTCGGAAGTGAAGTTTTGGAAACAGTCCAATAAGCTCGTGGGGGACGAAAAAATCTGGGATGCAGGACATAAAAAAGATCCGAATTTCACCTGTGCCAATTTATTTTGGTGGTACAACATGTATTCAACGGCGGATTATTCGGTGACACCCAGACCTCAATATCACTCGGATGGAGTGAAGATGCCCGATTGCTATAGCCATCCAGCAGATTTGCGTGATGAATTGCAGGAGGCCTTTGGAACATTTCCCTTGTTTAATTTTTGGGGACCCAATGCGAATATTAAATCGACGAACTGGATTGCGGATGCCTCCATTTATGTGGATAAGAAATATGACGCGACGCTGACCTTTATTTATTTGCCACATTTGGATTATTGCTTGCAGAAATTCGGGGTGGATTTTGAAAAGATCAAAGGCGATTTGCAGGAAATCGATCAGGTAGTTGAGCGTTTAGTAAGCCATTTTGAAGGCAAGGGGGCGAAAGTAATTATCCTTTCAGAGTATGGAATAAACAATGTTTCCAAACCCGTTCATTTGAATCGCATCTTACGTGAGGCAGGTTATATCGCCTTGCGGGAAGAACAAGGATTGGAATTATTAGATCCGGGTGCATCATGTGCATTTGCCGTTTCTGATCATCAAATCGCGCATGTATATTGTCCTAATGCTTCTGTTTTGGACGAAGTAAAACTACTCTTGATGCAAACACGTGGCGTCAAAAAAGTGCTTTCCGGTGATGAATTAGCGGCATTTCATATTGATCATCCGCGTGCGGGTGACTTAGTATTGATTGCTGATACAGATGCCTGGTTCACCTATTATTACTGGTTGGACGACAAAAAAGCACCCGATTTTGCCCGTTGCGTAGACATCTTTAAGAAACCTGGATATGACCCTGTCGAGATGTTCATGGATCCTAAAAACCCATTCATCAAACTACGTGCAGCCTATAAATTGGCCCGTAAACTGACTGGTTTCCGATATCGCATGGATGTGATTCCATTGGATGCGAGTTTGGTTAAAGGATCGCATGGTAGTCCATTTTGCGACGAAGCTTATTATCCTTTGTATATCGCTGATAATCAATCAACTGATAAAATGGAGCCGACGGAAGTTTATTCTTTGATTTGGAATACGGTGTTTGAATAAATTAGTTAACTTGAAATTCTAAACTTATAATAATGAAAAAGATCTTAACAACAATCGCCATGGTCATTACCCTAATGGGAGCCGGCGAAGCAGTTTACGCACAAATGCCAAGTCCACAGGAAATGGCTATGAATCAATTGAACCGCATGAGTTCAGAATTGAAATTGACGAAAGAGCAAGAAGACAAAATTGAACCCTTAATTGTTGCACGTATCGAAAAGATGATGGAATTCCGTCAGGCAGGTATGGAACGTGAAGAGATGATGGGGGAAATGAAGAAGATTAATGAAGGCCAACAAGAAGCGTTGAAGGCAATTTTGACACCTGAGCAATTAGAGAAATACAAAACTATGCAGTCGCAAATGCGTGCGGGTGGGCCTCCAAGAAACTAATTCGCATGAAGTACCTCAGCATCTTTCTTTTATTCATTGGGCTTTCTCCAGTCATGGGGCAAGCCCAATTTGAAAAGGCACTACAGACCCGATTAATCCTGGCATCAGATGGGGATTTAATTGAGTTGGAGTCCGGCAATTTTCAAATTTCAGGTAGTTTATCCCTAGAAGGTAAAAAGAAGATCACCATTCGCGGAAAGGGAATGGACAAAACCATTTTGAGTTTTAAAGATCAACAAACGGGTGCGGAGGGAATAAAAATCACCAACTGTGAAAATATTGTTTTAGAAGATTTGACTGTTCAAGATTCCAAAGGGGATCTAATCAAAACGATGCATGTGAAGGATATCACATTCCGTCGAATTAAAGCAGAATGGACTGGAGGGCCTAAATCTCAAAATGGCTCCTATGCACTTTATCCAGTACTTTGCACGAATATTCTTATTGATAGTTGCATTGCAATTGGGGCATCTGATGCGGGAATATATGTAGGACAATCGCAGCATATTGAAGTAAAAAATTGCACAGCCTATCAGAATGTGGCGGGAATAGAAATTGAAAACTCACTTTATGCGGATGTGCACCATAACCATGCCTATGGAAATACAGGCGGGATTTTGGTATTTGACTTACCGGATTTGATTCAAAAAAAGGGTGGATTTGTGAAGGTTCACAATAACCTTATCGAAGCAAATAACCAATCGAATTTCGCTCCTAAAGGCAATATCGTAGGTAAAGTACCCAAGGGAACCGGGATGTTGATTTTGGCGACGAGCAACGTAGACATTTACGACAATAAGATTTTAAATCATCAAACGGTAGGCGTCGGTATTATTTCTTATTTCATGTCAGAAATCGCGATTAAAGATAAGGAATATGACCCCTACCCAACCGCCATTTCGGTGTTCAATAATACCTTTGAGCGTCGTTTAGGACGTGTACCCTTAGAAGGACGATTTGCCCAGATTTACCGCTTCAAATTGCGATTTGGCAGAAATGTACCCTATGTCGTTTATGATGGTATTCTTGATTCGGCACGTTGTGGAAGCGATGGTCAATATTTACCCCAACATCGCATTTGTGTACATCATAATGCAAACCAGTCGGTGGCCAATATGGATGCGGAACACGATTTCAAAAACGTGCGACGTAATCCCGCAGAGTTGGATTGTGTACAGGAATATGTCAAATCGAATCAATTTTAGGCATGCGTTACTTGGGATTCCTCTTGCTTCTTGGCTTATTTTCGTACCAACCAGCGCCTAAATTCCCCACGAAACTATCTGATTATGGCTTGTTTCAGGGAAAACTGCAAGATCAAATTCCAGTCATCGGTGTTACACCTTATGAGCTAATAAGTCCCCTCTTTTCAGATTACGCCCATAAATTACGTTTCGTTCAATTACCTGCGGGACAATCAGTCGCCTACAATCCGGATTCCGTTTTCCAATTTCCAGTGGGAACACGTATTGCTAAAACCTTTTATTATCCGATTGATGAACGCAAACCCGAATCCGGTAGGAGAATCATGGAAACACGTATCCTAAGCCACGAAGCTACGGGCTGGGTAGCATTGCCTTATATTTGGAATGAGGAGCAAACAGAAGCCTATTTAGAAGTAGCTGGTGGGACGAGTTTGGTAGAGTTCAAAAACATGCAGGGCAAGAAGCAGCAGGTTAATTATGTCGTGCCGAATATGAATCAATGCAAAGGATGCCACGAACGCGATGGTATGATGACGCCGATAGGTCCAAGCGCCCGACAAATGAATGCCTCGATGCGCTATGCCCATGGAGAAGAAAACCAATTGGATTATTGGAGTCGGACGAATCAGCTGACGAATGTACCCGGAACTAGGCCAAAATTCGTCTCGTATATTGACGAAGGTGCACCGCTCAATGAACGAGTGAAGGCATATTTAGACATCAATTGTGCGCATTGTCATAATCCCAAAGGACCCGCCAAGAGTTCAGGCTTATTTTTAGATTATCGCTATTATGGCACGACGGCCTATGGCATCATGAAATCACCCGTGGCGGCAGGTCGTGGTTCAGGCGGTTTATCCTATGACATCGTTGCGGGTAAACCGGCAGAAAGCATATTGCTCTATCGGATGAATTCGCAAGATCCTGGTGTCATGATGCCGGAAATGAGTCGGACAATCATCCATCAAGAAGGCGTCGCGTTGATCCGCGAATGGATTAAATCAATTCATTGATAATCATTCAATTAGTCATTTTTTGAATAGGAAAAGGTATTTATCCGGACGAAATTTGTGTCATCAAACCTAGCCCGAAGGATGAAAAAGAATATCAAAATTGAGAATCAATTATTGGAAATGATTCAGCCGAAAATTCAATTTATTGAAAACAAGTTTTCAAATGGTGAAGCGCTTACTGAACAAGATGTTAGTACCTTGTTAATTAAGTCGGCATTCGTCCAAATCAACCATTTAGATGATCGAAGAGACGCGATTGCCGCAGATGTAGCGCAGCTTCGATTAGACTTTATTGATCTAGCGGGAAAATTCGAACAGTTAGGGAGCAGAATAGATAATCTAGAGAATAGATTAGATAAACTTGAAGATAGAATACTTGCACTTGAAGTTCGATTTGAAGCATTTGAAGCTCGTTTCGAAACAATGGAGGCCCGATTACAAGTAAGCATCGAAAAGGCAATTAGGACAAATATCCGTTGGACACTCGGCTTAATTACCTTCAGCTTGACATTAATCAAAATTGTTGAACTAATTGTTCAAAAATAAAAAGGGCTGATTTCTCAGCCCTTTCTTTCTACTTTCCTAACACAATATTGACAATCCGTTTCGGAACCACAATCACCTTAGAAGGTGCTTTGCCATCCAAGTGTTTCTGCACTTGTTCATTAGCCAGCACAGCTGCCTCTACTTCTGCCGGACTCGCCGTTGCAGAAAAGGCTAGGGTTAATTTCACCTTTCCATTGAAAGAAATCGGATAATTGAATTCATTCTCCACCAAAAATTCAGGATTGAATACCGGGAATTTGGCATGGGAAATACTTCCTGCCTCCTCTCCTAAGGCCAACCATAATTCTTCAGCCATGTGAGGTGCATATGGAGATAGCAATAAAACCAATTCACGAAGCACCGATTTCTTGTGGCATTTCAATTGGCCTAAATCATTTACGCAAATCATCAAAGTCGACACAACCGTATTGAACGAATAACGATCCAAATCATCCTGAACTTTGCGAATGGCTGTATGTAATACCTTTAATTCTTCCGGTGTAGCTGGAGCATCCACTAAAACCGATTTTTGTGCTTGCTCATCAAAGAACAAACGCCATACCTTGCGCAAGAAATTATGAGATCCCGAAATGGAATTCGTATTCCAAGGCTTGAATTGCTCCAAAGGTCCTAAGAACATCTCGTACACACGCAATGTATCCGCACCATATTTAGCAATTAAATCATCCGGATTCACGACGTTGAACTTCGATTTGGACATTTTCTCCACTTCCCAACCGCATACATATTTCCCATCTTCCAAGATGAATTGTGCATCCGCAGGTACATCGTTACGTGAACGCTTGAATTCTTCTACGTCCAAAAAGTCATTTTCCACAATATTCACATCCACATGCAGCGCAGCCACATCGTATTGATCTTTCAAACCATGAGACACAAAAGTCACCTGATCGGAATTTTTGACACGATAGACAAAATTTGACCGACCTTGAATCATCCCTTGGTTGATCAATTTCTTAGCAAATTCTTCCTCCGCTACATATCCTAAATCTTTCAAGAACTTATTCCAAAAACGCGAGTACAACAAGTGTCCCGTTGCATGCTCAGAACCACCGATGTACAGGTCAACTGCCTTCCAATAATTTACTGCCTCCGCCGAAGCAAAAGCAGCATCATTTTGTGCGTCCATGTAACGATACCAGTACCAAGACGATCCGGCCCAGCCCGGCATGGTCGACCATTCGTAATCATATTGACCTTGGTATTTCCATGAATCCGCAGCGCGTCCTAATGGCGGCTCACCCGTTTCCGTTGGTAAATACTTATCGATTTTAGGCAATTCCAAAGGCAATTCAGACTCCTGAATTAAATAAGGCAATAATTGGCCTGAGGCCGTAGGCTTAAAATAAACCGGAACCGGCTCACCCCAATAACGCTGACGCGAGAATACGGCGTTTCGCATGCGGTACTGTACCTTTCCTTTTCCAATTTCGCGTTCCTCTAACCACTGAATTAAGGTATTCGTAGCCTCTTTATACCCCATGCCATTGATAATACCCGAGTTGATGTATTTTCCTTCTTTGGTATTATCTGCCTGTTTTTCAATATCTTTTTGCGCATCTAAGATAGCAGGAATAGGCAAATCAAAATGTTTGGCAAAATTCCAGTCACGTTGGTCTCCTGAAGGAACACCCATCACAGCCCCCGTTCCATAACCAGCCAAAACGTAGTCGGCCAAGAACAAAGGAACACGCTCATTATTCAAGGGATTAATCACATAAGAACCTGTGAATACACCTGAAACGGTTTTAACTTCTGAAACACGATCTAATTCTGAACGCGATTTCGTCCAGGTAATATAGGCATCCACATCAGCCTGTTGTTCTGGCTTTGTTAATTCCGCTACCCATTCATGCTCAGGTGCTAACACCATGAAAGATACCCCATAAATTGTATCTACGCGAGTCGTAAACACCTTGATTTTCTTATCCGAAATACCCTCAATGGCAAATTCAACATCTGTCCCGATTGATTTTCCAATCCAGTTGCGTTGTTGTTCTTTCAACGAATCCGACCAATCTACCTCTTCTAAACCACGTAATAAACGATCTGCATAGGCCGTGATGCGCATCGACCATTGACGCATTTTTTTCTGCTCAACAGGATAGCCTCCACGCTCGGATAAACCATCTTTTACTTCATCATTCGCTAATACCGTACCTAATTGAGGACACCAGTTGACAACCGAATCATCCAAATAAGCCAATCGAAAATTCAACAAATAGGCATATTGCTCCTCCTCACCCATTGCATTCCAAGCATCCGCTGAAATACGCTCCACATCGTCTTCACAAACCGCTTTCAAGCCGATAGATCCTTTGGAAGCTAAAATACTTTTCAAAGTATCAACAGACTCAGCCTTATCTGCTTCCTGGTTATACCAAGAATTAAATAATTGCATGAAAATCCACTGCGTCCATTTGTAATAAGCAGGATCCGACGTACGTACTTCACGCGTCCAATCGAACGAAAAACCCATGTTTTTCAATTGCTCTATGTAACGAGTAATATTTTGTTCCGTCGTAATCGCTGGATGCTGACCCGTTTGAATCGCATATTGCTCTGCAGGCAAACCGAAGGAATCAAATCCCATGGGGTGCAACACCTCATATCCCTGCAAACGCTTATAACGCGCCATGATGTCCGAAGCAATGTAACCCAGCGGATGGCCTACATGTAGCCCCGCTCCCGAAGGATAAGGAAACATGTCCAACACATAATACTTGGGTTTATTAGGATTTACCTGTGCTTTGAATGTTTGGTTTTGCTCCCAAAATCCTTGCCACGCTTTTTCGATCTCACGAAATTGATACTCTGAACGCATATAATTGTTTGTTTTTCAAAAGGGCATGCAATTTACACGAATTTTATGAAAAAATATTTACTCTACTTTATTGGTAGATTAAGTAAAGTCTATTAGTTTTGTAGGATTATAAAATTAACCCATGTCTACACAACCTGAGTCCACGCCCAACAAGCCTAAATTTCCTAGCTTATTAAAAGCGATTAACATCATTTGGAAGCGGGAAAGGAGCATCACCGAGGTCATTATTCACATCAGTAATGCGTTAGCCTTAATGATTGTGGGGCATTTATTATTCTCATATCTCACGGCAGAAAATGTCATTGCAGTCTTCAATACGGTTGATTCAGAAATTCTATATTATGTACTAGGTGGGTTTATTGCCCAAATGATTGATGGGGCACTAGGTATGGCCTATGGTGTTACCGCGACAACTTTTTTAATGTCGGTAGGCATCACCCCTGCCGCAGCTTCTGCCAGCGTGCATGCATCTGAGGTGTTCACCTCAGGCGTTTCAGGGTACATGCACTTGAAATTTGGAAATGTAAATTCTAAATTATTCAAAACCTTAGTCATTCCAGGCGTAATTGGTGCCATTTTAGGGGCTTATGTACTTTCTTCCTTAGAAGATTATGCTGGTTATATCAAACCGATTGTTTCTATTTACACCTTATTTTTAGGGGCCATCATTATTCGAAAGGCATTAATCAAACGCCAAGAAAAACGCCAATTAAAGAAAGTGGGCTGGTTGGCCTTATTCGGCGGTTACTTAGATTCCATCGGTGGTGGCGGTTGGGGACCCATCGTATCTTCTACATTAATTGCATCGGGACGTCATCCTAAATACACGATTGGAAGCGTTAATTTGACCGAATTTTTTGTATCCCTTGCCTCTTCGATTACCTTCTTTACGGTGATTGGCTTAGGTTATTGGCAAGTCATTGCCGGCTTAATTTTAGGGGGTGTTGTGGCTGCACCGATTGCTGCGCGTTTGGCCAACAAACTTCCGGTGAAGAGCATGATGATTTTAGTAGGCATCGTGATCATCATTGTCAGTCTTCGCCAAATCGTTTTAGGGGCCGGTAAATTCTTTTAATCTTGTTGGAGTTTCTGCGTACTAACTCGTCCCTTATCATCCACAAAACGGATGAAACCCAGTTGCTTTACATATAAATCATAGGTTCTTCCGGGTTCAACGTGAAGCGTTGAAGCCTTTTGGCCCAACGTATTATATAGCTGCAATTCCCCTGGTTGATTTGTTAATACGTGAATTAGACCTGAATTAGGATTAGGCCAAACTTGTAACGTTTGCTCCGTCATCGCATCCCAAACCGGAGAATTACTCTTATTCTCCAGTAAATAAATCCCTCCAGCGCCGGTTCCAACAACCAAATCCTGCCGACCATCCGCATTGAAATCAGCCACGCTCAGGCGTGCATTTCTTCCCACCGTAAATCCTTGAAAATCCGCTGTACGCCAAGAAATTAAATTTGTTAAAACATCATAATTCCCGATGTGCCAATTGCCCTCAAGATCAATCCCGATAAATTCAGCAGTCCCATCTCCATCCATATCAGCAAACTGACAAGAACGCACTTGCCATGATTCTTTACTCAATTGACCCCAGTCGGCATTCGCAGCAGATTGAATTCGGCCCGTTCGTGTAATGACCAAATTTCCCCATGGACTCATAAAAGGTATTTCTCCCGGATTAAGTACAAGACTAACCCTAGCAATTTGCTGTTTGCTCAAATAAAATACTTTTGAACCTTCGGCACTTTGGCCTACAACCAGCATTTGATTTCCCTGAACTTGTAAGACCAAATCCGTCAGGGATTCGCTAACACCTAAACCGAGGTAATCTGCCGTTTTAAATTGGAAGGTACCCGATTGATTTTCGTATAGATACATACTGGATTTCACATCATTTGCAACCCGATAACCGGCATGGCCGATCAATAAATCCAAATCCCCATCTTCATCTACATCAAAAAAGCAAGGACTCGCCTTCTCCCCTACATCGATCATTTGATCTTGTAAAAAGGGCTTTGACTTACCCCCGACAATCCGAAATGAAGCATGCTGAAAATCCTGCCGAAAACCTGTATTGTCCGGGGTATTTAACGAGACGAACAATTCCTCCGTCTTCCCGTTCAGCTGAAGGGGTGTTGCCGAATAGAATACCCCTACCCCTACAGATAATCCTCCTAAATAATCAAAATCGATATTCGAATAGCTGACTTGCTGCTGGGTTCCTACATTTTTCAACATGCCCAAATTGGTACAAGCTACCTGCCCAAAAAACAAATCATTGTTGGCCGTCCTCCCTAAACTATTCCCAACATGGTCGACCCGATTAACGGCCCCAACAGACTGAGGGCTAATTACCGAGTTCAGGATTTGGGCATCCCGACAATCATGATGAACAAAATTACCCCAATATTGTGGAGATTTCTCAAAATCAAGATCCGCTTTACCTGATTTTTGCAAGGACACATTCTCATGAAATTCGATGTAATGACCTCCCGGTTCGAATGCCAACACATCCACATCGCCATCACTATCTACATCCGCAATGACTGGAATGTCAGGTGAAGCGACATATAAATTAATGAGACCGGTAAATCCTTTCGTATAAAGAGGATCTTTGACTTTTTCAAAGTAAATCTGACCATTAACCGATTTATTTTGATATACCTTAATACCTGCAGCGCTGGAGCAAAACAAATCCTTTCTGCCATCTTGATTATAATCTGCCATTGCAAACCAATTTTCAATGACTGGAAATTTCATTGCGTATCCTGGGGCAAAAGTGAAATCCCCTCGTGAATCCTGCAAGAAAGTACTCACTTGATTGCTTGTTCGATCAAAACAAACCATATCCATCACACCATCCCCATTTAAATCCATGCTTTGATATTGCATGGAATTCATACCGCCTGCCCAAGGAAAGGATAAATTCTGCCCATTTTGCTTCACCGAAATGCCTTGAAAAATAGAAAATCGCAAGCTTTGCGCAGGGATTTGCATACTTATCAAGCTCATTAAAAGGATTAAACAATTTTTCATTCGATATTTGCAGAGCATTTACATTAGGCGCACTAAATTTAACATGAAGATTTTAAATTCAGCTCTTTTAGCATTTTTTCTAAAATCCACGGGTGTTTGTACGGACACTCGTAAGATTCAAGCAGGAAATCTTTTTTTCGCTTTGAAAGGTCCTAATTTCAACGCAAATGCATTAGCCAAAGAAGCCTTGGAAAAAGGGGCTTTGGCTGCTGTCATCGATGATGTAAACTTCGAAACAGGCGATAAAACCTTACTCGTGGAATACGGCCTAAAAGCCCTCCAAGATTTAGCTCGGGATTATCGCAATACACTTAATATACCTATCATTGGATTGACGGGTTCAAATGGAAAAACAACGACGAAGGAATTATTATTCTCTGTTCTATCCCAAAAATTTCATTGCTATGCGACGGCAGGCAATTTAAATAACCATATCGGCGTGCCCCTTTCCATCTTACAGATCAAATCCACGCATGAAGTTGCAGTGATTGAGATGGGAGCGAATAAGCAAGGAGACATCAAAGAATTGGTTGAAATTGCTCAACCGACTCATAGTTTAATTACCAACATTGGCAAAGCACATTTAGAGGGCTTTGGCGGGGAGGCGGGTGTCCGCAAAGGAAAAGGGGAATTATTTGATTATGTTGCCAAACATGGCGGAACGGTCTATTTACCAAAAGACAAAAATGTGGTGCACGAGATGAGCGAAGAGCGCGGCATCGCCAATTGCATTGTGGCGAATGCCGAAATGCCTACAACACTTATTGAAGCGAAACCCACGATTACTTTTGCTTGTGCAGATGGCAGTGTTATCAAATCACATTTGCCCGGAATTTATAATTTTGAAAACATCCAAATGGCCATCGCCGTTGGGAAAAACTTCGGACTCAGTGATGAAGCTTGTCGGGTAGGAATTAGTTCCTACATGCCTACAAATCACCGTTCCCAATTCCTCAAAATTGGATCCAACCAAGTATTGATGGATGCATATAATGCCAACCCATCTTCCATGGAGGCAGCCATCAGTCATTTCGCAGATACGGAAAATAACCCTAAAATTGTCATACTAGGCGACATGTTTGAATTGGGTGATTTGTCGGCAAGTGAACACGCCTCACTTGGTCAAATGATCGCTAAATTCCAATTTTCAAAAGTACTACTTGTAGGAGAACACATGCAACATGCATTAATTCATTTACCACAAGCTTATTATTTCCCTGACAAATTTGGCTTACACAATTGGTTACAAGATAACCCCATTACGAATAGCTTTTTGTTAGTAAAAGGTTCTAGAGGGATCCAACTCGAAAGCGTATTGCCTTTCTTGGAATCCTAAGCTTGCCTTTCTTAAAACAAAATTTTGTTGCTCGGCAATAAAGGATTAAATTTGCACTTTCTTAAGAATTCGAAATAAAATACAATACACAATGGCATCACAATCAGGGACTTACGTACCTTTCAAAGTTAAAGACATTGCATTGGCCGACTGGGGTCGCAAAGAGATTCAATTAGCAGAAGCTGAAATGCCGGGCTTAATGGCATTGCGCGCGGAATTTGGCGCAGCACAACCATTGAAAGGTGCTCGCATCGCGGGTTGCTTGCACATGACGATTCAAACAGCAGTTTTAATCGAAACATTAACAGCCTTAGGAGCGGATGTAACTTGGTCTTCTTGTAACATTTTCTCTACACAAGATCACGCAGCAGCAGCAATCGCGGCGGCAGGCATTCCTGTTTATGCTTGGAAAGGTATGAACGAAGAGGAATTCAACTGGTGTATCGAGCAAACTTTATTCTTTGGAGAAGATCGTCAACCCTTGAACATGATTTTGGATGATGGTGGTGATTTAACAAACATGGTTTTTGATGATTATCCTGAGTTAATCGAAGGCATCAAAGGTCTTTCAGAAGAAACAACGACAGGTGTTCACCGTTTATATGAGCGTATGAAGAATGGCACATTATTCTTGCCAGCGATCAACGTAAACGACTCGGTAACAAAGTCTAAATTTGATAATAAATACGGCTGTAAAGAGTCATTGGTTGATGCGATTCGTCGTGCAACTGACTTGATGCTAGCAGGTAAAGTTGCTGTGGTAGCAGGTTATGGTGACGTAGGAAAAGGTTCTGCTGATTCATTACGTGGTGCTGGTTGCCGTGTTTTGGTAACAGAAATCGACCCAATTTGTGCGCTTCAAGCGGCAATGGATGGTTATGAAGTTGTTCCGATGGATGAAGCTGCAACGCGCGCGAACATCTTTGTTACTGCTACAGGTAACGTGAAAATTATCCGTGATCGTCACTTCAAAGCGATGAAAGACAAAGCAATCGTTTGTAACATCGGTCACTTTGACAATGAAATCGACATGGAGTGGTTGAACAACAACTACGGTTCTACAAAAGACCAAATCAAACCACAGGTTGACATGTACACAATCGACGGCAAAAACGTGATCGTTTTGGCAGAAGGTCGTTTGGTAAATTTAGGTTGTGCCATGGGTCACCCTTCTTTCGTGATGTCGAACTCATTCTGTAACCAAACATTAGCTCAATTGGAATTATGGGCTAATTCTAAAAATTACGAGAACAAAGTTTACATCTTACCAAAACACTTGGATGAGAAAGTAGCATTCTTGCACTTAGCACACATCGGTGCGAAGTTGGAGAAATTAGAAAAAGAACAAGCAGAATACATCGGCGTACCTCAAGCGGGTCCATTCAAGCCAGAGCATTACCGTTACTAGTATTTTTCTGAATGTATATCAAAAGCTGCACTTTCATGGTGCAGCTTTTTTTATATCTTTAAATTCACATTTGATTCCAATGACCCAGAAATTACTCTTCATTCTTCTTATCCCCTTCGGTTTATTTGCTCAAAAATTCAGCCATGCGGATAGTCTTCGTGGAACATTAAGCCCGGCAAGAGCCTGTTTCGACGTATTGCATTATGACCTACATGTGGCTGTGAATCCGGCCGAAAAAAGCATTTCGGGAACGAATAGCATTCGTTTTATCACGACCCAACAAACCAAAGAGATTCAATTGGATCTATTTGCAAACTTAATCGTAGACGAAATTCGTTGGGCCAATAAAAAAGTAAACTACCGTCGGGATGGCAACGCGATCTTCATCCAAGCAGCCAAATTGATTCCTGCCAAACAAGTTCAAACGGTTTGGGTGAAGTACCACGGAAATCCCCGACCGGCCGTAAAACCACCCTGGGATGGCGGATTTTCCTGGACAAAAGATCCCAAAGGAAATCCTTGGGTAACCGTATCCTGTGAAGGATTAGGGGCATCTGTTTGGTGGCCATGCAAGGATCACCCTTCCGACGAACCCGCATCGATGGACATCCACATCGAAGGCCCCAAAGGACTGGTTTCTGTTTCCAACGGAAATCTGGTAGAAAAAATCAGCAAGGCATCCACCGATGAATATCACTGGAGAGTCAGCTACCCCATCAATCTATACAATGTTAGCATCAATATGGCCGAATATGCGCATTGGTCCAAAACGATGAAGCAATTGAATGGCAAGAACTTAGATTTAGACTATTATGTTCTCAAAGAAAATGAGTCAATCGCTAAAAAACACTTCGAGCAAAGTGAAGAAATGTTGCGCATTTTTGAGAAATATTTTGGACCATACCCTTTCCCCCGGGATGGATATGCTTTAGTAGAAACGGATTACTGGGGCATGGAACACCAAAGTGCAGTTGCCTACGGTAACCACTACAAAAATAACAAATTTGGGTTCGATTTTATCATCATTCATGAGTCGGCACATGAATGGTTTGGCAATTCCATTTCTTGCTCCGATCATGCAGATTTGTGGATTCACGAAGCATTAGGAACTTATGCCGAGGCCATTTATGTGGAGGAGAAATTTGGCAAGGCGAAAGCACAAGAATACTTGAATGGTCAAAAAAGAAACATTCGCTATGCCTTTCCAATTGCAGGCCCTTATCAGGTTAACTACCAGCACCCGGATTCCGACATGTATTTTAAGGGAACCTGGATGTTCCATACCTTGCGAAATATCATTCAAGATGATGCCCTTTGGTTTAAAACCATGCGCGAATTTTGTTTAGCATTTTACCACAAGAACACGAATACGCAAGAAGTAGTTGAATATTGGAGCAAGCACTTGAACAAGCCCATCAAGGATTTGATGTTGAATTATTTGTATCAAGTGAAGAATCCCAATTTGCAATATAGCATCTTACAAACGGGCAATTCTTGGACAATGCGCTATCGCTGGAGCAATCTGAGCGATGCCATCAGCTTTCCTCTTACACTTAAATCAGGCGAGAAAATCAAACCAAATTCGGTATGGCAAGAAATCCAATTAGACCACGCTCCGGAATTGGATGAAGAAAGCTATTTATTTGATAAAGAATTGCTAAAATAAATCGCTGAAATCCCGTATTTTTGCACAAAATTAAGACAGAAAAGAAATGAAATTTGGCGTAATCGTATTCCCGGGTTCCAATTGTGATGATGACACCGTTGGCGTAATTCAAAGCTTAGGCCACGAGGCCGTGAAATTGTGGCACAAGGATACCGATTTGCAAGGCTGTGATTTCATTATCGTTCCGGGTGGTTTCTCCTATGGAGATTACTTGCGTTCAGGTGCAATCGCACGCTTTTCACCTATCATGGAACATGTCATTGAATTCGCTAAGAATGGTGGCTATTTGATGGGTATCTGTAACGGATTTCAGGTATTGGTTGAGGCACATTTATTGCCAGGCGTTTTATTACGTAACAATTCCCAAAAATTCATTTCAAAAAATATCTACTTGAAGGCTGCGACAAACAATGCTTTATTGACGCAAGAGTTAGATCGTAACAAAGCCTATAAAATACCGATTGCGCACGCCGAAGGTCGTTATTTTGCGGATCAAGCAACATTGGCATCGCTACAAGCAAATGATCAAATCTTGTTTTACTATTGCGATGCAAATGGACAAGTAACAGAAGAAGCCAATCCAAACGGAAGCTTATTGAACATCGCTGGAATTTGCAATGAAGGACGCAATGTATTCGGATTGATGCCACACCCAGAACGTGCGGCAGATCCCGATTTGAATAACACTGATGGATTGGAAATCATGAAGCAATTAATTCTTCAAATGGCATAAAATCAAAAAGCGCGAAATTCGCGCTTTTTTTTGTACTAATTGAAAACCCTGGGCTTCAGCCTAGGGACCTCAGACTGAAGTCTAGGGATAAATAATGTTATCTCAAATCATTCACCTCCACCCCCGGAAACGCTTTCTTATTAAACGTAAAGAACGCATCATCCGCACCCGCTTTGGCATTCAATTTCGTGACCGTAAACAATTGTTTCTTACCCGTCTTATTAACAATTGTCCAAGACTTCACCGTAAAGTCCGATGTGTTAATTTTAAGACTGATATGCTTCACCTGAGCAGCTTTAGCACCTGGAACCATCTCTACCGTAGCAATGCCACCTGATTCACCTACCAAGCTAAACTTATAGCCTTTTTTGTCAAACGTATAAATCTTTGCAGGATTCAAGTCTCCATCTGCCGGATCAAAGGCTGAAATATTCACTTCATTAATTTCTTTGATATACGTCGCAACTTCTTTCCCATTATTAAAAATCTCTTGCCCTGCCGTCTTCAAACGAAACTTCGTCCCCTTTACGGTAATCGAACCATTCATCGCATTTCCACCATCGGTTTGATAGCTGAAATTTGCTGAAAACGACCCCATGCTTTTATATTTCTTTTGCATGCCATCAATTAAACTGATGGCCTTATTCGCTTGTCCCCAAACAGGCAACGATAACAATACAAACGCTAATATCTTTTTCATTACTTTAAATTTTTCAAAATTTCTTCTAACTCTACTTCGGATTTCACTAATACCTCACGGGCTTTTGATCCGCCAAACGAACCTACAATGCCCGCTGCCTCCAATTGATCGATCAATCGACCTGCACGGTTATATCCTAATTTCAATTTACGTTGAATCAAGGATGTACTTCCCTGCTGATGCATCACAACCAAACGTGCCGCCTCATCAAAAAACGAATCCCGATCGCCCAAATCTACATCGCCTCGGTCTTGACCACCCATTTCATCGGCATCTGGTTCTGGTAATAAATAGGCCGACGAATAACCTTGTTGATTCCCAATAAAGTCACAAATCTCCTCAACCTCCGGTGTATCCACAAAAGCACATTGTAAACGAATTACCTCAGATCCCATCGATAATAGCATGTCTCCCATACCTACCAATTGATCAGCACCGCCCGCATCCAAAATCGTACGAGAGTCAATTTTCGACATGACCTTGAACGATAAACGTGCCGGGAAATTGGCCTTTATCGTACCCGTAATAACGTTCACGGAAGGACGTTGTGTCGCAACAACCAAGTGAATACCGATGGCACGGGCCAACTGCGCCAAACGGGCAATCGGGTGCTCAACTTCTTTACCAGCAGTCAACATCAAGTCGGCTAATTCGTCAATCACCAAAACGATATACGGCATGAAGTCATGCTCATTCGGATTCAATCGGCGATTGATGAATTTCGTATTGTATTCCTTAATGTTACGACATCCCGCTTCTTTCAGTTTATCGTAACGCATATCCATCTCCTTACAAAGGGAATTCAAAGTCGCAACAACCTTTTTGGTATCCGTAATAATCGCCTCCGCAGAATCTGGCAAACAGGCTAAGAAATGGCGCTCCAACTTGTTAAATAAGGACAGCTCAACCTTCTTAGGATCCACCAATACAAACTTTAAGGTCGATGGGTGTTTCTTATAAATCAAGGAAGTCAATAACATATTCAATCCCACCGACTTACCTTGTCCCGTAGCACCGGCCATCAATAAGTGAGGCATTTTGGCTAGATCGGCCACAAAAATTTCGTTCGAAATAGTCTTACCCAAGGTAATTGGCAAATCATACGTTGACTTTTGGAATTTCTCAGAACCAATCACGGCACGTACCGGAACCATTTCTCGGTTCTTATTCGCAACCTCGATACCAATCGTTCCTTTACCCGGCATTTGCCCAATAATACGAACACCCATGGCAGCTAAAGAAAGCGATAAATCGTCTTCCAAAGAAGTAATTTTACTAACCCGAACACCAGCCTTTGGCACAATTTCATACAAAGTAACCGTTGGCCCAATCGTCGCTTCAATCTTTTGAATTCCAATGCCATAGTTCAACAAGGTCTCTACAATCTTCTCCTTGTTTTCCTTCAGCTCATCCATCGTCACTTGAGTCGTCTGGTTCTTCTGATCGTATTCCTTCAACAAATCAAGTGTTGGATAGACATACTTAGGCAAATCCGCCGTAGGATCATACAAACCAAATTGGGCAACTAAATCATTGGCTTGAACAGCCGTTGTAGGAGGCGTCTCCTCTACCTCAACAGCCGCATCATCTTCATCAGCCACCTTAAATGTAAATGGCGTTTCATCCACTTCTTCCAAAGCTGCTTCCGCAATTTGCTCTTCTACAATCGGTAAATCCGCAGGCAATACTTCATCCTCTATTTTAACCGGCGGAACAAGCGGTCGGTAAATCTCTAAATCCTCATTATCCACATGAACAGGAGAATCATCGTCATCATCAAACAAGGCCGTTTCTTCGGCAAACTCATCCACAGGCAAAGCACCCCCGGAAGCTGCAGTTTGAACTTTAGGCTTGGAAGGATTCCATTGGTAGAATAAAATCAAAAACACCAAACCCGCAAATCCAAGCGCAAAAATGGCCAAGTAACCAATCAATTGAATTAGTTTCTCACTCACAAAATAACCCACGCCTCCGCCAATCGAATGCGGCAAATCCAATTGATAAACAAAAAATCCAGCAATTAAACTTCCCCAAATGATGTAGAAAATCACTTGCCATGTTAAACGATCCAAGGGATAAATTTCCCGTTTGAAAATCAGTTTAATGGCCGATAAAAAGAATAAAGGAATCAACAATAGGGACGACCACCCAAAAGTTCTGAACAAAAAGAAATGTGCAATTTTGGCACCCAATAAGCCTGCCCAGTTTTTAACGGGAATATCAGAACCTGCAATCACATCCAAAGCACCTTCCGAAACTTCACTTTGATCCGCAACTCCTACGAAGAAACTCGACACGAAAGCAAACAGTAATAAAAAGCCAACAAGCAACAAAAAGCATCCGAAAATCAATCGAACGCGATATGCAATCTCTGCCGGAGTTTTGGGCTTCCTGTTTTCTGAATCAAAATTAATTTGAAGGGTACTCGTAGGATTAACTATCTTTTTGGCCATCTAAGAAACAATCATATTTAACATATAAATTTCGACTTTTTGATTCGATTTACAAAATCAATTTTACAGTCCCGCTTGAACGATCCCTTGATTGATTTCCTTAATCAAACCCGGACCTTCATAGATGAATCCCGTGTAAATTTGAACCAAACTTGCTCCAGCACGCAATTTCTCAATGGCATCTGAGGCAGAATGTATCCCTCCCACTCCAATAATTGGAATTTGTCCGTTCGATTTTTGATGGATGTAAGCAATCACCTCAGTCGAACGTGCACGAACCGGCTTACCACTTAAGCCGCCGGATTGCGATTTCAATGATTCTTCTGATTGCAATCCTTCTCGTGACAAGGTCGTATTCGTCGCAATCAAACCAGCAATTTTAGTTTCTAAAACAATTTCAATCACATCATCCAATTGCTCATTCGTCAAATCGGGGGCTATTTTGAGCAAAATGGGCTTTTGCTTGGGCTTGGCAGCATTCAAGATTTGAAGGCGCATCAGCAAATTTTGAAGTGGCTCCTTCTCCTGCAATGCGCGCAAATTAGGCGTATTCGGAGAACTAACATTGACCACAAAATAGTCAACCACATCATACAAGGCCTCAAAACCTTTGCAATAATCTTCATCTGCCTCCTCGTTTGGCGTAACTTTATTTTTACCCAAATTTCCTCCAATGATTACTTGAGACTTACGCGCTTGCAAGCGCTTTTTCATCGCATCCAAGCCTTCATTGTTGAACCCCATCCGATTTATAATCCCTCCATCTGCAGGTAAACGAAACAAACGCGGCTTATCATTTCCCGCTTGCGCCTTTGGGGTAACGGTACCCACCTCAATAAAGCCAAATCCCAAATGTGAAAATTCATCCACCAAGAGCGCATTCTTATCAAAACCCGCTGCTAATCCAACCGGATTAGGAAATCGTATACCAAAAACCGTTCGCGCCAAGCTCGGATGCTCATATCCATAAATGAGTCGGAACAAAGCAGGAACACCTGGAATCTTCATCGAAAACTTGATGATATCCGCAAGCATATAATGCGCGCGTTCAGGATCAAACAGAAAAAAGAAAGGCTTGATAAGGTACTGATAAAACATAAAAGGGGATTCAAAAAGCTAAGCAACAAAAATACAAAATGCCCTCAAGATTATGGGAATAAATCAAGGATAATCTGAAGTTTCGAAAGACTTTTTAAAATAACACACACAAGCGTGCGGCCAACTCAAAAAAAAGGCTAATTTTAAAAATACCTTAAAGGGTAATCAAGCATTTAAAAATTATACAGCCTATGTTAAGTCGAGTAGCAAATTCCATCTATTGGATGAATCGGTACATTGAACGCGCCGACAATTACGCGCGATTCATTTCAGTAAATTTCAACCTTGCATTGGATCTACCTCCCAATGTCCCCGAACAATGGGAACCGCTTATTGTCGCCACGGCCGATCATTACAATTTCTTCGAACACTATCCCGTTGCCAATAGAGAAAATGTCCTCTACTTTATGACATTCGATGAAAGCAATCCGAACTCTATTTTATCTTGCTTATACAGCGCCCGCGAAAATGCGCGGACTATCCGTGAGAGTATCTCCAGGGAAATGTGGGAATACGTCAACCAAATCTATTGGAAAGTCAAAGATCGTGTTGAAGGGAGTAGAGAATGGGAAATTTCCCGCTATCAAGGCTTTTTGGAGGAAATCAAATCAGGTAGTCAATTGTTCTACGGCATTGTGGACTCCACCATTACACGAGGAGAAGGTTGGCATTTTGGCCAATTGGGAAAATTACTGGAGCGCGCCGACAAAACCACGCGCTTCTTAGATGTGAAGTATTTTACACTACTCCCCGATATAGACGCGATTGGTTCTCCTTTGGACCTATTATTGTGGTCTGCGGTGCTTAAATCCAACTCGGCCTACAACATGTTCCGCCAGCAATACAAGGTCATCAATCCCAAGAATATCGTGGAATTTTTAATCCTTGACAAAAGCTTTCCGCGTTCTGTGGTGCATTGCTTGCAAGAAGCAGAAGCTTCCTTGTATGCAATATCAGGCACTTCTTTCGATAGCGGATATTCTAACCCTGCGGAGAAAAAAGTGTCAAAATTACTTTCCGAAGTGCAATTCACGGAAATCGACGACATTCTGAATACAGGATTACATCAGTTTTTGGACAATTTCCAAAGTAAAAACAACGAAATCGGCCAAACCATTTTCAACACCTATTTCGATTTGAAGCCGGTCAGCTAACCCGGCTTCTCAATTTTAATTTGTAATATTGCGCTCCCATTTGCCACCCATCATTTATGACATACTGTTTAGGAATCACCGTTAAAGAAGGTCTTATTGCAATCGCAGATACCCGAATCACGGCGGGGAATGAAATGTATTCCAATAAGAAAATTTCGATTCATGAAATTAATAAGCATAGCTTATTCATCATGACGGCGGGTTTACGCTCAGTTCGCGACAAAGCAGTCACCTATTTCAATCAGAAAATTGAGGAAGAAGAATCGAGCTATGATTATATGTTTCAAGCAGCAACGGCTTTTGGCCAAATGCTTAAAAAGGTCGCACAAGAAGATCGTGAGGCATTAGAAAAAGAGGGATACAATTTTAATCTACATGCCATTGTAGGTGGACAAATGCCCAAAGACAGCGAACATAAATTGTTTCTAATCTTCCCCGAAGGCAATTGGATTGAAATCAATGATGGCTTGAAGTACCAAATTATTGGTAATTCCAACTATGGAAAGCCCTTGTTAAATCGTAACCTCAGTTTTGAGACTCCCTTAAAAGATGCGCTTAAAATGGGCTTCTTATCCTTTGATGCGACTCAGGTAAGCACGAATGATGTCGATTACCCGATTGATGTGGTGGTTTACGAAAAGGATAGTTTCAAAGCTAAAGAAATCCGTTTATATAAAGAGGACATGCAAAAGATTTCCGATGAATGGAATTTAGCCTTGCGTAATTCACTCGAAACGATTGACGAACATTGGATGAAGAGCTTACTAACTTTTCCAAGCCGATGATCGCTAAAATACACCATAGCCTTCAATATCAATACAGTGAACCCGTCACATTGGACCCGCATGTCTTGTATTTACATCCAAGAAAAAGTTCATTATTGAGTGTTCAGTCATTCGACTTACGGATTGAACCACAACCGGTACAGATTTCAAAGAATTTAGACCCCGAGGGAAATATACAAAATATCTTATTCTTCAAGGAGCCTACCGATTTCCTGCATATTCAGATGCAGGCCCAAGTGGAAACAACTGAATTCAACCCCTTCGATTTCGTTTATTTTCCCTTCGAAAGCAAACGACTCCCGATGCGTTATTCGAATTCCTACTTAAAAACCTTAAGCCCCTATTTAGGACTGGAAGGAGTTACATCTGTCGTAGAACAAACAGCACGCCAACTCGCTTCGCAGGTACAATATGAAACATCTGCTTTTTTGATGCAGATCAATGAATTCATTTATAAAAACTTTGCCTACGAAATTCGTGAAGAAGGCGCACCCAATACTCCTGAATATACACTATTAAACCGGAAAGGGTCTTGTCGGGATTATGCCGTACTTTTCTCTGCGCTATGCAGAACGATGGGACTGGCTACGCGATTTGTTTCGGGTTATTACACGGGCGCAGCGCCTGTCGATGTGCCGAACCAAACGCATCACCTGCATGCTTGGGTTGAAATCTATCTACCTGGAGGCGGTTGGAGAGGTTATGATCCGACCCAACACGAAGTCGTATCTGGGAATCACATTCCTTTGGCAGCATCTTGCTTACCCGAAGAAATCACGCCGGTTTATGGCACCTATCGAGGAGCAGCCATTTCAACGTTAACGACAGAAGTATTTATTGAAAGAATCTAGCCAACTAATAATTGAGCCAATAGATAATCAGCAATCAGAATTGCAATACAAGCATTCGTCACAGCAGCCGTACTAGCCTTCCCAACTTCATAGGCGCCTCCTTTGGTATAAAATCCCTGAAATGCTGCAATCGAAGCAACTAAAAAACCAAATACGACCGATTTGATTAATGCAAACAATACGTAATTAGGTTTAAAGTCGAACTGCAAACCGTATATGTAAGATTGTTGGGTCACTGAACCTGTCAACCAACCTGCCAAATAGCCGCCGTAAATTCCTAAAAAACAAGCCATGGTCACAAGCATCGGAAATGTAAGCATTGCCGCAATCATTTTGGGTAGCACTAAATAAGATGGAGAATTGATCCCCATGACTTCTAAAGCATCAATTTGTTCCGTAATGCGCATGGTCCCTAATTGGCCTGCAATATTTGACCCAATTTTACCCGCTAAAACGACACAGGTAATCGTAGGACCTAATTCCAAAATCGTTGAATCACGAACAATTAAGCTAATGATATACTTCGGAACGAAGGGATTCTCCATGTTCGCCGCCGTTTGAACACATGTCACAGCACCTAAGAAAGAAGATACAATCGTTACGATCAACATCGAATTAATCCCAATATCCTTGCATTCTTGCATCGTTAATGCCCAATACACCCGAAATTTCTCAGGATTTGTAAAAAGCTTACTCAGGAAGATTAAATATTTACCTAATTTTGACATGCGTTTGAATTTAAGAACGCGCTAAGTCTCAAAGATAATGAACAAATCCGTAGTTATAAGTGGAGGAAGCCAAGGAATTGGTAAAGCACTCGTAAAAAAGTTTTTAGCTGAACAATTTACTGTATACACCTGCTCCCGCAACCAAGCAAAATTAGACGCCCTTTCAGCAGAATTAGGAACAGATCGTTTATATACTTTTGCAGCGGATTTGAGTCAAAAAAATCAAGTACTTGATTTTGCCAACTGGATTTTAGCACAAACCAATCAAATCGATGTGCTTGTCAACAATACTGGCGTTTTCATGCCCGGCCAAATCCAAAACGAGGCAGAAGACATCCTAGAGAAAACCATAGAGACAAATTTATACAGCGCCTATCATTTGACACGCGCTCTTCTGCCAACGATTCAAGCGAAACAAGCTGGGCATATTTTCAGTATTTGTTCGACCGCTTCAATCACAGCCTATACGCTTGGGGGATCGTATTGCATCAGCAAATTTGCCCTATTAGGCTTTACCAAAGTATTACGCGAGGAATTGAAAACCCAAGGCATTAAAGTAACGGCGATTCTTCCAGGCGCAACATTAACCCCATCTTGGGATGGTGTTGAACTACCCGAATCGCGCTTCATTCCCGCGGATGATGTGGCACAGACAATTTGGTCGGCATATCAAATGAGCCCATCCACGGTTTTGGAAGAAATCTTAATTCGCCCACAATTAGGAGATATTGATTTATGAGAATTTGGGAATCCTATACTTTAGCTGATTTACCAGTCGTTGCCAAAGAAATGTTGGCCTCCTTGCAGGACGCACCGCGTGTTTGGCTATTTCGTGGCCAAATGGGCGCTGGAAAAACGACACTTTCTAAGGAATTACTCAAGCAATTAGGTATCGATCAAAACGTACAAAGCCCGACCTTCTCTTTGGTCAATGAATACCAAACGAACGCTGGTGAGACTGTATACCACTTTGATTTATACCGATTAAAAAACATCCAAGAAGCATTAGCCATTGGAATAGAAGAATATTTAGATTCAGGGAATTATTGCTTAATCGAATGGCCAGAGCAGGCGGAGGAACTCTGGGATTTTCCGCATGTCAATGTGGAAATTGAGGCAATCAATGAAACCCAACGAAAATTAACCCTATCTTGGTAAGATGCGTATGACAAATCCTTTTCACGAGTTATTATCCCAACAAGGCATCATGCCGATGGAGGCGATGAGTTGGACCAAACAAAATGCCAAAAGCATTCAAATCGCACTACCCAAAGAAACGTCAACCTATGAAAATCGGATTGGATTAACGCCACAAGCCGTTCAATTGCTTATTGCCAATGGGCATGAAGTGATTCTTGAGCGAGGAGCGGGTGAACGTGCCGGTTTTTCAGATGCCGACTACCTATTAGCCGGTGCGAGTGTGACGGAAGATTTACAACAAGTTTGGCAGGGAGGATTAATCTTGAAAATCAATGCACCTACTTTGGAAGAAGTGGGGCGCATGATGCCGGGACAATCTTTTGTTTCTTGTGCATCAAAAAATCAATTATCAGGGGAATTACTCGATGAAATCAATCGGAAACAATTGATCGCTATCGGGCTAGAATATGCAGAAGATAATGCAGGAGGCTATCCTTTTGTTAAAATCATGGCTGAAATTGCGGGCCAGCTTGTGCTTCCGATTGCGAGTGGAATTCTGAGCAATCACAAAGGACCTGGCTTGTTGATGGGCAATGTCACGGGAGTTCCTCCTTGCAAACTGGTTTTATTAGGATCGGGACATGTGGTGGAGCAAGTAGCACGAGCAGCGTGGCATGCCGGAATACAAATGCAAGTATTCGACAAAGACATTTACAAATTACAACGCTTAAAACACACCTTGGGATTCCCACTTGTTACCCAAGTGATTGATTCAGAAAATTTACCCCACGCTTTACAAGATGCAACGGTTATTGTAGGGGCTTTGCGATCGGATTCGGGAGTAACACCTTGTGTGGTGACGGAAGAAATGGTGAGCAAATTAAAACCAGGAACACTCATTATCGATGTTTGCATTGATCAAGGAGGCTGTTTCGAGACATCCGAAATCACAAATTTAGGCAAACCTGTATTTAAAAAATTTGGCGTGAGCCATTATTGTGTACCCAATATTCCATCCCTGGTTTCTCATACAGCCAGCATTGCCATCAGTAATTTATTGACCTCTTTTGTATTGAAAGCAGGAAAAACGGGTGGTGTGGAAGAAATGCTATGGCAAGGTAAATCCTTCATGAAAGGAACTTTCTGCTATAAGGGTCACGTTACCTTAGCAAGCATCGCAAAACTGTATAAAAAACCCTTAAAGGACATCCAACTCTTATTATTAGCTCGATGATTGAAGATTACACCGCCCTATCCAATGCCCCTAATTCTCCAGAATTGAATGGAAAATATTTAGGACTCATTTCCAGTGATTTTGTCTTAGTAGCTGATACGCTCAAAGAGGCAGCCTACCAAATTAAAAAACGCGGATTTTCTGAATTCCCTGTTTTTGTTTGTTCACAGCGACCTATTGAAATTGGCCAAATGCTAATCGGCGTAGGTGAATTGAACGGCAACAAATGGAATTACCATGCTTCTATGATGGAAGAATTTGTGCAACGCAAATTAATCGCAGAAGAAAACGTAGAATTGTTTGTGCAAAATTTCAAGGATGTCGAAGAGTATGCCTGTTTATTTGTGGTGGATGGGCAATTCACCAACTTCGTCTTTATTCCTTTTCCGGACGAGGTTTAGTTATGAAATTGTGGAGTTTCAAAGTAAGGAACTTGTAAATCCATCATTTTACATTTCGTTAAAATGCCATTTTTTGTTTGGATAAAGGAGAGTGAATAATTCCCATGATCAACATTTGATTTTGGAACTATCACAGTAAATGAACTTGCATAAATAGGCATTCCCATTACACGCTTCAGTAAATCTTTGGGAGAAAGATTTACTTTCAGAGGCAATAAAACTAGATTTTTTGATGACTGCATTTGAACGCAGCTGAATTCATCAATAGGCATAGGTGCTACGGCTATGTCAATAGCGGTATGATAGGTCAATGATTTCTGAGTAAATGAAGCGCAAACTGCTTGAATCGAATCCTTACCCAAGATCTGCTTCTCAGAATTTCTCAACCCCCAATCACCCTGATAATAGCCTTTTGAAATAAGTATTTGACAGACCCGACTAGCGTTTTCGGCATTGGTAAAATTGGTCGTGAACGGCGGATAAATACCTTTCCAACTTCGATTATTTAGTTCATAGGTTTTAGCAGCATATTTTAATTCATTAAAATGATTGTAGAGCGTTGACACAAATGGCAAAGAATGATATGAAAAATATATCGCCAAAATAAAAAACACGCTTGCAATCGCCTTAGGTTTGCCAAATTCAAGCGCAGATAAAAATACAAATACTAAAACTAAGCTAGAATAGATTTTATACCGACTAAAAAGCATATTCTCTAATCCTCCTCCACGATTTAATGCCACTAAAAATGCGGTTCCTAGTAAAAATATAAACACGAGAAAATACCAATTCATTGCTGCATGTTTCATTTTTAAAACGAAAACACCCTGATATATGAACCAAGTCATGTAACCAAAAATAAGTGTACCAATAACAAAGCAACTCGCAAACGAGAAGCCGATTCCATGAAAAACAGAGGTTAGAAAAAGCGTGAAGTTTTCAAAAAGCGAAACAGGATTCATTAACATATCACCTATATTCGACCGTCCACCGAAGACAACAGGTGGTTTTTGGTAATTCAAAAAATAAATTAAAAGTAGTCCAAATGCAAATAGCAACCACAAGTATAGTTGCCGATTTCCCTCTTTTGAAAACATTATAAATATTAAACCAATTGGCAATAGTAAAACCCCATTCCCAGAGGTAAAAACAGTTAGCACTACGACCAAATAGGTAATTAAGCGGTTCCATTTTAAGGTCCCTTTAGAAAGAAAATAAAGTGCTGCTAAACTAAAAAATGGGGATGAAATATTTTGCAATGCCGTCATGGCGCTCATCATATTTTCCCAATATTGAAAATTCAGTAAAAACAAACTGCATATAGATAGCGCTACAAAAGCATACCGAAACTTTTGGACTACAGAATAAATAAGCACTTGAATCCCTAAAAGCCCCAATAATCCAACCCAAATTAAATGCATAAAATTCAGCTTCCCGAACAAACTAAAATACAGTAAAGAAATCATTCTTGTGTATCCAATTCGGTGTTCAGCGTATTGATCAAACACATGAAACAACCTACTTCCAAAGGCATTATTTCCACTTAGAATAAACGTACCAATCGAATCGAAATCATCATAAAAAGGAATATTTAGACTAAAATCCATGACAAAAAAGACAAATAAGCCATTAGTCATGCATAAAATAAAAAAACCTAAAATATTCGTCAAACGACCCATTACCTTCTATTTAGTCAATAAATTTATGATTATTATTTAGTTGGCTCTTATTCAAAGGATGAAAATCATGCACCATTTGACTTAAATATGCCCGATCTAAATGGGTATAAATTTCCGTGGTCAAAATGGATTCATGCCCAAGCATCTCTTGAACGGCCCGCAAATCTGCCCCACCTTCGATGAGATGTGTGGCAAAGGAATGTCGGAAGGTATGCGGACTAATCGTTTTCTCGATTCCTGCTTTTGCTGCTAAATCCTTGCAGATAATAAAGACCATCACCCGACTGAGCGCCGCCCCTCTCCGATTTAAAAAGACGATATTTTGCGCTTCTTTCTTCACATCCATGTGAGCTCTAACCTCCTCTTGATACAGTTTCAAATAATGAAACGCATCCCGACCAGCAGGAACTAAACGCTCTTTATCTCCTTTTCCGCGCACCTTGATTAAACCCAAATCCGTATAGATATCGCTAATTTTCAAGTTGACTAATTCCGAAACACGCAATCCCGCACCATACAGAAATTCCAACATCGCGCGATTGCGAATGCCTTGCGCATTCGACATATCATTCGATTCCAATATGAGCTCAATTTCATCAAAAGAAAGCGTATCAGGAAGATGTCTCCCCTTCTGAGGGGATTTGATGTGAACACTTGGATCCCGAAAATCAGGATTCTCGAGGCATAAATATTGGAAAAAACTACGAAGTCCAGATAAACAGCGCGCTTGACTGCTCGCCTCAATCCCAAGATCATGTAGTACCTTGAAAAAATCAAGAATGTGATTTTCCTCAAGCTCTATCGGACTCAAATCATGATGTGGAGAATCTGCCATAAAAGTTGCAAATTTCTGCACATCGCGCACGTAACCATCCAAAGAATGTGCAGAGAGGCCCCGCTCAATCTTTAAATAATTACCAAATGCTTGGATTTCCGTCGACCACATGAATGCAATATTGCTAGATTCCTGTAAATTTAGGCTAAATTTGAAATATAGCACAGGCATTGAACCATGGTACATAAAAAGATATTAATCCTGAATGGTCCCAATCTGAATTTACTAGGCACAAGAGAGCCTGAAATTTATGGACATCAGACCTTTGAACAGTTTCTTGAAATTTTGACTGAAAAATTCAAAGACAGTTTAGACATCGCTTATTTTCAATCCAACGAAGAAGGAGCCCTGATTAATAAACTACATGAAGTTGGCTTCAGCTACGATGGCATCATCTTGAACGCAGGAGGCTATACGCACACTTCCATCGCTTTAGGGGATGCGGTTGCTGCAATCAAAACACCTGTTATCGAAGTTCATATTTCGAATGTACATGCACGGGAAGCATTCCGTGGACACAGTTATTTGAGTCCAAATTGCAAAGGAATCATTGTTGGATTCGGCTTACGAGGCTATGAATTAGCATTAAATTCTTTCCAATAGGCTATGCTTTCATTTTACCCCGGTCCTTCTAAGGTTCATCCGGAGGCCTTGGAATTTATCCAGGAAGCCTTTGACCAGGGTATTGTCAGCATTAACCACCGAAGTGCGCGATTTGAAGCACTACTAAAAGACACCTTGGAGGTATTACATGCGAAATGGAATATACCTGCTAACTATACCATCTATTTTGTTTCTTCTGCCACAGAAGCCTGGGAAATTGTCGCTCAATCATTGATTGAAAAGCAATCCCTGCATCTTTACAATGGCGCTTTTGGAAAAAAATGGGCGCATTATACCCAACAAATTTATCCACAGGCACAATCGATTTCCTTCGATGCTCAAGCCAGTTTATCATCTGTCGAACTTCCATCATTAGCCGAAATCGATACAATTTGCCTCGTTCAAAGTGAAACTTCCAATGGCACAGGCCAAACAATTTCGCGCTCCCATTATGGCGAAAGCCTAATTGCCGTTGATGCGACGTCATCCATGGGTGGCATCGAATTGCCTTGGAAAGAAGCCGATGTGTGGTTGGCCTCCGTACAAAAATGCATGGGTATTCCAGCCGGCTTAGGGATCATGATTTGTTCACCCAAAGCTTTAGCTCGTGCAGAGAAATTGGGACGCAAGTCGCATTACAATGACATCTTATTAATGGAAGAAAATCGCAAGCGGTTTCAAACCCATTATACGCCCAATGTATTAAGCATTTACGTACTTAACCGATTAACACATCTACTACCCAATTTAAGTGTAATTGATGCGCAAACGAGAAAAAAGATGAAAATCTGGGAAGAATTCTGGCATACAAATGCCAACTGGGGCCTTCAATGTTTGATCGAGAATCCGGAATTGCGCCTGCCGACAGTCTTAGCTTTACAAGGAGATCCAACACAAATTCAATTAATCCTACAAACATGCTTAGCGGCAGACATTGAATTAGGTAAAGGATACGGCGATTGGCAGTCGAATACGGTGCGGATTGCCAACTTCCCAAGCCATACAGAAAACGATATTCATACACTCATCAAGCTGTTAAAACATGAACTTTAATTTCAAAGAAATCTTATCGTCATCCCTGATTTTATTCTCGGTCATTGATATTTTAGGATCAATTCCCATCATCATTGATTTGCGAAAAAAGAATGGCAATATCCATGCGGAACAAGCAACCATGGTATCAGGCTTAATCATGATTGGTTTTTTCTTTGCTGGGAAACTGATCTTGCGCTTTTTTGGCGTGGATACGAACTCATTTGCCATGGCGGGAGCGCTGATTATCTTTTTAATTGGTTTGGAAATGACGCTCGGGCGCAACATTTTCAAATCGGAAGAAGTGCAAGAAGGATCCGCACATAGCATAGTGCCTTTAGCGTTTCCGATTATCGCTGGAGCAGGTACCATGACAACCTTAATTTCCTTGAAATCACAATTTGAAGAAGAGAATATCATGATCAGTATTTTGATTAACCTCATCTTCATTTACATCGTTTTACGCTCCAGCGTCTGGATTGAAAACAAACTTGGGAATGCTGGAACGCAGGTTTTACGTAAGGTATTTGGGGTAATCTTGATTGCCATCGCGATTAAAATCTTCAAAACGCGTTTAGGATAATGGCCAAAAAACAGAAATACTATGTAATCTGGGAGGGGCACAAAAAGGGAATTTTCGACTCTTGGTCGGAAACTGAAAAGAACATCAAAGGCTTCCCCAATGCTCAATATAAATCTTTCGAATCAAGACAAGAAGCGGAAGCGGCATCAAAGAAAAACTACTGGGCGAGTATCAATACCAAAGCGACTAAAACATTGAAACCTTCGGGAGCTGCAGGAAATTACATCGTTCCTAGTATATCCGTCGACGCGGCATGTGCAGGAAATCCTGGCATCTTAGAATACCAAGGTGTCAACACAGCCACCAAAGAAGTCCTTTTTAAACGCGGACCCTTTCCAGTGGGGACAGTCAATTTAGGTGAATTTCTTGCGATTGTTCACGGACTCTCCTACCTCAAAAAATTGGATTGTCCTTTTCCCCTGTATTCCGATTCAAGAACGGCTATTGCTTGGGTTCGAAACAAAGCAATCAAAACGAATTTGGAACGTAATGCGAAAACGGAGGATTTGTTTGAGTTAGTCGATCGAGCGATTGAATGGTTGAAGACAAATAGCTATACAACCAAAATCTTGAAGTGGGAAACAGAAGATTGGGGTGAAAATCCGGCAGATTATGGCCGAAAATAGATCCATTTTTCAGTTTAAACAATTTGCACTCGCGCACGGAAAGCCAGGCTTGAAAATAACAACAGAAGCCTGTTTATTCGGAGCGTGGTCGGCACAATTTCCCCAACAAAACACACTTGACATCGGAACGGGCTGCGGACTACTCATAGGCATGTTGGCGCAAGCCCACCCCAAAGCACAATTTACCGGCATTGAAATCCAGGATGATGTAGCCAAATTGGTCACAGAAAACATGATTTCATTATCGAAAAGTAATATCCAGATTCAAGCAAAAGGACTTGCAGAATATACAGGCCAACATGATTTCATCATCTGCAACCCCCCATTTTTCATCAATCACTTGAAAAACTCGGATGCATCCAAGAATCAAGCAATGCATAGTGATACGCTTAGTCCGGAGGAATTGGCCGAAGGCATTCAGCGTACATTAAGTCCCGAAGGAAAATTCACCGTGCTCTACCCACCAGTAGGCATGAAGCAATTCGAAGAGGCGGCCAATAAACGGGGACTTTACCTGAATCAAATCTGCGAGGTCAAACATCAAGCAACGCATGAAACATTGCGCTTGATGGCCCAAGGGTCTTTTCATGCTGACAAAATAGAGAAAGAAATTCTTTGCATAAAGAATAACGATGATACCTATTCCGCGGCGTTCATTAACTTATTAAGACCTTACTATCTGATTTTCGACTAATTTATCCATTGAAATTTGTATTTTTGTTTGTTTGACGCCCACCTATGTTGCAGATATCCATTGTAGTACCCTTGTATAACGAAGCTGAATCCCTTCCCGAATTATGTTCATGGATTGATCAGGTCATGCAGAAAAATCAATTCTCCTATGAAATGATTTTTATTAATGACGGAAGTAAGGATAATTCTTGGCAAGTTTTACAAGATTTGGCGAAACAATATCCAACTGTCAAAGGCATTTCTTTTGCGCGTAATTACGGCAAATCAGCTGCATTGCATGAAGGATTCCAAAAAGCCAACGGGCAAGTTGTCATTACCATGGATGCGGATTTACAGGATTCTCCTGATGAAATTCCAGGATTGTATCACATGATTACTGAGGAAGGATTTGACCTCGTTTCGGGCTGGAAACAAAAGCGTTTCGATCCGATATCCAAGACAATCCCAACAAAACTATATAATGCCGCGACGCGCGCTTTGTCGGGCGTTTACCTACACGATTTCAATTGTGGCTTAAAAGCATATAAATTAGAGGTTGTCAAAACCATCAAATTATACGGCGAAATGCACCGCTACATTCCGGTGCAGGCCAAATGGAATGGTTTTACCAAAATTGGCGAAAAGGTAGTTCAGCACCAAGCACGTAAATATGGGGTTACCAAATTCGGTTTGGAACGCTTTCTTTATGGTTTCTTGGATTTATTATCCATCACGTTTGTGCAGACTTTTGGCAAAAGACCTATGCACCTTTTCGGTAGCTTAGGGATTTTGTCTTTCTTTTCTGGCTCCCTGATCACCCTATGGTTAATCGGCGAGAAGCTTTACAACATCGCAAATAACCTAAAGTATAGGAATGTCACCGACAATCCTTTGTTCTTTTTGGCATTAGTTGCCATTATTTTAGGTGTACAATTATTCGTCGCGGGCTTCCTAGGAGAATTACTTATCACGAATTCCGATAAAACAACACAATACCAAATCAAGGAAGAAATTGCCTAATGTTACAAGAAAATGACCTTAGTTGGCTTTCGCGCTCCGAACTACTCATCGGCGCAGAAGGAATCCAAAAATTACAAAACGCACACGTACTGATTGTTGGCCTCGGTGGCGTCGGCTCATTCGCTGCAGAATTCATCGCCCGTTCAGGCGTAGGCACCATGACCATCGTAGATGGTGATGTCGTGGATCCAACCAATCGAAACCGACAATTACCCGCATTGGCCACAAACCATGGCGTATCGAAAGCCCAAATTATGGCGGAACGCCTAATGGCGATTAATCCTGCCTTGAAACTGACGAGCATTGAAAGTTTTTTAAGCCCAGAGGCTGCCAAAGAATTATTGGAACAAACGCGCTTTGATTATGTGATGGACTGTATTGATTCGGTCACACCAAAGATTACCTTGTTAAAAACAGCTTATGATTTAGGCTATCGGATTGCAAGTTCGATGGGTGCCGGAGGAAAATTAGACCCAACTAAGATTCGTACGGCGGATTTGATGGACACGCGGGAATGTTATTTGGCATCCTTGGTGCGCAAACGCATTCGTAAAATGGATGTAGGCAAAGGAATTAAAGCGGTTTTTTCGCTGGAGAAAGTGAAGGATGAGTCGTTGATATTAACGGATGGTTCCAACTTTAAAAAATCCGCCTACGGGACAATTTCCTATTTACCTGCTGCTTTTGGTGGGGCAGTTGCGTCCATCGTGATTCGCGATTTATTGGACGAACCCATTCCCATGGAAAAACGTCTTAAAGCCTATAAGAAATGATCAAAATTGGCGTCATCAATGTGTCGGACCGTGCCAGCGCAGGTATCTACGAAGATATTCCCGGCAAGGCAGTCGTGGAATTATTGCATGAATATTTGACCTCACCTTTCGAGGTGGTATATGCTGTCATCCCCGACGAGCAAGCTTTGTTGGAGGCCAAAATGATTGAAATGAGTGAAGAAGTTTGCTTGTTAGTCACCACGGGTGGCACAGGACCTGCTTTGCGTGATGTAACACCCGAAGCAACAGAAGCGGTATGCCAAAAGATGATGCCCGGATTCGGTGAATTAATGCGATCTGTGAGCTTGCAATATGTTCCTACGGCGATTTTAAGCCGACAAACCGCCGGCATCCGCAATCAAACTTTGATCTTAAATTTACCTGGAAAACCAAAGGCCATTCGCCAATGTTTGGAGGCTGTTTTCCCTGCTATCCCCTATTGCATTGATTTAATCGGTGGACCATTCTTGGAATGCAATGAGGCGAATATGAAAGCGTTTAGGCCGAAGGGGAGTTAAGAGATAAGAGTTAAGAGTTAAGAGTTAAGAACTAAGAGGCAAGAGTCAAGAGGTTCTGTATTAAATCCCATATCTTTTCCGATACAGACGCATCTAATCTCAGACTGAAGTACGGCATATAAAATAAAAAAGACGCGAAGTATCGCGTCTCAACATACTCATCAAAATCTCTTCACTCTTCACTTTTCACTCTTAACTAATTCATCATACAATCGCTTCGCCACCGGCCCTCTCTCCCCCGAACCAATCATTTGCCCATCAATCGCTAAGATAGGCACCACCCGTTTCGTACTTCCTGTCGTAAATACTTCGTCGGCCTGCATAAAATCCTCCAAGTCACATCGCTGCACGAAAACTGGATAATGTGTCCGTGCGATTTCCAACACCTTCATCCGGGTAATCCCTTCCAAAATATGTGCATCTGGCGTGTAAATCACCCCATTTTTAACATAGAACAAATTACTTCGCGTCGATTCCGAAACTCCATGCTGGGAAGTAAAATAAAGCAAATCATCCGCACCAGCCTGCTTCATCTCAGGAATATGCCGGATTCCGAACGCATAATTCAGTGACTTAATATCCGCCATTTCACGAACAAATTCCTTGCTCAATAAACGCATGCCTTTTTCCGGATCGGTAAACTGAAATAGCCCTGGCAAAATCCATAGGTTTGCTGGCTCTGCAGGAACATAGCCATTCATACTTTCACCACCGGTCAACACCATTTTGACACCTAAACAAGCATCCTTTGACATTGCGGCTAATTCATGAATACAAGCAGATAAAGCCTCAGCTGAATAGGGCAAATTCAAACCCATTTTGGCTGCTGATCGTTCAAACCGCGCCAAATGATCCGCTAAAAAAACGGGATTCCCATCTATGATGCGAAAAAAATCAAAGATGCCATAGCCTCGCAAGAAACCAATATCCTTGACGGAAACATGTACTTCATTCGCAGGCTTCCAAGCCCCATTAAACCAAATCGGGTAATCCATTTGCTTGTAATTTTGCTACTAATGTGATAACCTCACGTGCCTCCGCCACATCATGCACGCGTAAAATATTCGCTCCTTGTTGGAGCGCAATCGTATGTAACACCGCAGTCCCATTCAAGGATTCTGCGGCTGTAATGCCCAATGTTTTATAAATCATCGACTTGCGTGAAACTCCAATTAAAATGGGAGCTCCTAAGGTTTTGAAGCTTAACAAATGAGCCAATAAAGTATAATTATGCTCGATGGATTTCGAAAAGCCCAAACCGGGATCAACGATAACATCTTTCGCGCCCAAAGCGCGTAATTGCTGTAATTTTTGAGCCAAATCAGACCAAACATCCGAAACGACATCTTGGTAATTAGGTATTTCGTGAACCTGATCAAAGGTACCCCGACTATGCGACAAAATGTAAGGAACTTGGTTTTGGGCGACCCATTCAAAGATTCCTGCATCCATTTGGCCCGCACCAATGTCATTGAATATATCAGCCCCCGCAGCTATCGCTGCCTGAGCCACCGATAAACGATAAGTATCAATTGAAATCACAAGCGAGGGAAAATGCTGACGCAACAATGTGATCACAGGGACAACGCGTTCAATTTCTTCTTCTACAGAAACGGGGGCAGCTCCGGGACGTGTAGAATGCCCACCAATATCGATAATTTCGGCTCCCAACGCGACCATACCCGCAACTCGTTCCAAGCAAACAGAAACATCCAAGGCCCGACTACCCGCATAAAAAGAATCAGGTGTTGTATTCAAAATTCCCATGATAAGTGGCTTATCGAGGCTTAAGATTCGACCCTGTACGCGAATTGTTTGAATTGATGGAAAAAGAGCGTTCAAATCAACGAAATTTAGGATAATTTAAATATTTTTGTAGGCTATAATTAAAATACTGAACCGTATGATCAAGGACTCCGCGCCTTCACAAACTGAAATCGAATA
This sequence comes from Aquirufa echingensis, assembly GCF_042714525.1. Classification (NCBI taxonomy): domain Bacteria; kingdom Pseudomonadati; phylum Bacteroidota; class Cytophagia; order Cytophagales; family Flectobacillaceae; genus Aquirufa; species Aquirufa echingensis. The sequence continues at coordinate 117,918 of NZ_JBBKYA010000006.1, read as the reverse complement.
TCGCCAAGTAATTTCATACTGCAAAGCCTTGTTTGATAAAAAAAACAAAGATTACGGTACCTCTTGGAGAATTTTACGATTGCCTAGTTTGACTGACCAAATCTTCATTAAAGCCCAACGCATCCGCAGTATTCAAGACAAAGGAGCGCAACGCATCGAAGATGGTATCGAAGGTGAATTCATCGGAATCATTAATTATTGCATCATCGCTTTGATTCAAAAATCACTTGAATCATCCGATCAAATGGAGTTTACTCCCGAAGAATTAAGTGCTTTTTACGACCAACAAGTTGAAACGACACTTGAATTATTGCGCAACAAAAACCACGATTACGGTGAAGCTTGGCGTGATATGCGCATCAGCAGCATGACGGATCTCATCCTCATGAAAATTTTCCGCACCAAACAAATCGAAAATAACCAAGGAGTAACATTGGTTTCGGAGGGTGTGGAGGCCAACTACCAAGATATGCTCAATTATGCTGTCTTCTGTTTGATTAAATTCAAAGAAGAAAAGCAAATGCAAATGGCTCAACAGCAATAAATCGGATGAAGCAATATCGCAACATAGCCACGTTTGTATTGGTCGGGATATTTTTATTCTCTGGACTTATCAAACTCAACGATCCTATCGGTACACAATTGAAACTCGAAGAATACTTCGAAGTTTTCTCCGTGGATTTTCCTTGGATGGCTGGTTTCTGGAAATTACTCATCCCGCAAGCCCTACTATTTTCCATCGGATTAAGTAGCGCTGAAATTGTTTTAGCTATCGCATTGGCATTTAACTACAAAACGAAAAGGACACTTTACTTCTTCGTAGGCATCCTCATTTTCTTTAGCTTTCTAACGTTTTATTCAGCCTATTTCAATAAAGTTACCGATTGTGGCTGCTTCGGGGAGGCAATTAAATTGACACCTTGGACATCTTTTGGAAAAGACATTTTCTTACTTGTTTTGACCTTGAGCTTATTCTTGACAGACAAAATCAAGCAAAGTAGACCAACAGGAAAATGGGTAATTGCATCCGCACTAATTAGTGTTGGACTGGGAATCTATTGCTATTTCTACCTCCCAATTCAAGATGGATTGCCCTATGCCGTAGGCCAACATATTCCTTCGAATATGAAGAATCGTGAGGATTTAAAATTCAGTTATGTCTACAAAATCAATGGCAAAGAGGTCGAATTAACAGAGATGCCTACAGATCCGAAGGCTGAGTTCATTTCCATGCAGGCAATCAACGAAAAAGAAGCACGGCCTTTAATCACCGACTACCGTTTATGGATTGACGGCGATACGACGGATTATACGCAAAAAATATTCCAGGGGGATCATTTGTTGGTCATCGTACCCAATGTTAACCACACTCGTTTAGCCGCATTTGAAAGCATCAGTCAATTAGCGAAAACAATTAAGGTTCCCATGTGGTTAGTCAGTGCATCTTCCGATGAGGATGTGAATGCTTTGCGTCATGAATACCAATTAGCATTTCCGGCCTTATCGGCGGACACCAAAGTATTAAAAACCATCATCCGCTCAAGTCCTGGACTTTGGCTTATTAGCCAAGGAACCGTCAAAGGAAAATGGTCGGCCTATCGCCTCCCAGACGCGGATGAAATTCAACAACGTTTAAAACAATAAGTGCAAGAATGAAGAATATCTATTTAGTTGGAATGCCCTCATCAGGAAAGAGTACATTAGGGAAAGAATTAGCAAGAAATTTAGGGTATAGCTTTACAGATATGGATAAATTGATTGAAACGCGTGAGCAAAAAACCGTTTCAGAGATTTTTTCAAACTATGGAGAAGCACATTTTCGTGAAATAGAAAAGAAAACATTGCGAAGCTTCCAACCGAATCAGTCGATGGTGATTGCAACAGGTGGTGGCATTCCATGCTTCAATGATAACATGGATTTCATCAAAGAAAACGGTGTCAGCATTTTCTTGAATGTGGATGTGAATGATTTGGCAAAACGCTTATACAAAGCACAAGGAAATAACCGTCCTTTACTAGATAAAAGCCAAAGCGAAGAAGTAGTGATTGCCTCGATCAAAAAGACTTTTGAGGAGCGTTTATCTTATTACCAAAAGGCCGACATCCAAGTGGATGGCGAAATTACGGTCAGCCAATTACTTTGGTTATTAGACCAATACCTTCCCGTTTAGAAGAATATTCCACCCCCTAGGGTGAATTGCGTATTTGTCAATTTCAATGCGGCTGATGCATAATCGGCCGCATTTTTTAATGCATAAGGTGTATAAGCATCCTTACCTGTTCGTTGGACAACAGCAAAATCCACATAGTATGCTGCACTTCGGTAACCTAAACCTCCCGAAACCTGAAATTGATTTCGATCAATCGAATCATAGGTACTAGAAAAACCACTACCGTAAAGCGCAGCGCCGCCACGTAATGTCCAAGCACTCGAAACCCGGAATTCTGCTCCCACTTTCATGTTCACGACCGATTGATAGTTTTTGGAAATCTGACTGTTGTACTTGTCTTTGAACTGTTGGTTGGCATAAGGTCCTAACTCCGCGGAAGAAACCGACATGCCGGAATAGTTCAACAATTCTAAATCGGCACTAATCAAGCCTCTTTTCCCAAAGAAATAGGCCATTCCTCCCGAAATACGAAATGGCGTTACCATTTGGTAAGTAAATTCATTCGGAGTTAATTTCACGGGCTTTACTTTCTTAATAATCCCACCTGAAACAGGAATCGCTGAAACCTGCGGTGTCATTAAACCTGTCAGTTGCTCATTCATTTGATCATAATAGGTAGGCGATTGTACATTCAAGGCAACGCGCAGATTAGGCTTCAACTTATAGATAACACCGAGGGATGCAGAAATTCCTGAACCCGTTGTAATCAATTGCTCTTCCATACTGAAACCTGCCACATAATTATTACCTGGAAAACTCTCATCCCAGCGTTGTGAATGGGTCGTGTTCAATTTAGAAAAATGTACACCTAAGCCAATGTATAATCGATCCTGATAAGCAGCTCCATAACTAATATCCCATTGTGAAACTGAGCCAGAATTCGTCCCATAGCCAAATTGCTTTGTGGGTAAATGGGGTAAATAGCGTTCAAAAGGTGCTCCACCTGTCGTGGAATTGGGGTTGATCAAATAGGCTTGATAAGCAGCCGCTTCAGGACTATCTGCGGTATTATAATAAGGATCATATTCATCATCCAAGGTCGCACCCGTGGCACCCTTATCCCCTGCTTTTTGAATTAAATTATCTAAATAAGAACTGCGGTTATTCGTTCCTTCGATCGTCAAAGGCTGCGTCAAAACTACTTGGCGCGAATAACCAATGCCAAATGCACCTCTCCAAGATGAGCTGGACAAATAATCCCCTGAAATCACAATACCAAAATTGGGCATATGAAATAGATTATTCGTATTGTTTGTCGACTGGCTCAAATAATCAGCACTCGTGGAAGCTGCATTCACGGCAAAATTTAAGCCGATTTCAGATCGCGAATAGAATCCTAATCCGGCAGCATTACCTGCAATTGAACTTAGGTCCGCCCCCAAAACACTTTGACTTCCACCCATTCCTTGCATCCGCGCTGAGCCCGTCACATAGGAAGTTGAAAACTGTTTGGCCAACATCGGATAGGTGTATACTTGCGCGTTAGCAAAGTAGCTTATCAAAATAAGCGTGAAGATTTTATGTATATGCTTCATAGAAATTATCTTGGACCACGTGAAGAACCACCATTGGAAGAACCTCCCCCGCCGCTATATCCACCACCGGAGTAATTCGATGAAGGAGAACTGTAAGATTCCGTTCTATTTTGACCATAATTTTGCTGCGGTGCACTCGGTCTGTATTCAACATTTGAATTTCTCCGCGGTGCCGCTTGAACGGGTGAATTGTTATAACCCGCATTTGAATTCACACGAGGTTGGTTTGTTCCTTGAGAATTATATGTATTATTTCCTCCTCGCGGTGAATTGGAATAATTCTCTCCCCCATATCGGTTGCTTGAACCTCCATCCCGCGGTCCACGAATATAACGAGGAGCAGGTTCTTGTGCATTTCCCACATTCGGTTGATAATTGTTCCCACCGTAATAATTTTGGCCAAAACCATGATAGTAATTATACGCAGGGCCATATCCAAACATCATACCAGGGCCCACATACCCGTAAAATGGGTCATAATACCCATATGGACTCGAAAACCCAAAGGAATTAAAGCCGTAGCCCATTCCCCCATAATATCCGAAATTAGTCCCCATCGAGAATCCCGAATAAAAAGGGTCATTTAAACGCCAAGCTTGTAAAGGTGAATACCAGCGATTTGAGAATCCTATACCAAAATTGATGTATGGATTGGAATACCAATTATTCCATGGATTTGCCGTAAATAAGCCTTGATTGAATCCTGAATTAAAGCCTTGCTGGTATACTGCTCTCGAATTCAAATAATTAACATCCGCATCCTCTTGAATGACCGTAGCTTCTTCCTCTTGAATTACCTGCGCATCATCTTCGAAATTCAAATAGGAAGCTTTCTTTTGCTTAGCTACTACCGCAGCAGGCCTTTGGTAACTATCATAAAGATCATCCGAAACAAATGCTGTTTGTGAAACCGAACATGCATTTAATAGTGCAATCATCGCAATCAATACCGAGGCAATCCCTATATTTTTCATAAATTCAATGGATTAGGATCTGTGATTCGTTTCAATTTTTAAGTTCATGGTTTAATTCGTAAATTTAACCTTTGAAGCCTACAAAAAGTTTCAAATCAATTACCTACAAATTAACGAAATAAAAACCCACCTAGTACGATTCCCAAAAAATATATGAGTAAATCCTTACCGTCACGTGCCGACAACTATTCTGAATGGTATAATGAATTAGTCAAAAGAGCTGATTTAGCTGAGAATTCAGCTGTTCGAGGCTGCATGATTATCAAACCCTATGGCTATTCCATTTGGGAAAAAATGCAACGTGCTTTGGATGATATGTTCAAGGAAACAGGCCACACAAATGCCTATTTCCCCTTATTCATTCCAAAATCATTCCTTTCCAAAGAGGCTTCTCACGTAGAAGGATTTGCCAAAGAATGTGCGGTTGTTACGCATTATCGCTTAAAGAACGACCCGAATGGTGGGGGTGTTATCGTTGATCCTGAGGCAAAATTAGAAGAAGAATTAATCGTAAGACCAACTTCTGAAACGGTGATTTGGTCGACCTACAAAAACTGGATTCAGTCCTATCGCGACTTACCTTTATTGATCAATCAATGGGCAAACGTGGTTCGTTGGGAAATGCGTACTCGTTTATTCCTACGTACAGCAGAATTCCTGTGGCAAGAGGGCCATACGGCGCACGCAACGAAAAAGGAGGCAATCGAGGAGACCGAACAAATGCTAGAAGTATATGCGGATTTCGCTGAGAACTTCATGGCCATGCCAGTTGTGAAAGGTATTAAAACAGCCAATGAGCGTTTTGCAGGTGCAGATGAAACCTATTGTATCGAAGCTTTGATGCAAGATGGAAAGGCGTTACAAGCGGGAACATCTCATTTTTTAGGTCAAAACTTTGCCAAAGCATTTGATGTCAAATTCTTGAGCAAGGAAAATCAATTGGATTATGTTTGGGGAACTTCTTGGGGCGTTTCAACGCGTTTGATGGGAGCCTTAATTATGGCTCATTCGGATGACCAAGGGTTGGTATTACCTCCTAAATTAGCCCCAATTCAAGTGGTTATTGTGCCTATTTACAAAGGCGAAGAGCAATTGAATGCTATCATCGAAAAAGTAAATCCTTTGGTGAAAGCATTGCGCAAACGTGGGGTTTCAGTGAAGTTTGATACTTCAGAAAACCAAAGCCCTGGCTTTAAATTTGCGGAATACGAATTGAAGGGAGTTCCCGTACGTTTGGCGATTGGAAATCGGGACATGGAAAATGGCACGATCGAATTAGCGCGCCGTGATACTCGTGAAAAAACGAGCATGGCATTCGAAGGAATTGAGCAAGTAGTTGTAGATACCTTGGAAGATATTCAATCCAAAATTTATGCCAAAGCGTTAGCATTCCGCACAGAGAAAACCCATGTGGTGAATACTTGGGACGAATTCAATGCAAAATTGGAAGAAGGCGGTTTCATCTCAGCACACTGGGATGGCAGTTCTGAAACAGAAGAGAAAATCAAAGAATTAACCAAAGCCACGATTCGTTGCATTCCTTTGGATGCAAAAGAAGAGGCCGGCAAATGTATTCTAACTGGCAATCCTTCGAACAAGCGGGTGTTGTTTGCGAGAGCTTACTAGACTACTCCCCAGACTAAAGTCTGGGGTTAATGAACGATTTTAGAAACCCCAGACTTCAGTCTGGGGAATATTCAAACACTATTTCACTAAACGTTCCAGCACCTCTAGCACCCGATCAATCTCCTCCTTCGTATTATTCTTCGAAAAAGAAAAACGAATTGCTGCACCCGTCGCCGTCGGATTCAGGGCCGAAAGCACATGGGACCCAACCGAAGTACCACTTGAACATGCACTTCCACCTGAAGCGGAAATTTTCTCAATATCCAATTGAAACAAGAGCATATCACCATCCGCAACACTCGGGAAGCGAACGTTTAAAACTGTGTAGAGGCTGTTGTCCACTTCACCCGACCGACCGTTAAACTGAATGCCCGGAAAGCGTTTTTCTAAACCTTCGATAAAATAGGACTTCACGGATTTGATATGCGCCATATGTTCATCCATGTGCTCATAAGCCATGCTTAACGCTTTGGCCAAACCAACCATCCCATACACATTTTCCGTTCCTCCCCGCTGGTTCCGCTCTTGCGCTCCGCCATGCATCAAAGGATGAAATTTCGCCCCAGCACGCGCATATAAAAACCCAATCCCTTTAGGACCATGGAATTTATGAGCAGCTCCTACCAAGAAATCCACCGGTAAAGCCTGAACATCATGCGTAAAATGACCCATGGTTTGCACCGTATCCGAATGGAAAGTGGCGTTGTACTGTTGGCACAAAGCCCCCACCGCCTGCAAATCCAATAGATTTCCAATTTCATTATTCCCATGCATCAAGGACACAAGGGCATTCGGATTTTCAGCTAATAAAGTTTCCAAATGCGCCAAATCAATATCACCTTCGGAATTGATTTGAACCAAATGAACCTTCGCCATCCCCAATTTCTCCCATGCCTCCGCTGTATGCAAAACCGCATGATGTTCCAAAGGTGATGTGATGATGTTTTTCACGCCGCCGTATAAAACCGCCGACTGAATCACCGTATTATCTGTCTCAGTTCCTCCTGATGTAAAGAAGATTTCTGCAGGTGAAGCGTTCAATAAAGTAGCAACAGCCTTCCGCGCTTTCTCTACAATCACTTTGGCTTGTCGGCCATGTGAATGTATCGACGAAGGATTCGCCGTAAAATGCTCAAATAAGGGTTGCATTTCCTGCCAAACCGCCGGATCCACCGGAGTGGTCGCCGCGTTATCGAGGTAAATAGGTGTTTTCGTTGTTGATGTCATGTTATACTTATTTGCCTGCAATCGTTTCGATTACTTGCATGATTTGTTGGGCTAATCCATTCGCCTCCGCTTCCGTAGGTGCTTCAGAGTAAATTCGAATAATAGGTTCCGTATTGGATTTACGCAAATGTACCCAACGATCTGCGAAATCAATTTTCACACCGTCAATGGTATTGACACGTTCATCTTTAAATTGTTCCGCCACCGTCGCTAAAATTAAATCCACATTTAAATCTGCAGATAATTCTATCTTATTTTTCGACATAATGTATGCCGGATATTCAGCACGAAGGGCACTTACTGATTTATTTTTACAGGCCAAATGCGTCAAAAACAATCCGATACCCACTAAGGCATCCCGACCATAATGCGATTCAGGGAAAATAACGCCTCCGTTTCCTTCGCCACCAATGATCGCTCTTTCAGCTTTCATTTTGGTTACCACATTCACTTCACCTACAGCGGCAGCAAAATACGTTCCGCCATGTAGATTCGTCACATCGGCTAGCGCACGCGTAGAAGATAAATTAGAAACGGTATTACCCTTTTCTTTGGCTAAAATATAATCCGCAATGGCTACCAAGGTATATTCTTCACCAAACGGCGTACCATCTTCCGAAATAAAGCATAAGCGGTCCACATCCGGATCCACTACAATGCCCAGATCATATTTTCCCGTCTTCATTTCTGCGATCATCGCCGTTAAATTTTCCGGCAATGGTTCTGGATTGTGACCAAAATGTCCATTAGGCTCACCAAAAATCACATCTACATGCTGAACACCTAAAGCGTTTAGCAATTGTGGAACAACGGTTCCTCCCGTGGAATTAACCGCATCAACGAGTACTTTGAAATTTTTCGCTTGAATTGCCTTTTGGTCTACCCAACGTAAACCCAACACGTGATCGATGTGTTGTTGAAGGAAACTCACATCTTCCGTAACCTTTCCTAATTCCGTTACCTCGACAAAATTAAAATCGAGATTTTCTGCCAAACGAAGTAATGCCTTTCCATCTTCGTCGGAGATAAACTCCCCCTCCGAATTCAACAGTTTCAACGCATTCCATTGTGCTGGATTATGGCTTGCCGTGATAATAATTCCACCGGCAGATTTCGTCCAGGGCACCGCTAATTCTACGGTTGGGGTAGTTGAAAGACCTATATCCAACACATTCCATCCCAGGCCGATTAAAGTATTTGAAACCAAAGATGAAACCATCAATCCTGAAATTCGCGCATCTCGACCGATAACGATTTGATTGGAAGTTGGATTCGTGCTTTTCAACCAAGCACCATAGGCTGCAGCGAAAGTCACCACATCAATGGGACTTAATCCATCGCCAGGTTTCCCACCGATGGTTCCACGAATGCCAGAAATAGATTTAATTAATGCCAAAACGGAATAAATTTAGGGTAAATAGAAGATTAAAATTAAGGAGAAATTATCAGTTTCTCAAGTCCAATTTTTATTCGAACGGCGTAGCTTTGGCAAACCTCAAAGGATTGCCAAAGCTGAGACAAAAGCTAACAGAGCGGAAAGATCCTATTTGCCTAAACTCATTTTTTTTGTACATTTCAGCAATTAAACCTATCAATATGAATTCCCAGCGATTAGAAGCCCTATTGGCTAAAATCAGCTCACTCCGCATTGCGGTCATTGGCGACTTTGCGTTGGATTTCTATTTTGAATTGGCCGCTCAATCCGATGAAACATCTGTAGAAACGGGGAAAACAGTCCAACATGCCTCGCAAACCAAAACTTATCTAGGCGGCGCAGGAAATGTAGCCAAAAATCTGGCTTGTTTGGGCGTTCAAGTGGACGCCTTTGGCATACGGGGGAACGATGTTTTTGGAAGAGAAATGGAACATTTAGCACATCAACTCCAGATTAATACCGAGCAAATCCGTGTAAAAAACGGAATCGAGACACCTACCTATAGCAAACCTATGGAAGGGGGCATCGAACAAGGCCGACTAGATTTTGGCACACGCAATGATCGGTTTCAGGAATTTTCGATTGATGTCATACACGAAATGACCATCCATGCTAGTAAATACGACTGGATTGTCATCAATGAGCAATTTCAAATTCCATTGCTGAATCAGGCGACGTTGGAATACCTCCAAAAATTCGTGGGAGATGCTTCCATTGCCGACTTGCGAAGTCTCGGAAAATATGCGACACAAACACTCTTAAAAGTTAATGAAACCGAATTAACGAAGATTATTGGCAAGACGAACGATTGGGAAGAGGCAATCAAACAATGGGTTTCAACAAGGCAAAAACCCGTACTTGTAACATTAGGTGAGCAAGGCATGATCTATGCATCCCCCACAGAATTTCATTGGGAGAAAGCTATTCCCAAACATGGCCCCATCGATACGGTAGGAGCCGGAGACATGGTCGTCGCGGCATTCAGTGCTGCCCGAGCAGCAGGTGCTAGCATTCCAGAATCCTGCCAATTCGCCAGTTTAGCTGTCCATGTTTCCATTCACAAAATAGGTGAAACCGGCAGTGCAAATCCACAAGAAATAATCCACACAAACCATGCAACAAGAAATTAAAGACTATACCGAAAACGAGCTATTACCTTTTTGGATTAAACGGACGATAGACCCAAAGCATGGAGGATTCATCACGCATTTCGATGAATTCGGGAACGATGCCGGAGATGACGAGAAATCACTCATCGCGCAAACCCGTTCCATCTTTACTTATTCGCAGGCATATCGCCACGGATTTGGAGGGCCCATCATGCTTGAAATGGCTAAAAACGGTGTCAAATTCTTATTAGACCACATGTGGGATGTTGAACATGGCGGATTTTATTGGATGGTTGACCGTGCAGGTAATCCCTTGAACAAACAAAAAATCGGCTACGGACATTCCTTTGCCATTTACAGTTTAAGCGAATATACCCTCGCCTCGGGCGATCCCATCGGCCTTGCATATGCGGAAAAGGTTTTCGACCTCTTGCAAAAACATGCCGTTGATACATTTCACGGAGGATATTGGGAATTTTTCGCCGAAGATTGGTCACTGATGGGACCAGGTTCTCCCGGCGGAGATCGCAAGACACTCGACGTCCACATGCATTTGATGGAAGCCTTCACGACGCTTTATGAAGCAAGTGGAAAGGAATTACATCGTCGGAAGTTGGAAGAAGTCATCGAAATTCTCATCCATAAAATCATGCACCCCGTCACAGGAACGGGTATCCCACAGTTTTGGGCAGATTGGTCGGTCGCCCCTCAAATCAAATTCGACGTGGTCTGGGGTTGGGATCGTTTTGCAGATGGGGGCCAAAAAGCCTCTTCGACCGACAATACCTCCTACGGACACAATGCAGAATTCGGTTGGCTCCTGATGCATGCCATCAAAATCGGCGGATTTGACCTCGAAAAATACCGCCCTAATTTAGAAAAAGCGTTTTATCATGCGCTAGATCATGGCATCGACTGGGAACATGGGGGTGTCTTTGTGGAGGGATCACATACGGGTGAAGCGACGGATCTTGAGAAAGAATTTTGGCAACAAGCTGAAATATTGATTGGGATGCTAGATGCCTATAAATTAACAAAAGATGAACGCTTCCTGGAGGCCCATAAACAGGTGCATCGCTTTGTCTTCGATAAGATGATCAACCGCAATACGGGCGAATGGTGGCCGCTAATGACCCGCGAGGGCGAACCCATTTGGCGACACATGGCGCATAATTGGAAAATTAACTACCATAATGTTCGTTCGATGATTCTCTCTTATGAGAAACTAGGCGAATTCAACGTATGAAAAAATTAGGTCTTTTACTCTTGATTTCTTTTCACAGTTGGGCCCAGACACAAGACCCTTCCGTCCTATTTTTACGCTATTTTTCTAATCAGAATCAACGAATTGAAATTAAGCGAGATACCTTATGGGTATATTGGTTTGAGGCCGCGGACGAAAAAAATCCGCTTGAATTTCGGGATACAAGTGCCATTGATTTACGACAAATCGCTGAGGTAAAAATCATCAAAGGGAAAAATGCTGCAGGCCAAAGAGGTATTGGCTTACAAATTTATCCATTTGAAGCTCGCAATGAGGATCGGAACGCTTTGAGTCAAACAATTGATGCCCAAAAACTAAATCAAACGAACGTTTCTTCCGTCGCTCAAAAATTACAAGGTCAGGCTTCCGGTGTAACTGTTGGTAATGATAATTCCCCTGGCGGTGGTGCCATGGTACGCATACGAGGAATTGGCTCCATTAATGCCAATAGCCCATTATATGTGGTAGACGGAGTTGCACTGCAAGGCAATATTAATTCAATCAATCCCAATGATATTGCAAGTGTCCAAGTACTAAAAGATCCATCACAAACTGCCCTGTATGGGGTGCGAGGGGCGAATGGAGTGATTGTAATTAGTACATTACGTAACGCGGAGAATGTAAATAAAATCCCCAAAAACATCTTGCTTCCTTTAACTATCTGGCATTGGGATATTAATCGCAAATCTGCCATATCGAAGAATCAAGTTAAAGAGGCAATTGAATTCCTGCGAAACCACAAATAAAATTAGGTGATTCACTTAATTAACTTATTTTTCGGTTACGATTTTCCTACAAGCATCGGTCAATTGATAAATTTGTGTTCTAAGTTGTTCTAAACCCCATGACTAAACGGTCCATCATACAATTTGTATTTTTTAGTTTACTACTAAATTTCAGTCAAGGTCAGACACTGGATGGATATCAACAAATCAATTTAGTAGACACTAAACAAAATAAACTATTCAAATTAGACTTAAAATCGAATCAATGTTTTGAGTTCCCTTCGGTTGGCCAGCAGGAATCACGAACCATCACGTTTAATAATGTCAAAAAAGAAGACTTACCTCCGGATTTCGTCGCTAAATTCTTTCAATTTTCTGCAAATAAATTCCTTATAACCATACAAGGAACGGGACAAACCTATGAATTTGACACAAAAAACTGCCTTTTATCAAGAATTGACAAAACGTATTATCGGGGATACAACTTTGGTGCAATACAATTTATTCGACGAGATACATTAATAAGTTTGGGAGGCCATGGGTTCTGGAGAATTCACAATATCTCCACTTATTTTCACAAGCCTTTAAACGAATGGGACATTTATGGTAGTATTAATGAAAAAGGCCCCAAGGGTATTTCATCTCAATTTGGTGGATATTCGCCTACTGACGATCAAATTTATTGTTTAGAATTTCCGCTCCTTTATTTAGAAAACAACAATCTTAAATACCCATATTATGCCTTTAACTTCAAAGGAAACAATTGGACTGAATTAGGTTATGTAGATTTTACAGATCCCAAAATGCATAATTTCAATAAGTTCTCAAGCCAATGGATACCTCCCTATTTCTTTACATCTGAAATTACCTTAGGGGAATTTATTGATCCTAAGGAGAATATAATTTATCGTTATCAGGGTAAAAATAATTCATTCTTCAATTTGGCAATCCAATTATACATTAAGGACCAATACATCTATTCTTTTCAACGAACATACAATCAGAACAACTTCGAATTTAAATTAGATTCTATGTCGCTTGATCAATTAAAAAAGAACAGCAGAATCATTGGAAATTTTTATACACCTAAAATTTGGTACAACGAAATTGATTGGAACTTCGTTTTATTTTATGGCACAATGATCATTATTGCCATTTTAATCATAGGAATTTACCTGTTGATTAATCATAGGAGAAAACGTGAGCTTAAATCCTGGAAGCAATTACCTGAACAAGGGGAAATATTCTTAACGTATTTATCTAATCAATCCAATTATACCTGTACAACGGAAAAGCTGAATGAAATCCTGCAATGTGAGGGGAAAACGATAGAAAGTCAAAGACAATCAAGATCCAAATTCATTTCCTCCATCAATCTATTTTTCGAACGTAATTATGGGTGTCATGAAGCAATCAGTAGACATCAATCTGAAAATGATAAACGTTTTGTCAATTACGTTATTAGCCAGGAAGCAGTCACAATTTACACGAGAAAAAATGTAAATATGTGAACGATGCAATTAACCCAATAAACTTCGCAGGAAATTATTTTCTTCAATATAATTGGGCTCCTTATTTAGCCAATTATGAACGAAAACAAAAATCCAATTCCTAAAAGGATTGCACTGCTCATTTTAATTTTGAAAATAATCGGATTAACCACATTGGTAGCAGTCCTCTATGAAATTTATTCGCTGCTATGGATTCAATAAGCATAAAAAAAGCCTTCGAAAAATGATCGAAGGCTTCTTAATTTTATTCTGTTGACCTACCAGGATTCGAACCTAGAAAACCAGAACCAAAAACTGGTGTGTTACCATTACACCATAGGTCAATACCAATTGTGATGCAAAAGTAAGGCCTAGCTCCCAAAAAATCAAACATCGCTTTAAAAAAAACGAAATATTTATTGGCCGCAAAATCTAACTCCTCATTATCAATGAATTAAACAAGCTCCATTGAAGCTACTAAAGCTTCTCCGTGAATTTTCTTCACCAATCCTTGCAATACTTTTCCTGGTCCGCATTCAATAAATTCTGTCGCACCCATGGCAACCATAGTTTTGACCGACTGCGTCCAACGAACTGCGCCGGTTAACTGAGCAATTAAATTAGCCTTAATTTCCGCAGGATCTTGCGAAGCTTTGGCATTCACATTTTGAACAATAGGACAAATAGGCTTCAAAACCTCTGTCGCCTCAATCGCCGCTGCTAATTCTACACGAGCAGGCTCCATGAAAGGTGAATGAAATGCACCACCTACAGGCAATGTCAACACACGCTTTGCTCCTGCCTCTTTCAATTGAACCCCTACCGCCTCAATACCTTCTACCGAACCCGAGATAACAACCTGACCTGGGCAATTATAATTTGCCGCCACAACGGATGGTCCATAAGCCGCACATATTTCTTCAATCGTGGCATCCGGCAATCCTAAAACTGCAGCCATTGTACTCGGCTGAATTTCACATGCTTTCTGCATGGCCAACGCACGCTTATACACTAATTGTAAACCATCTTGCCAAGCTAAACCTCCTGCCGCTACCAAAGCCGAAAATTCTCCCAATGAATGACCTGCCACAACAGCAGGAGCAAAATCTTTTCCCAATTTCGCGACTAATACCGAATGCAAATAAATAGCTGGCTGAGTTACGCGTGTTTGCTTTAACTCCTCTTCCGTACCCGCAAACATAATTTGAGAGAGCGAAAAGCCCAATATAGCGTCCGCCTCATCTACGATGGATTTAGCAGCAGCGTAATTTTCATAAAGATCCTTCGCCATTCCTGGAAATTGAGAACCTTGACCTGGGAAAACATATGCTTTCATTTATCTATTTTTTTATATTTTTGACTAAATTTTGAATGACAAATATAATCAAAGTGTCAACTAGTTGGTCGTTGGACCAACCCATATTAAAATGAAACCAATGAATAGATTGACTTTACTAGTCGTAAGCCTCGTGTTTTTATTGAGTTCATGCGAACAAAATGGCGTTAGCCCTACACCTATTGACCTTTCGACAAAAGTCACCTTTGATATACCTAATTGTAGAAAATTTGTCCAAAGAAATAACTCAAATGAGGGAGAGGTTTTCATCACAGGAAGCACAAATAATCCATTTACCTCAGCTAAAATAAAATTTAAAAATTATTTAGGCGGGCAAGAAACCGGATGGCTTCCATTAAGTAACGATGGCGGAAACAAGTTCAGTGGCAGTTTTACGTTGAAAGGTGGAGGCTATTATCCACAAGTTATCATCGAAAACAACAATCAAGTGACAGAGGACACTTTAATGTTGTGGAACTTTAAAGTGGGTGAAGTTTTTGCAGTCGTCGGGCATTCCCTTGCCGAAGGACAAGACCCTTACAATTTGGAAGATTTTGACAAACAATGGTGCGAAGTTATAAAATGGGACGATGGTAGTAAAGTAGCTTTTTGGGGACGAATGGCCGAATTACTTAAGAAACGTTTGAACGTGCCAATCATGATGTACAACACGGGAATTGGAGGAACGACTTCCTTACATTGGGGTAACTCTGCCTGGGGATTACCTTTTGAAAGTCCAATTTTTGATTGGAAACAGCGGTATCCTTATAAATTTTTTGAAAACAGAATCCTAAATGATTTCCCCAAAACAGGTATTAGAGGAGTATTCATTATGCATGGGGAAAATGATATCGATTTAAGCGAAAATGATATTGTGGAAGGCACAAAATTGTATATTCAAAAAACCCGCGATCTATTAAATAAACCTGATTTGGTTTTCTGGATGGCAAAATGCAACCGTGGCACGAATGATCCCAAAGAAATCAAAGTTCGCGCTGCCCAAAAAAGAATCTTAGAAGAAATCCCCAATGTACTAACAGGTGCAGATTTACAATCTTTGACAGCACCCACATATAGACACGACGGAACACATTTTAATTTTGCTGGCGTAGAAAATGCAGCTATCAAATGGAATGAAGCATTATTAGATGCTCATTTTGTTCAAACCAAACCTTTACAGCGCTTTAAGTAACATAATGACCCCAAATTTAAATTTCTACTTTCTTCAATTCAACGAATACATTCAGAAACTTTGGCTGTCAAAATGGGGTATCTACAAAATTACTTTCGCTATTTTCATTTGCTTTTCATTTATCTATTTCCCTGAGATTCTAGTAAAACGAATCACTGGAGAATGGTCTATAAATGACCAATTAGTTCAAAACTTTGTAAATCTTAAAATCAAATCCCCATTCACTCCTTACCTAAATGCCGAAAAATGGGATCACTTCAGCAAACGAGACTTACGTATTACTCCGTATCTAATTGGCAAAATTTTTCATTTGGAAGCCATAAAACTTTTTTACATTCAAGCTTTAATTCTTTTCCCTTTATTCATCTATTTATCTTTAAAAACAATCAATAAATTTATTAAAGATGAAATTATAGCATTTTGGGGAACGCTTGCCCTCTTATTTTCTTATGTAGGAAACTCCTTCAACTACGATACATTTTTTTTTGATTCATACGCTTACACAGGACTTCTAGCGGCGCTTTATTGGAACAACAAATGGTTTGCAATTCCTATACTCATAGCTACTTTTTTCGTCGACGAACGAAGCATAATTCCAGCGAGTCTAATTTTCATTTCATCCTATTTTTCATCAAAACAAGATGAGACAACAACCTGGAAAACTCAATTAGTTAGATTAATATTGAACAATGCCTCATTTTGGCATTATTGTATCGCTGTCTTCATTTATGTCGCTATTAGAATAGCACTTTTCAAAAATTTCGGACTTTCAACACCCGTTGGAAATGATGCAGGCGTAACCTTGGGACTTGCCTTTATTCACAAATTCAAAGTTCCCTTTGCTATATTCTCTGCGTTTAAATTAAATTTCATATTGATCTTTGTAACAATCTATACACTGACAAAGTCAAAAGAATTATTAGTCAACCTTGCCTATCTTACCTTACTTATCTTGATTTTGTTAACTTCCACGGCCGTGGAAGATGTGACAAGAAGTCTTGGGTTTGGGTTCTTACTCATTCTCGCTTTTTACCAATTAGCTGCATCATTAGAAAGCGACAAGAAAAATTTACGTCTATTCTGCGCACTAATTAGCCTAAGCAATCTACTTTTACCTACATATACCCTTTTGCTTCAATTATACCAAATTCCAATTTTGGGATGGGTCAATCTATTCGGGTAAATTACATTCATTGCCATTGTTACGATTCCGAGCCACCCAATCATAACCTCGGTCCAACAAAGCATCTGGCAATAAAAAGATTAGACGTAATGGCTGCGCATACCATCGTGCAGTGCGCAAGACCTCCGCGACAGCCTGTGATTTGATATATAACCTTTCTGCTGAAACAACTTTGATGCTATCAATAGACCAAAGAGGATTCGTTGACCAACGCATTAAAACTTCTTCCGAAATGCCTTCCAAAGGCACGATTTCCAAACCGGGCTTACATAATCGACGCAAGAGATTTGAAGCCCAACGGCAAAAAGAACAGTCTCCATCGATGATTACCAACATCCTTATTTAACCAGCTCAAGCCAGCCTTTTAATTGTTTCTTAGCCTTCATTGCATCGACCACATCAAATTCAACATCAACCGTGTAGAAATAGGTTCCTGCTGCAAGCGCCTGTCCACTCATCGAACGACCATTCCAGCCAAACCCACTCAATGCTCCAGCATACTCATAAACTAAAACCCCATATCGATCCACGATTTTGGCGTCGAGCTGCTTGACAAAACGGGGACAATACATGGCTTGAAATACATCATTCTTTCCATCCCCATTGGGGCTAAATAAATTAGGTAAATCAAACGATGGGCAATTGTCCGCACACACAACGTTACTCTTTGGACTTTCTATTCCCCCTGAATTTACTGCCACGACATAATAACAAGCGATGTGTGATAATAAGTTCTTATCGACATACGAAAGGGTTTCAGTTTCTGCTAATTTAACGAATGGCCCAGCTGCCGACTTAGCTCCATATACGCGATACTTTTCAATATTGGGATCGCAAGTCCCGGAAACAACGGGCTTCCAAGTCAATGCATTCGATACGGCAATGGATTCACAGTTCGACGTTTGAATGCCACAATCTGGCACAGTCACCTCTAATACAGGCGCACAAGGTGGATTCAAAACCGCCAAAGGTTTTACACATACCTTTTGAGAGGCATTTTCAATTCGCATAGCCGGAAGTCCTTCCCCATATCGACCAACCGTTTGCACATAATAACAATACGTAGAATCCGCAGATAGCGACACATCTATTTTCCCATCTGCTGGAATAAAATCGGTTCCAATATCGGTAAATTGATAGGTACTCGGCCCAGCAACCGACACATCAGAAATCTGATTAAACTTGCCAGACCCTTTATACGTTTCTCGGTAAACGCGATGCACCTGAAAATCATTTGACCAAGGCACGATGGCCGTCCATGATAATTTCACAGATTTAACCGCCGTCTGCGCTTGCAAACGCACAGAACTCGCCGGCGTTGGGCTATCCAACAATTTTAATGTCCCATTCGAGGTGTAATAAAAATCCACCTGGTAGCGATAAGCCTTATCTGTTGTATTCAATGCTTTATCTACAAATAGGGTATCCGAGGTAATCCCCACTTCCGCAAATTGTGAGCCGGTTTGACCCTCAGTCCGCTTCAATCGATATTGATAAGGCGCCTTGTAAACAGACGTATCTAATTTCAAGGGCTTCGTCCAACGAACCTGAATTTCGCCTTGACCAACATCCGTTTTCAGCACACTTGCTTGCGTCATCAAAGGTGCCGTGGAAGGGATAAATGCACAAACCGATTCTGACATCGGACTGTAATTCACAAGCCCTTTCGAATTTTGAAATTCAACAACCAGCACATAAGAATAATTGGTATTTTTCAATAATCCCTCTCCCCCATTCTTATCCGTAAATGTCGCCACATCAATCCCCACTTCCCCAATTTTCACAAAACCAGTGGCTGTCATGCCCGTGGCACAGCTAGCATTTACAACTGGACTACATGCACCTGTCCGTCGGTAAATAATTGTCTTAGCACCCGGCAAAGCACAGGTAAACGAATTCCAGGTCAACAATGCATTCGTACCTTGTAAAACGACTTTTAATCCTTTAGGAGCAGGCGCAATGATTTGAATCTTCCAAAGTTTTGAATCCACTAATTTTAACCCATTTCCGACCGTTATCGGCGGATTGTCCTCTACCTTAAAAAGGACATCATAGGTTTCCTTGCGAATATGTTGGCATGCCGTCTGCCAGCGAAATGTCGCCTTTGCGGGAGAATTCTGCTTGGAAATCGAAGCAAACGTGGCATAAGGTTGTTTGACCGTATAAACTGTATCCATTGCATACACATTACCAAAACTATAAATTGTCAAAGGATCCACACGCCCTGTCTTCGATGGCACATCAATCGCCGTAATACTCTCATTAATCAAAGCGCCAGCTTGCACACAAACATCAGGCGGAACAGTTAGTTTAGGCGCTTTATTATCCACATCCTTTACCTCGATTTGCATATCACGCACCGTCTCAGAAATCTTCACCCCATTTCGCCATTCTTCGATAATGAAGGCACAATTGTATAAACCCAATTCTTGTGGAGCATCCCAAATCAAATCACCCGTCAGCGGATTAATCGTAAAACTTGAAGGCAATGCAGAAACCTCATTGGGTTGTCTGAAATTGGGTGCGGTTATCCCCCGACTCGTCGGATTACATGTCTCTGAATCACCCGTACGTGAAACAGACAATCGATATGCCAAACTATCCCCTTCTGCATCCACGGCATTCGGATTATGAATAAACGGTTGGCCCACAACCGCCGTCAAATCGACCGCTGGGTTTAACAACAAAGGCGTTGAGTTTTGGCCTAAACCGGAATTGATGGAGAATATTGTTTCAACATAAAAAGGCACTTCGACAGAACGCGTCATGTTGCGAACCCCATCATTCCGATTCGGTATCGCAACGGAAACCTTATAAAATAGCGCTGGAGCGGGATAAGTATATTCTACTTTGTATAAGTTTTTGAGTGTACCATTTCCAATATCTACAGGCGTTCCGCAGCAACGTTTGGCTTTGATAATGGCAGATCCATCTCCGAAACAAAAGTTCACTTCGACTTGATCCTGATTCGCCCGATTATTCTCGGTATAGGTCGTTAAGGTAAATTCATAAGTCAACGTTTTATCCGAAATACGTCTTACCGTAATTTCACCTCCCTTTAAGTGCGTAGCCCAAGCAGCACTTACCGAAAAAACTAGCATGAAGATGATTAAAATATATTTCCGCATAAAACATTTGTGTCAGTTAGCAAGTTAATAAGGCAAAATTAAAATCGTAAAAAAAACCATTTTTTTACGCGATTAATTTGATTGACAAGCGATTGGATTGTAGTTTTGAAGGCTAAAATTCAGTAGCACAGTTAACATTGTTCAATCGCTCTGAATGTTTTTACCTAAATCTAATAACCTAATTTATGGCTTGGCTAGCAAAATCTCTTAATTCATCCCTTGGAAAAAAGCTTCTCATGGCAATTACAGGCCTATTTTTGATTAGCTTCCTATTAATTCACTGCGGTTTGAATGCAACCATCTTCTTGAATGATGGCGGTGTTGCATTTAATGAAGGTGCTGAATTCATGGCACACAATCCAATCATCCGTACGATGGAAATCGTTTTGTTTGGTGGTTTATTGTTGCACATCTTCGACGGTCTTCGCCTTTGGTTAGACAACAAAAAGAAACGCCCTGTCGCTTATGCCGTTGTAGACGGAGCGGCCAACAGCAAATGGTATTCACGTTCCATGGGCCTTTTAGGAACATTATTGTTATTGTTCTTAATTATTCACCTAAAGCATTTCTGGTATTTCTCTCGTTTAACGAACAACTTGACAGAAACACATACCCTGTACAACGAAATGCAAGTGGTATTTGAAAGCCCAATCGTTGTTGCAATTTATGTATTAGGATGTATTTCTTTAGGCTACCACTTATTACATGGTTTCCAAAGTGCCTTCCAAACAATTGGTTGGAACCACCCAAAATACACACCAACCATCAAAGCTATTGGTGCTATTTATTCGATTATCATTGCTGCTGCTTTTGCCGCAATGCCAATCGCCTTCTATTTTAATTTGATTCAATAATTCCTCAGCCGATACGATTATGACAAAATTAGACGCTAAAATTCCAGAAGGTTCGCTGGCTGAAAAATGGACCAAGTACCAATCAAGCGTACCATTAGTAAATCCTGCAAACAAACGTTCTTTGGAAATTGTGATTGTAGGTTCAGGTTTGGCTGGAGCTTCCGCTGCAGCCTCGTTAGCTGAGTTAGGATATAAAGTAAAAGTATTTTGCTTCCAAGATTCTCCCCGTCGTGCGCACTCAATTGCCGCACAAGGAGGTATCAACGCAGCTAAAAACTACCAAAATGACGGTGACTCCGTTTACCGTTTATTTTACGATACAATCAAAGGCGGTGATTACCGTGCACGTGAAGCAAACGTTCATCGTTTAGCAGAAGTGTCAGGAAATATCATCGACCAATGTGTGGCACAAGGTGTTCCATTTGCTCGTGAATACGGCGGATTGCTTTCAAACCGTTCATTCGGTGGAACGCAAGTTCAACGTACATTCTACGCGGCGGGACAAACAGGCCAACAATTATTGTTGGGCGCTTACTCAGCCTTGCAACGCCAAGTGGGTATGGGTAATGTGAAAATGTATACCCGTCACGAAATGTTGGATGTCGTGACCATCGACGGAAAAGCGCGTGGTATTATTGCACGTGATTCAGTGACTGGTGCGTTAGAGCGTCACTTCGGACATGCTGTTTTGTTATGTACTGGTGGTTACGGAAACGTATTCTATTTGTCGACAAACGCCATGGGATCGAACGTAACTGCTGCTTGGAAAGCACACAAAAAAGGTGCCTTCTTCGCCAATCCTTGTTATACACAAATTCACCCGACGTGTATTCCTGTTTCAGGGGATCATCAATCAAAATTAACATTGATGTCGGAGTCACTTCGTAACGATGGTCGTATTTGGGTTCCAAAGAAACAAAACGATAATCGCAAAGCGAACGAGATTCCTGAAGACGAAAGAGATTACTACTTAGAGCGTCGTTACCCTGCATTCGGTAACTTAGTTCCACGTGATATTGCATCTCGTGCTGCGAAAGAGCGTTGTGATGCAGGTTATGGTGTAGGTACATCTAAAATGGCTGTTTACTTAGACTATGCCGCAGCTATTATCCGCTACGGAAAAGGAGAAGCCAATAAAAACAACATGCACAATCCATCAGATGAAGAAATTCAAGCGATGGGTAAAGCAGTCGTGAAAGAGAAATACGGCAACTTGTTTGATATGTATAAGCAAATCACGGGTGAAGATCCGTATGAAGTTCCTATGCGTATTTATCCTGCGGTTCACTACACAATGGGCGGACTTTGGGTTGATTACAACTTGATGACTACCGTTCCAGGATTGTATGCATTGGGTGAGGCCAACTTCTCTGATCATGGTGCTAACCGACTAGGAGCATCTGCCTTAATGCAAGGTTTAGCGGATGGTTATTTCGTAATTCCTTACACAATTGGTAATTACCTAGCATCTGAAATCCGCACGCCAGCCATGTCTACGGATTCTGAGGCATTCGTTGCAGCAGAAAAAGAAGTTCGTGATCGTTTAGAGACCTTAATGAACATCAAAGGCTCGAAACCGGTGGATTATTTCCACAAGCGTTTAGGTAAGATCATGTGGGATGAGTGCGGGATGGCGCGTAGTGCCGAAGGTTTGAAAGCATCTATTAAGGAGATTCAAGCTTTACAGAAAGAATTCTGGTCAGATGTGAAGATTCCAGGTGAGATTGATAATTTAAATCCTGAATTAGAGAAAGCTGGCCGCGTGGCTGACTTCTTAGAACTAGGCGAATTAATGTGTATTGATGCCTTGGATCGCAACGAAAGTTGTGGTGGTCACTTCCGTACGGAATATCAAACAGAAGACGGGGAAGCCCTTCGTGATGACGAGAACTATGCATACGTAGCGGCTTGGGAATACGAAAAACAATCGACTTTCAAACTTCATAAAGAAGAATTGAAATACGAAAACATCAAAATTGCACAAAGATCTTATAAATAATTCGATACAATGGAAGGACATTTAAACCTGACACTCAAAATTTGGAGACAAAAAAATGCTAACGTAGCTGGTAAATTCGAAACTTACCAAGTGAGTGGCATCTCCACAGATATGTCATTTTTGGAAATGATTGACGTGTTAAACAACCGTTTGATCGAAGAAGGAGATGATCCTGTAGCTTTTGACCACGATTGCCGTGAAGGTATTTGCGGTATGTGCTCGATGTACATCAATGGTCGTCCACACGGACCGAACCGTGGAGTTACGACATGTCAATTGCACATGCGTTCATTCCAAGATGGCGAAACCATTACGGTAGAACCTTGGAGAGCGAGCGCTTTCCCTGTGATCAAAGACTTAGTCGTGAATCGCTCTGCCTTTGACCGCATCATCGCGGCAGGTGGATTCGTTTCTGTCAATACTGGAAATGCACAAGATGCGAACAACTTGCCTATTCCAAAAGAAGACGCAGATGATGCTTTCGCAGCAGCTGCTTGTATCGGATGTGGTGCATGTGTTGCCGCTTGTAAAAATGCATCTGCGATGTTATTTACATCCGCTAAAATTTCGCAATTAGCCTTATTACCTCAAGGTAAAGTAGAAGCTGCGAAACGTGCAGAAGCGATGGTCGCTCAAATGGACGAAGAAGGTTTTGGTGCTTGTTCTAACACAGGTGCTTGCGAGGCTGAATGTCCTAAAGGCATTTCGTTAGAGAATATCGCTCGTATGAACCGCGAATTCTTCTCTGCTACCTTTTCTTCGAAGTAAAACTTAATTTGATAGCCCCTGAATGCAATTTCAGGGGCTTTTTACGCCCTTGTTTTTAGAACCCACCCATTCCAAGTCCAATCAAAAATCTCCTGCCCTCGGCTGGATCGAAGTCGTTTGTGGCTCCATGTTTTCTGGTAAAACAGAAGAATTAATTCGCCGACTGAAACGCGCCAAAATCGCCCAATTGCGTGTAGAGATTTTCAAACCTGCATCCGATACGCGTTATCACGATGAAGATATTGTTTCCCACAATCAAAATTCCATCCGCTCAACCCCTGTTTTAAGCGCGAGTGAAATCTTGTTATTAGCGGGAGATTGCGATGTAGTGGGTCTGGATGAGGTACAGTTCTTCGACGACTCGATCGTAGAGGTTGTAGACACGCTGGCCAATCAAGGCAAACGTGTAATTATCGCAGGTCTTGATATGGACTTTAAAGGGAATCCCTTTGGCCCCATGCCCAAATTGATGGCCATTGCCGAGTATGTCACGAAAGTACACGCTGTTTGCGTACAATGCGGTGCCGTGGCACATTATTCTTACCGCATCGTCGACAAAGAAGAAACGGTTTTACTAGGCGAAACAGAATCCTACCAAGCACGTTGCCGCGCTTGCTTTCATGCCGAGATCTAATCATGCCCAAAGACCCGCATTTCAAAAAGGTATTCCAACGAATCAAGGCGAAAAAGCCCAGGGATTTGGATATGCAGTTTGAAAAGGCACATGAACAAGTCTTTGAAAATTTAGATTGTTTGACCTGTGGAAATTGTTGCAAGACGACAAGCCCGATGTGGAATGAAACCGACATTCAGCGTGTGGCTCATCTCCTTAAGATGAAAGTTGCCCAGTTTCTGGATCAATACTTAATCAAAGATTCAGATGGCGATTGGGTCTACCCTTCCGCTCCCTGCCCCTTTCTAACACTGGAAGATAATACCTGCCAAATTTACGAACACCGACCAAAGGCTTGTCGGGAATATCCACATACCGACCGCAAAAACATGTTGGGCATCATGAATCTCACCCAAAAGAATGCGGTCATCTGCCCAGGCGTTGCCCAAATCATGGAAAAATTGGAGCGAATTTACAATTGAACCCCTTTTGATTTGAAATTCACGGCAAAAATCGACAAATTCGTAATTCAATCAATACATGTTTATGGCAGCAGCAGAATATTTAGGAATTGACGTAGGTGGTACCGGCGTTAAAATGGGAATTGTTCACTCAGATACCGGTCAAATCAGCAACTTTCAGAGTTATGATACCGCAACGTGGCGTGAATCTCACCACTTCTTAGATCGTTTGGCGGATGCTATTGCCTTGCAATTATACCAACATAAAAATGTCAAAAAGATAGGCATCGGCCTACCAGGTATTCTTACGAAGAATCGCCGTACTTTGATTGAAATCACAGCCATTCCAGAAATCGACGGTTCACCCATGATCGATATGTTGGAGAAACGTTTCCCTGAGCATGAATTTTTCATGGAAAACGATGCCAATGCAGCGGCATTAGGAGAATTCTATTTCTCTCCAGAAAAAAACACCATGCCAGAAGATTTCATCTTCATTACGTTGGGAACAGGTGTTGGTGGAGCAGCAATCATCGACCGTAAGATTTTCTTAGGCGGAGATGGTAATGCGATGGAACCAGGTCACGTTCCCTCGAAAAACGGTAAGGTTCTAGAGCGTAATGTGGGTAAAAAAGAATTATTGCAATTAGCGACTGAAATGCGTGCTAACTATAAAGGTCAAACGGTGTTAGCGGATGATGGCACGATCTCTACGACAGCCCTAGTTGTTGCGGCCGAAGAAGGCGATGCATTGGCATTGGCTATTTGGGATGAGGTAGGAAGTTTATTAGGTGATATGCTCGTTTCTTTGATTCGTATTTTAGATATCAAAAATATCTTCATCGGAGGTGGACTATCCGCATCTTATGACTTTATTTTACCAAGCATGGAACGCCAATTAAACTACTGGTTGACCCCTGCTTACTTAGAAAAATTAAATATTAAGAAAGCTTTATTGGGCAATGATGCAGGGCTTTTAGGTGCGGCATCACTCTGTTTTTAATTGAAAACAGTATAGACCACACAAGTTTTTTACAAAAAGAATTATTATTATTACAATAAATACTTTTAAAGTGCAAAATGGAATAAAATTTGTTTGATATTCTAACTTTTAATTCTAATCTTTGCATCGTTTTTGAACCCCAAAATATTTATAAAATGTCAGATATTGCAGAAAAAGTAAAAAGCATCATCGTTGAGAAGTTAGGTGTAGAAGCATCAGAAGTTACAACTGAGGCGTCTTTCACAAACGATTTGGGAGCTGACTCCTTAGACACGGTAGAATTGATCATGGAATTTGAAAAAGAATTCAATGTTTCTATCCCAGATGACCAAGCTGAAAACATCCAAACAGTAGGCCAAGCAGTAGCTTACTTGGAAGAAAACGCAAAGTAATCGAATCACACGATCATAATGATGTCAATTAGTACCTGGTAATTCCTAAGGATTTTTCCTCAGTTGAACCATTACTAATTGACATTTTTTATTTTTACAAAGTCTATTTAATTAACACATGGAGTTAAAACGCGTAGTTGTGACGGGCCTAGGTGCTCTTACACCGATTGGAAATACAGTTGATACCTTTTGGGAAGGTTTAGCCGCTGGTAAAAGTGGTTGTGCACCCATTACCCGATTTGATGCTGAAAAATTCAAAACGCGCTTTGCTTGTGAGTTGAAAGACTTCAAAGTAGAAGATTATATTAATACCAAAGAGGCCCGTAAAATGGACCCATTTACCCAGTATGCTGTGGTAGCTTCAGATGAAGCCATTGCAGATGCGGGTTTTGATATGGAGAAATTAAACCTAAATAAGGTGGGCGTTATTTGGGGATCTGGTATCGGAGGATTGAAAACATTCGAAGATGAAATGATCTATTTTGGAAAAGGTGATGGAACGCCAAAAATTAATCCATTCTTTATTCCAAAAATGATTGCAGATTCAAGTTCAGGACAAATTTCCATTCGCAATGGATTCCGTGGACCTAACTACGTAACTGTTTCGGCTTGTTCTTCTGCGAACAATGCAATTATTGACGCGTTCAATTACATCCGTACCGGTCGTGTGCATGTTTGTATCACGGGTGGCTCTGAGGCTCCTGTGACAATCGCATCGGTTGGTGGATTTACAGCGATGCACGCAATGTCAACACGCAACGATGATCCAACTACTGCTTCTCGTCCTTATGACGTAGACCGTGATGGTTTTGTCGTAGGTGAAGGTGCAGGTGCATTGGTTTTAGAAGAATACGAGCACGCAAAAGCACGTGGTGCAAAAATCTACGCGGAATTAATTGGTGGAGGTTTCTCATCAGATGCTTACCACATTACAGCCCCACATCCGGATGGATATGGTGCTTTATTGTCGATGCAAGACGCATTGGAAGATGCACAAATCAAACCTGAAGAGGTTGATTACATCAATACACACGGAACATCAACACCGATTGGTGATCCACAAGAAATTAAAGCCATCGTTGATTGCTTTGGAGAACACGCTTACAACATGGCTATTTCTTCAACGAAATCAATGACAGGTCACTTACTAGGAGGAGCAGGAGCTGTTGAGGCCGTTGCATCTGTCCTAGCAATCAAAAATCAATTCGTCCCTCCTACCATTAACGTATTCAACCGTGATCCAGAAATTGATCAACGCATTGACTTAACAGAAAACGTAGGTAAAGCACGTAAAATTGATGTTGCATTAAGCAATGGCTTCGGTTTTGGTGGCCACAATGCAACTGTCATCTTTAGAAAAATTTAATTTATGAAGTTACTTTCTCCGTTGACCTGGTTCGGCTTACATTCCCAAGATGAACGCGAGAAACACCTTTATAAATCAGTCAAACACCTTATAGGGGCTAATCCGTCTAATCTAGAATTATACCGATTAGCCTTTTTACATGCTTCGGCCTCAAAAGAATCTGTGTCAAAATCTTACAAAGAGTCCAACGAGCGTTTGGAATTTCTAGGAGACTCCGTGCTAGGCATGATTACCGCAGCTTACTTATTCAAAAAATTCCCATTCAAAGACGAAGGTTTCCTAACCGAAATTCGCTCTCGAATGGTGAGTCGGGAATCATTAAATGTCCTCGGCCGAAAATTAGGACTCGAGGAAGTTATTGAATACGAAAACCAACGTAAAACATCGCTATCCCGCTCCAGCATGTATGGAGACGCACTAGAAGCTTTTGTTGGTGCTGTCTATTTAGATAAGGGCTTTAGTTTTACCCAAAAATTCATCACACAAAAAATACTTACTCAGTATTTTGATTTGGATACGGTCGTTCAAAACAACCCCAACTTCAAGTCAATCCTGATCGAATGGGCGCAGAAAGAAGGCAAAAAAGTCCAGTTTACACTGGATGAAGAAGGAGTTCATCACAACAAAGAATTTACGGCATTCGTACTTATCGAAAACGAAAAAATTGCCGAAGGCAAAGGATATTCAAAGAAAAAAGCGGAACAAAATGCCGCAATGAAAGCCTGCGAAGCGCTAAAAATCAATCAATAAGCGTATGAAACCTAATATTTTCTTACACTACTGGAACAATCAAGGCCAAACCTTGAGTTTTCAAGAAGTTCTTTCGCTTGACTGTGACCCCATGATTCTCGCGACTATTCAAGCAGAATTATTGGAACAGTTAACGAGTGAAATACTCGTGGAAAAACTACCCAATTTTGATTGGTCAAATCTCCGCATGCAAGAAAAATGGAATTCTATTGCGCAAACACTGTTAATGCAAGTGCAATTGCCCGAGCAGATTTGGATGGATTGGATTGCTGCATTGGGTGGACAAATCGAATCTACTCAACCCGAAGTTCCAAGCTTTGCTGATCTACTGAATGCTGAAGTGTTTTTTGAACGTCCATCGGATTCATTAGAAGATTTACCTGAGGAGGAAGAGGAACTAAGCCCAGAAATTGAAATCGAAGAAAATAACCTTCAAGCGGTTGCTTGGGAGGATACAGCTATTGAATTCCCCACACAATCGACGCCAGACTATTTTGAGGTATCGAATGAATTACCCGATTTAAGCGAATTAAACCCTGAAGAAAACAAACCGCAAAGCATTCAAGAGATGTTGGCTGATTCAACGGGCGAAAAAGTATTAGACACGATACAAGTGGACGATCATTCGTTAAAGAATATGGTTGCCAATCAAATGACTTCTTCGTTAGCGGAGAGCATTTCTTTATTCCAACGATTGAATTTCATCCAAGAATTATTTGATGGGAATGCGGAGCAATTCAGTCAATTCATTGAATTTATTGATTTTGAAGCAAGCGTATCCAACTGGAGAAACGAAGTTGCCGGACGATATCAATTCGAAGAATCTTCTGCATCACAAGAACTTATGTTACTCATCGAGCGAAAATTCAGTTAACTGATTTTCATTATCAGTTTTCTAGCGAAAGAATAACCATCCATGAGCTAGTTTCAAGAAAAAAACTTGAAACGGCTCATTTTTATTTATTGGCTCCTCCCCTTTTTGCTCTCGGCCCAACAATCCACGGAACTGACCGAGGAAAAACAAGGCATAATCAACTATTACGAGCAAAATCCGATCGATATCAACGAGGCTTCGGAAGCTGAGTTACTCGCCATGGGAATTTTACATTCCGTTCAAATCGAATCTTTTGTAAGTCACCGCAAACATATTGGCCGATTCGTCTCCCTTTTTGAATTACAAACCATACCCAATTGGGACTTAACCACATTACGAACAATTCAAGCACTTCTCGTTTGTCGGACGAATCCTCCACATTGGTACGAAACCGAAAACCCCAAGCACCAAATCATCCTACGCTTGGAAAGAACACTCGAACAAAAAATAGGATTTTCCGCTCCTACATCCCGAAGCAAAGTTCGATACGTGGGAAGCCCATTAAGTACCCTATTCCGCTACCGTGGAACCTGGAATAGCAACATCCGGACCGGAATACTGATTGGAAAAGATGCAGGCGAATTACAATACAACGATTTCGCAAGCGCCTTTGTTGAATTAAAAGACTCCAGAGAGCACGTTAAATTGATTCTAGGCGACTTTATCAACCAATGGGGCCAAGGACTCGTCCAATCCGGTTCCTTTTCCTTAGGCAAAAGCTATGAAAGCATACGCGCTACCCAAAAATTTCACGGGGGAGCGATGGCCTATACCTCTTCGGGCGAATCAGAATTTTACCGCGGAATTAACTTTCAATCAAGGTGGCGTAGGTTTCAGAGTCAAATCTATTTATCATCCCGTAAAAAAGACCTCATTTTATCAAAGGATAGCACATATTTTCGTTCTTTCCAGTTGGACGGCTTACACCGAACACCGACAGAAATAAGCCAACAAAACCGCTTGCAAGAATTCGCGGCTGGGCTTAATTTTCGTTATCAAGGTCAAAATGTAGAATGGGCATTGGCCCAGACTTGGACACAATGGAATTATCCATTTATGCCGTCGAATCCTTTGGATTGGCGAGGGAGGAATTTACTGAATACTTCACTTAGTTATATTAGCCAACAAGGAAATGTTCGAATATCAGGAGAAATCGCGCATACAGCGATATCTGCCTGGTCTACGATCCATGCATTCGCCTGGGCCGTGAATAAAAAAACAGATGTCTCGGGAATTATTCGAATGTATGATGCTGGTTATTTTAGCCCTATGGCGAATGCCATTAGCGAAAGTTCGAACAATAAAAATGAATGGGGGCTCTTTCTCGGCCACCAATACCAGCACACGAAATACAAACGTTTTTCCAGCTATTTGGATGTATTTCGATTTCCGAATGCGAGCTCCAGTCAATGGGCAGCCGGACCATTAGGTTGGGAATTATTAAGTCGCTTCCAATGGGACCGAAGAAAATTAGGGCATTATTTTGCTCAACTCAAATGGACGCATAAATACCTCGCAGATTCAAAATCGCCACATGACCTATTTCAAGCGAGCCTCGATTGGAACAGGCCATTACTCCGATTTCAATGGCATGGGCGTATCATGTGGTCACACATTGAATCGAAAGAACAAATTGAATCGGGTTATTTGTACCTAAATGATTTCGAATACCACCTCAAGCGATTCAAAATGCAAATGCGAACAGCTTGGGTTTGGTCGGGAAGTTACGATACCCGCTTATATGCCTATGAACCAAGTTTACCCTTCTCATTCCTACTACCAGCCTATTATGACCCTAGCACAAGAAACCTATTATTGATTGAATATAAAGGTGAAAACAAAATATCTGTTGCCCTTAAAATAGCAAGAACCGATTACTTCCAAAAAGAGGTAATCGGTTCTGGACTAGATGCCATCGCAGCATCGCATAAAACAGATATTGGACTACAAGTAGCTTATATTCCTTAAACGATCGCTTGACGAACTTTTAATAATTTTTCCAATAAACCTTCCAACTGATCCAATGGAAGCATATTCGCTCCATCAGATTTCGCAATCGATGGATTCGGGTGTGTTTCAATAAATAATCCATCCGCTCCTACCGCAATAGCAGCTTTCGCAATGGTTTCAATCAAGGCTGGTTGGCCTCCGGTAACCCCACTACCCTGATTAGGGCGTTGCAGTGAGTGCGTACAATCCATAATCACAGGAACACCAAAATTCGACATTTCTGGAAGATTGCGATAATCAACTACGAGATCCCCATAGCCAAATGAATTTCCACGATCAGTCAAATAAACTTGAGCTTGCGGATTTTCGTGCATCACCTTTTCTACAGCAAATTTCATCGAAGCTCCCGACATAAATTGGCCCTTCTTGATATTAACAGCCTTTCCAGTTTGGGCAGCAGCAGCTAATAAATCGGTCTGCCGACATAAAAAAGCCGGAATTTGCAATACATCTACATAAGCTGCAGCCATCGCCGCTTCAGCACTTTCGTGAATATCAGTAACCGTAGGTAGATCAAAATGCGTTCCTACTTCTTTCAAAATCTCCAAGGCTTTGATATCCCCAATTCCTGTAAATGAGTCAATCTTAGTTCGGTTTGCTTTCCGATATGAACCTTTGAATATGTACGGAATCCCCATGGATTTCGTGATGCCATCAATGCGTTCAGCAATCTCAAATGCCAAATCTCTACTTTCAATCGCACAACTTCCTGCCATCAAAAAGAATGGTCCTTTTCCTAAATTTTCTAACGTGGGTAAAGTCATATTATAAGATGTTTACTTCGGTCTCTAATACGACACCAAATTTTTCTAAAATCGATTTTTTAATTTGCTCTGAGAGCGTTTGTATTTCTGCACCTTTGGCATGGCCATAATTGACCAACACTAAGGCTTGTTTGGCATGCACACCCGCATCACCCGATCGATAGCCTTTCCATCCCGCTTGCTCAATCAACCAACCTGCTGGAAATTTAATATCCGTACTTCCTTCAACTGGATAATGTGGGATATTGGGGTATTCAGCTATTAATCGAGCGGCAGCATCCGCAGGCAATGTTGGATTTTTAAAAAAACTACCAGAATTCCCAATTTCTTTCGGGTCAGGTAATTTGCTTTGGCGAATTTCAATCACCGCATTGGCGACATCACTTATTCCTGGATTTAAAATCCCTTTCTCAGCTAAAACAGACTGAATCGCACCATAAGACGTTTGTGCTTGAACCTGCTTATTTAAACGAAAGCAAACGGCAGTAATCAAATATTGTCCTTTTCCTGCATGCTTAAAATAACTCTCCCGATACCCAAAAGCACAACGTGCAGCATCAAATCGCTCCATTTGCATGGTCGTTAAATTCAAGGCATCCAAATGATCAAATGTATCCTTGATTTCTACTCCATAAGCACCAATATTC
Source organism: Aquirufa echingensis (assembly GCF_042714525.1). Classification (NCBI taxonomy): domain Bacteria; kingdom Pseudomonadati; phylum Bacteroidota; class Cytophagia; order Cytophagales; family Flectobacillaceae; genus Aquirufa; species Aquirufa echingensis. The sequence goes on along the minus strand of NZ_JBBKYA010000006.1, from coordinate 85,022 downwards.
TGCATAGGTGCCGCACCAACCGTTCCTGGGATCAATGACATATTTTCGATGCCAGCCCATTGATGATCCACCGCATAACAGACAAAATCATGCCAAACAACACCAGCTCCGGCCTTCACCCAAATGTGATCTGCATCCTCTTCCAGCACTTCAATTCCCAGCATTTGAATTTTAACAACCAAGGCATCGATGTCTTGTGTCAACAACAAATTACTGCCCCCACCTAAAAAAAGGTGCTTGACATGACCATAATTCCCAGCTTGAACGAGTTCGATGTATTCCTGCAAATGATTGATTTCCACAAAAAAACGTGCAGAAACATCTATGCCAAATGTATTATAAGGCAGCATGGAGACGTTTTCCAACACACGTGGAGCCGATTTAACCAAGGGCATATTAAGTAAGTTTGGTCGATAAAAATTCTTGTAACGATGGCACGTCAGTCTTCAGAAGATTTTGATTACTTCCTTCCCAAACCTTTTTCCCATCCTTCAAAAACATAATGTATTCACCCATCCGCATCACAGAATTCATATCATGCGAAATTACGATGGTTGTAATGTTAAACTCTTTGGTAATTTCTTGAATCAATAAGTCAATTTTTACAGCCGTTAACGGATCCAAACCGGAATTCGGCTCATCGCAAAAAAGGTATTTGGGATTCATGACAATCGCCCGAGCAATACCTACTCGCTTCTTCATTCCACCGGAAATATCAGAAGGCATTTGGTGAGCCGCAGCTTCTAAACCTACGCGTTGTAAGCACATCATTGCCCGCGCATTTTTCTCTTCTACGGATTGCGATGTCAGCGTGTCCAACGGGAATCGTACATTTTCCAAAACCGTTTTTGAATCAAACAATGCACCTCCTTGAAATAAAACGCCCATTTCGCGACGAATCGCTTTTACAGTTTCTTGATCGGCTTGTAAAAAATCCCTACCGTCATAAAGAACTTGCCCTTTTTCAGGTTTTAAGATTCCAATCATACACTTTAACAGCACACTCTTACCGGTTCCACTTCCACCAATCACCATGTTGATTTTCCCCGGCTGAAAACTACTATCAATGCCATCTAAAACAACTCGACCGTCAAATTCCTTGTGTATGTGTTTCAACTGAATCATATTCAAAATTAGCTATATTTTACGGAAAAACGGCATGTGAATTTTGATTTTAAAAGCAAAGAAATGTGTACCTTGTCGCTTCTAAATAACAAACGTATGCTATTCATTATTCTCGGTGCATTATTATTTTTGGCTAGCAAAGCCATCGACAATCCAAATCTAGTTTTTGTCAAATTTGCTTCTCCTTTACGAAAAGCTGCAATCGTTTTAATCATTTTGGGAATTAGCAGCTCGACAATCAAGCAAATTGATGCAGGGGAAGTTGGGGTTCAAAGTGTATTCGGTAAAGTTTCCGAGCGAACCTTATCATCAGGATTAAACTTCGTAAACCCACTTGCAAGTGTAACAGTCTTTGATGCCAAAACCCAAAATTATACCATGTCGGCTGTACACGACGAGGGCGACCGCGAAGGTGATGACGCTATCCGCGTATTAACCGCAGATGGTTTGGAGGTGGTTGTAGATTTAACAGTATTGTATCGAATCCTACCTTCACAAGCTCCAACGATCTTAAAGGAAATTGGCCCAGATTACAAAGACAAAGTTGTGCGTCCAATCACAAGAACCATGATTCGCGACAATGCCGTTTATTACGATGCTGTGGCACTATATTCATTGAAACGCAATGAATTCCAAACACGCATCTACAAAGACATTGAGAGCAATTTCAAAAAGCGAGGCTTAGTATTGGAGCAACTATTGATTCGAAATATCAATCTACCCAATTCAGTTAAGCAAACCATCGAGTCCAAAATCAATGCTGAGCAGGACGCTCAGAAAATGCAATTCGTTCTATTGAAAGAAAAGCAAGAAGCAGAACGTAAGCGCGTAGAAGCTCAAGGAATCGCAGATTACCAGAAAATCTTGTCGACCGGATTAAGCGACAAACAATTGCAATATGAATCCATCATAGCACAAAAAGAAATTGCTAAATCGCCGAATACCAAAGTCATCATCATGGGAAACAAATCAACTCCCATCATTTTAGGCAATAACTAATAAAAAATGCTCCGATTAATTCGGAGCTTTTTTTTATTTCTTCAAAATGGTATGCCCCATTTTATCTCGCTTCGTTTTCAAATAAGCTTCATTATGTGGATTGGATTGAATTTCTATCGGCAAAGATTCAACAATCTCTAATCCATAGCCAAGTAATCCCGCACGTTTTTTAGGATTATTCGATATCAACTTGATTTTACGAATCCCTAAATCACGTAAAATTTGAGCTCCTACGCCATAATCACGTTCATCCATGGCAAAACCTAATTCAAGATTAGCCTCAACCGTATCGCGTCCCTGCTCTTGCAATTTGTAGGCCTTCAATTTATTCAAAAGTCCAATACCTCTACCTTCCTGGAACATGTATAAAACAACGCCCTTTCCTGCCGTCTCCACCATCTCCATAGCTTTATGCAATTGGCCACCGCAGTCACACCTACAAGAACCAAAAATATCACCTGTCACGCAAGAACTATGTACCCGAACCATCACAGGCTCATCAGCATCCCAAGTACCTTTGATTAAGGCTATATGTGTATCCCCTGTATTTTTTTGCTTGTAAGCGATCAAATCAAAATGCCCCCATTCGGTAGGCATATCTACTCCAATTTCACGCTGAATCAAGGACTCCGTTGCTAAACGGTATTCAATCAAATCCTTAATTGTCACTAATTTTAAATCAAATTTATCCGCAATTCGGCGTAAATCCGCCAAGCGAGCCATGCTACCGTCCTCGTTTAATACTTCGATTAATACCCCAGAAGGCTTGAAGCCTGCTAATTTGGCAAAATCCATCGAAGCCTCTGTATGGCCGGTACGACGTAAAACGCCCTCAGTACGACTTTTCAATGGAAAAATATGACCCGGTCGACCTAAATCACTCGGACGAGTTGACGAATCCACCAAAGCCTGAATGGTCTTTGAACGATCCTGTGCCGAAATACCCGTGGTACAACCATGACCTAACAAATCTACAGATACGGTAAAAGGAGTTTCGTGCGATGTGGTATTTTGATCAACCATCATTTCAAGGCCCAATTCAATGCATCGCTCATTTGTCAATGACACACACATCAAACCTCTAGCCTCACGAATCATGAAATTAACAATCTCTGGAGTGATTGCTTCTGAAGCGCAAATCAAATCGCCCTCATTTTCTCGATTCTCATCATCTGCTACGATAATCATTTTTCCCTGGCGAATATCTTCAATGGCATCTTCAATACGATCTAAACGTATACTTTCCTCCTGCATAATTAATGTGTATTTTGTAACGAAAACACAAAGGTAAGCAGAAATAGTTCCCATTTTAGCTACCTTTGTAAGATAATATCACAGAATCTCACATGTCGATTGAAGCTAAAAATCTGAGCAAGCAATATGGTGCACAAATCGCCGTCAATTCACTTAACTTTAGCGCGCAATTGGGTGAGATAGTTGGCTTTCTAGGACCCAATGGTGCTGGAAAATCAACAAGCCTCAAAATGCTCGTTGGCCTCATACAACCTTCTTCCGGAGAAGCTTACATCGCAGGCAACCGAGTTAACACAGATTCTATCGAACTGAAAAAGCAAATTGGGTATTTGGCAGAAGATAATCCTGTCTACTCGGAAATGTATGTCAAAGAGTTCCTTTCTTTTATTGCGTCTATTCATCAAATTCCACAAGACAGAATTCAAGAGGTAATCCAACTAACAGGTTTAACGCTCGAACAAAACAAAAAAATACATACGCTTTCGAAAGGATACCAACAACGCGTTGGGATAGCTCAGGCAATTTTACATAATCCTTCCATTTTAATTTTGGATGAACCCACGAGTGGTTTAGATCCCAATCAGATGGAAGAAATCCGTGCTTTAATTCTGTCCTTAAAACCGGGTCGAACGATTTTATTTTCGAGCCATATATTAAGTGAAGTTGAAGCTATTTGTGACCGATTATTGATTATTAACCACGGGGTGTTGCAAGCAGATTGTAGCATGGAAGAAGCCAAAGCCTTTCCCGGTGGAATCAGCCAATTGTTCCAAGAAAAGACTAAATCGAAATAGAGAAATCATCTGCATCGAGATGTGCAGGGAATTTTTCACGAAAATCCTTCAATGCTTGAAAGGATAGCGTTTGGGTTTGAATTGAAACATTCGACGACAAAGGCAATAAATCTTCACCTTTGAACGAGACAATACTCGAAGCTCCTTCATATTCCAATTGATTGCCATCAATCCCAACCCGATTGACTCCTACGACATAAGCGAGATTTTCAATAGCACGCGCACGTAATAAACTAGACCAGGCATGTGTTCGTGCCGCGGGCCAATTGGCTACATAGATAGCCAAATCATATTTCAACTGAACATTTCGCGACCACACAGGAAAACGTAAATCGTAACAGATAAAAGGAGCAATCAACCAAGACTTATAGGATATCAAACATAATGCATTTCCAGCCGTATAAAATGCTTCTTCATTGCCCATACGAAACAAATGTCTTTTATCATACGAATCGATTTGACCCGAAGGATGAACAGCCAATAAACGGTTATAATATTGACCAGATTCCTTGATTTTAAGACTGCCTATTAACAATACTTGTAAACGAGAGGCTTGCAATTTCATCCACTGTACCGTGGGTCCTGAGGCCATTTCAGCACCAACAGCAGACATACTAAAGCCGGTACTGAACATTTCAGGCAGAATAATGATATCCGTAAGGCCCTGCAAATCTTGGATAGATTCTTCCAATTGCGCGCAATTGGCAATGGGATCTTCCCAAACCAAATCGGCTTGTACATAACTAACCCGTAAATCTTGATTCAGGGTAGACATGATAATATCACTATTTATTTAGCAATATAAGAATAATAGATTCGAATTTTAGACTTCAACGCGTTCAAAGGCACGAAGCGAGCTGACTCACTCATCATCTTTGTATAACCAGTTGAACTCGCAGAAATAGATGGAGTAACTAGGAATCCCAAATTATTTTTCCGCCCATTTAAAATGGATTGTAGTTCAGTCGTAATATTAAACGTGAATGCGTTTAGCGCTGAATTATAATTCGCTGTTTGGATACCTGCGCCACCTTCCGATTGAACATAACCTAAACCATACGAATTTCGAATAGGTCGGTTATTGGCATCAACCGAAAGTAAAGTTAATTGGCTTAATGTCTGATTTAAGTCTACACCATCAACAGCTTCTAATACCAATTCCGCTTTGTTAACCGCAATGTTCCGATTACCCTTCAGGTTCATCAACGTTGGGAAATCCAATTTTGTCACCAAACCTGACCCTGATTGAACATAGGTCACTTGGCCAGTAGTTGATGCAGGAATACTATTACCCGACTTCGTCAGATTAGCTAAAACACCGTTACGACTTACTTTAAATTGATTAAAGCGCGCATGTACTTCGGTCATCATGGCACTAGACAAACTGAAGTAATAGTTTACGGAATATTTCGTCGTATCATTCGGGTTATGCCAATGCAATGTCATGCGAGAATATGCTGGCGAAAATCCAATTAATGCCGATTTTGCAGTGGTTGAGGACTTCATCATCAAACCCGGAAATGATGCCCGAAATGTAGGTCCACCTCCCGCTAAGGTTTTGTCGGAATATTTAGCCAACAACTCACTTCCCAAGGTATTTGACATCTTAAAATGCAAGGTGTCTAATTTCAATGAATCTCCATTAAATGCTTTAGAGCGAATAGGACGTGGGCGAAACGAATGTGATCCCACAACTGTCGTTTGAGCAGCGACAGAGTTCGTATTGGCAAAATAATCCGTTGACAAACTTAAACTGTCTTTCAACTTATACACTTGTAGCGTTTGTAATTGATTTGTGTCTCCTTGAAAGCTTTTGTAAACCAAATGCATTTTCAATGAATCTATGATAGATACATTTTTTGCCAACAATGAATCTGCATTAGCAATTTGAGTGAACACCGTTGACTCAAATGTTCCTAACACGGGATGATTAAAAGACCCCAATAAAAACGTATTATTACCTCCCGTATGAATAGAATCCATTAACACAGTGCTTGAATTCACACGTAGGGAGTCGGTAAAATTAAGGCCAACTTCAACGCTAAAAAGATCAGCGCCGATTTCTTTTGGCGTATCACAAGAAGCAAGAAAAAGGGAAACAATTCCCAACCATTTAATTGCCGGCCAATTCAATGTATGTTTTTTCGAAGAAATCGAGGTCATTATCGGCAATATTTTGGAAGGTTTTATCTTGAAATTCATCAATAATCGGTTGGATACGGGTATTATCCGCATTTTCTAAAGAAACAATTTTGTCGGCAAATTCAGCACCCAATTTAATAAAGGCACCATAGTTTGCACCATCTAAACTAGACAAATGTGCATCATCCATGTCGCCAATTTTCACTTTTTCTTTCAAGTCGTCCACTGAGAACGTAAAATCGAAGCTAGTATTGTGAGGTGAAAAAATTGTTTTGGAATCTTTAAAAATTGGGTGATTCCGGTAATAAGAAGAAATATACAATGGAACAAAACTTGACATCCAATCATTACAATGAATGACGTCAGGTGACCATCCTAATTTAATTACAGTCTCTAAGGCACCCTTACAGAAGAATATAGCACGCTCGTGGTTATCCGCATAAAATGCATCTTCCTTGTCCGTTAGCACATATTTCCGTTGGAAATAATCCTCATTATCAATGAAATAAACTTGCAATTTCGCAGCTGGAATACTCGCAACTTTGATTGTCAAAGGCTTTTCCTCATCGCCCATCGGAATCGTAATTCCTGATAAACGAACCACTTCATGCAAACGGTTTTTACGTTCATTAATCGACCCAAAACGGGGAACCAAAATTCGAATTTCCATCCCACGCTCTTGCATCGCTGTCGGTAACGCGCGAACAAAATCAGCTATTTTGGATGTATTGAGGAAAGGATCAACCTCGCTGGAAACGTAAAGAATACGCAATTTAGACATGCTAAAATTAGTTAGGGGAATTTATCCCAAAAAACAAATGCAAAAATATAAAAAATTAAGCACAATTCCGCACATTTATTAATTAAAGGTCTTTATTTTGCCTATTGAATTAAACTGATTCCACGATTAGATGATCAAAGCCCTTATTAAATATAGCATTTCAACTTTGCTAGCTGCGGGCCTATTGTATTGGGCCTTTTCAAAAAGCGATTTACATTGGGCGGATATTTATCAGACTGCGCAAACAGCAAACTATCAATGGATTATTGTTTCCATTATCATCGCCATGATTTCGCATCTGCTCCGTGCTTTACGCTGGGAGCAACTACTGGGAGCTATGCAATATAGACCTGGTACCACGCGTACCCTATCAGCAGTATTGATTGGCTATTTCGCTAACTTCATCGTCCCCCGCATGGGTGAAGTTTCACGCTGTGGATCCTTACAAAAAACCGCGAACATTCCTTTTGAAAAATCATTTGGCACTGTGATCACCGAAAGAATCGTTGACCTTCTAGGCCTCGCCGCGTTAGTTGGCCTAACCTTTATCGTCGAATGGAAGCCGATCCAACAATTCCTTTTCCCCAACTTCCACCTCCCCCCTACAATCTTATTAGCGGGATTAGGCGCAGGCGGGATTGCTTTTTTAGGTTTAATTTGGATTCTTCGCGACCGACTACGCGTTCGTTGGGAGCACTTTGCTGCGACCAACAAAGTTGGCCAATTATTGCAAGGCTGGTTCGTTGGAATTTTGAGTATCAAAGAAGTTGAAAATCCCTCCAAATTCATCTTGTACACGATTTTAATCTGGGTTGCCTATTTCGCAAACACTTACACGCTGCTGTTAGCTTTCCCGATTAGCGCAAGCTTAAGTTTATCAGCTGGATTAACGGTTTTGGTTATGGGCACCTTTGGTATGGCCACTCCTACGCAAGGCGGAATCGGTGCTTACCATAGTTTAGTCGCATCCACGCTAAGTTTTTACTTAATCCCTTTAAAAGACGCAACCGTATTGGCAACATTTTTCCATGGAACCCAAATGGCGACGATCTTGTTATTTGGCGGATTAAGTTTTATTATCACCTTTTTCTTACCACAAAAAAATGCAGGAATCGAGTCATAAAATTTGCACATTGGCTGAGGCAAAATCGAGGCGAAGCATTTGGAAACAGGAAAGCCAACAAGTCGTTTTTACCAATGGCTGTTTTGACATTCTTCATTTAGGACATGTGGATTATCTTGAAAAAGCACGACAAACAGGCACTAAAATGATTGTTGGCGTTAATGCGGATAGTTCTGTTCGCAAACTAAAAGGACCATCGCGACCAGTCAACAATGAATATGCCCGTGCTCGAATTTTGGCGGCGCTTGAATTTGTTGACCTTGTCATCATTTTTGAGGAAGAAACACCATTGAATCTGATTAATGAATTACTACCAGATATCTTGGTAAAAGGAGACGACTATTCGATTGAAACCATCGTAGGTGCCAAAGAGGTCATCGCTCATGGCGGAAAAGTAACAACGATTCCACTGGTACCGACATATTCAACAACTAACATTATTCAAAAACTAAAAAATTAAGACCATGATTATTGCTATTATTTTTGGTGTCATCGGAATGCTTATTTCGTGGCGTTTAAAATCAAAATTCAAAACTTATTCAGAAACAGCCTTACAAAGTAATTTGTCAGGCCAAGAAATTGCGGAACGCATGTTGGCCGACCACGGCATCCACGACGTGCGCGTGATTTCAGTGGAAGGACAACTAACCGACCATTATAATCCGGCAGATAAGACAGTTAACTTAAGTCATGATGTATATTATGGCCGAAATGCAGCCGCAGCGGCTGTTTCGTCGCACGAATGCGGACATGCAGTCCAACATGCTAAAGCATATAGTTTTCTACAATTTCGCAGTGCGATGGTTCCCATGTTGAATATTGCGAATGGTTTCATGCCTCTTTTATTGATGGCTGGAATGATGCTCTTATATTCTACAGGAAACTCTACTGTCTTGGCTATTGGTGTAGCTTTATTTGCTTTAGCGACACTCTTTAGCTTTGTCACTCTACCTGTCGAATTTGATGCTTCTGACCGAGCTTTGGCCTGGATTAAGGCGAATAATATTGTTACTCCTGCCGAATATGAACTATCTAAAGATGCACTTTGGTGGGCAGCGATGACCTATGTAGTTGCAGCATTAGGCATGTTGGCACAATTGCTTTATTATCTGAATTTGATGGGTGGTAGGAGAAGTGATGACTAATGAATTAAGAGGTAAGAGGTAAGAGTGAAGAGTGAAGAGTTAAGAACTGAGAGTTAAGGATAGCCTGCGAAATTCGTAGGCTTTTCTTTTTATACCAATACATCAACCTCTTAATTCTTAATTCTTATTTCTAAACTCTTACCTCTTAGTTCTTCACTCTTAACTCTTAACTCTTCACTCTCACCTAATTCAACTTACTCTTCCGATAACTATACCCAAAGTAAATAACAACCCCAGCTAAACACCAATAGGCAAATCGCTCCCAATTGGTCGCCCCCATTTGAGTCATTAGATATAGATTCACTAATAATCCCAAAATAGGAATTAAGGATAAGCGATGCGTGTAGCTGAAAAAAGCGAGCACTAACCAGATGATGAAAAAGCCCGACATGATCCAATGATCTGCCTTTGCCTCTCCTTCAAAATAGCTTCCCAACCAAGTTGACCACGAAACTGAATCAGGCAATGATAAATACAAGGCTACTACCCATGCCAAGCCAACCCAAATAGAGGCATTAACATAAGGTATCCTAAACTTCGATTTCTTTTGATTCTCTGGATCCAAATCCAGAATCAACACACCCGCACATACCAGAACAAAAGCAAACAAAGTACCAATACTGGACAAGTTGATCACTTCTTCCAAATTGGCAAATAATGCCGGCACACCCACCAAAACACCAGTCATAATCGTCGAAAACGACGGTGTACGATATTTCGGATGAATCCGCGCGAAAGCTTTTGGCAATAATCCGTCACGCGACATGGTCATCCAAATACGTGGCTGGCCTAATTGATAGACCAATAATGCGCTTGTTAAGGCTATAACAGCACTCGCCGCCACAACTCCAGCTACTCCAGGCAAATTCACTTTCATGAACATAAAAGCCAAAGGATCTTCGATTCCGGTCAATTGATGCGATGGAACGATTCCCGTTAGGACCAATGTCACCAACACATAAAGTGTCGTACAAATAATCAAAGCCCACATCATCGCCTTTGGGATATCCCGTTGGGGATTTTTACACTCTTCTGCAGTCGTTGAAATGGAATCAAAACCTATATATGCAAAACAAACAGCAGCTACACTTTTCAAAACACCTGAAATACCATTGGGCGCGAAGGGTGTCCAATTTTCTACTTGTACGTAAAATGCCCCAACACCGATCACAATAGCGATGACCAACAATTTCAAAATAACGAGAACATTGTTGGTGTTTTTTGATTCTTTGATTCCAATATAGACCAAATAAGTAATGGCAACTGTGATCAACAAGGCTGGTAAATTAGCTACAAAATGCCATCCGAAGATCGTTGGCGCCGACTGGTAAGCCATATAGCCTTCTCGCAAGTTTACGTGCAAGGATTGTAAGGTTTGACCGGCTTGTAACATGGGCTCAGCTTCGACGAAAGCCCTTTTGGCCGACAAATAATCCATCGTCAAAAATTCCGGCACATGAATCCCGAGGCCCTCCATGAGATCAACGAAATATTTTGACCAAGAAATCGCTACGGCTACATTGGAAATGGCATATTCAAGCAAGAGATTCCAACCCAAAATCCAAGCAACAATTTCGCCTAAACTTGTATATGCATAAGTATAAGCGCTACCACTAATAGGAACGGTAGCCGCGAAACGGGCATAGCAGAATGCGGTAAACATGCAGGCTAAGGCCGTAAAAACAAATAACATGGAAACTGCAGGACCACCATTAGCCGATGCTTGACCGATTGCTGAGAAAATACTGGCACCAATAATCGCCGCAACACCCATGAAAGTCAAATCACGAACGCCTAAATTGCGATGCATTTGGCCCCCTTCTAACTTTTCAATTTCCAGTTGGTCTGAAATAATTTTATCTATTGACTTCTTACGAAAAAAGGAAGACCACATCATATAAGCTTGTTGATTATTGTAACGAAGAACAAAAATACATCTTTCTCAAAGAAATTCTAATTAAACGAAAAGCCTTACCTTTGTAAGCATGTCAGTAGCCGTCGTCATTTTAAACTACAATGGAAAAGCATTTCTCTCGAAATTCCTTCCAAAAGTAATCTCTACAAGTCCAGAAGGAGTAATCTATGTAGCAGACAACGGCTCCACAGATGATTCTATCGCATTCGTTCAATCGGAATTCCCGCAAGTCAACCTGATTCATTCAAGCCAAAACTTAGGCTATGCCGGAGGCTACAATTTTGCGCTTAAACAAATTGACGCCGAATATTATGTGCTCATGAACTCGGACATTGAACCGAAGGAACATTGGCTCAGCAATTTGTTGGCCTATTTTCAGGCAAATCCCCAGGTGGCTGCGGCCCAACCGTTTATTTTATCTTATCAAGAGCCTCATAAATTCGAATATGCTGGCGCTGCAGGAGGCTACTGGGATCGATATGGGTATGCATTTTGCAGAGGTCGTATCTTTGACACGATAGAAAATCAAACGAATCAATATGAAAGTGCGCTCGTCAATTGGGCTACCGGAGCCTGTCTAATGGTTCGATCAAGCGTATATTGGGAAGTTGGAGGACTTGATGCCTATTTCTTTGCCCACATGGAAGAAATAGACCTTTGTTGGCGCATGCAGCGCGCAGGCTACAACATTGCCGCTGTCTCAACAAGCGAAGTGCTTCACGTCGGTGGAGGAACATTAGCACAAGGAAATCCGCAAAAGACCTACCTGAATTTTCGAAATAACTTAATCTTATTGTATAAGAACCTTCCTACGAAAAAGCGATTGGGGATATTATTTACACGAATGCTTCTTGACGGTTTGGCAGGAGTACAATTTCTATTAAAAGGAGAATTCAAGCAAATCTTAGCAATCTTAAGAGCACATCGCGACTTTTATGGCTATGTATTTTTTAAGAAAAACAAAGAAAATTTGGCAGCTGAATTAGCCAAAAAGGAAGTGTTAAGTTACCAAGGAAGCATTGTATGGGACCACTTCGTTCGTAAAATCAAGCTATTCCCCGCACTCCGATTTTAAATATCCCAAACAGACGGATTGTTTCGCTGACGCAAATACCGACGAATATTCATCCAAAAGGCTAAGATTAAATAGATAATAATGGGGGAACCCAAGGTCAGAAAAGAAGTGTAAATAAAATACAAGCGAATACTACTTGTTGATATTTTAAACTTTTCACCTAATCGCGTACAAACCCCAAAGGCCTGATTTTCAACAAAGTATTTCAATCTGTACATCGCAATTTATTTAGGTTCTGCAAAATTAGATTTTTTTCCGCATTTAAAGAAAAAATGATAGCGAATAGATAAAGTACAATAAAATAAAGGAAAAGTATTAATATATTTTCAATTAACTGATAATTAATTACAAAATGCTTGCATACAATTATATTTTTTCTACATTTGAGCACTTAAAAGATTTAATTCAGCCATAGTTCAGACTTCTCCTCTCTAGTATCTCCCACTATTTATAGTTTTGATTCTAAAGTTTGCTTCGTCTTCTAGCGCAGAACAATCGATTTGAGTATTAATTTTTTAACATTATTTTTATGCAAACTGGTAAAGTAAAATTTTTCAACGAGACTAAAGGATTCGGATTCATCGTTGATGATCAAACAGGCGAAGACATTTTCGTACACGTAACTGGCCTTTCAGGTGTTACAATTCGCGAAAACGATTCAGTATCTTACGAGGTAACTGATGGAAAGCGCGGAGCAAACGCAATCAACGTAAAGAAAATCTAATTTTCGCACGTTTAATTTGATTAGAGCAAATCAGTAGATTTCAATATATAGTATTGCCCCATTGATCTCTAGTTAAAGAGAAATAAAAAAGCCTTCTTCGGAAGGCTTTTTTATTTAACAGCAATTATCCAATCCAGGCGATTACCTCATCTTTCGTAGGCATGCCTGCATCAATCTTCAATTTCTTACGCATTCCTCCTAAGTCGTTAAATACTTTATTGGGATTTGCTTCCTTCAATTGATCCAATGTCAATATACCCATTTTTTGAAGGGCTGGAATCCAAATTTCAGGCACACCTGCATTGGTAAATTCGCTATCTGACGAAACTTCTTTGATAACTTCCGGACGCATTTGCGGGAAGAACAATACTTCTTGAATCGATACTTGATTCGTCATTAACATGGTTAATCGGTCAATACCAATTCCAATTCCTGAGGTTGGTGGCATCGCATATTCCAAAGAACGCAAGAAATCGTAATCCATTGCCATCGCCTCATCATCTCCTTTTTCAGCTAAACGCAATTGATCTTCAAAACGCTCTTTTTGATCAATCGGATCATTTAACTCGGAATAAGCATTGGCGATTTCTTTTCCGTTCACGAATAATTCAAAACGCTCTACTAAGCCTTCTTTCGAACGGTGTTTTTTCGTCAATGGCGACATTTCTACCGGATAGTCCGTAATGAAAGTCGGCTGAATCAAGTTGGCCTCCACCTTTTCGCCGAATAACTCATCGATCAACTTACCTTTTCCCATTTGGGTATCCACTTCCATTCCTAAACTAAGGCAATGTTTACGCAATTCATCTTCCGACATAGCATCAACATCCACACCCGCATATTGTTGGATAGCACCTGATATAGTTAATCGCGGATAAGGTCCTGCAAATTCGATATCATTATCGCCTACGCGCAATTTGGTTTGACCATGTAAAGTCTGAGCAACTGTTTGGAAGATGGTTTCTGTCAAATCCATCATCCAATGGTAATCTTTATAGGCAACATAAAATTCCAAGGAAGTAAATTCCGGATTATGTGTCCGGTCCATTCCTTCATTGCGGAACATTTTACCAAATTCATAGACACCATCAAAACCGCCTACGATCAAACGCTTCAAATACAACTCATTTGCAATACGCAAATAAAGTGGCATGTCTAAGGTATTGTGGTGTGTATTAAACGGTCGGGCAGCAGCACCCCCATGAACGGCTTGCAACACAGGTGTTTCCACCTCTAACCAACCGCGTTCATCAAACATCGAACGCATGGTCGAAACAATCTTCGCACGTTTGATAAAAATATCTTTTACTTGCGGGTTAACAATTAAATCCACATAGCGCTGACGATAACGCATTTCAGGATCTGAAAATGCATCATACGTTTGGCCCTCAGCTTCTTTCACAACTGGCAGTGGACGCAAAGCCTTCGACAACAAGGTAAATTCACGAACATGCACCGAAATTTCACCTACCTGTGTTGTAAATGCGTATCCTTTGACACCGATGATGTCTCCGATATCCAACAACTTTTTGAATACGGTATTATATAAAGTTTTATCTTCTCCTGGGCATAAATCATCCCGACGGAAATACAATTGAATACGTCCTCCAGCATCCTGCAATTCAGCGAATGAAGCATTTCCCATAATACGGAAACCCATCAAGCGACCCGCAAGAACAACTTCCTGATAATTTGCCTTTTCAGGTGAGTAATTGGCCAAAATTTCTGCCGAATGTACGTTTACCGGATATTCAGCCGCTGGATATGGGTCGATCCCCATGGCCATTAACTCTTGTCTCTTTTGCCTACGCAGCTGTTCTTGTTCACTTAAAATCATCAGAATATAAGGGATAAAATGAAGCCACAAAAATAGCCATTTCTCTTGGCAAATAAAAGTTGATTACAATTCTTAAAACTTGTTAATTCGATTTTATGTTTAACTGTTAAAACGAATTTTCGATTAAATTCGTAAATCAAATACTAACCCTTTTACAAATCGCAAGATGGAAATGAAAAATCAATTAAAATCCTACGTAGTCATCGCCCTATTATCCAGCGGGGTAACCTTGGGGGCATATCAATTACTTAATTTAGGGAATCAATCGAATTTCAGTGATTCTCCATCCGCTTTCACAAGCAATGTATCCAATATTACCGCAGCAGGTAGCCCGGGTGAATTCACTTATGCAGCCGAAAAAACAACGCCAGCCGTTGTGCACATCAAAACCAAAATGGAACAAAGACAACGTCAGTTTTCGAGTCCTTTCGATGACTTGTTTGGTGGATTTGGTGATCCATTCGGTGGAGGTGGCCGCCGACAAGCTCCTCAGCAGGCGGAGGCATCGGGATCGGGTGTTATTATTAGTGCAGACGGATATATCGTTACGAACAATCACGTCGTAGCTGAAGCAACAGAAATCTCCGTAATGTTAAATGACAAACGTGAATTTAAAGCGAAAGTCATTTCAACGGACCCATCTTCAGACTTAGCCGTTATTCAAATCAAAGCAAACGATTTACCCTTCTTAACATTTGGTGATTCTGATGCATTAAAAGTGGGCGAATGGGTATTAGCTGTGGGCAATCCATTTAATTTAGAGTCGACCGTAACAGCGGGTATCGTATCAGCCAAAGGTCGCCAAAACATCATCGACCGCGATGATGAAAAAGCCGCAAATCCTTTAGAATCCTTCATTCAAACAGATGCTGCAGTTAATCCGGGCAACTCGGGGGGCGCATTGGTCAACTTGAAAGGTGAACTAATTGGAATTAATACCGCCATATATTCACGCACGGGCCAATTTGCTGGCTATTCTTTCGCGGTACCAGTAAGTATTGTTAAGAAAGTGTCAGCTGATTTAATCAAATATGGTAATGTACAACGCGGATTCTTGGGCGTTAGCATCATGGAAGTCAATTCGAAATTGGTTGACGAAAAGGATCTAAAAGTATCAACAGGTGTTTATGTAGGCGGATTCTCTGAGAATTCTGCGGCTAAAGCAGCGGGAATCAAAATCAATGACGTCATTACTAAAATTGACGGCATGGAAACAAAGACATCGGCGAAGTTGATGGAAATTGTGGGCCGCAAGCGTCCAGGTGAAACGCTTAATGTAACTGTTAATCGCGATGGTCAAAACAAAGACTTCACAGTTACCTTAAAAAACAAAGATGGCAATACTGCTATTTTGAAAGGAGAAACAGGAGAATCATATAAATCTGAATTCCTAGGTGCGAAATTTGGCGCATTGAGCAGCTCAGATAAGGAGAAATTCAATGTAAGTTCTGGTGTCAAAGTAATTGAAGTGTTACCTGAAGGACGTTTGGAAATGTATGGTTTATCCAAAGGATCCATCATCACAAAGATAAATGACAAAGCAGTAAATAACCCGAAAGAAGCTGCTGAATTACTAGAAGCACGCAAAGGCCGCACGAAGCTGGAGGGCATTGATGTGGATGGGTCAAGGTTTATTTATGTGTTGTAAACAGTCGGCAGTCGCTAGTCACTAGTCGCTAGTCGGCAGTTACTATTCATCAATCGCTAGTCGGCAGTTGCTAGTCATCAATCGCTAGTCGCTAGTCGGCAGTAATAAGCTGACAGCGATTTTACTAAAGCAAAAAAGCCTCGCTTGGGAATCCAGGTGGGGCTTTTTTTATGGGGGCTAGTTGTCAGTCGCTAGTCGTCAGTCACTAGTCGCTAGTCATCAGTCACTAGTCGCTAGTCGGCAGTCATAAGCTTTTAGCGACAATACTAAAAATAAAAGCCTCACTTATAAATCCTAGTGGGAATTAATATGATGGCTAATTTATCCGACTAATGACTAGTGACTAGCGACTGACGACTATTAAAAAAGCCCCACCTGGAAAACCAAGCGAGGCTTAAATTATACTGACCACTGATCACAGACCACTGTCAACTATTTCCGATACATCACCGTCTTCACCGCATCGATAGTACGAGCGACGTTTGGCAAAATCTCTTCGATTAATGTTGGAGCATATGGCAAAGGTAAGTCACGTGAATTCACACGAACTACAGGTGCATCTAAATAATCAAAAGCCCAACGTTGTAAGTGATATGCAATTTCAGATGAGATAGCAGATAATGGATTGGCTTCCTCAACAACAACACAACGGTTTGTTTTCTTTACCGACTCAACAACTGTCAAATAATCGATTGGACGAACAGTACGCAAATCGATTACTTCAGCATTGATTCCTTGTTTCGCTAATTCTTCTACCGCTGGCAAAACCACACGTGACAACATTTTACCAAAAGTAACAATCGTCACATCTGTACCTTGTTTTACGATATTCGCTTTACCAATCGGAATTAAATATTCACCATCTGGCACTAAACCCTTATCTCCATACATCAATTCCGATTCCATGAAAATAACAGGGTCATTATCACGAATCGAAGCCTTCATTAAGCCTTTCGCATCTGCAGGCGTTGCAGGAACAACCACTTTAAGACCAGGAGTATTAGCAAACCAATTTTCAAAATTGGACGAGTGTTGCGAAGATAATTGCCCAGCATTACCCGTAGGTCCACGGAAAACAATAGGACAAGAATACTGACCTCCCGACATCGACATCAACTTAGACGCTGAGTTGATGATTTGGTCAATAGCCACTAAAGAGAAGTTAAAAGTCATGAACTCAACAATCGGACGTAAACCATTCGCTGCAGCACCTACACCGATACCACCGAAACCTAATTCAGCGATTGGGGTATCAATCACGCGCTCAGGACCGAATTCGTCCAACATACCTTGTGACACCTTGTAAGCACCATTGTATTCCGCAACTTCTTCTCCCATTAAGAAGACAGTATCGTCGCGACGCATTTCCTCTTGCATAGCCTCACGTAAGGCTTCTCTAAATTGAATTTCTCTCATATTATATCTTTGTTTTGGGCATTCCCAAGCAGCGACAAAATTAGGCAAGAAAAAGCACACCACAAAACCAAAATTCAGGTTACAATCCGTCTATTTTAGTAAAATCGTCGTATTTTTGAATTTCCATCGAATAAAATCAACCATGTCAGTTCAAATCGGCGCAATTTCTGCAACTTTATCGAGCTTTTTAAGCCAACACGATTATTCACATATCGCAGTTATTGTGGACGAAAAGACACAAAAACATTGTTTACCTCTTATTCAATCCTTACTCCCGAAAAATTATACGAAAATCGTTATCAAATCAGGTGAAGAGAATAAAACACTTGCGACCTGTGAGAAAATTTGGCAGGCGATGACTCGTGCCAACATGGATCGTCACGGATTGGTCATAAACCTTGGTGGTGGTGTGATTGGAGATATGGGCGGCTTTTGCGCATCTACTTATAAAAGAGGCATTGATTTTATTCAAATCCCTACTACCCTATTGGCACAAGTGGATGCAAGCGTAGGTGGAAAATTAG
This sequence comes from Aquirufa echingensis, assembly GCF_042714525.1. Lineage (NCBI taxonomy): Bacteria > Pseudomonadati > Bacteroidota > Cytophagia > Cytophagales > Flectobacillaceae > Aquirufa > Aquirufa echingensis. The sequence continues at coordinate 66,520 of NZ_JBBKYA010000006.1, read as the reverse complement.
GCATCGATTTTCATGGCTTAAAGAATCACATTGGAGTATTCCAACTGCCTAAAACAGTTTTGATTGATCCATTTTTTATTCAGACACTTCCAAATCGTCAAAAACTATCGGGCTTTGCGGAAATCATCAAGCATTGCTTAATTAGAGACGCTGCAAAATGGGAAACAATCGCAGCTTTGGATTTTGACCAAGTTGACCTTGCTGATTTAATCGCCCATTCTGTCGAAATCAAAAAAGCAGTTGTAGAAGAAGATCCGAAAGAAAGAGGCTTGCGAAAAATTTTAAATTTTGGACACACCTTAGGTCATGCGGTAGAAACCTACCTGTTGGGATTAGGCAAACGTGCCGTCTTGCATGGAGAAGCTATTGCTGTCGGTATGATTACAGAGGCCTATTTGGCATTTGAACGCAACTTATTGGAGGCAGAAGAATTAGAGGCCATCGAAGCTATGTTATTTGCTACCTACGGCCGTGTTCAAATTAAAGCAGATGAAATCCCAGCAATTATTCAATTAACATCCCAGGACAAGAAAAACAAAGGATCCGAAATTCGCTTTTCGCTGCTTACAGGGATTGGTGATTGTGGCTATGATATTCCCGTGACCAAGGCGGAGATGAAGAAAGCCTTGGAGTATTACATCGGGTAACTATTCGATTACTTGCGGAACTTTAAAATATTGCTCGTTGGTATCCGGCCCTAATGCGAGTGCTTTTTCACGCGTTAAATTCGAAATCGCTTTATCTTCTCGGAAATGATTTAAAGCTGAAGTCATGTGTGCCAAAGGGGCAACATGCTGCGTATCCACCACATTCAAAGCTTCCATCCAATCCAAAACCTTGTTGATGGAATCTTGCATTTCTCCCACCTTGGATTCTTTCAAATCCAAACGCGCTAGATGCGCAATTTTAACAACATCCTCTTTACTTACCTTCATCTTTCTTTGATCTTAATTTTTTATCCTCCGGCATTTCTTTATCCAAAAATGCGTTCAAGGCATCACGATCCAAATTTGTCGTGATTTGGCCCAATGAATCTATATTCATTTCAAATCCTGCTAAATCCGGATGCACTTTGGGAGCCTTAGGTTTCGGTTTTGCTTTCATTAGCTATTTTTGGGGAATGCTTTTAATGCCGCTGTTAATCGTTCTACCACTTGATCTTTTCCCCATAATTGCATGGAAATCATCAAATCTGGCCCTGCTCCATTGCCACTAAGGGCAACACGTAAAATTTGCATCACCTTACCCATTTTGATTCCTGCCGCTTCTAAACATTCGTGAATCGCATGTTTTATCTCGTCGGCTTGCCAAACAGCAACCTTAGGCAACGCATCTGCCAATAAGCGTAAACCTTTCTCAGCTTCTGCATTCCATTTATTTTGAATAACAGCCTCTTCATAATTCGAAGGCTTTTCGATAAATGCAGCCACCAACGTTGACAATTCCTGAGGAAAAGTAATTCGGTCTAAAAACAGAGAAACAAATGCCAAACCTTGTTCGGCAGGTAAATGTCCCAAATATTCTTTCGCTAATAATTCAGGTGCTTGTTGTTTCAAATATTGCTCATTAAACCATTTGGCTTTATTCACATCAAATTTGGCTCCTGCTTTGTTGATACGTTCCAATGAAAAGGCATCAACTAATTCCGTCAAGTTAAATAATTCTTGCTCCGTACCTGGATTCCAACCTAAAAAGGCTAAAAAATTCAAAGTCGCTTCAGGCAAATAGCCTTCTTGCTTAAATCCTTTGGAAACGGCACCCGTTTGCGGATCCGTCCATTCCATGGGGAATACAGGGAAACCGCCTAAATCCGCATCGCGTTTGGACAATTTACCATTTCCTTCAGGCTTCAATAAAAGTGGTAGGTGCGCAAATTGAGGCGCGGTCCAACCGAATGCTTGGTATAATAAAATATGTAAAGGAGCCGATGGTAACCACTCTTCTCCTCGAATCACATGTGTAATTTCCATGATGTGATCATCCACTACATTCGCCAAATGATAAGTAGGCATGCCATCGGATTTCATCAAAACCTTATCATCGATACTCGACGTATGGACATGCACCCAGTCACGTACAGAATCTTGGAAACGAATTTCCCCTTTGGCAGGAACCTTTAAACGAATCACATACGGTGTATTCGCATCCAATAATGCTTGAACTTCTGCAGCAGGTAAAGCCAAAGAATTACGCAATTTAACGCGAGTTAACGCATTATATTGAAATGCAGAACCTTTACTTTCAAACATCGTCCGCATCGCATCCAATTCCTCGGATGTATCAAATGCATAATAGGCTTTTTCTTCGCGGATCAATTGATCAGCATAGGCTTTGTAAAGCTCTTTCCGCTCGCTTTGGCGGTAAGGAGCATGCGGTCCATCAGCACCCACACCTTCATCGGGACTTATGCCCAACCAAGCTAAGCTTTCTAAAATGTATTGTTCCGCACCGGGAACGAAACGAGTTTGGTCGGTATCTTCAATTCGAAGAATGAATGTACCGCCCATTTTGCGCGCGAAAAGGTAATTGTATAACGCGGTTCTAACCCCACCGATGTGCAATGGACCCGTAGGACTTGGGGCAAAACGAACGCGAACAGATGATGACATATATTATGATTTATAGGCAATACAAGCAATTTCAACACGCACGTCTTTCGGGAGTCTTGCAACTTCGACCGTTTCGCGTGCGGGAGGATTCTCGGGGAAATAAGCCCCATAGACTTGGTTAATTTTGGCAAAATTATCCATGTCTTTGACAAAGATGGAACATTTGACCACATCCGAATACGTGCAACCTGCCGCTTTTAGAATGTGTCCCATGTTTTTCATGACTTGGTCCGTTTCTTCCTCAATGCTCGCGCCAGACTCAAACACGCTTAAAGCGATTTGACCGGATACGAAAACCATGCCATTCACTTCGACCGCTTGCGAGTAAGGACCAATTGCCGCGGGTGCGTCAGGAGAAAAAATTATTTTTTTTGTCATACCTTTGAAATAAGAGATGCAAGTTACAAAATTTGCCTGAATCTCGAATCAGGAAACTGCGGAATCGATTAATTCATGCGTAAAAAAATACACAAGGTTTGGTACAAAAATAAAGGAATCGGCTACATGCTTATTTCTTCTTTGTGTTTTGCATTGATGTCGGCACTTGCCAAATCCATGAGCGACCGATTCGGATCTGTGGAATTGGTATTTTTTCGAAGTGCTGTGGGTCTCCCCTTTCTCCTAACAAGTTTGATTCGCAGGCCGGCAGTTCAAAAAGGAGGTAAGCTTTATTTCATTATTCTTCGTGGCTTACTGGGAGCATTCACTTTGTATTGCTTGTTCTACACCTTGGAACATTTGGGACTTTCGTTAACTAATACTTACGGTCAAGCATTTCCATTGTTCATTGCAATCTTTAGCTTTTTCCTTATCCCAAATGAGCGTTTGACAGGCAAGCAGGTCTTGTTTTTGTTGGTCGGCTTTTTCGGAATATTACTAATCTTCCAACCGGAAGCTACAGGCCAATGGTTCAATCATGCGACAGGAATCATTTATGCAATGGGAACGGCGCTCGGTTACCTAGCGATTAAAGAGGCACAGAAATATTATGACTCTCGCTGGGTGGTTGTGTCCTTTATGGGTGCTGGCTTAATTGCATCGACCATCTCCTTATGCTTGGGTACATTTTTAGAAATGCCCAACAGTTTTTTTACGGGAGTTTGGGTGATGCCTACACCTTTTGAGTGGCTAAAAGCATTAGTTATGGGCTTACTGGCCCTGGGTGTTCAATACTTTACGACCCAGGCTTTATTGAATGAGAAAACTAGTATTGTAGGTGCTGTGGGAAATAGTGCCGTGGTGTTTTCGATTGCCATTGAAATTGCATTGGGTCATGGCTTTCCATCCTTTTTGATTTGCTTGGGGATGGTGATGGTGGTTTGGGGGAGTTATCGGGTGAGTAAGAAGTGAGGGAAGAGTTAAGAGCTAAGAGTGAAGAATTAAGCGTGTAGAATTAAGAGGTAAGAGGTGGAGAAAGCACAAGTATTTCAATCCATCAATCACAACAACTCTTAACTCTTAACTCTTAATTCTTAACTCATTAAAAAAAGCGAGCCCCAAGATTTCTCTCAGGGCTCAGCAATCAATATATTACAAAGTTCAAATTATGCCGTAGCAGAATTCATTACTTCCGTTTGCTTACGAATAGATTCTAAGTGAACCAATTTGAACATTTCCTCTACGAATTCAGGATACAAGCCTAAGCCTTTAGCTTGGTTTGCACGATCATTGTGTAATTGCTTCCAACGATCCAATTGCAATACAGCTACGTTGTTATCACGCTTGTACTCGCCTAATTTCTCAACAACTGCCATACGAGCTGCTAAAACTTCCATCAATTCACGATCGATGTTGTCAATCTTCTCACGAAGACCTGCTAATTCGTCAGAGAAGTCAGAACCGTAATTTGCATTACGAACTTCTAATTCGCGCAACATTTCACCTAATTTCTCAGGAGTAACTTGTTGAGAAGCATCTGACCATGCTGCATCTGGATCGCGGTGAGTCTCGATGATCATACCATCGTAGTTCAAATCCAAGATACGTTGAGACAATTCCATCAATAAAGCACGCTTTCCAGCCATGTGCGATGGATCACCGATAATCGGCATTTGAGGGAACAAACGCTTCAACTCAACCGCCATTGCCCACATCGGTGAGTTACGGTATTTCGTTTCTTGTGCGTTTGAGAAACCACGGTGAATAGCACCTAATTTCTTGATACCTGAACCTTGTAAACGTTCAAATGCACCTACCCATAAAGCCAAATCAGGATTAACCGGATTTTTAACCAATACAGGAACATCAACACCTTTCAATGCGTCAGCTAAATCTTGTACGTTGAATGGATTAACTGTTGTACGCGCACCAATCCACAATACATCAACACCATATTTCAAAGCCAATTCAATGTGCTCAGGCGTTGCAACTTCGATAGCCAATGGCAATCCCGTTTCTTTTTTCGCCTCAACCAACCACTTCAAAGCAGGTTCACCCATACCTTCAAAGCTTCCTGGACGTGTACGAGGTTTCCAAACTCCAGCACGCATAATGTGTGCATAACCTTCCGCCTTGATACGACGGGCAGTTTCTAATACTTGCTCCTCAGTTTCAGCTGAACATGGACCCGCAATAATCAACGGCTTTCCACCAGTCTGAATCCACTCTTGCATAGGTACAATGTCTAAATTGGCATTCATAATTTTCGGATTTACAAGGCTAACGCCCCAAACGTTTTGTTTATTTTATTTTATACTTCACCGATTCAACGGATTATTAATTCTCTTATATTTGCAAGCTATTTCAAAATCAATGAACAAAATCAACGCTTCAACCATACCTCACTTATCGTTCGAAGACACACAAATTGCCTTTGCATCTAAATCCAACTTTAAACTCAAAAAGGCCTATTGGATTTTCGCCTTAATGAACCAAAATTGGCTTGTAAAGTTAGGGACTTTTTTCATCAAATTGTTCCTTTTCCTCCATTTTCCCATTAAAAAACTGATAAAATCTACGATTTTCGAGCAATTTTGTGGTGGAGAAACGATTCAAGAATGCAAACAGACGATTGACCAATTACAATTAGGAAAGATTGGAACGATTCTTGACTACTCAGTTGAGGGAGAAGAAAATGAAAAATCCTTTCAAACAACCAAGCAAGAAATCTTAAAAACGATTCAAAAAGCACATGAGAATCAAGCCATTCCATTTGCCGTTTTTAAAATGACGGGCATTTTCCAAGCAGAACTTTTGGAAGAATTCCAAACCGAATCAGGCTTAGCAGAAGAAAACGAAGCTGCATTCCAACACAGCAAAGAAATACTAATAGAGATTTGCCAAAAGGCATATGATTTAAAGGTTCGCCTTTTTATCGATGCAGAAGAAAGTTGGATGCAAGGAACCATTGATACATTGACATATGAGATGATGGAAAGGTTTAACCAATCACAAGCTATCATTTTCAATACATTTCAAATGTATCGCGTGGATATGTTAGAAAATTTGACAAATGCCATTGCAGCAGCTAAAAACAAAAACTATTTCTTGGGTGTAAAATTGGTTCGTGGAGCGTATTTGGAAAAAGAACGCCAGCGAGCACATGAAGATGAATATTCTGAACCGCTTCACAAAGACAAGGCACATACTGACCAAGATTTCAATTTAGGAATGTTGGCCTGCCTGAATAACATCGACCGAGTACATTTTTGTATCGGAACACATAACGAATATAGTTGCCAATTACTTGCTGAAGAAATGGCGAAGCAGCAAATTCCACACAATCACCCGAATATTTACTTCGCGCAATTATTAGGCATGTCGGACAATATCAGTTACAATCTCGCGGCATCAGGATATAATGTAGCCAAATACGTTCCTTATGGTCCCGTTGAATCCGTAATGCCTTATTTATTCCGTAGGGCAGAGGAAAACAGTTCTATTGCTGGACAAACTTCACGAGAATACACGTTATTGCAAAATGAAGTTAAACGTAGAAAAAACGCCTAATGAAATCCAATTATCGCTATTTCCTTCTTAGTTTATTGATTATCCTCTTAGATCAAGGGATCAAATTGGCCGTACACAATTTTATGGATCCCGGTTATTATGGGCAAATTGAAGTCATTAGTCCATACGTCAAATTGCATTATACCTTAAACCCTGGGATGGCATTTGGTATTCAATTAGGCTCTGATTACGGCAAATTAATCTTAACAAGTTTTCGTATTTTGGCGATGTTCGGCATCGGATACTTGTTGTATACCTTGACGGTTAAAAATTCAAAAACCTTGTTATTAGTTTGCACGTCCCTCATTCTAGGAGGAGCGATTGGAAATCTAATCGACTCGGTTTTTTATGGCGTATTTTTGAATAATGCACCACAAGGAGCTCCGATGCAATGGTTTCACGGCCAAGTGATCGATATGTTTTTCTTTGATTTTTGGGAAGGAATTCTACCCACTTGGATTCCCGTTTGGGGAGGGAGCTATTATTCAACTCCCATATTTAATTTTGCAGATGCTGCTATTTTTTGTGGCGTTGTGACGATCTTGTTCTTTCAGAATTACTTATTTAAGGAAGAAAACGAATAAAGCTATATGATGGGGCAATATTTCATCTTTTTCTTATTGGCCCTACTCGCTGAAATCGTTGGTACAATCAGCGGTTTCGGTTCATCTATTTTGTTTGTCCCACTTGCTTCGCTTGTCTTGGATTTCAAAATTGTCCTTGGAATTACAGCCGTATTTCATGTATTCAGCAATTTGTCCAAGATTTATTTATTCCAAACAGGCATCGACAAAAAGATAGCCCTTAAATTGGGCATTCCAGCCGTTTTATTTGTCACATTTGGTGCATGGCTAACAAATTATATTCCTCAGAAAGAAATTGAAATGGGGATGAATATAATCATTTTCATCTTAGCGCTCTACCTCATGACAGGGCATCACAAAGGGCTGAAGGAAACGAATACCAACCTTTATTTAGGGGGAACAATTTCTGGATTTCTGGCAGGTTTAATAGGCACGGGAGGAGCAATTCGAGGAATTACTTTGGCAGCTTTCAATTTGGAGAAAGATGCTTTCATTGCTACCTCAGCGATTATTGATATGGGCGTGGATTTGAGTCGGGCAGGTGTTTACATCGCCAGCGGATATTTCCATCAAGAACACATTGTTTTGATTCCTTTTCTCATCGTAATATCGATCGCAGGTTCCTACTTAGGCAAAAGAATATTACAATACATTCCTGAAAAGACCTTTCAATATATTGTATTGGGGGTTATTCTGTTGACATCGTTGTTGCAGGCAGTTAAGTATTTTTTTTTGAAATAAGAGGTAAGAGTGAAGAGGTAAGAGTATCAAGTACATTAGGCTAGATAATAAAACCCAACAACTAACTTAACCCTAGGCTTTAGCCTAGGGATCCCCAGACTAAAGTCTGGGGCTAGTAATTAATCTCGAAATTCCTTTTTAACGCAACCAAGCACCATCAAAAAAAAGCCCCGATTTTCATCGAGGCTTTCTTCAAAATAATCAGCTAACTTATTTCTTTGCTGGAGCAGCTGGTGCTGCAGCAGGAGCCGCTGGCTTAGGCGTAATGCCCATTTTCTTTAATACCAAATCAGACATGTTTGCATCTGCTGGGTAGTGCAACAAGATTGGAGCTGTTCCCATTCCTGCATCGTAGTTGAATACATACGTATAAGCATTTTCAGCTGCTACTGCGTGCATATTTTCTTCTACTTTCTTCAACAAAGGTTGTAACAATTGAGCTTGTTTCTTTTGCAATGAAGATTGAGAATTTTGTTGGAACTCTTGAATCGAAGTTTGTAAATTTTGCAATTCTTTTTCCTTGTCTTGCTTGATGATATCAGCTGTCTTAGGATCTGCATTTAATTTTTCAAACGCCGCTAATTTATCTTGAAAATCCTTCACTTTTCCTTGATAAAGCGTCTCATATTGCTTTTGCGTATTCTTCAAATCTTCTTCCACTTGCTTAGCTTCAGGCATTTGGCTTAAGATGTAATCCGCATTGATAAATCCAATTTTAACTTGTGCTTTCGCTGGTAAAATAGCCATTCCGAACACAAGGCTCATAGCTAAGAATAGTTTGTTTTTCATAAAAGTTTAATCTAGTTGTTTTTGTTTTATATTCTTAATCACTCTACTATTTCTTCAAATTAGGATCTAGTTCCAAACCTAGTTCCTCCAACACATAATCCGAATAATCATGAATCGGATTTGTATAGATCAATGCTAAGCCATCATTTGCCTTATCAAACACAAAATCCAAACGCTTTTGGCGCACAACACGCTCCAATGCTTTCGAGATTTCATCCAATATGGGCTTCATGGCATTTTGCTTGGCCTTAAATAACTCACCCTCCTCACCAAATACCTTTTCCTGGTAAGCCTTAGCTTCTTGATCTTTCACCTTAATGGTGGCCAAACGTTGTTGACGTAACTCATCAGTCAACAATAATTCCTCCAAATGAAATTCTTTTTCCAGTTGAGCAACTGCCTCCTGTTTGTCGGCAACTTCCTTTAACCAGGTTTTAGTTTTCTCATTCAAGACCGTTTGAACTTTTTGAAATTCAGGCATTTTGGACGTAATAAACTCCGTATCAATGTAGCCAAATTTCTGAGCATAGGTCCGTTGTCCCATGCACATGATTCCCAAAATTAAGAAAAAAATTGACTTTTTCATTGTTAATACTGCTTAGCGAATTTGCTGTCCAATCGAGAACGTAAATGCTTGTCGGCCAAAATCCGAATCTCCCGGACGTGGCTTATCAAACGCAAAACCATAATCAATACCAATCATACCAAATGCCGGCATAAAAATACGTGCCCCAAATCCAGCTGATTTATACAGATTAAACGGATTATAATCCGTCAACGAAGCAAAGTTATTTCCACCCTCCGCAAAGCCCAACACGAAGATTGTCGCTGAAGGATTCAACGAAACAGGATAACGCGCTTCCATCACAAACTTATTGTAAGCTACCCCACCATTTCCATAAGATCCCGATGGTCCGATCACACGATCTTTATAACCACGCAAACCTACGATATCCCGGTTGAAAGAGAAACCTTGAACCATTCCGGATCCACCCAAATCAAAACGCTCAAAGCGGGTTGTAGGGGCACCTCCATAAGATCCCAAGAATCCTAAGTGAGCACGTGTATGTAAGATCAACTTACCTAGCAAAGGCGTAAACCAACTCGCATCAAACATCCATTTGTGGTATTCAATCAAACTGCCATCTTTGTTTCCTCCCATCAATGAGTAAGGTGGTGTAATCGATGCATTCAATGAGAAACTTGAACCCATACGTGGGAACGTCGGATTATCGATACTATTTCGAGAGAAGTTCGTCATCAAGGTAATCGAAGTTGATTTACCTTGTGGGTAAGCCCACGTATAATAACGATCTACATCATACTGCGAGAATGATAAGGAATTACTTAATGAGAAATAATCATCCGGCCATTTCAAACGCTTTCCTAAACTGAAGGTCACTGAATTCACGTTAAAGTGCGCATCCAATAGAGAATCGGGAACAGAATAAGCACTCATCCCATATCCACCGTAACCGCCATAGCCACCATAGCCTCCATAGCCTCCGCCGTAACCACCATAGCCACTGCCATAGCCACCCAAGCCACTTCCATAACCTCCACCGTAACCTGTCGTTCTAAATTGATACGGATAAGAAACACTTCGGTTCAATGAAATTGAGAATGAATTTGGCTTCTTCCCTCCTAACCAAGGCTCCGTAAATGTCAAACTATAATTTTGATAGGCAGCACCATTCGCTTGAAAACGAACGGATAACTTTTGGCCATCACCCGCAGGCAAAGGACGCCAAGCCGACAAATTCGTCAGATTCTTCGCAGAAAAGTTATTGAACACGACTCCTAAAGTACCTACAAAACCGATGTAACCACCCCAACCGCCTGAAAGCTCAATTTGATCGGATGGCTTCTCTTCTACATTGTATTCAATGTCCACGGTTCCATCTGGACGTGGCTGCGGATTTGGTGTAATTTTTTCTGGGTTAAAATAACCGATGGTTGATAACTCACGTACGGTACGGATAATCGCCGACTTGTTGAATTTCTGTCCCGGTAACGTACGAATCTCTCGCATAACGACATGATCAGAAGTCTTTGTATTTCCATTCAAGATAACCTTGTTGATCGTCGCTTGCTTACCTTCACTGATACGAATCGTTAAATCAATCGAATCCCCTTCGATAGCCGACTCAACAGGCTCCGCATTGTAATATAAATACCCATTATCCATGTACACAGAACTCAAGTCATCCCCCGGATTTCCTTGCATTTTCTTGTCCAATTCTTCTGTGTTATACACATCCCCTTTTTTGACACCTAATACCATGTGCAAAACAGAATCCGGATAGATGTAATTTCCTTCAAAATTGATGTTGCGGTAATAATACTTTTTCCCTTGGACTAGTTTGATGTATAAGTCTACCGACTTTTGATCTACTTTTCCAATGGAATCGGATTTGATTTGAAAGTCACGGAAGCCTAATTTATTCATGGCTTCAAGCAACTTTGTTTTATCCTCATCCCACTTCTTTGGTACGAATTTGGAAGGCTTAAAAATACGACCGAAACGAACTTGCTTCGTGTTTTTGATTTTACGAAGGATCAAGCCACGTGATTTTTCATCAATTCCGTCTAGAATGATTTTATGCACCTTTACCTTCTCTCCCTTGTCTACATTAACAATTAAAGTCGCATTGTTACCACGCAAAGTATCTACTCGAATCGTTGATTTTGTCTTAACATTTAAGCGACCTTTTTCTTGGTAATACTTACGGATTGCTAATTCAAGATTCTTCTTTAATGTTTCAGTGATAATTTTTCCTTTGTAGGTTTTTACCTTTTCACTTAAACTTTCTTGCTCCCCTTTACGAATTCCCACATAATTGATGGCATATAATCGAGGACGTTCCTTCAAAGCTATTTGAAGCCAAATTTTGTCCCCTTCTACTTTGGATGCAAAAATCTCAACCTCTTCTAAGATACCTTGATCCATAATCTTACGAATCGCTGTAGCAACTGCATCTCCTGGAACTTTGATTTTATCGCCTTTTTGCAAACCGGAAATATTAATCATGGAGGCACCATCATAAAACTGAGAACCCGTCACCTCAATCTCTGCAATTTCATACTCTTTAGGATCTGCCCACGAGAAAGTCGAAGTAGCAGCCGAAGAAGGCGCGAACCGACGGCCACCTAAAACCTGCGCTTGCGCAGTTTGAGTGATGAAAAGAACCAAGCCCACCAATACTAGCTGCCAAGAACGAAACCCTTTTGATTCTTTACGAAAATTCATGCAAATGTCTTTTTTCATTACTAGGGCCTAGCCCTCACGTTTAACTTGTTCACTTGTTTTACCAAACCGACGCTCTCGCATCTGAAAATCAACGATTGCTTGATGCAAATTGACTTTTCTAAAATCGGGCCAAAACAACTCTTCAAAAATATACAACTCCGCATAGGCTAATTGCCACAGCATAAAATTACTAATTCGGTGATCTCCACCCGTACGAATCATCAGATCAGGATCCGGCATTCCAGCCGTAGACAAATGCGCATTGATTACATTCGCATCCACATCTAATGCCGCTATTTCACCAGCAGCAACCTTTTGTGCAATCTTTTGCGTTGCTTGCGTTAAGTCCCATTTCCCAGAATACGACAAGGCCAAAACGAGTGTTAAACCCTTATTGGCAGCCGTTTGATCCATCGCAGATTGCAATTCTTTCTGCGAACTTTTAGGTAATGAAGCCAAATCACCAATCGCTTTTAGACGGATCTGATTCTTCATCATTCCTGGCAATTCGTCATGAATAGCACTTACCAAAAGACTCATCAAAGCCTTCACTTCTGCCGCAGGACGATTCCAATTTTCCGTAGAAAATGCATACAAAGTCAAATACTTAATACCCAATTCACCGCACCCCTCTATCGTCTCCCGAACAGCCGCAATGGCATGTCGGTGACCGAAAATGCGATCTTTAAACCCCTGCTGTTTCGCCCATCGCCCATTACCATCCATGATAACGGCAACGTGCGCCGGCAGATTGTTTACATCAATAGAATCTTTTACGTTTTGACTCACAACTACATTCATACAACATACAAGAGGCAAAGATAGCTAATCCCTCCCCTTATTCAAAACATTAATCCCGAGGGCAATAAACGGAAATCAACGAATACGTGATTGATACCGAACTTTGTAAATATTGATCTGTTTTATTCAGAGTAAAAATCTGAGGCTGTTCGCCCCATGCTGCTTGACCATCTAGGATGTTCGACAAGGATTTACTCGTTCCAAATTCCCATTGCAATCCTAATCGATTGTTTATTTGGGCCTTTATCCCTACACCAAATGGGATTGCCCAAGTAAAGTAGGTTTTAGGGGAAGGAATATTTCCTTCAGGACTTACAAACAAGGTTCCCAGCCCACCATAAATAAAGGGTGTCCAATTTCGCACATTTCGATTCGCTTGATAATCTTTTAAATTGTAATCCACTAGACCCGAAAATTCAATTAATGGACTTGAAAAACTATTTGTCGAATAAGAAATACTAGGCAATCCAAAATTCGCACCATCACCCGAAATACCCGTAAAAGTCAATTTTGCCCGATAGGCAATCGCCTGATTAGGCTGATAACGTAATTGGAAGTTTACCCCCGTAGAGGCAGTTTTCAACTGTGATAAATGAGGAATCAAATGCCAATCTGATAAATCTCCCTTGTACAAGGTAGCACCCGCCCCTGCGGACATGGTCCAGCGCTGGGCAAATGCCGCATGGCTTAGCACCATAAACACGAAAAAACCAATAATTTTTCTCATTGAATGGGCAAAGGAGGGCAATCAATTTTATTTCGCAAATGATAAATAATACGCACTTGCGTGGTAAAATATTGATCTGGACCTGTTGAGATTTTAGGCGCTGAAACCGACGCAGGAACCGGAATACGATTCACTAATGTATTCGCCGCATAAGGTTCTCCTGAACGATCTGTGTACAACATGGATCCGCCAACAGAAACAGGAAGTACAGTATTTCGATTATCCGTAACATCATCCAAATAATCCGTCAAAGCGACGCGATATCCAAAGTCAAAGCCAAAATCCAAAGCATCATTTATCTTATATCGGAATCCAACCCCAAATGGAATTGAAACACCCATCAGCGAATAATCAACACCTTCGTTTTTGTAATCCAATAAACTTCCATTGCTTTCCGACAACCAAGGACCTTGAACCGGATTTCCTGCTGCGTTTGCCGTTGCTTGCTTACGCGCATCTGGCGAATGTAAAAAACCACTCACTCCTAAATATACATAGGGCGAAACCACATTTCGCTTTTTTAAATTCTCTGGATTACCACCAATCTCATACATCCCCACTAAGGACATTTCTTTGATATCATTTCTAAAATGTAGATTGCGCCTAAAATTTGCATCCCAGTCTCCTACGGGCGAAAAATAACTATCATCCCCAGCGATTCTAATGTAATTCAATCCAAGATTAGCGCTAAAATTAGAAGACAAATGCCGAGTAAAATTTACCCCTACATTCCAACGAGTCGTTTGAGCCCCCACCGTAAATAACCCTGCGACTGGTACCAAATCCCCAATGTAATGCGACGAACCTGCCCCAAAAGAAATGGATGTATGCTTTTTGAAAACAGGGAAAGGCGACTTCTTCTTGCCTTTTTGGCCTAAAAACCACATTTGTGCATTTAAGTCTGTGTGAAACAGACCGACCAAAAAGCAGATAAGAACGGCGAATCGAAACATAGAATATAATTTACGTTTTAGCATCAACGAAAATTCGAAATGTTTGTTGTGCGAAATTCAAGTCTCGAAGATAACAATTTATCTATTGAATCACCAATTGGCGAGTCATTCGTGCTCCTCTACTCGTACTTAAACTGACCAAATATTGACCCGATGCATAGCCTTGCAAGTCAAAATTTACGGAATATGACCCCACTTTGCGCAAGCCTGTATCGATTAATTTCAGTTGGCGTCCTTGCAAATCATACAATGCCAACGAAACGGTCGCCTCCTCAAATATTCCATATTGCAACAAGGTATAGCCGCTCGCCGGATTTGGCCATGGCGCGATAAGTTCCATCGTAATTGCCTCCGGAAGTGCATCAGGCGAATTCTTGAAAATAGGTAATCGTTCAAAGGTCGAATTGAAAATCTGCTGCGAACGAACATTGTCCAGACCTAAATGGTCCCGCAACACCGTGCTGTACACTTGTCGGTAATCATAATTAAACTTCAAATCCCCATTGCTATCCAATGCCTTCAAATTCGGATTTGCCCCAATCAAACCTCCGCGAACTGTTCTCCCAATAAATAACATGGGTGCTGCAGTACCGTGATCTGTTCCGGCAGTTCCGTTTTGATTCACTCGCCGACCGAATTCCGAGAAGGTCATGATGTTAATTCGATCTGCTAAATTTTGATTCGTCATGTCCACCTGAAACGTTGAAACCGCTTCAGAAATCGTTTTCCACAAATTAGCGTGTTGGGTCAATTGGTTCGCATGGGTATCAAATCCTCCGATGTTCAACAGATAGACGGGCGTCTCCAATCCTCCGGAAATCAATTTGGATACGATACCAAACTGTCTACCCAAATTTGATGTAGGATATGCAATGGTATTCTTCCCCTTCGTGGCACCATCCCGGATAACTCCAGCATATTGAACCGAGGCAGCTGCAATTTGCTTTAAAAAACCTAGTTCATCCCCAGCTAAGGTAGCAGGTGGTATGTCGGAGTCAGATGGCGTACCACTAACCAACTGGTAAAATAAATTGGGGTCTTCAAAAACGGTACTAAATCCACCTTGATCGGACTGAAATAGCAATGATTCTACTGACCCCAATTGCACCGCCATGGGATGTTTGGCTAGCGAAATTGGAAATTCAGGATAGCGCGTTTTTAAAAAACGACCAGCCCAACCTTCCTCTATTACCGTGGAAGCATCAGATCCCGTATTCCAAATATCCGTCGCACGAAAATGTGAACGATTCGGATTCGGATAACCAATATTTTGAGCAATGCTGACTTGCCCTTGATCGTATAATTTCTTTAAACCAACCGCGGATGGATGCAAATACATGCCTTGATCTAATTTCAAGGCATCTGTTTTTTTAATAGCAATATTCGGTCTAGCCGAAAAATACAAGTCATCTTCCGCTGGAATTACCGTATTTAAGCCATCATTTCCTCCAGCCAACTGGATAATAATTAATATTTTACCAGGTTCTACATTCGCCATGTGCGCCGCTGGAATTTGACCAAAAGCCTTTCCTGTCACCGTCCCTAAACCAAATCCAACCCCTCCAGAAAGAACGGCCATCTGCTGTAAAAAAACTTTCCGATTTATCTGCTTTTTCATGTCCTAAGAGAGTTGGTATTCTGGTAAACGCATAATTGCTTTCAGCAAACGAATAATGCGCGCATCTGCCTGGGGAGTATAAGTTGACCAGTTGGCAGCAATAGTTCCATCCAATAACGTATTCAACAAAAACTGCCGTTTCGTTTCCGAGATCGGGAATAAAACTAAAGATTCAATGACATCGTCTACAAACAAGGATGCCTTTTCACTATTCGCAAAAGTGCGTGCAAAGGCAACCGCATCTAATTTTCCAGTGACCGCTGTTCCATTAAAACGCTTTCCAGTTAATAAGGAATCCGTAAATCCACCCCGATACGAATAGGTTGTGGAACTAATCCAATCGCGCTGTCCGGGCCATCCCGCAACATTAGGAGGCTGAAATAATTGCATTTGCAAGATTTTGGCCATGTCATATAAATTGACCAAATCCGGCGATTTCACCTGAAGTGCTTTCAACGAACCCACCATTAATTCTTGGGGATCTTTGATGTGACTCGCACGAAATGTCGTTTGGTAAAAATGATCTGACAAAAACATGAAACGCAATAAAGGTTTCATTTCGTAATTATTCGTCCGCAGCACTGTGGCCATTTGAGCAACAAAAGCCTCGTCTGGTTTATAGTAAATGAATGCTTTGTAGAGTTTCCGACAAATAAATTCGGCACAGGCCTTTTGTTCGAAAATCAAATCAATTAATGTATCAACTTTAAAAGCAGCCGTTTTACCAAAAATGGTTAAGGACGTTTCTTTGTACCAACGGGTTGAATCAAACACGGATGTTAGGCCTTTGACTTGCCAACCCGATAACACTTTGGCGGCTTGTTTGATATCATTTTCTGTGTAATTCCCGATCCCGAGTGTAAACAATTCCATCACCTCACGGGCATAATTTTCGTTGGGGCCTGTTCCCCGACTGTTATTCCCGTCCAAATAAATTAGCATCGTAGGATCAATGCTGACTTCTTTGACCATTTGTTTAAAGTTGCCAAAAGCAAACTTGCGAAACAATTGATTTTGCTGGTACATGTATTGCGGATAATTCACTTTATCCCGTTCACAGGAAAAGTGGTTATGCCAAAACAAAACCATTTTCTCACGCAAATTCAAGCCTTCCGAAAACATGCGGTTATACCACCAATAGGTTAATTCGCGATACCACGTTCCCGCATCGCCCGTATCTTGTTGGGATTGCGCAGGAACAGTATTCACCCAGGCATTCGGAGGGGCGGGCAAGGCTGCATCGGCTAATAAAGCACGATCCACGAGATCTTCGAGAGAACCATAGCCCATGGCTTGCTGAAATTGATCTTTGGAGAAACCAAAGAGCGTACGGGCCAACAAATGTTTAGCATTCGGTGAGGTAAGCGCGGGCATTTTACAGTAGAATTTTGCCCTAAGGTAGATTGAAATACCCGATTATCAAAAAACTGATATTATTTATTCTTTAAATCGTATTTCGAGCGTTGTATCAGGCTTGGAATAGCGTGTTACATGGACGATCAAGCTTCCAGCCTCCTTTTTAATTCGCTGAGGAACTGCCACTTGTTCAAAAAACAACGAATCAGCCCGATATAAATCCAATTTCTTTCGCTTGCCTTCCTTTTCTACCACAACTAATAGGTAATGAATCTCACTTCGATCACTGGCATCCGCATACTTTTTACGCAATACCCCATCGATTTCCATGTCGCGCACTTCAGATTCGGAATCGTATACCTTCTCTGCCCATAATTGTGGTAGGAACAATTGGCCTAACATCCCCAAACCCACCAATAAAAAGAGGTATGTTGAGAAATTCTTCGACCCGCCTTGTCCCGAAGAGCCACTGATCATATCGCCGAAAAGCGGCATCTTCAGTTTTTTCCGGGGTGCCCGACGTGGAGGAATTGGATTATCAGCCATAAGAATTCAAAATTGAGCTACAAAACAAATGAATTTCGAATTCAAATCCGTAAAAATTTTGGATTAATTGTCGGAACATAGCAAGGATAAAAATTCAAATTGGTAAATTGCAAATTAAATTATCACCAAGCCTAGGTAGGCCCTATATTACCATGTTTTCAATACTAAGCAAAAGCGTTACAAAAATATTTGGCACGAAGTCGGAGCGTGACATCAAAGCAATCATGCCGATTGTGGAAAAGATCAAGGAAGAATATGCTCGTTTGCATGAGATTTCGGATGATGCACTTCGTGGAAAGTCTTACGAATTCAAGCAACGCATTCAGGAGTTCCTAGCGGATATCGATGCACAAATTGTCGCTTTGCGCGAACAAGGAAATGCAACTGAGGACATTGATGAGAAGGAAACATTCTTTCTTCAAATCGACAAATTAAACGAGGATCGTAACAAACAATTGGAAGTTGTTCTGATGGAAATTCTTCCTGAGGCATTTGCTGTTGTGAAAGAGACCGCTCGTCGTTTGACTGAACACAAGAAATTAGTCGTTACGGCTACGGTTGAGGACAAATTCATCGCTGCCAAAAAGGCGAATGTCGTGATTGAAGGCGACAAAGCGATATGGCATAATCAATGGTTAGCCGCTGGCAACCAGATTACCTGGGACATGATCCACTACGATGTACAGTTGATCGGTGGTATCGTTCTACACCAAGGGAAGATTTCTGAAATGGGTACAGGTGAAGGGAAAACCTTGGTTTCTACCTTGCCTACCTATCTAAATGCCTTAGCCGGACGTGGTGTACACTTGGTAACTGTGAATGATTACCTCGCGAAACGTGACTCCGAATGGAATGCGCCTTTATTCGAATTCCATGGCTTGAAGGTGGATTGCATCGACAAGCATGAGCCGAATACAGATGAGCGTCGCCAAGCCTATTTGGCAGATATTACCTACGGAACGAATAATGAATTTGGTTTTGATTATTTGCGTGACAACATGGCACGCAGTTTGGAAGATCAGGTTCAACGTCCGCATCATTTTGCGATGGTGGATGAGGTTGACTCCGTGTTAATCGATGATGCACGTACGCCATTAATTATCTCAGGTCCTATTCCAAAAGGAGATGAGCAGGAGTTTGAAGCATTCCAACCTCGTGTAAATAAATTGGTTGAAGCTCAAAAACAGATCGTTCAAAACTTCTTGGTTGAGGCCAAAAAAGAAATTGCAGCTGGCAATAAAAAAGAAGGTGGTCTTGCCTTATTCCGCGCTTATCGCGGTTTGCCGAAGTCGAAACCTTTGATTAAATTCTTGTCGGAAAGCGGCATGAAGCAATTGATGCATGAAACGGAATCGATTTATTTGGCTGAGAACCAAAAATTGATGCCTCAGGCAGATGAGCCGTTATTGTTCACGATTGAAGAAAAGAATAATCAAGTAGAATTGACCGAACAAGGATTAGCGTTCATGAGTGGAAACACTGAGAATCCCGACTTTTTCGTTTTGCCTCACTTGTCGATCGATTTAAATAAAATCGAAAAGAATAAAGATTTGTCGGACGCAGAGCGTTTGGCAAAAAAAGAACAATTGATCAGCGAATACAACGAGAAGGCATCACGCATTCACACGGTTAATCAGTTATTGAAGGCCTATACCCTATTCGAAAAAGATACCGAATACATCTTAGTAGAAGGTAAGGTTAAGATTGTCGACGAGCAAACAGGTCGTGTGATGGAAGGCCGCCGGTATTCCGACGGATTACACCAGGCGATTGAGGCTAAAGAAGGCGTGAACGTGGAAGATGCGTCACAAACCTATGCGACGATTACCTTGCAAAATTACTTCCGTATGTACCACAAATTAGGCGGTATGACAGGAACGGCGGAAACGGAAGCGGGTGAATTCTGGACAATTTACAAATTGGATGTGGTTTCGATTCCTACGAATCGTACAATCCAACGTAAAGATCATGAGGATAAAGTTTACCGTACGGTACGTGAAAAATACAATGCCGTAGCGGAGGAAATTCAAGAATTGGTTGCTGCAGGCCGACCGGTATTGGTGGGTACGACTTCAGTAGAAAACTCTGAATTATTGAGTCGATTATTGAATATCCGTAAGATTCAACACAATGTCTTGAATGCCAAACAACATGCAAGAGAGGCAGAAATTGTTGCGGAAGCAGGACAATCAGGTAAGGTTACGATTGCGACCAACATGGCTGGTCGTGGAACAGATATTAAGTTGAGTCCGGAGTCGAAGGCTGCGGGTGGTTTGGCGATTATCGGTACGGAGCGCCACGAATCTCGTCGGGTTGACCGCCAGTTGCGCGGTCGGGCGGGACGTCAAGGCGATGTGGGTTCATCTCAATTCTTTGTGTCATTGGAGGATAATTTAATGCGTTTATTCGGTTCAGATCGTATTGCGAAAGTGATGGATCGTTTGGGCATGGATGAAGGCGAAGTGATTCAACATTCCATGATTACGAACTCAATTGAGCGTGCACAAAAGAAAGTTGAAGAGAATAACTTTGGTATACGTAAGCGTTTATTGGAATACGATGACGTGATGAATTACCAACGGAATGCGATTTATAAGCGTCGGCAGAATGCATTATTTGGCGAGCGTTTATCGTTGGACATCATCAATATCTTGTTCGATGTATGCCAAGATATCACAACAAGCTATTCAAATTATGAGGAGCTTGAACTAAAAGTGATTGAATTATTAGGCATGGAGCCACCGTTCACGGCGGAAGAGTTTAATCGTTTGGCATTAGATAAGCGGACGGAACAATTGTTCTTAGCGGCAGAAATGCATTACAAAGCGAAGAATGAAATCATTGCACAGCAAGTAATTCAGGTTGCGGAAGAGGCGAAGCGTCAAGGATTCTCGGGCATTCAGGTGCCTATTTCGAATGGTCATATGGTGACGGGTGTTGTGGTGGACGCCGACAAGACTTTGGCGACACAAGGAAAAGAAGTGATCTCTGAGATGGAGAAATTCATCACGTTGACTTTGATTGACCAGGAGTGGAAGGAGCATTTGCGTGAGATGGATGATTTGAAGCAATCCGTTCAAAATGCGGTGTTTGAGCAGAAAGACCCTTTATTGATTTATAAGTTTGAGGCGGTGGATTTATTCCAACGATTTGTGGCACGAGTAAATTCAGATACGATTAGCTTCGTGATCAAAGCGGAAATTCCTGCGGCACAATCGACGAATCAAACGGCACTCAAAGCACCGAAAGAGAAGGCACCTAAATTGCAAATGAGCAAAGATGAGGCGTTATCTTCTTTATTAGGCGGATTAGCTGGCGCACAAGAAGAGCCAGGCTACCATGATCCATCAGCAGGCCAAGCGGAGCGCGTAGCACCTCGTCAAGCCATCAAAATTGCGGATCGCAACCAACGTGTAACGGTGCAATACCAAGATGGAAGCATCAAAGAAAATGTAAAGTACAAGGCTGTGGAAGCGGATGTGGAGAGTGGAAAAGCGGTGGTGGTGGAATAGACGTTGGACGTTAGACGTTAGACATTGGACTTTAGACGTTGGACTTTAGACGTTAGACGATGGAAGCATTTGTGTAGAGACGAGATACTTCGCGTCTTCTAGACTTTGGACATTAGACATTAGACGTTGGACGATGGAGCATATTAATTAAGACGCGAAGAAATTCGCGTCTTTTTAATTTATGTCAATCAATTTGATTGCTCAGGTAATTAATCAAGGCGTTTAACATTTTACCAATTTGATTTAATTGGCCCATTAATTCTACTTGTTTCTCTGCATCAATATATTTCAAGTGAATAGCAAGAATTAGCATCGATTTCAGTTCACCTGTTGAGCCCAAGGCAATCGTTAAAAAGCGTTTAAAATCACGATCTGATTTTCGATAAAATCCTTCAGTAATATTATTAGAAATGGAAACTGCAGCACGTTGAATTTGATTTCGAAAGCCGAAATCGTTCAATGAATTAAAATGCAAATAAATTACATTCGCAACAGAAATGGCTTGCTGCCAAACGAGCAAATCCTCAACTTTTCTTTCTTTTTTCTTCATGAACAAAGAAAGAATGAATTCAAGTAATCATGAGTATTAAAATTGATAAAGATTCCATTTTATCAAATTGGTGATAATATTGGTCGTGAAGTATCGCATCCATAAACAAATAATTCCAACGACCAACGTCTAATGTCTAACGTCTAATAGACTACAATATCATCCGCATTCGCCACCTCCTTACTTTCCGCAGCAATAACAAGCTCTGATTTGGAATAGCGCGCGCGCGCAACGGCGATGGGATTGTGTTGTGGGTCCAGCATTTCGACCACCTCGCCTTTTTCGAAATCGCCGAAGTATTCTAGAACTCCAACGGATAAAAGACTCTTCCGGGTTTGGATAGCTTTGACAGCTCCTTTATCTAAAACGATTCTACCGGTAATGACGCTACCGGAAGCCAACCATTTTTGTCGGGCAGAAAGTGTTGCCGATTGCGGCTCAAAAACTGTTCCGATATTTTCATGCAAAGCGTCTATGATCCCATTCGCCTGATCTAATCCAAAAATCACAACTTTGATTCCCATTCGAGTAGCCAAACGCGTGAAGGTCAATTTGGAAATCATACCGCCCAAACCGGTGCTAGATGTATCCGTATTCACCACATCCAAAATAGATGCATTGATCTCCGCAACGTGGCGAATGATTTGACCTTGTTCGTCAAGCAAGCCACCTACTGAGGTAGAAATCAATAATTTTTCAGCTCCAAAACCGGTAGCGATTAAGGTCGCCAATTCATCATTATCCGAAAACTTTAATTCCACATTACTCACCACGTCATTTTCATTCGCAATCGGAATGATGTCATTTCGCCAAAGCTCTTGATAGGTTTCCTTCAATTGCAGGAAAGATTCCCGTTTGGAAAAATGATGACGCTCGCAAAGACTCTGGGCGATGGAGATACCGTATTTTTGGAAATAATGATTGTATTTTGCAATTAATAAGGGATTCCCTACCGCGGCGGCAGCCTTACGCTCCGACAAGGTACCTTTGTAATGTTTCAAGGAAGCCTTACCGGCTGCCACGGCACCACTGGATACTAATACAATAGAATATTCCCCTTGAAGGCTTGCTACCTGTGCCGCAATTTTCTCGAGCGTCTGCTCATTCACCTCCCCATTGGCATGGGTAATGGAAGAAGAACCAAACTTAATAACGAGAATCGGTTTTGACATAATCGGTAAATTTGCTACAATTTAGCCCTTTATGATGAAATTTAGGCTATTTACTCGGCAATTTAAATTCGCAGGCCTGTTGCAATGCAGCTTCCAACAATTTTTCATAGGCCGATCGCTTGATCTCGATGGCACCATAGCGCTGCACATTGTCATTCATAAATTGCGTATCTAACAAATTAAATTCATTGGCGCGCAATATCTCGATTAAATAATGAAAGGCTACTTTGGACGCATTGGAAACCTTCATAAACATCGATTCACCAAAAAATGCTGAAGCGAAATGCACGCCATAAAGTCCACCGACAAGCTCTCCATCCAAATACGCTTCCACGGAATGCGCGAAACCCATTTGATGTAAATCAACATAGGCTTGAATGAGTTCTTCCGATATCCAGGTCTCCTGCTCATAAGCACGAGGTTCCGCACAAGCACGTATAACAGCCTCAAATTGCGTATCAATTCGAACTTCAAATTGCCCCCGATTAAGAATCGGTTTCAGGGATTTGGCAGGCTTATAGGAATCAATTGGGATAATCGCCCGGGGATCTGGACGGTACCAATAGATCGTTCCATCTGATTCCGCCATCGGAAAGACGCCCGAGGTATAGGCATAAATCAAGGCTTCCGCAGTTAAAGAATTATCATTTTCCATGAAATAATCAGTTGATTGTTGGGATTTCCCCGTTGAATTACTGAAATTTGTCCCCTATTATCGAGACAAAATTAGCGTTTAATCACGCTGTTTATCAAGAACATGAAGATAAATAATTCAAACAGGTATGTAGTCACGTCGCTCCGACGACGAAGATTCATCTTCAGGGTATGATTCCCTTGAAAGATTGATTTACCTATTTGTTTCATTTATACTTGATTCCATTCATGAATTCATATACTGTTCAAATCGCTAGTCAAGCCCATTTTGACCTAGCGGAATCTATTTGCCACGAGATGGCAGAATCTGCCAAAGCACGTGGCACCGGTATCGCCAAACGTACACCCGAATACCTGCAAGAAAAAATGTCGGAAGGCAAGGCCATCATCGCTACCGATGATGTAACAGGCGAATTCGTGGGCTTTTGCTACATCGAAACCTGGCAACATGGCAAGTTTGTCGCAAACTCGGGTTTGATCGTTAAACCATCCTACCGCCAATACGGTGTCGCCAAAGCGGTTAAATCAAAAGCTTTTGAATTATCGCGCACACGTTTTCCGGATGCAAAAATCATTGGTATTACGACTTCACTCGCGGTAATGAAGATTAATTCGGATTTGGGCTATGAGCCAACGACCTTTTCGGAATTACCGGTAGATGATAACTTTTGGAAAGGTTGCCAATCCTGCGTGAATTATGACATCTTAACCCGAACGGAACGCAAGATTTGTTTATGCACTGGGATGATTTACGACCCGGCACATACAACAGTTAAACCGGAAAAAGACGACAAATGGATCTTTTTAAAGAACATTGCCGACTTCACCCAATTGAAAAAAATTAAAGAGAAATTATTAATGCCTTTCCACAAGAAAGGAAAATCCAAATAAATTATGAGCAAGCCGAAAGTAATACTCGCATTTAGTGGGGGATTAGATACATCATTTTGTGTAAAATACTTAACCGAAGAGCGCGGCATGGAAGTGCACTCAGCTTTGGTAGACACAGGTGGTTTTTCACCTGCAGAATTAAAGACGATTGAAGAAAAAGCCTATTCCTTAGGAGTAACTTCACACGTTACGTTGGATGTCGTGGAAGAATATTACCAAGATTGCATCAAGTATTTGGTCTTTGGAAACGTATTGAAAAATAATACTTACCCATTATCTGTTTCGGCAGAGCGTGTTTTCCAAGCAACTGCCGTAGCTAAATATGCAGCAAAATTAGGTGCCAAAGCGATCGCTCACGGAAGTACAGGTGCAGGCAATGACCAAGTTCGTTTCGATGTGGTATTCCGCATTTTGGCGCCAGAATGTGAAGTTATCACCCCTATTCGCGACTTACAATTATCACGTGAAGCGGAAATCGATTTCTTAAAATCAAAAGGTGTTGTACAAGAGTGGCACAAATCAACTTATTCGATCAATAAAGGTCTTTGGGGAACATCTGTAGGAGGTAAAGAAACGTTGACATCCGATGGTTATTTACCAGAAGAGGCATGGCCAACACAATTAACAGAAACAAAACCGAGCAAATTATCTTTGCAATTTGAATATGGCCAATTAGTGGGCATCGATGGCGAGAAATATACAAGCTCGGTAGATGCCATTCGTGAATTGACTGCACGCGCTGGAGCTTATGCGATCGGCCGCGACATTCACGTGGGTGATACAATTATTGGTATCAAAGGTCGTGTAGGTTTTGAAGCACCTGCACCGTTGATCATCATCAAGGCGCATCATTTATTAGAGAAACATGTGTTGACAAAACACCAATTGTATTGGAAACAAAACATTGGTGATATGTATGGCACTTTATTGCACGAAGGACAATTCTTGGATCCAATTATGCGGAATTTCGAGACCTTCTTAGCAGATACACAGGACAATGTTACAGGGACCGTTCACGTGGTTTTATCCCCTTATCAATTCCAGGTGACAGGTATCGAGTCGAAATTTGACTTGATGTCATCGGCTTTTGGTGCTTATGGGGAAATGAACAAA
This sequence comes from Aquirufa echingensis, assembly GCF_042714525.1. Classification (NCBI taxonomy): domain Bacteria; kingdom Pseudomonadati; phylum Bacteroidota; class Cytophagia; order Cytophagales; family Flectobacillaceae; genus Aquirufa; species Aquirufa echingensis. Next base: position 40,706 of record NZ_JBBKYA010000006.1, on the reverse strand, counting down.
GCATGGACAGGTGATGATGTGAGAGGATTCTCGAAAATCGTTTCGAACCAAACGATGATTCACCGGAAAGTAAACGAATCAAACTAATGGCTAAAATTGGAATCGTAGGCGCTGCGGGCTACACAGGTGGTGAATTATTGCGCATCTTGGTCAATCACCCGGATGTACAATTAACATGCATTATGTCCAATTCGCAAGCAGGAAAATTGGTTTCGGACGTTCATACGGATCTTTTAGGATCAACGAATGCCCGTTTTTGTGCTGATTTGAGCCCGGTAGATGTACTATTCTTGTGTTCTGGACACGGCGAATCGAAGAAATTCTTAGCAGTAAATGAGATACCTTGGCATACCAAAATCGTAGATTTGAGCACGGATTTCCGTGATGAGTCCGAAGGATTTGTTTACGGCTTAGCCGAATTCCAAAAGTCAAAAATCCAGTCGGCGAATAAAATCGCTAACCCAGGTTGTTTCGCTACTTCGATTGAATTAGCGCTTTTACCTTTGGCACAAGCGGGTTTATTGAAAGCAGATGTACACGTTTCGGCGGTGACAGGCTCGACGGGAGCAGGCCAAGCGCTATCTTCTACGAGTCATTTCTCCTGGAGAAATAACAATGTGAGCATTTACAAAGCTTTTACGCATCAGCATCTTACGGAAATTGGGATGGTATTAGGCGCAAAATCACCTGCACCGAAGGTAAATTTCATCCCCTACCGTGGAAACTTTTCACGCGGCATCATGGCCAATGTGTACACGGCTTATGCAGGAACACAGGAAGAGGCTGTCGAACTTTATGAAAGCTATTACCAAGATTCGCCATTCGTATTTGTGAGTCCCAAGGCCATTGACGTGAAGCAAGTGGTGAATACCAATAAATGTTTTCTGCATTTAGAAGTATATGATGGCCAATTGTTGATCAGCTCGGTCATTGACAACTTAATCAAAGGGGCATCTGGCCAAGCCGTTCAAAACATGAATTTGATGTTGGGCTGGCCTGAGACGACGGGCTTGGGATTGAAGGCGATAGGGTTTTAGGAGTTGAGAGGTAAGAGGTAAGAGTGAAGAGAGTTGGATGATAGGTTGTAGAGACGCGATACTTCGCGTCTGTTAGACATTGGACGTTGGACCTTTGACTCTTTGGTAAACCTATTTTGATTGCCAAAGATTTAGGATATAAAAAATATTAACCCCAGGTTTTAACCTGGGGAATCCCTAGGCTAAAGCCTAGGGCTATAAAATAAAACATTAAACCCAGGTTTTAACCGATGGAAACCCTGGCCTAAAGCCTAGGGCTATAAATAAAACATTAACCCCAGGTTTTAACCTGGGGAAACCCTAGGCTGAAGCCTAGGGCTATAAAATAAAACATTAAACCCAGGTTTTAACCGATGGAAACCCTGGCCTAAAGCCTAGGGGCTATAAATAAATCATTAACCCCAGGTTTTAACCTGGGGAAACCCTAGGCTGAAGCCTAGGGCTATAAAACAAAGGATTATGAAACTATTTGACGTATATCCCCTCTACCCTATCGAATTGATGAAAGCCCAAGGAAGTACGGTTTGGGATAAAAATGGACAGGAATATTTGGATTTATATGGCGGACATGCGGTGATCTCGATCGGTCACTCCCACCCGACCTATGTGGCTAGGATGACGGAACAATTGTCCAACATCGGTTTTTATTCAAATTCCATCATCATTGGTGGTCAAGCAGAATTAGCCGAGAAATTAGGACGTGTGTCGGGATATCCAAGCTACCAATTATTCTTAACGAATTCGGGGGCGGAATCGAATGAAAATGCGCTGAAATTGGCCTCTTTTCACACAGGACGCAAAAAAGTTGTTGCATTCACCAAAGCATTCCACGGCAGAACAGCCGGTGCGGTGGCAGTTACCGACAACCCGAGCATAGTCGCTCCGATCAATGATACATCCCATGTGACATTCCATCCCTTCAATCAAATCGAGGGATTATCGGATGTCATTACAGAAGAAACGGCCGCTGTGATTGTTGAAGGTATTCAAGGTGTAGGTGGGATTCAAGTTGCCTCTACGCCATTTTTAAAAGCCTTACGTCAGCGATGCGATGAAACGGGAGCACAATTAATCTTGGATTCGGTACAATGTGGCTATGGCCGTTCGGGAAAATTCTTCTCACATCAATACGCGGGAATTAATCCCGATATGATGACCACGGCGAAAGGCATGGGCAATGGTTTCCCGATTGGCGGCGTGTTAATCGCACCGCATATCCAGGCGAGCTATGGCTTGTTAGGTACGACTTTTGGCGGAAATCATTTGGCATGCACGGCAGCTAATGTCGTTTTGGATATCATTGAAGAAGAAAATTTACTAGCCAATGCAACGCAAATAGGTGCTTATATTGAGCAAGAATTAGCAGGAATTCAAGGTATCAAAGAAGTTCGCGGACGTGGATTGATGATCGGAATCGAGCTAGAAGAGGCCGTAGGGCCTATTCGGGATGCATTATTGCACCAGCACCATATTTTCATGGGCTATGCAGGAAAGCATACGCTACGTTTATTGCCAAGTTTGGCGATTGACCAAGCCATCGCAGATCGTTTCCTTGAAAGTTTACGAAGCGTTTTAAAAGGCTAGATTAGTTTAGAAATGACTTGCTTTTTCATTAGAAATGTGATTATTTTGCGTTTCTTTTGTTCAAGACAAAGTCGAGAAATACAAAGAAAAGAAAGCGTACAAAACAATTAGATAATAGTATCAATGGCATTAATTACAAAAATTAGAGAGAAATCGGGAATTGCGGCAGCGGCTATCGCGATCAGTTTAGTGTTGTTTCTCGTGGGAAGTGATATTTTCCAAGGTAAATCATCCTTATTTGGTTCAAGTTCTCAAGAAGTAGGTCAAATCGCGGGCGAAAGCATCATGATTCAAGACTTCCAAAAGAAAGTAGAAGAAGCTACGGCTAATTACACGGCTCAAACAGGCAAAGGTCCATCTGAGCAAGAAGCTGCTTCGATTCGTGAGCAAGTTTGGAACCAATTCGTTTTGGATATTGCTTACAAAAAAGAATTCGATGCCCTAGGATTAAAGGTTTCTGAAGAGGAGTTGATCGACATGGTTCAAGGAAATTACATCCACCCATCGGTACGCCAACAATTCACAAATCCTCAAACGGGTCAATTTGACAAAACGTTTGTGATCCAATTTTTGAAGAACTTGAAAACAATGCCTGCGCAACAACAACAAGCTTGGGCGGCGTTTGAGAAGTCGATTTCTCAAGATCGTATTCGTTCGAAATATGAGAACTTATTGCGTTTGTCGAACTACGTAACACAAGCAGATGCGCAAAAAGAATACCAAGCACAAAATTCAAAGTTCAATGCGCGTTTCTTATTCGTTCCATTCTTCTCTGTGGCAGACACAACCGTGAAAGTAACGGATGCGCAATTAGAGGAGTATTTGGCGAAGCACAAAGATCAATTCAAAGGAACGAACACACGTTCAATCCAATATGCGACTTTCCCTGTAATTCCTACAAAACAAGATACAGCTGAGTTCTATACGCAAATCAAAAAATTAGCGAAAGACTTAGCGGTTGCACCAAACGATTCAGCTTTTGCCATGTTGAATTCAGATGTGCGCACGCCATACTTGTTGCCGTACGCAGAAATTCCAGCAGCGGTGAAAACGATGTTGCCAACTTTCCAAGTGGGTGGTATCTACGGTCCATTCAAAGAAGGGTTAACTTATTCGATTTACAAATACGGTGGCGTGAAGAAAGATTCATTGTTCACGATGCGTGCGAGTCATATCTTGATTGCACCGGCCAACAAATCGGATTCAGCGAAAGCACAAGCGAAGCAACGTGCTGAAGCAATTTTAGCGCAAGTTAAAGGAGGCGGAAGCTTTGAGACATTGGCTCAAATGAATGGCATGGATGGTACCGCTCAAAATGGAGGTGATTTAGGTTATTTCAAAAACAATGGCGGAATGGTTAAGTCATTCGAGAAAGCATTGTTCGGTTTTAATGGAACAGGTTTGATGCCAGGTGTTATTGAAACTGATTTTGGCTATCACGTTGTGAAAGTGACAGATGCTAAAACAAACACGAGCTATAAATTAGCGGCGATCAACAAGACCATCGCTCCTTCTCAAGCGACCTTAGACAAAGTGTTCACGCAAGCAGATGCATTTGCGAATGCGAACGGAACGGTAGGTGCATTTGAGGCGGCTTTGAAGAAAGACAAATCAATCATCATGATGCGTGCCGATCGTTTGCAAGAAAACTCATCAGCAGTTAACAACTTAGCCAATGCACGTGAAATCGTTCGTTGGGCATTTGATGACAACACTGCGGTAGGTGATGGTTCAAAGAAAGTATTTGAGCAAGACAACCAATACATTGTTGCTTTCTTAACGGGTAAAACAGAGAAAGAAAATGTGAAAGTTGAAGACTTCCGCATCGAATTGACTGCTTTGGTTCGTAACGAAATCAAAGGTGAGCAAATCTCGAAAAAATTAGCAGGTATCAAAGGAACATTAGAGCAAATCGCACAGAAATACGGTGCGGGTGCTTTGGTAGAAACAGTACAAGATCAAACTTTGGCAGGCGGCATGTTGAATACAGCAGGTCCAGATGCAGTCGCTTTAGGACGTATTGCAGGTTTGAAAAATGGAAAGCGTAGTGCTGTATTCGTAGGAGACAATGGTGTTTTCATCGCAGAAAAAACTGGTGGTGTTGCGGCTCCAGCCTTAGCGGATTACTCATTATACAAAAATCAAATTCAAATGATGGGCGTTCAACGTTCTTCATTCTACATCAACGAGGCAATCAAAGAGAATGCTAAGATTGTAGATAAGCGTTACAAGTTCTATTAGTAGTACTTACCGAAAAAGAGAAAAGCATTCTGTAAGGGATGCTTTTCTTGTTTAGATGCCATGAAAAATATACGTGCTTGGATTTTATTCGTTTCTGCAGGGCTATTATTGCTCCTGGCAAGTCCGTATATCCTAGTTCGTTGGGATTTAAGCGAAGAAAAGAAGTTCACCTTAAGCGAATCCACCCTCGCTACTTTGCAGGCTTTGGATGGACCGATTCACATTAAAGTCTATCTTGCCGGCAACGACCTTCCTGGCGGCTTTAAACGCCTCCAAAAAGCCAGCTATGCCATCTTGCAAGACTTGCAGCGAAATAGTCCACAAACGATTAGTATCGAGACAATCGATCTCTATGCGGAATTCCCGAATTCCGATGCGCGCGAAAAGGAGATATTTTTATTGGATTCGCTAGGCTTACCCCCGACGAACGTTGTCAATAATGTGGGTGGAAAGCAGGTCCAACAAATGGTATTTCCCGGTTTGGTGATTGAGAAAGGGGATAAAAAAACGGGGGTTCTATTATTAAAAGGCAACCAATTAGCCTCTTCGCAAGAGGTATTGAACCAGTCGGTGGAAGGCCTCGAATACGAAATCATGCAGGGCATTCAGAGCCTCATGGAAACGGAACGCAAGAAAATAGGCTTCCTATTGGATTACAGTAAAGTGCCGGCCATCAAACAATTAGGACTGATTGCCAATTTGCGTAAATCCTACGATTTATATCCTGTTGATTTGAGTGCTTCATCTACCTTGGAGGGATTGGATGCGATATGTGTCATTCAACCAGATCGAAAATTTAGCACAAGCGACCAATTTAAAATCGACCAATTTTTAGTCAAGGGTGGCAAGGGCGTATTCTTTTTGGAAGGCGTTCGCGTAGATACGATCCAAGGACAGGGATTAGTAAGTTCGCCGATGGATGTGGGATTGGAGGAGATGTTATATCGTTATGGATTGAGGTTGAATGCCAACTGGGTTAAAGATGCGGAATTGAGTGGCATGATTCCATTGGAGGTGGGCAACTTTGGAAATAAGGCCAATTTACAATTGATGCCCTGGCCAGCCTTCCCCTTATTGACAGGAAATCCGGCATCGGTGATTACGAAAAATTTGGATGCTATTTATGGCAAATTTGTATCGAGCATGGATACGGTTTCGGGGAATAGTGGTTTGAAGAAAACGCCATTATTGATGACGAGTGCATACACCCAAGTGCAAAAAGCACCGGCGATGCTTCCATTTTCTTCATCGGGCAAGGACTTTAATCCGGCACAATATAAATCCGGCCGACAAATCATTTCGTATTTATTGGAGGGTAAATTCAAGTCCATTTTCGCGAATCGGCCTTTGCCACAAGACAGTTTATCGAAGGGATTTGTTGCCCAGGGAGAAAATCTGGGGGGCTTAATTATTGTGGGGGATGGAGATTTGGCATTGAATGGAATTGACCCGAATACGAAGGGGCCAACGCCTTTGGGATATGATCCCTTTATGAAGCATACGTTTGCGAATCGGGATTTTGCGTTGAATGCATTTCACTATTTATTGGACGACCAAAAAGCCTTGTTGGCACGCAATAAAAACATCCGCTTACGTCCTTTGGACAAAGCCAAAATACAGGAGGGAAGAAGCTATTACCAATTCTTAAATGTCTTGGTTCCGGTCGCATTTGGAATCCTTATCAGTCTTTTGGTAATTCTTTACCGCAAGCGCAAATACGGAGCTTAAACACTTGGCTTTGTAGTCAAATTGATTTAACTTCAAGGTCTGAATTCAACATTAATCAATAATTAAAAGCAATGAAATTTTTAGTAGCCTCTAATGTCTTATTGAAGCAACTATCTGCCATTAATGGTGTGGTAGCGAGCAATCCGATTATTCCTATTTTGGAAAACATTTTAGTGGAATTGGAGGGTAACAAATTGATGTTAACGGCATCGGATTTGCAAACGGTGATGACAACGACCTTAGAGGTTGAGGGCTTTGAAAATGGCTCAATTGCTTTACCTGCACGATTATTGTTGGAGACCCTTCGTAGTTTACCTGAACAACCAGTAACCATCGGCGCGGATCAGGGAACATTTGGAGCGGAAATTGCGACACAAAACGGACGTTTTAAGTTGAGCGGCGAGAACCCAATCGACTTCCCACGCATTCCAGAAGTTGCGAAGAATCAATCGATTTCTTTGTCGGCTTTAACCTTAGGTGAGGCCATCGCAAATACTTTATTAGCCGTATCTAACGATGATATGCGTCCGGCGATGACGGGGGTATTGATTCAAATGATGGGTGATCACACGAATTTTGTGGCAACCGATGGACATCGTTTGGTACGTTACCGCAGAACGGATTTGAAGACAGAAGGAAGCAGTTCATTGATTTTACCAAAGAAAGCGTTGTCATTGTTGAAGTCGACATTGCCAGCCGATGAAACACCTGTAACGGTGGAATTCAGTTCATCGAATGCCTTCTTTAGCTTCCAAAGCTTCCAGTTGATTTGTCGGATCATCGACGAGCGTTTCCCAGAATACGAGAATGCGATTCCAAAGGAAAACAATGAGATTTTGACGATTAATCGCTTGGAGTTCTTAAGTTCTGTTAAGCGTATTTCGATTTATTCTAATAAGACAACACACCAAATTCGTTTGAAATTGAGTGCCAATAAATTGACTTTGTCGGCAGAGGATTTAGATTACTCAAACGAGGCGAATGAGGCGTTGACATGTGATTATGCAGGTAAGGACATGGAGATTGGTTTCAATGCGAAATTGATTTCTGAGTTATTAAGCAATTTATCGTCGAAGTTTGTGGACATCAAATTGAGCGAGCCAAACAAGGCAGGATTAATCATCCCATCGGATCAAGATGAGGCGGAAGATATTTTGTTATTGGTGATGCCGGTGATGTTAAATTCTTATAATTAATTCCGTCGGAATTAATTATAAGAATTTAACAATAGACGTTGGACGTTAGTCATTGGACTTTAGACGTTAGACGATTTTTATAACCCTAGGCTTTAGCCTAGGAGACCCCAGACTAAAGTCTGGGGCTAGATGTATAAACCAATTAAAAGGCAGTAAAAATGAAAAACTTATTTATTTTCTTGCTGATTTCAACCTTATCCCTACCTGCTTTCGCAGAAGGTGATGGCGTGAATTTCTTTGAGGGTAGCTTCCGTCAGGCATTGGCGAAGGCGAAGAAGGAAAAGAAAATGGTCATGTTGGACGCTTACACGTCTTGGTGCGGACCTTGCAAGGTCTTGAAAAACAAGGTATTCCCAAATAAGGAATTAGGCGAGTATATCAATGAGCATTTCGTGTCTATCGGTGTAGATATGGAAGCGGGTGAAGGTCCAGCTTTGGCAAATATGTATCCCATTGAAGGTTACCCAACAATCTTGTTTCTAGACGCTTCAGGCAAGATCAAAAAGAAAGTATTAGGATTGCCACAAGGTGGGGCGAAGGAGTTGCTAGGGGTGGCGAAAGGGGTGAAATAGACATTAGACGTTGGACGTTGGACTTTAGACGTTGGATTAAAGATTATAGAGACGCGATTTATATCGCGTCTTTTTTATTTAAAAATAAATTAGAACTGAAATGGGAATCGTTAACACAAAACATGCCAGCGACCAACGTCTAATGACTAATGACCAATGTCTAACGTCTAAATGATCCCTTCCTCTTCCGCCTGATTCTTTAAATCATGAATTTCTATCGGTTTCTTGGAACGCTTACGCATTTGAATATTAATGAATTCCACGAACAAGGAGAATGCGATGGAGAAGTATAAGTAACCTTTCGGGATTTGACCGATGCTATTGTTTAAGATACTCAATTCCGAATCGTGGCTTGCCTCTGCGATAAGCATAAAACCGATCATAATTAAGAATGAGAGCCCCAAAACCTGTAAGGAAGGGTGATTGTTGACAAAGCGCCCAACCGGCCCTGAGAAGCCCATCATAATGATCGCTGAGGCCACGACGGCAATAATCATGACACCCATGTTATCCGACAGCCCGATAGCGGTCAAAATCGAGTCGATCGAGAAGACCAAGTTGATGAGTGCGATTTGGGTTACAATCTTAGCAATGCTATTAACCGTCTTTCCTGAATGCGCGATATGCTCCTCCTCACCTTCCAGTTTCATGAAGATTTCATTGGTGGCTTTATAAAGGAGGAACAAGCCCCCTACGAATAGGATGATCGCTTGGCCGCTAGGTGCTAATTTGACAAAGCCCCAATCGATATGCATAAAAGGTTTTTGCAAGGAGATCAGCACGGATATCCCAAACAATAAGATGACACGAAAGACCATGGCCAACAAAAGACCGATGTTGCGGGCTTTGGCTTGATCCTTTTGGGGCAAGCGAGAAGCGGTAATGGAGATGAAGATGATGTTGTCGATTCCCAAAACGATCTCCAAAAATGTCAAAGTCAGTAAACTGATCAGATTATCGAGGCTAAAAAGTGATTCCATGCAAAAAAAATATTGAGGCGTAAAGATGGTGTGTTTCAGGCAGATAATCAATTCAAATCGCTTTTGAGCGAAAAATTATCATTTTTTTTCAGATGCTCGTTTGCATAAAAAAAATAAAAAGCAGATATTTGCAAACCGATTCACACGGAATGGTCCTATAGCTCAGCTGGTTCAGAGCACCTGCCTTACAAGCAGGGGGTCCTAGGTTCGAATCCTAGTGGGACCACAGAAACCACCTCAAACGAGGTGGTTTTTTTTATTTTACGGCATTGGTAGTAATGTGGGAAGTAACGAAGGAGATTTATATCATTTTATTTAATTAAAATATCTCAAAAATATTTTAATTAAAATGTTCTAATATAAATTCGCAGGTAATCCAAATAAACAATAACGCATGAAAGGTTTGATTTACCTCTATATTTTGATTAGCACGATAATTATATTTTCATGTAAAAAAGATAATATTGAGGCTATAAGTAATGTTAGTTTAACACCAATAAACTTAAAAATATCTAGTGGGGATTACAATTTAAAAATTCAATGGGACACCATAAAATCTACTTCTATTAAATCATATCGAATATATAGAGACACAATTTCAGATCCTTCAAAATTATTGGCTGAAATTTATCCGAATTGTTTCTTTGTTGACAAATTAATTATCCCAAACAAGAAGTATTATTATAGAGTTACTTCAATAAACTCCTTAGGAGTTGAATCAGATAAATCAATAGAAACAAATGGTACGACTGAAGAATCAATAAACAATTCTACACCCTTAAATGGAGAGATTGGGGGATTGAATTATGCATTTTGGAATTTCCCTAAAAAAACATTTACAAAACTTTCTCACGAATTCACCATACATAAAAATCCAACGAATGCAGATGGCACTATCAATGAAGATGGTTTATATTATCAGTTTTATCAAGGTCAATTAAATGATGATATAGGTTTCTATTATGGCATTCAAAACTTCGTTTATAATCCAAATGGAGGAATACCCCAAAAAGGTATAATCTTTTCTCGTTGGGGAACTCGAGATATAAATAATTACAAATTAGCACCAAGCGGATTTGGACAAAGTGCAGGTTATGAAGGAGATTTTATAGGAGTACGATTAAATTACGAATGGACAATTGGAACATATATTATTGAATTAAAACTTGACAACTCAGACACAATTGGAGATTGGTATGGCTTATATATCACAAAAAAATCAACCAATGAAACTACTTATGTTGGATCTATTCGGTTTGAAAAAGGATTAAAATCTAATGGTATTAAAACAGGTGGAATAACATGGACAGAGCTCTATTTTAAAAAGAACATGCAAACGCCATTACCAAATTGGCATATTTCAGTAGATAAAATTTTGGCTGATGAATTACCACCTAGTAGTGTTACTATTGATTACAATCCAAACAAATTTGTTGGATTCACTAATATTTTTACAACAAATTATAAAGACATCCACTTTCTAATGGGGCCGAAGATTAAGAAAGTTAATCTCAGCGGAAAGGTGTGGTAATAAATTTCATTTAACCATTTATATAAGATTAAACTCACTTATTTTTGAAAATACAAGTGCCTTGAATTTAATTTTATATGCTTTTTTTGATGCAAAAAATACTTGAGAAAAAATATATTACGCATTACTATCCATTTTAAATAAATAATGCAGAAACGTACATTAGCATCTTTCGAGCCAATATCACCTCAATACAACCAAATCAACTCCTCCGTCTTATAACCTATCCCCTTCGCTATCTCGAGATATTCCTTTCGAACCGCATCAGGGATCGATTTTTGCCTCGATAAAATCCACAAGTACGATAAATTCTCACCCGCGACTAAGGCATATTGGTAATTCGAGTCCAAGGCAATCACATTATAACCTCCATAAAAGGGGCCGAAAAAGGATACCTTCAACATCCCGACGTCCTCTGGCCCCACAAACTTGGCTTTGCCCGTAGACTCCTTCCATACCTTTTTAAAGGGTTCATATCCCCGATTGACGACCTTAATACTCCCATCTTCATTTAAGGAATAATTGGCCGTTGTATTGATCAAATTCCTTTCAAAATAAAAATCCAAACGAGCAACTTCATACCAAGTCCCCAAATATTTAGACTGATCAAACTGCGTAACGGCTTTCGCTCCTGCGGGAATCGTGGCGTTCGAACAAGCCCAACACAACATAACGGTCGAGATTAAAAGTAAACTAGGTAGATATTTTTTCATATGTATTAGCATGAGATTTCTTAAAGAAACGCCTCAGGATGCACCTCCTCATGCCCCGTGTGATCTTGGTAAAATTTGGCAATGCGCAACAAAGTTCCTTCATCATATAATTTCCCCACAAACGAAATTCCCGTAGGCAAGTGGCTCTTCGCATCAAAACCCGTGGGCACACAAACCACCGGATGGCCGGTGAGGTTGGTGATGGCCGACTGGTTTCCTCCGCCCCGAGAAGGGCAAATAATGGCATCGAATTGAGAAACTACCTCATTCACTTTTTGCATCAACAAATAACGGTGCCGCTGCGCATTGATGTATTCAACCGCAGGAACAAACCGAGCCGTCCGGAATTGATTCGGCCAGTCATTTTTAGTTTGTCGGGTCAGTTGGTCGTCGATGTTGTTCCGCGTCAACTCATCAAATTGCGCTGCACATTCCGCACCAATCACCACATCCATAATATTGAACGGATACGCTTTTTCATCCGGAAACTCTACAGGAATCAATTGAACCCCTTGTTTCTTCAAATCCGCCAAGACCTTCCATTCATTCCGCGTGGTATCCGTAATTTTGTCAAAATAGTTTTTGGCATATCCGATTTTCATCCCTTTCACCGAGCGATTTGCCTGGTAATTAAACGGCATATTCACTGCCGCCAAATCCTTCCCATCGCTTCCATGTAGATAATGAAAAACGATGGCGGCATCATTGGCCGACCGACAAATAGGACCTACCTTATCCAAGCTATAACTCAATGCCATGGCGCCGGACCGACTAATACTCCCAAAGGTTGGTCGGAGCCCCGTTGCCCCACAAGTAGTCGCAGGCGAGACAATACTGCCCCAAGTTTCCGTACCAATCGCAAACGGAACTAAGCCCGCCACCGTCGCTGATGCAGATCCTGCGGATGAACCTGAGGACCCAACATTCAAATTCCAAGGGTTTTTCGTTCGCCCACCGTACCAATAATCCCCCATGGCTAAAGCTCCGAGTGTAAATTTGGCCACGAGTACAGCGCCTGCTTCTTTCAATTTGGTATACACATAAGCATCTTCATCAATCACCTGATCTTTGTATGGAGCAGCTCCCCAGGTCGTTTTGGTACCTTTGACAGCAAATAAATCCTTCAAACCGTACGGAATCCCATGCAACAAACCCCGGTATTTCCCCGCCGAAATTTCTTTGTCGGCCTGTCTAGCCTGCCCTAAAGCAATCTCCTCCTGCACACTAATCACACATTGCAAACTAGGTCCATGCGCTTTGATTCGCGCGATAAAAAACTCCGTCAGCGCGACCGACGAAATTTGCTTCGTTTTGATTAAATAGGCTAATTGATCGATGGAATAAAAAGCTAAATCGTTTTTATTTTTGGGTAAGGTCGCACGAACGCTTGGCCAAACAACGGGGCGTTGCGTTTGATCGAATTTCATGCCGGGAAGTTTTGGACTTTGCCAAAGACTCAAAGGAACATTGTTATTCAACGAAAGACCGTGCATGGCTTTGTAATTGGCCAAATTATCCAATACATCTGTGTAAAGAGTATCTAATTCCTGGGAAGTAAAGCTTAAATCAAACAGATTAGCGGCCCCGGTTAAATCCGATTTTGTCTGAGCAAAAACGGGCGAAGCAAACAAAAGAAGGAAGATTATTTTTTTCATATCTATTTACAACTTGTTTAACGCATGGATTGTTTTTTCGCAAGCGACAAGCGCAAGTTAAAAATGGATATCGAAATTCCCGACATCCCACATGAAACATAAAACAGGTAATTCGTCGAGAACAATAGTTTAATCTAGCTTTGAGTATTTTATCACTAAATTTGACCTATCAATTATTACTCTTTAGTAAAAATCATGCCTAAAAAGATAAAAATATCGGTCCTCATGGCGGTATTTAATACGGAATTTCATTTGACTAAAAGAGCTATTGATTCTGTTTTAGGGCAAGATTTTCAGGATTTTGAACTGATTATTATCGACGACGGTAGTACCAAAAACGATCGCAAATCGCTATTGGAATACATTGAGCTACACGAAGATAAAATCGCCTACATTCGTCACCGAAATCGGGGACAAGCAGCATCCATCAATCGAGGAGTCATTAATAGCATCGGGGAATACATCACCATTTTAGATAGTGACGATGAATACAAACCCTTTCATTTAAGCGCGTGTCTGCAAGAAATGGAAAATGCGGATTTGATATGTTCCACCACGGAGACCGTCGTCGATTCCATCGAGGATTATTATGTCCCGGATAAGAATGACCTGAGCAAACCCATTCATTTGGACGATGCGATTCTTTTTGGGACTTTGTTTGGCCATCAGAAAGTATTTAAAACGATCGATTTCGAAGGTGGATTTGCCGCGGATTCCGCATTTTATGAAAAAGCAAAAGTCCTGTTTAACGTGAAGAAGGTGAACCAAAAGTCCTATATCTACTACCGGAATAATCCGAATAGCTCTTGTGCTGTTTTGAAAAGGGAATTAGCGTCAAATACCATTTAATGCCGACCCATACTCACCTCATCATGGCCTGCCATTTAACGGGCATTTATGATGTTAATCGGAACACGACCCTCGCGGACGACTCCTATGAATTAGTTCAGGCATGGGCGGAATCTGTCGCGCTGACTAATCTCCGCGGGATTATCTTTCACAATAATTTTTCAGTGGAGACATGCAAACGCTACAGCAATGCACATATCTCATTCAAAAAAGTATACTACAATCCGGAATTTAATCCCAATGTATTTCGCTATTTCGTTTACCGCGATTATCTCGCGCAATGTACGGATCCCATTCAGGGTGTTTTTGTGACGGATGTTTCCGATGTTACTTTAGCCCAAAACCCATTTGAAGACGCCTTTTTTAAGGAAAATCAAAACACACTTTTTTGTGGCGATGAACCTAAAACGCTGCATAACGAATGGATGATTGCCCACGCTGAACACCTGCGTGGACAAATTCAAGATTACCAGGCCTACGAAGAACGATTTGCCAAAGAACCGCTCTTAAACTGTGGTATATTTGGCGGATCCTTCCCTGTCTTTTTCGAATTCCTGAAGCAATTATGTGAAATACACGATCGTTATAATCGCACAAACAAAACAGCCTATACGGGAGACATGGGGGCATTCAATTACCTAGCTAGAACCAATTTTAACGAAAATTTACGCCATGGATTTCCGGTGAATACCGTTTTCAAAGCATACGAAAATGATCGCATGGATTGTTGGTTCCGGCATAAGTAATATTCGAACTGATTAACGTTTCGCAGGCAAAGCACTTAACACCCGTTGGATTAAACCATCCAAGGACTTATCCTCAATCCAGCGGGCCACCAGCACGATATCATTTTCCGAATCCACGTAAATGGCATTTGTCCCATTACCAATATGCGCATAAGCACTCGCAGGCGCTGAAGGATATAATTTGCTATCCGTGTTTAAGAAATAATTCATAAAACCATATCCACGGTTGACCGCTCCCGGCGTCGTCGCTTTACGAATCCATTCTTCTGATAAAATTTGCTTGCCATTCCAATTTCCTTTTCGCAGAGTTAGGAGCCCCAGACGTGCCATATCGTAGGCATTGATAAACATCCCGCCGCCAAAATGGCCACCCCCACTCACAGATTGAATCAATTTTCCATCCACAACAATCCAAGCATTTATATAGCCCGTCCACGCCCAGGTATTGGACGCCCCGATCGGGTTCATGATCTGCTCACGCAACACTTCAGGTAATGGTTTTCGCCAAACCAAGGTAGCCGCCAATGCCAAAGCATTTACACGTGTGTCATTGTATTTGTAAACCGTGCCCGGCTCAAAACGCTTGCGGGTCAACCATTCCGCCGGCTTATCCGAAGGACGATCCGCCCAATCCGGCTTTCCCCATAAAACACCTTCCCAATCGCTGGTTTGACGCAATAAATGATCCCAAGTAATTTTCCGATTATGCTCCGTTTCAAACGGATAAAGGAAGGATGTTTTCGCAATCGGATTTTGATTTGCCTGAATGCCTTCGGAATTCAGTACCTCCACAGGCGGTAAATACCCGTGAACCTTATCATCCAAGGAAGCAATGAGGCCCTTGTCATAAGCCAAGCCCACCACCGACGAAACCATACTCTTTGTAACACTATGCGTCATTTCCACCGAAGAAGGGTTCCCCCATTCCGCGACGATGTATCCCTTATAAACGATAATTCCGGCCGCAGGACCTCGGTCAGCCATGGGCCCAATCGGATCCGAAAAAGGTTCCTTGCCATACTGCATCGCCTGTGAAAGCCATAAATTTTTCGGCAAGCTACTCTCATTGCTTTGGGCAAATCGAATCGCCTCGTTTAATTTCGCGGTATCTAATTGAAAATAGTCCGGGGCCTTATGCTCCCAGGATTTGGCAGATGGATAATAGAATTTCTGTGCATGCGCTGAAAAGACCAACCCCAAAAACAATAATAAAAGGCACTTATTCATACATTTCATTCGTTATCGACTCTCGTATAATTGATTAAATACCATCTTAAATGTATTGTGCGTCTGCGCTCTAAAAGTTACTTCAGGTCCATAGACGAACAAATTCCCTTTGCCTACTTTCGCTTGAAATGCCGCGATGCCATCTTCCAAATAGGTTTGGCCAAATGCCCATCCACTACGTAAGGTTTTCTCAGAAGCATACCAAGCCAATGGAATTAAACTGCCATGCGCAATGGCCTCCGCCGATAATTTAAAGACTGGACTCGCGCTGAAATAAACATCTGCTTTCGACGTCATACCCCAGTTGGCCTCCACCGCATCATCCACCGCAACTTGCATCACACTTCCTGGAATGTAAAATTTCTCACCCGGCAAATCGCGTTCCTTACCAGCCACAACTTCCACCAAGGCATTTTTTACGGGCAAATTCAGGTGATAGGCTAGATTTGAACTGGAACCGATCGTAATAATATCTCCCCCCTCTTCCAAGAATGCGCGTAAGGCAGGAATGGATTTGGCAACGGTAATTTTTCCCATGGTCGCGCGATATTCCTCAGGAATATCAGTTTCTACAGGTTCTTTAGACGTATTCTCGCCAGCTGTTTCAGGTTTTAGACCAGGAATTGCGCGGGTAACAAAGATGAGCGCGTCAAATTTAGCATGCAGATTTCCTTTGTCGATTTCTTTGGCGAAGACCAGTTTAAAATCAAAATGATGTTGTTCTAAAATCCAACGCAACCAACCTGAGGGCATTGACCCGCCATAGACATCCCACAAACCGATCCGCTTAGCTCCCAATTTTTTTGATGCCTGCTGAGGCATGTTTGCCAACGGTGAAATTTTCACGGTTGCTTTAGCAAGAATGGCTGCAACAGCCGTGCTATGTTTTAGCCAGAAAGATTCTTTGGTTTTAGTAACCTCGATTCCAGCTTTTAGCAGGTCGTTCAACAGGGTATATGACGCGTTATCCGAACTTGGGAAAGCATAATAATTAGCGGTTTCAAACGCCGGACTTGCCTGTTGGAGCTGACCATAAGGGATGGTTTCCAACGGGGCTGGCAGGTCGGTCAATATCCGATCAAACTGAATCCCCATGGTAAAGGCCGGTGTCCATCCCGCAGAATCATACGGACGAACGGGAGGGCCGCCTGGGTATTGAAAATCATTGGGATGATCTTGTGGCTCAAACATGTCGATGACATGCGGACGGAATGCTTGATTTGTCTTCACGACATACGAACCTTGTGGATAAGTTTTGCCGTTCACTTCAAAAGCCTTGGTCGCTTTCTCCACGCGAATACCGCTTTTAATCAAGATATTCACAAAGGCCAAACGTGTCGTCGATTGATCCGCCGTGATAATGTAAGCGCGCGCATCCCGCGTTTCCGGATTCTTATATACGACTGAAAATAAACTATCGCTTTTGGTCTTGAGATTGTTTCCCGCAATTCCCGTTAATTTTTCCACTTTATTCGGCGACAACGTCCAATAATCTTTAGACCCTAGTTCAATGGATTTACGGCCCATTTTATAAATATTCATCAACACTTCTTCCCGGTAACGCGTCGCATAATTCAGTACGGCATAGTTGAGCGATAACGAATAGTCGATGGAATTCTTGAAAAACCATTTGCGAGGTGTGATCGGAAAAGGCGTCGCTGAATTGGGAATCAAACGATTGGGCACCAAAGGGATATTTTGCGGCGTCGGGCTACCGATGATTTCTGTCAATAGGCCAATAATGTTATGGTAATAAGCCGTCGTACGTAATCCCCCGTTCCACCAAGTAGAGTAAACGGAACCGGACTTCATCGTGTAACCGGGTTTGTCCTCAGCATTTAAGCGCGAACTCATCGCGGCGCCAAGGGCGTCGATGCCGGTGACCAACAAAGGATCGTAGACATAATTAAATGGATCTCTATACGGAGGACCGGCTACAACTGTTCCTTCTGGACCTGTTTGATGGTGATTATATAGAATCTGCGGCATCCATTCGATGTATTGTTGGCGCGCCATATTCGCCGACTCGCTCATATTCATCATGTAGAAATCCCGGTTATTATCATGCCCGATGTATTTTTCATACAGCCGTGGCAAATGTTCCGTCGAGCGTTTCAGCGTGTCTTGTTGGCGCATATACCAGTTGGAGACCAACTCCTGTCCATCCGGGTTCGCGTGCACAAAGAGGATAATGGTATTTGCCAAAATACGTTTGGTTTCCTCATCGTTCCGAGTGGTGAATTGATAAATGGATTCGATCCATTGGTGAATACCTACCGTTTCTGTTGCATGCAATCCACCATCAATCCAAACAATGGCTTTGCCCTCTTTGGCCAAAGCTTTCGCTTCAGATTCGCTGAGGCGTTCCGCCCGAGCGAGGCGCTGAGAGATGGCTTTGTATTTTGCTAAGTTCTTGATGTTTTTAGGATCAGAAACGATGACCATGTATTGGTTTCTTCCCTCCTCCGTTTTCCCGATGGATTGTAATTTGACCCGAGGGGAAGCTTTGGCAACTTTCTGTAAATAGGATTCTGTTTGCGTAAATGTGGCTAGGTGATAATTATCCCCGATGGAAAAACCAAAATGCGATTGGGGACTAGGGACTTGAGCAAAAATAAGCTGAGTTACGAATAGAAATAGTAAAGTGATTTTTTTCATAGCGCTGATGTAGGTAAGTTTTAAAGATAGAAAAAAATGCGACAAATTCTTATGCCGACAATTCGTATAATTTTGATTCTTGGTGGTAATACGACTACCCAATACTTATACAAAACAAACTGCCCACAATAAGGCAGACGCTCATTGTAGGCAGTAGACACCTGTAGGAGGCTTTTTACAATTTATTCTTTGATGGCTTTGACAAATCCATCAAACCTCACCACTTTCCCATTTTCAAATCGGAAAGAATCTACCCAAGCCAATTTTTGAGTTTTCCCATCGGGAGTTTCCACATCGGCTTTATCCCAGATATTCACCCATTGATGACCATTTTCTCCGATGGTAGGAATAATGGCAACGATTTCATAATTCTTGAATTTTACTTGAGCAAAACTCTTTTGCATAAAATCGAGAATAGCCGCTTTGCCTTTGATCGTAGTCCCATCTTCATTGTGGAATACCGCTGTATCAGCGATAATTTCACCAGCCTTTTGGTAATCTTGTGCAAAAAGATCTTGATGAAATTTCTCCGCTAGTAAAGCATTATTGGGATCCCCTATTTTAAAGTTATCCGTGTAGGTAGGTTTGTAAATGTGAACAATAGCGTTTGCTGTTTCTTCTTTTTTTGCCTCTGTACATGCAAGCATAGTTGCTGCAGTAAGTAATGATAATACAATCTTTTTCATAGTTGAACGTATTTTTAAGGAAAATTAAAATTTCTTACTTCTTTTCAGCTGCAGCTTTTGCAGCTAATTCATCCATAATAAGTTTGGTATCATAAAAATGAATTTCCTTAGCCTCCTTATCATTTACCCACAAAATGGCCTCATGAACTGGAATCAAAATATCCTTCCCACTGTATTTCCCTTTGGCCGTAAAGATCGCCCATATATTCGTCCAAACTTCACCATTGTTTAAAGTCAACGTAGTCACACGTAAACTTCCGAAATTTGAATTCTCCCATAAGTTTTGATTGGAGAAAAAGTCAGCCAAATAGGCTTTTTTCCCAACCAAATCAGCCGTCGTATCGCTAGGATAATAAACTTGAATATTTTCGGCTAATTCGTCTCCCTTGAATGTGGAATCCTTGGTTTGATAAGCCTTGATTTGCGCATGGATAGATTTAGTTTTTTCATCTAAAGTGGTCATCGTTCCACCCAAGGAATCTGTTTCCGCGGCATCCGTTTTAACGGCTTCTGTTTTTTGTTGGCCACAAGCAAACAAAGCCGCAGCTACAACAACCATCATCATTAATTTTTTCATTGTTTTTGTTTTTTAAGTTTTTGAGTAATCCAACGAACTTAACCTGATGTATCAAAGATGACATCAGAAACAATGGAAAAATATGTTCCCAAATCTCAAATGGGAACAAAAAAAAGATAGGGGAAGTTAAGCCAGGTCGTATCAATAGCTAACGCGACGCCCTTAGACTCCCCCAAGAAATTAGCACCCATAATCACTGCCTTATCGATTTTCTCTGGATGTATCAAGGCTAATTCCAATGCGATATCTCCCCCATCGCTCCAGCCCACAAATTTGGCTTTCTTCACATGCAATTGATCCATAAATCCATTCACATCTAAGGCCATTTGTGCATAGGTCAGCTCCTTCAAATCACTATCCGTCGTTCTGCCTTGGGAACGCGAATCAACAGCAATAACACGGTATTTTTTTAGAAAAAGCAGCAATCATTCCGCCCATTGTTTCAATATTTCCATAGCCCCCATGCAATAATATCAAGGGCTCCCCTTTTCCATATATCTCATAATACATAGAAATGTCACCCACTTGAATTCGTTTACCCACAGCTGAATTTGATCCATAAGGAATCTGCGCTGCTAACGTCATTGTCAACAATAACAATACGGTTGTAAATAATGCTCTCATACTTATTTAATTAAACTCTTCATTACCCAGGACTTAAAATTCGTCCGAATGTTTGTTGGTGCAGTCGATGGCCGCTGGTATAATAACATAGCAATCAGCTCATGTATTGGATCAATAAAGAATATCGGACCCGTAGCCCCACTCCAATATATCGTACCGGCAGGGCGTGGGTCATTACCAATTTCCTTGCGTTTAATCGCATAACCAAAGGTAAAACCGTTGTTCTTTAAATCATCCGTGGGCGTAATTGCCGCCTCTAAATTCAACGGTGTTTGATCCGTTTTCATCATAGCAATCGTGGAAGGCTTCGCAATACGCACGCCATTCAACTCGCCATCTTGAACGACCATTTGGCAAAATTTAAAATAATCCAAGGCCGTCGAATGTAATCCACCGGATCCGGAATAATAGGTCTTAGAACCACTGATCCGAATACTTTTTTCTGAACCGGGATCGATTAAAACCAAACCTCCCTTGCCATCCGGCTGGTAATAGGACGTAAATCGTGGTGCATCTTTAGCTTCTAAGAAAAAATGTGTGTCCTTCATGCCGAGCGGATCCAGAATTCGTTTTTGTACAAAATCTTGAAATGGCATGCCACTGATCACTTCCACGATTCGTCCTGCGACTAATAAACCTGGACCATATATCCAGCCTTCACCGGGTTCATGTGTCAAAGGCAATTTGGCTAATTTCTTGACATAATTTTCGATATTACTGCTGTAGGCATTTTTCGTAATCGCAGCATATGCCTCGGGCATATTTCCCCCGTAAGCACTTGGTTGGCCCGTTGTGTGTGTCAACACATGACGAATCAACATGGGCTTTGTTGCTTCGCGTGTCTTAAACATCCACATGCCGTCAACGCTATCTTTCGATACTAAAACTTGTTGGGATGCAAACTCAGGCAAATACTTGCTCACGGGATCATTTGGCTTACATTTTCCGTCTTCCATCAGCAACAATAAAGCTAAAGTCGCGATCGGTTTCGTCATGGAAGCCAAACGAAAAATGGCATCTTTTTGCATGGGAACATGTGTCTCCATTTGAGACTCCCCTTTCGCCTCAAAATGAACAATTTTACCTTTGCGCGCGATCAAGGTTACTGCTCCGGCAATTTCTTTTTGTTGGATACTTTTTGAAACTTCTTGTTGAAATTCATCCAATACTTTTTGATCAAAACCCAATGCCTTCACTTCTGAAGGCTTTGCCACATCCGTCGTTACGAGCTTTGATTCAGCTGTTTTTATCCCTGCATACACGCCTTTTCTAAACTCATCCCCAAAATAGAATTGATAAGGATTAGGCGTACCCAAGGAACCTATTTGAGTCATGAAAATCCCAATGACTTCATCCTTAGGATTGATGAAAAAATGCGTGGAATTAGCCCCGCTCCAAAAGTATTCTCCCGCAGAAACATTCGGTTTATTGGCCACCATGGGATTTATCAAAATCCCAAAGCCCAAACCAAAACCATAACCTGGTTCTAGGTTTGTACTTCCATCCTCATCTAATGAAATGCCATTGGCAATTTTATAAATACGCGATGTTTGATCCGGTTTACGAGTGATTTCCGCTGTAACATCTGTCCGCATCAACTGCAAGGTCTCTTTTTTCAAAATTCGCTTCCCATGTAATTCTCCATGATGGTATAGCATTTTGGCAAAGGTCAAATAATCCTCCATCGTTCCCCACAAGGCATTTACACCGGCAAAAACGGTAACATTTTTGCGTGCAGGTTGCATGTTGGATCGAACCAAATTTTTTCCGTTTTGAAAATCATACACCACCATCGCCCGTTTTTCTTGGGCCTCATTTAAATTATAACCCATATCCTTCATCCCCAAGGGCTGAAAAATGGTCTTCTTCAGATAGGCATCTGTAGTTTCTCCTGTCAGCACCTCGATCAACCGAGAAGCCACATCTGGTCCAAATGAATAATTCCATTTCGTACCAGGCTGATATGACAACGGAATTTTAGCTAAGGCCGCAACCCTTTTCTCTATCGTTGTCAAACTTTGATCATATAAAATCGTATTCCAAATATCTCGATCCATCTTCACCTGTGTTATGCCATGCGACATACCCGAAGTATGACTGATCAACTGCCGGATTGTAATTCTGCTTTTCGCAGGAATCAAACTGCTTCTCATTCCCTGGTTCACATCTTGTACAACACTTAAGTTTTTAAATTCGGGTAAGTAATTCTCCACGGGGTCATCCAATGAGAACTTACCTTGTTCATAAAGTGTCATAAGCGCCACAGTGATCACGGGCTTGGACATCGATTGCAAGTAATATATTTCCTTGCCGGTCATGGGAACCTTATTTTCCGCATCTCGATCTCCATAAAATTTATTAAATACTACCTTGTTCTTATGGTAAACGAGGCCATGAACGCCTTTCAATTTATTGGCTTGCACCTCTTGTTTAAGAAATTGATTCAGCGATTCAAAATTTTGCGCAAGCGTAACTTGAACACAAAAAAGCAGGAGAAAAATTAGACGTAAGATCTTCATAAAATGAGTTAATTAGTTGCTAAATAGGTATCAATATGTGCTAATAAAGGATCGGATTTTTTCTTGATAATTTTAAGATTTAATATACTCAATTTTTGAATGGTACATTTATTCATCAAATACTTGAGGAGGACAGACTTCACATCTTCCGACAATCGTACATTTTTCAAGTCAGTTTCTATGGCTTGTTTATTTGCCGCATACAAGTTGGCATAGGCCGGAGAAAGATTAGCAATGTAATCAAGATCTGGTCGGTTCAGCCACTTCATCAATAAAGCAGGAGGCATCTTCTGCACTAAAAACTCCCAGAATAATTTACCTGCGGAACTCTCTTGATCAAAGGTTCTGAATTCAGCAAAGTCGGCATCTGTTTCGTAGGCGTTTATTTCTTCGATTAATTTCTTGTCTTTGATGTAGCGCAAAGAGCCTGAATTTTTCATCAATTCGAAAATGCGTTTGTCATTGGAAAAACGATAGACCATTAAATCGAGGGAGTTGGCAATGGTCTCGTTCGAGAGATTTTTATCTGCATAAAGCGAAAAATAAAGTTTCTCATTTTGGATTAACACGGGGGTCCCAAATTTCAAGACAGAGTCAATCGCTGTATTATTTCGTTTAATTTCTGTTTTGAATAATTCGAGGTACTCTTTGGCACGGTTATTTTCTATTTGATGTTCCCGGAAATTTTCGGCCAAAAAACCCAGTGTTACCGCCGCAAACAACATGATAAATTCCGTGATGTATTCATTCCACTTCTTAGGTGCGTGGGCATGGTGGTGTACTTCCATCGTATATTAATTTAGGTGGTAGGTTTTAATTAACATATTGTCCAGCTCTATTGCGGCACGCTTTAATTCCTTTGACCGACTGGCAATACCTAAGTTATTGTTGTGCACATACAAGGTTTTATTCAATAAATCGTTAAGTGCTTCAGGGCTATCATTAAATAAAGGAGGATTGCCCGTTGGCCTAGAAAAACGTGCTTCAATATTTCTTGATTGCCCATTTATCACCATATTTTTAAAAACTCGACCATCAAAAATCATTGCCATTTGTTGGCGGTAATTCATGAGTAAATCCTCCGTAAGTTTTTGCAATTCATCCATTTCCTCCACATTATTTTCATAGGCCTGAATCATTTTGATAACCTCTATATTCGAGATCAAGCGCAAGCCACCGGCATTTTTCAATTGCTGAAAACCATTTTTTGAATGATGGAAAAAGAATCGAATGGAGTTCAATCGTGCCAAATAATACAGGTCATTCGTTTGCTTAAAATCTCGATTGCTTAATAGATTCAGCAAGGTATCCTCTCGTTTTAACCTCGTTTGATAAATGGTCGAAACTGTATCTAAATTTTTAATATCATTCAATAAGTCTTCATGCACAATTTGAATAAATTTTACTTCTCGCTCCTTTTCAATGGCATGTTCACGTAGATTTTCTGCAAAAAAACCTAGCGTTACCGCTGCAAATAGCATGATAAATTCTGTGATGTATTCCGTCCATTTTTTGGGAATATGGCTGTGGTGGTGTACTTCCATGCTAGGGCAGATTATATTCGTTTTTAATTATTGCCATTAAGTTTTCGGTAGTTTGTAATGCCCGTTTATAGGATCGGATATCTTGTCGGGTTATCGTTTGTTGGCGAGCCAACAAATTTAAATACTCTCTCAAATGTGCCCGATTAATCCGCACAAAACCAGTTTGGGGTATATTATCTTGATTGTCATAGCCATTGTTTTTGATGTAAGCATCCAAAGAATCAAATGCATCTAAGATCTTTTCTTCTAACAAATTGATGTCGCGTGAATTCGTGACAAAGCGGTTATTGGAGGATTCAATTCGGATCCAGCGCATGTCGTAGACATCAATAGAATCAGTCACTCGTTTATTTTGGATTAAACGTAAGCCACCAGAATTTTTCAATTGACTTATCGTGGTTGTATTACGATACGAAATGATCTCCCAAGATACACGTTTAAAATGCTTGACAACCGAAACTGGGACTTGAGTAGCTTGGGGATTGTTTTTGAAAAACAAAAAGAGGGAATCCATTGCCTCCACGCGTTTTTGTTGGTATGGGATAGAGTTTTTTAAATTAGCCTGATCAATCTTCAAATCCGCCAATAACGATTCCATGTATTGACTTTCGCGATGTGATTCGATGTAATGTTCCCTGACGTTTTCTGCGAAAAAACCGAGTGTTACGGCTGTGAACAACATGAGGAATTCGACAAAATATTCTTTCCAATTTTTAGGCGCATGGTGGCCATGGTGTACTTCCATTTTTAATCCTGAATAGCTTGATAGGTTACAACTTTAAACTTTTCTAATAAATCAGCATCGGACATTGGCAACATATTGACCATCAATTGTCCTGTTATTTTTTCTACGGGATCAATCCAGTAAATCGAATAAAAAGCCCCTCCTCCAAAAAATGTACCTACAGAAGTTGGGGATTGCGCACTCGCCTTTTCCGTTGTGATGATAAATCCAAAACCCACTTTATTATTAGGTTGCTGTCCAGGCATGATGAATTCGACATCCCCTATTTGATTACTTCGCATGAGTTTAACACTTGCACGCGATAAAATGCGTTTCCCCTTATAGATACCGTCATTCAGCATCATTTGTAGAAATTGGGCATAATCCATCGCCGTACAAGAAAGACCCGCTCCACCCGAAAAATAGGTACCTTTAAAACTTGGATAAGCGGTATACAATCCCCCGAGCATGGATGTCTCCGTTGGCAACTTCACAATTCCGTTTGATGCAGAACTCGAATGCAACGGAACGATGCGCGACCAGTTTGAAGCAGGTTGGTAAAAGTAGGTATCATTCATTCCAAGCGGGTCAAAAATACGCGTCTTGAAAAATGAGGCTAAATCTTGACCACTTAATACTTCAACTAATCTGCCTAATACATCAATATTCAATCCATACGTCCATTTAGTACCTGGCTGATGCATCAATGGGATAGTACCTAACGTGTTTATTTGATCTGCAAGACGTATTTTGGGATTCGTCACACCGATTCCACCAACAACCCCAAACTTCCCATAAAGCGCACGTGCGGTATCATTTCCTATTTGCGCATATCCAATACCGGAAGTGTGTGTAAGTAAATCCCGAATGGTAACAGAACGTTTCGCAGGAATAGTCGTGTAACTTGTATCCGTAAAATTGAACGATGCAATTACCCGAGGCGATGCAAAGGAAGGCAAATACTTCTCGATCGGATCATCCAATAGTAGTTTACCTTCCTCATATAACTGCATGATAGCCGTAGCCGTTATTGCCTTCGTTTGAGAGGCAATTCGGAAGATCGCATCGCGTGGCATCGATTTTTGCGTTTCCACGTCAAAATAACCAAAAGCCTTGTGGTAAACTAGTTCATTATTCCGGTGAATAACAGCTACTGCGCCGTTAATAGTTTTGTTTTGAATATAGGTTTCAAGCATCCGATCTATTTGGGACAATCGAGCCGGATTCATATTCCCCTTATGAATAAATTCTTTCGTTTGGCCCAATAAGCCAAATGTAAGGCACATGCATGCCAACGTATAAAATCGATTTTTCACAGACTTAATAAGTATGATAAAACAAGTATCCAAATTGTCTAAAATGGATAGCATACTTCGTGAAAAGCCTGAGAAATTTGTCTAGTATTCAGATGACCTTGTCCAAAAAGATCTTAAATGGCCATTTCTTTCAAATAGAAACTAGGGTTGACACCAACATATTTTTTGAAAGCCGCATAAAACGTGGACCGATTAGAAAATCCACTTTGGTACATATAGGTCTCCAACGTAAATTGATCAAAAGAAGACCGCTGCTCTAAGAAATGATGAATGCGCAATCGATTGATAAATTCGACAAACGAAATTCCGTAATATTTTTTGATCAACTTAGGCAATTTTGAAATTGGTATTTCAAGTGCTTTTGCCATGGCCGACAAATCATATTCGGCAGATAAATAGGCTTTCGATTCTTTAACCTGCTTGTCTAAATTCATAGCAACCAAATCCATGTTGTAAGCAGGGATTATGTTCGGATAGATCTCTTGAATTGACGGGAAGGATTTTCCCTTCGGCAGTATACAGCCATCCATATTTTCCTGCACATTGGGCGTACTGATGAAATAGCTAAACAATAAAATTCCCAAGAGGCATTTGATTATTTGGGAAGGTGGATCAAAGGCGTTGTTAAGGAATAAATTGATGTATTGATATAATTGAAGCGCAAAGTAAATCGTCACTGCGGCGGCCAATAAATTTAACCAAGTCAAGGTCTGCTTATTGATATGGGCATACGTTTCACCCTGTTTCCTACGCGTCTTTTGAATCAAGACCAAGGTCAACCCACCATAAACGATACCAAAAACTATGGAAATAGGCTGCATAAATCCGGCAGGAATCCAGCCGACTGGTATAGAGATAAAATACTTATTGTTTACATAGTAATTATCCAAAACGGCCGTTTTCGCTTCTTCTGACAAGAATAAATCAGGCATTATACCAATGCTCATTAGAACAGGAACCGTAAAATGCAGGAACTGCCAAGATTTTAATTGGTTCGCAGGCAACAACATGCTCCGAACGTACAGGTAAAGTGTGGCCGGCAAAAAGATGCGGAAGATATTCGAGCTACGTAAAAGAAAGAGCATTTTATAAATATGCTTAGAAGTCAAGGCATATAAATAGAACTCCATGTAAACGAGTGCAAAAATGATGAAGATGAGTCCGTAAACCTTGGGGGATTTCCCAAAACGGAACAACAAGTAACATATAAAAAACAGCCCAATGCCACTCGTTAAAAATGACAAATAAGGTACAAAATCATACATAGTAAACTTGATAGGTAAGTTGGTAAAAGAAATTTAGACAAAAAATCCAAAAAACAGGACAAAGCAAAGACAAAAAAAATATCAAGCCAGCAGGCTTTGGTCTAATTTCGAACATTAAATAAAACCCCTTCTCAAGATGAAAAAACTACTTACCCTCTCGATTTTTTGCTTGCTAAGCGTAACGCTTTTTGGTCAAGCAAATACCACAAATTTCCAGTATTACAAAGTGAAACCCGGTCACCGTGGCGCTTTCAATGAGGCCCTCAAAAACCATACTGCAAAATTCCGCAAAGCAGGCACTCCCTATGCGTGGGCTATTTTCAACCTGGTAGGCGGAAGTCACCATGGAGAAGTGATGTCCCTGTATAACATCGGTACTTCTTGGGCTAAGCGGGATGAGTTAGGTTCCATGCCTGCAAACGCTGAAGCAGCCGATGACTTCTATCTGAAAGTTTCACCCCATATCGAGGCTGTGACCGGTGGTGAAATCATTACTTACCAAGCCGATTACAGCAATTCGAGCCCTGCCGAAAGATCAGCAAAAATCCGCTCGAATATCTTAACCTTGAAATATGCGCCGGCGCCCGAGTTTTGGGATGTGATGAAACGTTTACCAAAAGCTTGGGACAAAGCAGGAATCAAAATTGCCACCTACCAAACCTCCGGAGCAGCCCGCATCATTTTTTCCCGTCGCTTTCCGAACGGTTGGAAAGAATTGGATGAGCCTTCAAAATTGAAAGCATCCTATGAAGAAATCTATGGCAAAGGATCTTATGATCGAGACATCGCCATTTTACGTAATTACATCGTAGAAAACGAAACCGTTTACATGACGCTTCAACCTGATTTGTCATCTAAATAACATGCTTCAAATGGCCCGTTAATCGGGCCATTTACGCTTAAAAGACCCCCATGGAAGTTCATCACCCACATCACCCACCCAAAAGCATCAAAGACTATGCGAGCGAATTCATCGTTATTTTCGTTGCACTTACCCTAGGCTTTTTTGTTGAAAACCAGCGCGAACACTACATCGAGGGTATCCGCGAAAAAGAGTTAGCCCATAGCTTAT
This sequence comes from Aquirufa echingensis, assembly GCF_042714525.1. Classification (NCBI taxonomy): domain Bacteria; kingdom Pseudomonadati; phylum Bacteroidota; class Cytophagia; order Cytophagales; family Flectobacillaceae; genus Aquirufa; species Aquirufa echingensis. The sequence continues at coordinate 11,662 of NZ_JBBKYA010000006.1, read as the reverse complement.
ACCTAGAAACCAAAGCTGATTCCATCGAATTAGCTGAAATCATTCCTTTTCGAATCAAAAAGGAATCTTACTTAAATGAACTTTATTTGACCTACCAAGGGGATGTGGATGACCCCTCCAAACAAAAACGCATTCAAGCCGCGCAATTCATCGGGGTAAATGCGAACTCACAAATATTGTTTGAACCACGAAGTGCGATATTGCGCCAACTCGAATCATCGGGCATGCTACGTTATTTTAAAGACATCGAGATACAAGAAGACCTTCTTAAAATCATCAATGATCAAGAGAAAATACGCATTCGGATGCAACGTGAAGCAGACGCCTATCACCAATTCGTACTTCCCAATTTTATCGATATTCAAAATGTGGATTTAATCCGAGCATTAACGCAAAATGGGAAAAACACTCGATCTCTCACGTTACTGGTGGAAGAATATTTGGCATCACCTAACTACTATCAGTTTCCTAAGATTAATCCAAGCCCCAGTTACCTGAAATCGCTTCGAAAATCTTTGGAATTCTATCGATTCTTACTTGCCTCAACGCGACACAATCAATTGAAAAAGTATCGTGAAATCAACACCAAATTATTGAACGATTTACGACGCGTCTATCACTTTGAATAAATACCTACATGGAAGTACACCACCACGCACACCCGCCTAAAAAAGTAAGTGAATATTTCACCGAATTCATCATGTTATTCGCCGCGGTAACGCTCGGATTTTTTGCCGAAAATTTACGCGAGCATCAAATCGAAAAACACCGCGAAATTCAATATTTAAAGAATATTCATTTGGACTTGGAACGAGATATGTCGGAGATCGACAAGATCGTTAAATACAACATCTTGAAACAAAAATTGGGCATCCAACTCGCTAATTTATATGCGAAAGGCTACCAATCCGACATCCCACAATTTTACTATTTAATCAAGTCACTCGCATTACGCAGCTATTTTCAGCATTCTAAAAACGGCATTGATCAATTGAAAAATGCGGGAGGTCTACGCCTGATTGAAAATGATGAAATCATCAAACAACTCCAATTGATTGAAATTCGCATCGCGAATATTGATGCCTTGCAAGAGAGCATGGACCAAAATTTACTTTATTTCCGAATGAAAACGGGATGTGTTTTGGATGCCTATACTGTATGGGAAATGAACCAAAAACAACTGTTAAATTATTCGCCCAATGGCTCTGAAAAACAACGCTATTTGAATCGTTTTGAATTGCCCGAAAATGCACGACCGTTGAAACACAACAATCCGGAAGATATCAATGAATTAGTGAATTTGGGAATTGCCCCCGTGAATTCGACACGGTATATCAATGGGCACTTGGGCCAATTAAAAGCCCAATGCATCGCTTTAAACAAGCTATTAATGGATACGTATGGTAGCGATTTCTAATCCCTCCGGCGACGGTAATAGATAACAACTACAACAATCAACGCGAAAATGATGGCTAATGGCATATCGTTTTTGATTTAATGAACGAAAGGTAATAAAAAATATACATGGAAGTACACCACCCCCATCACCCACCTAAAAGTCTCAAGGATTATGCCAGTGAATTCATCGTCATATTCGTCGCATTAACGCTCGGCTTCTTAGTGGAAAACCAACGCGAACATTACATCGAAGGTTTACGCGAAAAGGAATTAGCGCAATCTTTGTTGAAAGACCTCGCTGCGGACTCTGTCGACTTCAAAGAATTCCAAGAACTGAGAGTAATCGAACGACAATCGGTAAATCAGGCCATAAAAATCATTGAAACAAAAGGCCTAAAACCCAATGATCCAACACTCTATTATCACTTTATCCGCGGTGTTTTCATTTGGCGCCATCCGGAATTTAGACAAGCCAATTTGGACCAAATCATCAGTTCCGGCTCACTCCGTTATTTTAAAAACGACACCTTAGCCAAAGCTATTTCGGATTTGAAAATGCAACTAAAACGCATTGAATACCGACAAGACCGCGAAAAGGAATATTTCTATGCCAATATTCAACCTTGGGTGGTTAATCATTTAAATCTGGCGCATGTAGATGCACATCGAAATGGCTTAGCAAGGAGTAAAATGATGGCTTTGTTGGAGAAAAACCAAAGTTCTGCACCGGGACAACCCTTTTTTCTAGACACTAATCAGCCAGATTTAAATCACAAAACCGCCAATATGCTTCGTGGGAGCGACTGGCTCATGAATGTGACTGAAACAGGCTATTACAAGACCTACAAAGCGAAAAGTTACCAACTGCGTAAATTAATTGAATCTAATTTCCCCGAATCAAACTAACATGGAAGTACATCACCCCCATCACGCACCTAAGAATTGGAAAGAATATTTCAGCGAGTTTTTCATGCTTTTCATGGCAGTCACACTCGGGTTCTTCGTGGAAAATTACCGGGAACATGTCATCGAACGCGCACGAGAAAAAGAATTCCTGAGCCTAATTGCGAAAGACATCGAAATGGACATTGCGATGGTGGACTCCAATTTACATTACCGAAATATTCGCGCCGACATCAGTAAACAATTCACTAAAAACTTTACTGAAGATGAATACAAAAAAGACTCGGGGCCTTTCTATTATAACGGCAGGCGACTTCATGTCCGCTACTTATTCGAACGAACAGATGCCGGTTTCCAACTCATGAAAAATGCAGGAGGATTGCGCTTAATTCATAATCCGAAAATCATTCAAGCCATCCAACATTATGAAAACTCCATTTCGGCCATCGAGAAATTTCAGGAGGGGGAAATGAATTACCTACGTGAATATTCCAAAGCAAACGCAGAAGTCTTTGATGTAAAAGTCCTCATGAAATATGCAGGGAGCAATGTTAGCAACTACACGTCAAATCTTATTCCACAAGGAAATCCCCCGCTATTAACCTATGATCGAGCCAAAATCAATATCATGATGTCGCAGTTTTTTGCGATGGATAAAAGCAATTATGTCGTTATGTTCTTTGAAGAAAAACTCAAAAAAGAAGGACAAGATTTAATTAAACTGATTGAAACGGAATTATAAGATGAAAGTATTATTCGTTTGCCTAATCGCATGCTGTTCACACGTGATTTTTGCTCAGCATCCCAGCATCGTGTTGGATTCTATCCAATCCTCAATTTTGAAGGAATCCAGAACCTTTCGGATTTATTTACCCAAAGAAATTGTAGATAAAAAACCCAAACAAGAAAAATACCCGGTACTCTATGTCCTCGATGGAGACGACAATTATCTGCCCGTTTCAGGTATGGTAAACTACCTATCGGAAGTAAATGGAAATCGGATATTCCCTAAAATGATTGTCGTATTTATCAACAATACGAATCGGACGCGGGATTTAACGCCGTATCGCGTGAACGCCTCTGCCATGTTACCCAAAGCCATGGCCGATGTTACCGGAGGAGCCGAAAATTTCACCCAAGTCATCCAGCAAGAAATCATTCCCTACATCGAAAGCAAATATCCTAGCAGTGGATATCGCGCACTTTTTGGCCATAGTTTTGGTGGCATCTTCGCGCTTGCTGTTTTGCAGAAGCATCCCACATTATTTGATGATTATCTGGTGATGGACCCGAGTCTTTGGTATGATGAAGGTCGATTTTCAAAGGATGTATTACGAACAATACAAGCTAGAAAATATCAAAACAAATCGTTGTTTATCGGCCTGGCCAATACAACCTATGAACCAAGTCTAGCCAAAGTGCTTGCGAGCAAAGCTGCTTTTTCTGTTCACGAAAAAAGTATTATACGTTTCTGCCAACAACTTCATCGGTCTAAATCGATTCCATTTAACTATCAATATTATCCTCAAGACGACCACGGATCCATCCCGTTTGTTGGGATTTATGACGGCCTTCGCAAGATTTTCCGAGCGCATCAATTATCCTATTACGAAGTTGTTAACCCCAACTTTGATCCTGAAAAACGCATTACGGCCTATTACAAAAACTTATCGGCAAAGTTGAAAACCCCACTCCAAGTAAGGCCAGAGGAACTCGAATATTTCGATATGTTTTATGCAATAAACCAAGACCTCGCAGGTCAGAAAAAACTGCGTGACTATTATCAGCGGCTATACCCGAAGGAATATGCCAAGTTTACGGCCAAATAAATCAGTTCTCGGGAGCGGCAAATCCGCTTTTGGCTAATGCATCAAACAATTCCTTCACGCGCGAAATACCCTTCGGGTCATTGATGTCATAAAATCGATAAACTTCAAAATCGGTTTTATGGATCCCATTTTCTTGAATGGCTCCTTGGGATTTATATGCGGAGATAACCCAGTCGGCGACAATCTTATAACTCACTTTATCATTTTCTTTAAACCGAAAGGCACGATTCAAGGTAAATGTGGGCGATTGAGGATTGATTTTCGTTTCAGGAAATCCTTCGAGCTGGGTATAATCGATGGGTTTACTCGTCGCGCTCATGGGACTCCCCGCTATAATGATAGGCTTATGAGTCCCTTTAAATCGCTGAACAGCGCGTAAAGCCAAGATGACCGATGTTTTATGATGCCCATGCTGGCCAGCATGTGGCAACATCGTAATGACAAAATCATAATCGCGGTCGGCAAGTAATTTATCCAAACGCCTTTCCACATACGGAATCTCCCAGTTTTTTCCTGAAATATAGGGCTGTGGGTCGAGCGTGTACCAATCATCCGGCTGCTCCATGAAGTAGATATTCCGCACACCCATGATTTTACCGGCATCCAAAATTTCTTGTTTACGCAACATGGGTAAATGCGTACGCGCAACGAGGGAGTCTGTCAAATTCAAACCATAATAAAGGGCGCCCAATTGCGAATCCGCAAAGCCGCCACCCCCATCGGTCATAACGGCCATATCTACGATGCCTCTTAGTTCGTGGGTAATCTTGAACATGGTCACGGAAAAGCCCGTCTCATCGTCGGGGTGAGCGGTAACCACTAATACCTTAGGAGATTGGGCTAATAAGTTGGTCGATAAGAAAAGCGCAAGGAGCGTGAGGATTCGGAATGTTCGAGTCATGTAGGTTAAGGTCTAAGACATAGCGAGTTAACAGAAAAAAAAGAAATTAACAATATTGATTATCTTGCGGAAACCTATTTTTATGAAAACGATTCTTTTTTGCTTGCTTCTAGGGATAGCCCAAAGTTCATTGGGACAATCCCCCTTGTTAAAAGACCAAGTTTCTTTTCCGATTGGCGCCTCCATGAACCCTCGATTACTAGTTGAAAATGAAGCATACCTCAAACTAGCTTCCTCCGAATTCAACAGCGTCACCGCAGAAAACCACATGAAAATGATGTTGGTCCATCCAGAAGCGAATCGTTTTGATTTTAGCAAAGGAGATGAAATCGTCAGATTTGCGCAGGGCCAACAAAAACGGATGCACGGCCACACCTTGGTTTGGCATAATCAGGTACCCAAATGGATGCAGGATTTTACAGGCGATGAGAAAGCCTGGGAAGACATGTTGAAAAACCATATCCAAACAGTCGTAAAACATTATAAAGGTCAAGTCGCCGGTTGGGATGTTGTCAATGAATCTTTTCTAGACTATGGAAGTTTGAGGCCTACGATTTGGTCGAAAAACATTCCGGATTACATCGCGAAAAGCTTTCAATGGGCAAATGAAGCCGATCCCAATGCGACCTTGTTTTACAACGATTATGGCCAAGATGGGAAACCCAAAAAGATGCAAGCCATTTTGGATATGGTGCGTGACCTACAAGCGCGCCACATTCCCATTCATGGATTAGGGCTACAAATGCATATCAATATCAACGCAAAAAATGAAGATATTCAAGGGGTCATTGAGCAATCAACCGCAACTGGTCTTGCCATCCATTTTTCCGAATTAGATGTGGCGGTGAATCCCAAAAATGATTCCACATTTGTCTATGACGATGCTGCCAAATCAGCCCAATCAGAAAAACTGAAGCTCGTTTTTCAGGCCTACCGCGCCATACCCAAGAAGCAGCAATATGGCATCACGTTTTGGAACATAGGAGATCGCGACTCTTGGCTTCGAGGATATTTCAAAAGACCGAAGGAATATCCGCTCTTATTTGATGATCAATACAACCGAAAAGCAATCTAATCAACCCTTTTAGACAAATGAAAAATAAATCAACGACCCGTTGGGCGCTTCAAGCAACCTGCGGACTTCTCCTCACGGGAAGTGGACTCTCAATGGCGATCGACGCCGGAATAAGTAAATTACAAGGTGGCGAATGGTTTTGGTATGGAACGGGGGCGCTGGTGGTATTTCAGGCGGGATTGTGTTTAGTGATTGATTCGACTCGATTTAAATAACATTCCAAGCTTAATGGTTTCATAAAACTCGGCTGCGCATGAAATAATTATCTTATTTTTGCCAAAACATTTGCCCTTGAAAATCACCATCATCGGCGGAGGAGCCGCCGGTTTCTTTGCCGCCCTGTCTGCCAAATCCCATTTCCTTGATGCCCATGTTTGCATCCTAGAAAAGACGAGCAAGTTCCTCGGGAAGGTGAAAATATCCGGGGGTGGGCGATGCAATGTAACCAATGCGACTTTTAACAACCGTCTGCTTTCAGAGAATTACCCGCGCGGCGAGAAATTTCTCCGCAAAGCATTCGAGCAATTTAATGCCCAAGACACGGTCAACTGGTTCGAATCGCGCGGGGTGGCGCTAAAAACATACCCCGACAACTGTATCTTTCCCTTGTCCAACGAATCCCAAAGCATCATCGATTGCTTCCTGAACGAAGCACGAAAATTAGGGATCGAAATACAGACCAATCAATCCGTTGAGCATATAAGAAAAACCGACAAGGGTTTTGAAATTAAGAGCAATCAGGGAATTCATCTTGCGGACCGGGTAATTATTACGGTGGGGGGCCAACCGAAAAGCACGTGGTTTTCAGCCATCGAATCCTTTGGCCACAACATTATTCCTCCCGTACCTTCCTTGTTCACCTTCAACATGCCGCAAGAGCCTATCAAGGCACTCATGGGAGTCGTTGTTGAAAAAGCCCGCGTGCGCATCGAAGGCCAAAAGCTCTTGGGTATAGGACCCCTTCTCGTCACCCATTGGGGCATGAGCGGCCCAGCCATCTTGCAACTTTCCGCCTGGGGAGCTCGAATTTTGGCAGAAAAAGATTACTGCTGTTCTATTTTAGTTAATTGGCTCGATGAAATGAAGGAAGAGGCCCTCCGACAAGAATTTCTATCGATTCAAAAAATCCATGGCGCCAAAATGCTTCAAAATCATAACCCCTTCCCCATTCCTAATAGGCTGTGGATTTATCTCTTAGAAAAAAACGAAATCAAACCCGAATCGCGCTGGTTGGATTTGGCAGGAAAAAACACAAATAAGCTCATCAATACGCTGATCAATGACCGCTACGAGGTCAAAGGGAAGACGACTTTTAAAGAAGAATTTGTAACAGCAGGCGGTATCGATCTCGCAGAAATTGAGGTAAAAACCATGCAAAGTAAATTACTACCGGGACTCTTTTTTGCCGGTGAAGTTTGCGACATTGATGGCATCACGGGTGGGTTCAATTTTCAAGGCGCATGGACAACAGGCTTTATTGCGGGAAAATCATGTGGAATGCATGTTAATTAACTATCTTCGTAAAACGTTATCACATATTCATGCGCATCCTAATTCTATTGTTTGCTTGCCTTTTACTCAATGAAGCAAACGCACAAGAATTGGTTTTCGAAGTAGGAGGAAACTCCACCGAATACCAATACCAAAACCTCAATGGTACACTCGTCGACTACCTAAAACCCGCCACGGGCCTACACGTTCAACTCAAAAGAGAGAATGTCCTTTGGAAAATTTCCAAGCATTTAGGTGCGACGGAAAAAGACGAAAATCCGCTGTATGTTCCCACAATCAAATATGCGTTTGGCTTCACATATAATCAATACAATAGTGTAGGAAACACGCGAGGAATTGCGTTGAGCTATCAAGCCGACCATCTGGGTATAACGGGGGAAATAGGCCCTGAAATTCCGATCAATCAAGCAATCTCCTTGGACCTGAAAGGCATTGTGTCCGTAGCCAAAATGTGGAATGGAAATCAATATATCGCGAATCAGTACATGCCATTGGATGAGCAGCAACAATTTTCGAAGATTCGAATCTATGGCGGATATTCGATTGCCTTAGTGCACCATCTCAGCAAATTCGTCAGTGGATTTGTTAAATACCAATATTTGAGCTCAGTAAAGGAACCCGATTATCCGGTGAACCACTTACGCATTATCCCAACAACCATTTCATTGGGCATTAAAATCAATCCATAAGACCATCTATGTTGACCTATATACGCATTTTCTGTTTGTTCCTTTTGGCATTTTCCAGTTTGGCACAAAGCAAAAGTTTGAATTACCAAGCCGTTATTCTCAATCCGAATCCAATTGACGTACCTGGGAATACGATTTCTAACCTCCCTTATGGATCTAGTGATGTTTGTATCAAATTCAGTTTATTGGATCAAAGTGGCCAATTGGATTATCAAGAAGTACAATGCACGAAGTCGGATGCATATGGCTTAGTGAATCTGAATATTGGTGCTGGGAATAGCTCAAATACGGGAAAATACAGCAAATTTGATGCAATTGTTTGGGATGCAAATCCGAAGAAACTGAAAGTAGATGTTAGTTTTGACCAAGGGAAAACCTTTACGATGGTCAGCACGCAAGCACTGAATTATGCTGCTTATGCACTTTATGCGGAAAGCGTCGACTACCAAAATGTTCGCTCAGCACCTACAAAATTATCGCAGTTTACGGATGACATTCAAATTGCCTCAAAAAAGGACCTTGATCCCATCAAAGCAGATATCTTAAAGACCCAGCAAGATATTCAAAGCATTCAATCCTCAAATTCACAGACATCTACTCAAGTTGCCGTTATTAATCAATCAATCATTGCAATCAATAAGGTTAATGAGACACAAACGAATCGACTTGATTATTTAAATGCGCAAGTGGGAGAAACGAACATGGCCATCCAAAGTTTAGGATTAACCTATGAACGACTTCAAAACCGTTCACTTGATACAGAATTAGGTGGTAGAAATCCTCAAGATGGATTTTATCCAAGTCAACGTGCTGTTAAAACGTATATTGATGCCCAAACTACGGTACCGGCAACCAATTCAATTGCAGGTAAAATTACTTTGGCAGGAGATTTAGCTGGGCCATATTATGCACCCACAGTTCCCACTTTAACATTAAAAGAAAATCTGGCGAATAAAGCGGTGGCGGCCAACTTAGGTGCATCCGCTCCTAGCGATGTACTTTACCCAACCCAAAAGGCTGTAAAAACCTATGTAGATGCACAAACAACCCCCGAAGCAACAACTTTAATTCAAGGTAAATTGCAGCTTGCGGGTGATTTGGCAGGTACCGCCTCCGCTCCTACGGTACCCGCGTTAGCATTAAAAGAAAATCTAGCGAATAAAGCGGTGGCGGCCAACTTAGGTGCTTCTGCTCCTAGCGATGACCTTTACCCATCTCAAAAGGCGGTAAAAACCTACGTGGATGCACAGACTACGCCGAACGCTACAGTTAGTCTATTAGGTAAAATCCAGTTGGCAGGGGATTTGACCGGAACGGCAACGCTTCCTCGAATAGCTGCGAATGCCGTGAAATTTTCAAATCTGGCAGATAGCACCGTGACAACAAGTAAGATTGTAGACGCCAACGTGACCGATGCGAAAATCGTTTCTTTGCAAGCGTCGAAGTTGACCGGCAACATTTCCGTGGCAAATGGCGGAACAGGTGCGAGTACACTCACCGGTTTGGTTCGTGGCAATGGCACGGGGGCATTTAGCGCTGCAAGTTATGGTAGCTTTTATGATCTAACGAATCAAACGGCTGCTCTGGCAGATTCAGCAGTAGCCATGAAGTTGAGCAATACCGATTTTGCTGCCGGCGTAACTGTTCAGAATAATTCGCAGTTGCGATTTACCAATGCTGGAATTTACAACATCCAATTCTCTGCGCAAGTTGACCGAAGCGCAGGAACTACCATCTAAGCCATCAAAATATGGTTACGAAAAAATGGGGTAGATGTCCCCGCATCATTGACTGAAATGATTATTTCTGGGGGAGTTAGTACTGCTGCGGTTGTCGCATCGTGGAATTTCTTCCAAAATCTTGCCGCAGGTGATCAAGTGGAACTTATGTGGAGCGTATCAAATCCTCAGATTTACATCGCCTACACGCCTTCAACAAGCATTCCGAGAAGGCCTGCGATACCTTCACTGATCGTCACAGTGAATCAAGTATATTAAAAAAAAGCCCGCCGGAATGGACTGAACCCCAAAAGTTGGACAAAGTTAGTAATTAATTATTATTGTGATGAGCTCGGTATTGCACCGGGCTCATTCCGTTTAAATTGAGTTTGATTCTTTCATAATTGTAGTATTTGATATATTCATTGATTTCTTTCTTTAGTTGTTTTATTGACTCATATTTGTTCAGGTAAAACAGTTCCGATTTTAGTGTTCCAAAGAAGTTTTCCATGACTGCATTATCCAAGCAGTTTCCTTTTCTAGACATGCTTTGTTGGATTCCATTGTCTTTCAAAACACTTTGATACTGCTTCATTTGGTATTGCCATCCTTGATCCGAGTGCATCAGAAGGGCTGTTGACTTTGACTTCTTTTTCACTGCCTTTGTTAGCATATTCATGACATTTTTAAAATCAGGTCGTTCTGATATGTCGTAGGAGACGATTTCTTGATTGTATAAGTCCAATACAGGCGACAAGTATAGCTTCCTTCCTAATACATTAAACTCTGTTACATCGGTTGTCCATTTTTGATTAGGAGCCATTGCTTTAAAAGCCCTGTTTAAAATATTGGGCGCTATTTTACCTTGCTCTCCTTTGTAGGATTTATATTTCTTCCTTCTAATCAAGCTCTTTAATTTCAAGCATGTCATTAGTCGATGAACAGTCTTGTGATTAATTAGGTGGCCAGCTTGACGCAGTAGAATGGTTATACGACGATAACCCAATCTGCCCTTATGGTGATGATAGATCAGTTCAATTTCTTGCTTTAGCTTCGAGTACTTGTCTTCGGTCCCTTGTTTTGAATAATAATAAAAACAACTCCTTGCCATTTTTACACAAGTAAGCAATACTGCTAACCTGTGCTTATGCCTTAGTTCACTTACGGCTTGCGCTTTTTGTCTGCTTGAACTAAGGCTTGAAGCTTTTTTAGTAAGTCATTTTCAGCCCTTAAGTATTCGTTTTCCTTAAGTAATTCTTCTTCTCTTGTTAGAGGCTTCTGGGCTTTCTTTGCGATGGGTTTGATGGAATTTGACATCTTAGCTGGTCGTCCTTTAGGTTTAGAATTCAAGCCCGCTACACCCTCTATTTCATATACCTTTTTCCACTTGATAATTGTCGATTCACTTGGGATATTGAATCGTGCACAGGCTCCCCGTAAAGATAGAAATTCCTTTTCAATAGACTGAAGCACCATGAGCTTAAAAGATGGGGTGTAGAATTGGTATTTTCTTTCTTTCAGCCCATCCTTGCCATATCGTTCATAGAAACGATACCAAAGGCGTAAATTAGTGATGTTAACTCCTTTTTTTTGAGCAACTGTTCGTATCGAGCAGTTGTCTTTGATTACGGCTTCAA
>NZ_JBBKYA010000005.1:0-256732 GCF_042714525.1 Aquirufa echingensis | reverse complement strand
TATAGCAAATATGATCTGCGGCTCTGTGAATTTTGACTTTTTCATGGCATCAAATTAACTTTTTTTTTCGTTTTGATACCCGAAATCCTCTAGTTTAAAATCGTACAGTTTTTTGGTAACAGGTCACAATAAATGATTTGAAGTTTGTAATTTGCATTCTGTTCCTTCCTAAGGTTAAATTGAAGGGATAGGTCATTGAAGAGTTTCATTGATTTGTTTGGAATTAGTTAATTATTGCTAGCTCATTAAGTGCTCAATCTTGAGTTAAGACCAATCAAATTTTGTAACCAAATCAGTGACCATTTTTGTAAAACAAAATAAGGAACACATATTTGCGCTGCCTGTAAGGCTTGATAAAAGTGGTTCTGCTGCAAGTATTTCCTCTTCAAAAAGAGGTGTTGCCGCAGGAGATGTTAGGAATTAGAACCTACGCGACCACGATATTAAAAAGCATTTATCAGATTCTGGTAAGTGCTTTTTTTTTGCTTTTTTATTTCATTGCTAAAAGCATTAAATTAGTGTACAAATAGAAAATTATGTTGGTTTATAAGTTAGTTCTGGGGGTATTTTTTTCTTTATTGCTGCTTGCTTCTTTGATTTTAAAGGATCGGATTGAACCTGAAATCAACAAATCACCAAAGCTGTATTTAGTTGCATTCTTTTTGGTATTTAGGCTTTTTCCATTTTTACTTATCTATGTTTACTTAGGCTTCGATGCGAGATCTGACGTATTGATGTTTTATGATTCAGCAGTTTCGGCAGCGAAAGGAGCCTGGGTATATCGAGATTTTGAATCGGCCTATTCGCCATTGTTTCCATATTTTACTGTGTTGCCGCTATGGTTTTGGGAAAGCCCCAAAGCGATCATTTTGCAAATGATTTTATTGGAATTTGGAATTTTATTGGCAACCATAAAGCTGAGAAATGCTTCTGCTTTTCAGGGATTACTCTATTTGTTATTACCTGCTTCATTCATTTTATCTGTTTTAGGTGGACAAGAGGATATTTTCATGTGGGGGGGCGTCGTGTTGGCACTTTTGGTATTCCAACGAAATAAAAATTACCTCATGTTGGGGGTAATTTTAGGGTTAGGGCTATTGATTACCAAGGCTTTATTGGTCTTACTCATTATCGTCATTTTGATTGCGTTAAAAGAGCGGATAAATGTATTGGTTGGATTGTTGCTCGTAGGAATTCCATCGTTAATAATTTTATATTTCAATATTGGATGGGACTTTCTTTCACCCATTCAACAGGCGAATGATCCTCGTTTACCTAATATTTGGTCTATTTTACATCCATTGACAAATGGATTAATCCCTTTAGGTCCCAAGTGGTTAAATTGGGTTGGCTTGTTAAGTATTTTGTTTGTAGGATGCTTTTATATTGCGCGAAACCGTACCGAAAAATTGATTGAGCAGCTTCCTCATTTATTTTTAGTTGTTTATATGTGGATGATGGTAAGTCAACAATCCTCCGTTGTTAATTATGCTTATACTATATTGATGCCTTTAGTATTTTGGGGTAAAATGAGTGAAAAACCGATTTTTTGGATTGGATTGGTCCTATTCAACTTTGCAGTAATTTTACAGGCCCCATTATGGTGGGGAATGGGAATGATTTATTTTCATTCAATTTCTGATTTAATGGTACCCTCGCATGCGCTTGAGTATTTCTTAGAGCTTCTGGTCGTAGGTTCATTGTTTTGGTTCCTTAAAAATATGTTGTTCCTCAAAAAATAAACTATTTTTACATTATGATTCGAGTTGGGATAATAGGTTATGGTTATTGGGGAATAAATTTATTGCGCAATTTTATCAATGCCGCTGATTGTACGGTGACCGCTGTTTGTGATGCGCGTACTGAACGATTACAAGCTGCCCAAAAAGTGCACTATTCGTTAACGGTGTTTACCGATGTAGACACGTTCATGTCGCAAGCTCCGGTAGATGCTGTAGTCATCGCTACTCCTGTATTTTTGCATTTTAGTTTAGCCAAGAAAGCCTTATTGGCTGGAAAGCATGTTTTGGTTGAAAAACCATTGACTGCATCCGTTTCGGAGGCTCATGAATTGGTTGAGCTAAGTTTGAAACACAATTTAGTGTTAGCTGTAGATCATACTTTTCTATTTACAGGTTCTGTACAAAAGATAAAAACCTGTGTTGAATTAGGTGAGTTGGGAGCATTGCAATATTTTGACTCAACACGTATTAATTTAGGTTTGTTTCAACCTGACGTGAATGTTATCTGGGATTTAGCACCTCATGATATTTCTATTTTGAATTATTTGGTACCAGAAAGGCCTGTAAGTGTTGTATGTACTGGGCAAGCGCACACGAAGAGTGGTTTAGAAAATATTGCATATCTAACGTTAAATTACGCATCCAATTTTATTGCTCATTTTACTTGTTCTTGGATTTCGCCCTTGAAAATTAGACGAATATTGATCGGAGGAGATAAAAAGATGTGTTTATATGATGATGTGGAGCCTACTGAAAAAATTAAAATATACGATACAGGGTTTAAGGCAAATACAGAATCTGAAAAGCATCAAATGCTTATCGATTACCGAGTAGGGGATATATTTATTCCTAAAATTCCCCAAAACGAAGCATTGGCTTCGATGGCTAATGACTTTGTTCAAGCTATCCTACATCAGCGAAAGCCGCTTGTAGATGGTATGGCCGGATTGGAAGTTGTTTCAATCTTAGAGGCTGCTCAGAAATCAATTGAATTAGGAGGAAAAGAAATAAAATTATAATGGAGGTACTTAATTCTACTGAAAATTTTCAGTGTTTAAATCATGTTGAGGTGGGCGAAGGTGTAAAAATATTCGCTTTTGTCAATGCTTACCACTGTAAGATTGGTTCTGGTTCTAAAGTGGGTACTTTTGTCGAAATTCAGCGTGGCGTGGAAATTGGTGAAAATTGCAAGATTTCAAGTCACACTTTTATTTGTGAAGGGGTTAAAATTGAAGACAATGTTTTTATTGGCCACAATGTAACATTTGTTAATGATCGTTATCCTCGTGCTACCAATGAAGATGGAAGTATTCAAACGGCTGATGATTGGAAATTGGAAACTACACTAGTTAAAAAAGGCGCTTCAATTGGTTCAAGTGTGACAATTTTGTGTGGGGTTACCATTGGTGAGGGAGCTTTAGTGGGTGCAGGATCTGTCGTAACAAAAGATGTTGCGCCAAATACAGTTGTGGTAGGAAATCCTGCTAAACAAATTAAAAAATAGTCGAATGAATATTCCTTGTTTAGATATTAATAAACAATACCTTTCCATTAAAGCGGAAATACTTGCCAAAACAGAGGAGGTATTTGACTCAAATGCTTTTTCCGGCGGACCATATGTTGCTGCTTTTGAAAAAGATTTTGCCGCATTTTGTGAGAGTAAATTTTCGCTAGGATGCAATAACGGAACGACCGCTTTGCATTTGGCGCTTTTGGCGCTAGGTATTAAATCAGGCGATGAAGTTATTTTGCCAGCGAACACCTTCATCGCAACGGCTTGGGCAATTTCTTATGTTGGCGCTATTCCTGTTTTCGTTGATAATGACCCCAATACCTGGGAAATCGATGTTAATCAGATTGAGGCAAAAATCACATCTAAAACTAAGGCGATTATCGGCGTTCACCTGTATGGTCAACCCTTTGATATTGATGCTGTTCGCAGCATTGCTGAAAAACACCAATTATTTGTCGTAGAAGATGCGGCACAAGCGCAAGGTGCTCGCTATAAAGGTAAGCCAGTTGGGACTTTCGGAGATATTGGATGTTTCAGTTTTTATCCGGGGAAAAACTTAGGTGCTTTTGGAGAAGCAGGAGGATTAACCATGCAAGATGAATCTTATGCAAAGCATATCATGCGCTTGCGTAATCATGGAATGGAGCAACGCTATTACCATGAGGAGATAGGGTATAATTATCGAATGGATGGCTTGCAAGGAGCAATTTTGAGTATCAAATTGAAGTACCTCGCCAACTGGAATTCTCGAAGAAAGGAGATTGCTCAGAAATATTTGAGTCAAATTGTTAATCCTTTGATTACCATGCAGCATCAGCCGGTATGGTCGGATTCAGTTTTTCATTTATTTGTTGTGACTACGCCTGACCGTGAAAATTTTGCCGCTTTTTTAGCAAAAAATGGCATTCAAGTGGGTTATCATTACCCTGTTCCTTGTCATTTGCAAAATGCATACAAATACCTAGGGCATTCAACTGGTGATTTTCCAAATGCTGAATATTTGGCTGCACATTGTGTTTCCTTGCCTATGTTTGCTGAATTAACTGACGAAGAGGTTAGTCATGTTATTGACATCGTAAATCAATATAAATGAGCAAGCAATCTTGGTCAGTCATTGTGTTTTGTTTCAATGAAGTTGGAACAGTAGAGCAAGTTGTCAAAAAGACAATGGAGACTCTTCAAAAAATGAATATCGAATTTTTTGAGGTGCTTTTAGTAGATGATGGTAGCACAGATGGTTCACGGGAGCTAGCAAGCAATTTTACCACATTGTTTCCGAAATTACGTCTTGTATTCCATGACAAGAACATGGGGATTGGCCATGCATTACGAACAGGTTATTTTGAGGCACAATACGAAAATGTTTGTGCTGTTCCTGCAGATGGCCAATTTGATTTGGATGAGTTATTGCCTTATGCTGAAGTTCCGGCTAACTCAATCATATCGTTTTTCCGTAAAGAAAATACAACCTACAGCTTTTTCAGGAACTCTTTGTCTAAAGCAAACAAGCAGTTGAATTTGTGGCTAAATGGATTTGAGTTGAAAGATGTGAATTGGGTTAAAATTTACAAAGGCAAAGTAATCAAGGAAATGAATTTGGAAATAGAAAGCTCGTTAGTTGAAAGCGAAATATGTGCCAAATTCATGATGAAAGGCTTTCACGTGATTGAAATAGAATCGAAATATTTACAGCGTACGTCTGGAATTAGCAAAGGAGCCAGCTTTAAAATTGTTAAGCAAGCCATGATCGATACACTTTTTTTGGCCCGCGTTTTATTCCGATATAGGCAACAAATTAGGAACTTGTAGTTCATAAATTCAACAGGCTATGTCAGGAATTACTGCTATTATATTGACTTACAATGAGGAATTGCATTTGGGACGCTGTATTGCGAGCTTAACTCCAATTTGTGATCGAATATGTATCATTGATTCTTTTTCAACTGACAGAACCATTGAGATAGCCAAAGGATTAGGCGCTGAAGTCTACCAAAATCCATGGGAAAATAATTATGCAGCCCAGTTAAATTGGGGTATCAATCAGATAAATGCTAAGACTGACTGGACAATTCGAATTGATGCAGATGAGTATTTAAGTCCAGAATTAATCAATGAGCTCAAAAGCATATTAACATCTATTCCCAATGACGTTTCAGGAATAGAGTTAACACGAAAAGTGCTTTTTAAAGGAAAGTGGATCCGCTTCGGAGGATTTTATCCGATACATTTGCTTCGAATTTGGCGATCGGGGCAAGGTCTATGTGAAAGTCGGTTGATGGACGAACACATGATACTTTCAGGAGGTAAAATTTTGAGGCTTCAAGAGAATTTGATTGACGAGAATTTGAATTCTATTCATTGGTGGGTAAATAAACATAATAATTATGCCCGTCGAGAGGCCGCGGATATCTTAAATCAAGAATTTTCATTTGTTGAAACTACCGATTTAGCTGGAGTAGAAGTCGGTAAGCAAGCGGCATCAAAACGAAAAGTGAAAAATAATTTATACAATAAACTACCACTCGGTCTTCGTTCCTTGTTGTATTTCTGCTTTCGGTTTTTCCTACAATTGGGTTTTCTCGATCATCCTAAAGTTTGGATTTTCCATTTTATGCAAGGCTTTTGGTATCGATTATTAGTTGATATCAATGTTTATGAGGCTAAAGCTGCCTGTCAAGGAGATGTATTCCGATTGCGCGAATATGTTAGGAATGAGTGGAAAATTAAAATATAATTGATTAGTATTACTTTCAGTAAAGTGAAGCTAACATGCGCATCATCAAGTATATTCTTCCATTTATCCTTTTTCTCGGTGCTTGGATTTCCTATCAGTCCGTCGGAATCTTGTGTTGGGCCACAATCCTCTTTAGTTTCCTTTTTATCCCAATCGCGGAATTGTTGATTCCTTCGGATGAAGGTAATTTGTCGGAAGCCGACGAACTAGCAGCTCAAAACAACCCAATGTATGATGTCGTCTTATACATGGCCTTTTTCTTACATCTGGTTTCCCTGTTTTATTTCTTGAATCAGGTAGCTGACCCTCTGATATCGGTTCAAGATCGAGCAGGACGAATTTTAACAGCGGGTTTACTGGCAGGGATTTTTGGGATTAATTTAGCCCATGAATTAGGACATCGTTCGAAAAAAATCGAACAAGGCATGGCCAAAATTTTGCTTTCTACGAGTCTTTACATGCACTTTTATATTGAGCATAATCGGGGACATCATACCCATGTGAGTACTCCAGATGATCCAAGTACTTCTAGGTACCGACAAAGCGTATTTGCTTTTTATTTCCAAACAATTCCGGGCACCTATCTTAGCGCCTGGCGAATCAATAATAAGATTTTAAAGAATCAGCAATCAGGTTTTTGGTCTTTACAAAATGAAATGTTAATCTTTCATTTCGCTCAATTTGGCCTTTTGTTAAGTATTTATTCGATTTGGGGAATAGCGACTTTGGTTTTTTTTTTAATTGCCGCGTTGATTGGAATTTTGCTATTAGAATCCGTGAATTACATCGAACATTATGGCTTAATGCGTCAGTTGAATGCAAATGAACGTTATGGTCGCGTGCAACCAGAACATTCTTGGAACAGCAATCATTTATTAGGTCGTGTACTTTTGTTTGAGCTCAGTCGGCACAGCGATCATCATTATTCTGCATCGCGAAAATATCAAATTCTCCGCCACCATGAAGGGGCACCACAAATGCCTACGGGATATCCTGGGATGTTGATTTTAGCCATGATTCCACCAATTTATTTTACCGTGATGGACCTGCAGATGAAGAAATACGGTGTGTTAAAATGACCGAACTGCTTTCACATAACATTTGAAGTCTTTGAAATAAGACGCCTGAAGGCCTGTTTGGAGGTTGTGCGTCCAAGCATTTTGTTTGTCGACCTCCGTAGAAGTCCAATACCAAGATGATTGAAATATACTTCCACCACCCACTTTTTTCAGATTCAATTTGGGGTGAATTAATTCGAATTCTTCTTTCGTAGGAAGACGCCAGTCGGTAAATCCGTCCACCTGTAAACTATCACAAGCTTTTATCGCTTCATTAAAATCGAGCTTACCTAGGTTTTCAACGCTTGCAATTAAACCATGGCCATTTTTTTCAAAAATCACATAGCCGCCATTTTTAATAATAGGAAGCTTTTTGTTGGAGCTTTGTGCCGAAACAGTTAAGCAAGCGAATGAAAGGAAGCTGAATATGAATAAGTTACGAATCGACATGTATGGTTGTTGTATGGTAATATCCCTCAAAATTAGATAAAATAAGTGTTAGAGGAAATTTATTTGGATTTTTATCGTTGGAATGGGGAGATAAATTTGAAATAAAATTTGTATTATTGTAATAACCCTAAATATACATCTGTTCGTAGATGAAAAAACGATTATTTTATTTTAGTGTTTTAGTCTTAAGTGTGTTCTTTGTTCATCCGTTTGAAATGAAAGGCCAACAAACGGTCAAGTCAACGGACAACTTTGAGCATTTTAGGCAAGCCAAGGTGTTGTTTGATTCTAATAACTTCCCTGCCGCTCAAGAAGAATTTCGGATTTACCTTAAAACCTTACAAGGAAGCCCAACTTTGCTAGTGTCAGAGCGGACTCTTGTGGAGTATTATATTGCCATGTGTTCTATATATTCCATGAGACCCGAAGCCGAAATGCAAGCGGTAAAATTTATCTCAGATCATCCTGAAAGTCCATTTTCTGCTAAATTGGTTACGGAAATTGGGGTCTTCTATTATGAAACGGGAGATTGGGCTCGTGCCATTAAGTACTTGAGTAATTCCGCTCAAACAAATCTGGAGCATAAATATTACCTCGCCATTTCATATTATAAATCCAATTTGCTAAAAGAGGCATTGGCATTATTTAATTTATTGAAGTTGGAGTCTGAAGTTGAATTTGCCTTGCCAGCCGCTTACTATGCTGGTGTCATGCATTTTCATTTGGAAAAGTTTGAGCAAGCCATCGAAGATTTTAAACTGGCTAGTTCGGATCCCAAATATGCTGCTGAATCACCTGTTTGGATCAGTTCAGCTTACATGAAACTTAACCGCTATAGTGATCTTATTACCTATGTAAAGCCCATTTTAGCAGATAGTGCATACGGTAAATCTTCAGCTAATCTAGCTGTAATTATTGCCGAACTACAATTTCAAAAACAGGATTATGTGAACGCGGCGAAGAGTTATGCCGTGGTTAAGGAGAAATCTCCACAGATGTTAAACCGGACGCGTAATTTCAAATACGCTTTTTCGTTATATAAATCGAAACAGTTGGATGAAGCGCTTTTATTATTATCCAAATCCTCGAAAGGAATGGATTCGCTTGATCAAGAAATCGCGAAAACTAAAGCTTTGATTTTAGTAGACCAACAAAAATGGGATCTTGCCTATATTGCTTTGAAAGAAGTTGCTTCCATGCCTTTTAATAAAGAATTGGGAGATGAAGCCTATTTGATGTATTTGAGTTTGTTGCAACAAAATCAGCAATGGTCAATTTTACTGAAAGAAATCAAAGAATACCAAAAACGCACGCCTCAAAATAAACATGGGGAATTATTAGTTTCAATGGCAATCGATGCGTTAAGAAAACAAGCAAGTCTATCCGCTATTGAAGACTTTATTTTGAATTTTCCTACAGGAAAAGTTAAATTTCAAGAACTTTATCAGTCTACTTGTTACCAAATTGCCTCGAAGGCTTATGAAAAACAAGATGACAGAAGGGCTATTACCTTTTACAAAAAATCCCTTGACTTTGCGGTGAATCGAGAAATGGCTTGGTATGCTCGCTATGCTTTAGCTGAAATGCTAGCAAAGTCAAATAAGAATTCAGATGCGATAAAATTGTATGTGCCGCTATTAGCAGAAACAGTATTACCAACGGGTTCACGTGAATTAAGCCAACGCATTCGCTTAAGTTTAGCACATTCATTTGCCTACATCACCATGTACGATCGTTCCTTGCAATATTTTGAGGAATATGTAGCCAACAAATTAGATGGTCGCCGTTCGGTAGAGGATTTACGTAATTTGGCTGAGCTTTCAATTGCGAAAGGGGATATAGTCGCGGGATTGAAATATTATGACGAAGCAATTCAACAAAATTCTCCACAATCGATGGCCTTACTAGAGCGTAAAGCTACGGTTTTGTTTAACCTTCGGAAGTTTCAAGAGTCGGCTGATGCCTACCAAGCTTACAGTGTTAAATTTCCGAATGATCCGCTTGCCGACAATATGTTTTATCGAAGTAATGTAGCTTTGTCACGCTTACAAAAATCAGAAGCTTATGCGGCTGTTATTCGAAATACAAGCAAGTTTATCCAAGAGAAATCGACAAGTAATCCCCTATATGCACCATTCTTGTTGATTCGCGCACAAGCCTATGAAAATAGCAATCAATGGTTTTTAGCATCGGATGATTATGTAAACATCGTTCGCAAATTCACGACAGACTCTTCTGCCAAAGAAGCGATCATCGGAGCAACCGAGTTATTGAAAAAGGCGGGACGCTATACGGAGGCGATTGAATTGCAACATATTTACGCGAGTCAACATGGCAATGATCCGAGTATCGCCGAACAGTGGTTTGATATTTGTTCGGAAATGTTTGAACAAGCAAAATATAAATTGGTTGTTCCCGAACTTGTTCGTCTAATTCAAGAATTTCCTTCTTATAGTCAATCCGATGCCCTGAATTACATGTTGGGCGTTTCCACTTACCACACCAAGGATTTTAGTAATGCATTGATTTACCTGAAACGAAGCCTTCAAGGAGTTGGCTTTGCAAACAAAGCTCGATGGATCATTGCCTTGATATATGATGAGCAGAAACGTTCTGATTTGGCTATTAGTACGCTGGTTGATCTGAAAGCTAATATGGCCTACCAAGATACGCTAATGATTAGCGTGCAGGATAAGTTGAAACAATTGTATAGCGCTCAAAAGAAATTTGATGCACTTAACCAATTGTGGCTTGATTTAGATGTATCAGACTCCTTACGAAAGAGCCAATGGGCTTTCGAGATAGGTCAGCATGCTTCGGATGTTAATGATGTAGATCTAGCGAAACAATGGTTTGAAAAGGCTGTAAAACTGAATCAAGATGAAATAGGGGCGAAGGCAGCACTCGCGTTTGCGCAATCACTTGCTGTGCAGAAAGAGTTTAAACAGTCGAATGAATGGCTGAGTAGTCAATTCGTACAAGCTGAAAGTCGGTATTACCACATGCCTGATGCGCTTGTGGGGCAGGCCTTTTTAATCATGGCAGACAATTTTGTCCAATTAAAAAATAGTGCTCAGGCCAAAGTGATTTTGCAAAGTATTTTAGCTAATTCGTCGGATGATGCCGTGAAATTGCTAGCTAAGAAAAAAATGGAGGGAATTCAATAAATGAAGAAGATTTTTTTACTATTTATTGGCCTGTTTTGCTTACTCATGAAGGGGTATGCGCAAGAGTCGCGTATCGATCGTTCAACGATTACCATTCCGAATACCACGCGCGCGGTCATGCAGCTGAAGGTTACTGATCGGACCTATTTGCCGATGAAATCTTTTGAGCAAACAAGTAGCGTTCCTTTGCAAGTTAAATTGAAAGAATCGCAATGGAAATTAGACTCCTTGCCCCAAATTGATGCCCCTGCGGCACAGGAAATGCGCTCGGATGAGAAAAACAAAACAGCGTACGGCGAGAAATTCAAGAATGCGTTAGTGATGGGTATTGGAAATTATGGCCATTCCCTTTTTGATTTTAATGCAAGCCAAAGTGCGAAAGAAAACAAATTCCTGGGCCTTTATTTACATCATGATGCCAATCAATTTGGCCCTGTTATGTCAGAATATTCGGCTAGGAGTGAAAATTTAGCACGCCTGGAGAGTCGTTCTTTAGGACGTGTAAATTATTGGGAAAGTACATTGGAGTATAAAATGTTCTCGAATTACTATTATGGCTTCGCTGAAATTCCCTCTTTTGTAAAGGCCAATGATTTATTAGCATCTTACACGCGAATGAGTGCTGCGGGAAAATTAAGTAGTGCTAAAAAAACTCCATCTGCTGATTATGTTTTAAGCATCCAAGCAGACCAACTAACAAACGCACAAGATTTAAAGGAGTTACTCATTCAAGGGCACGGGGTATATGTGCATGGGATGTCAGAAAAGTTGCGATTCAAATTAGCCGGGGATTATATCTATTCCGAATATTCACCGAGTGCGTCATTGCAAAAATGGAATCGGAGTTTATATCGCCTTAATCCCCATTTGGCCTACAAGAGTTCGCGCGTCAGTTTGAATGCAGGATTTATGTTTGTTACTGAGTCCGATGAACCTTCCGTTGAAAAGACGAGTGTCTTCCCTATGTTGCAGATGGATTTTGGCGCCTCAGATTACATTCACTTGTTTGGAGGGGTAGGAGGTGATGTGCAATTCAATTCTTACCAAAGTTATTTAAAGCAAAATGCTTGGATGCGTACGCAGAGTCAATTGAAAAATACGAATCAAGTTGGTCATGTTTACGGCGGTATTAAAGGGATAGGTGGGAACAAAGTCATCGACTTTGAGGCGCAATATGACTATGCGGAATATTCCGACTTGCCATTTTATGTGAATGCGGTTTCAGCTCCTAATAAATTTGATGTGCAATACCGTGGAGGATTGGAAAAGGTTCAAGTCACAACCTATTCAGCTAATTTGAATTTTAATTTTACATCACAATTTACATCTAGCTTTAAGTTTAATCATGTGATTTATGAGCAATTAGGTGTGAAATTCAATGCTCCGCATATTCCAGCAACAACCTTGTCTTGGATAAACTCTTGGCGGGTTTCACCTAAGATCTTGATTGCACCGGATGTCTATTGGATGCAATCGCTGTATGCCTTAGAACCTGTCAAAAATCAGTTAATTCAGATGGATGATATTTTGGATGTCAACTTGAAAATAAATTACTTTATCAAACGAAATTTGAATATCGGTTTATCGGGCAATAACCTCTTGGGTAAAAACTATCAAAAGTATTATCAATATCAGGTGCAAGGCTTGAATGCAACCTTATCATTAGCTTATTCTTTCTAAAATGAAATACATTCTTTCCTTCTTTGTCGGGCTGTTTCTTTTTTCTTGTGGCTCTAGTAATTCGACAGAAAAAGTTAATCCTACACGTAGTTTGAATGAAGTGCTCGCTTGTGAAAACCTAGCTGGACTAACGAAAAAATATGGTAAAGATTCTTTGGTTGCAGATACAACCTGGGTGATTGGTGATGACAGTCTACGTGGTTCCATTTTATATCCCAATTCGAATCGTCAGGTGTATGTGTATTACCGGGATGGTCAAATCGTTGATGTAACGATTGTCGGTAACGCTTCGGAATGGAAAACGGATTCTGGATTGCTGCTGGGAATGCCCCTTCAATCTGTACAAGCCATTAATCAAAAGAACTTTACTTTATCCGGCTTTAACTGGAAACATGCTGGTTCCGTTGTTTCTTGGGAAGGTGGTAAATTGATGGGGGATAGTACCTTAGGGCACCTAGCGTCTTTTTCAAATGCATCTAATCTGCATGAAGGGATTTCAGATGCGGAATACCAACAAATTTCTGGTGAGACAGAATTTGACGTCCGCCATGAAGTGATTCAAAAATTGAATCCAAGTTTGGATTTGATCTCCTTAGTACGTCCCTTTATTCCAAATAAAGAAGAAGGAAAAAGCATGAGCAAACGCATTTCGGATAGCCAAGTACCAGCAGGTAAGTAGGGATTATTTGAGTTTGGGATTGTTGTGATGTCTGTCTGCATCACGAACACTTTTCTTCGCTAAGTTTTTCGCCAAAGCCTCAGTCAGATTAACGCCCGTTTGATTAGCCAAACAAATTAACACGAATAGCACATCGGCCATTTCGTCGCCGAGGTCTTTATTTCTATCCGACTCCTTCTCTGATTGTTCTCCATAGCGACGTGCGATGATGCGAGCAACTTCACCCACTTCCTCTGTTAACATCGCCATGTTGGTTAGTTCATTGAAGTATCGAACTCCCACTGTTTTGATCCACTGATCCACTTGTTCTTGTGCTTCTTCTAAGGTCATAATGAGGTGTTTTTCGAATCGATGATGATGGTTACAGGTCCATCATTGCATAAGCTAACTTGCATATCCGCACCAAATACACCCGTTTGAATCGGAGCGCCCATGGCAGTAGAAAGCTTTTCAATCATTAGCTCATATAAAGGAATTGCTTGTTCTGGTCTTGCCGAAGCTAAATAACTAGGCCGATTCCCTTTTCGGGTATCTGCAAACAAGGTGAATTGACTGATTAAAAGGATTTGGCCTGAAACCTGTTCCAAGGAAAGGTTCATTTTGCCTTCGCTATCTGAAAAAATACGCATTCCGTGAATCTTTCCTACAAGGTATTCGACATCAGTTGGGCTATCGTCAACATGTATACCTAGGAGCACAACAAATCCCGTTCCAATGGAAGCATGTAATTTGCCTTCGATGTGTAAGGAAGCCGAACTAGCTCGTTGAATAATCGCTCGCATTGCCTACAATAGGAAATAGACAATCATGAAATAAACTCCATAACCCAAGATGTCATTGGTCGTTGTAATAAATGGACCTGATGCAACTGCTGGGTTGATTTTTAATTGGTTTAAGACCAAAGGTGTTACCGTTCCCATCAAGGACGCTAGCATAACAACCGCAAACAAAGAAAGGGATACGGTAATGGAAAGCATGATTTCTCCGCTATCGATCAACATAGAACATCCGAACGCAAAAATGGCCGCAATGAGGGCGTTGATTAACGCAACGACAAATACCTTTTGAAGACGTTTCCACAAGGTGGTATCCAAACCACTTTTGTCGGCTAAGGACTGAACGATGAGTGAAGAAGATTGAATTCCCACATTTCCGCCTGTAGAACCAATCAAAGGGATAAACGCTGAAATAGCTGGTAATAAGGCAATCGTATCATCAAATCGGTCGATGATTTTAGCAGCTAAAAAGCTACCTACCATACCTCCAATCAACCAAGGTAAACGGGAACGTACCAAGAGCCACACGGAGTCATCTTCTTCTACGTCTTCCGAGATACCGGCCATCACCTGAATGTCCTCTTGCGCGGATTCCGTGATGAAATCGACCACGTCATCAATCGTAATTCGACCTAATAATCGGCCTTGAATATTCACAACAGGAATTGCTTCCAAATCGTATTTTTGCATTAAATCAGCTACTTCTTCGCCAGTACTGTAGGTTTGTACCGATACAATTTCATCTGCTTCGTAGACATCTTGAATCTTTGATCCACGCTTGGCAAGAATGATTTTTTTCAAGGAAACTGTACCTAATAAAAGACCATCATCATCCACTACGTAAACGGAATAAACCTTTTCTACATCCTCGGCTTGTCGGCGAATCTCCTCTACACATTCCGTTACCGTCTGTGTGACATTGATTTTGATCAACTCTTTCTGCATCAAACCACCCGCACAATCCTCATCATAGTGCATAAGATCAATGATGAAGCGTGCTTGTTCGCGGTCTTTCAACAATGCGATTACTTCTTCACGTATACGAACGGGTTGTTCGTTTAATATATCCACCGCGTCATCGGAATCGACAATGTTGATGTATTCAGAAATTTCTTTGGAAGTGAAATTCTTTAAGAACTTCTTACGATCATCTGTATCTAAAGCAGTGATAATCGCAGCGGCAATTTTGGTATCCAATAATTGGACCAAATACTTCGATTCCTCTCCGTTTAATTCATAAAGAATCGACGTGATATCAGCAGGGAATAAATCCTCAATCTTGGCAATGATCTCATCTTTCGCTTGATCGGTGATTAGTTGGCGAATTTCTTCTAAGAACTCTTTGGTGAGCTCAAACGGAAGGTGCTGTACATTGATTTCTTCCATGATGAGTTAATTAGATTGAATCGCAATTACGGAATTTTTGCCCAAAATGCCGTTAAGGCTATATTATTTTCTTATGCTCCTAGGTAACCGTTGGCTTCCCACAATTTGGTCAAAGTTGTAAACTCCTCAACACCTAATTGCTCTGCTCGTTTCGTTAATAAGGGATGATCAGGTAATTGCATGGCACGCAAAGCATTACGTAAAGTCTTTCTTCGTTGGTTGAAAGCCATTTTGACCAACATCTTAAAGTGTTTTGGGTCACAAGCCAATTCCTTGTTGAAGTTTCTTACCAAACGAATCACACCTGAGTTGACCTTTGGTGGTGGAGTGAAAACCTCCGGTCCTAGACTAAAGAGGTATTCGATATCGTAATAGGCTTGAAGAAGAACGCTGAGTATGCCATAGTCCTTATTGCCTGGTTTGGCAGCTAAACGTACGGCAACTTCTTTTTGTAACATGCCTACAACTTCTACACATTGGTCTTTGTATTCCAAAATGCGGAAAAATATTTGGGTAGAGATGAAATAGGGGAAGTTACCAACAATCGCAAATTTGGTATCGCCAAAGATGTTCTCTAATGGATAGCGTAAAAAGTCACCATCGATTAAGCGCGGTCCCGTGAATTCCAAATAGTTCTTGCGTAGGTAATCGACTGATTCCTTATCAATTTCGATCAAGTAGGTTTCGTATTCTTTCTTCTTGACCAGATATTGTGTCAAGACGCCCATGCCAGGACCAATTTCCAAAACTTTTTGGTAGTTGGCATAATCCTGTAAGCCATCGACGATGCGTTGGGCCGCATCTAAATCATTCAAAAAGTGTTGACCTAAATTCTTTTTTGCTCTTACTTGCACGTGTTCTTGGGGCTTAAGGGTACGCGAAATTACGCCCTTTTTTGTACATTTAAGCAAAAATAGGGAATAAAGCCATGGCTGCTTGGGCAAATAAGACAAAGGAAGATCTCATTCAGGAAATTCAAGAGCTGAAAAAGCAATTGGACGTGTTGGAAATCAACGATGGCATTGCCTCAGAGACGACTTCGAAAGAGAATCTTATCAAAACCATGTCTGGCCTAAAGTTATTTGGCATCATCATGGCGCTCGATGGGACGATTGTTTTTGCCAATGCCTATACTCATCAATTATTAAACTACAAGGCGGGCGAGTTAAACGGCAAAGATTTTTTTGGTACACTGTTACCCGAGGGAGAAACCGAAGATCGCCGAGCATCATTCCAAAAAGCCATTGCTGCTGGTGGTTTATTTGAAGATAGAGAACGGAATTACAT
The DNA here is from genome assembly GCF_042714525.1 of Aquirufa echingensis. NCBI lineage: Bacteria > Pseudomonadati > Bacteroidota > Cytophagia > Cytophagales > Flectobacillaceae > Aquirufa > Aquirufa echingensis. The sequence goes on along the minus strand of NZ_JBBKYA010000005.1, from coordinate 240,260 downwards.
TACGAAGACGGGTGCCATGAAATGGGTGGAGGTAGCCTCAACCATCGTTCAGGAAGCCGACCAAACTACCTATTTAAGTATCATCGGTGAAGACATCACCGAACGCAAAAAGGTATCTGAAGCTTTAAGTAGGTCAAATGCCCAGTTGCAAGACCTAATTAATAATACGACCGATTTAATTCAAATCACGGGTATTTCAGGACGCTTTCTATTTGTCAATAAAGCCTGGTTGGAGACCATGGGTTATTCCGAAGAGGAAGCGCGTGATTTAAAAATGCAGGATGTACTCCATCCCGAATTTGCTCACAACACTCAGGCGCAATTTGATTTATTGAGTAAAGGCGAGGAATTGCCGGAATTTACCGCTGTATTTCGAAGGAAAGATGGTCGCCGACTCTATGTTTCGGGATCTGCGACATGTCGATTTGAACGAGGCGCACCCACGGCCTACCGTTGTATTTTGCATAACTCGACAGCGAAAGTTCGTGCAGAACGTGCGAATAAATTGTTCTCATCCATTGCGCAGGTAGCGATTAATTCGACCAATCTGGATGATTTGTATGTGAACATTCACAAGCAATTGGGTGAAGTGATTGATGTGAAGAATTTCTTCATTGCACAATACGATCCAGGCAAAAGCTATTTATATTTCCCTTATTACATCGATGAGTATTTTGACTCGCGTGTTCATTTTACGAAACGTAAACTGGGAAATGGTTTGACTGAATATGCGATCATGGCGAATAAGCCTTTGATTTTGCATGATGATGATATTCACCAACTCGCCAAAGAGAAGAAGATTTATTTATATGGTGTCGTTCCTAAAGTAATGCTTTGCGTTCCATTGCGTATAGGTGATCGCGTAACGGGAATCATTGGGGTGAAGTCCTATGAGCGTGCCAATAAATACGAGAATAGAGATTTGGAGTTATTAGACTTTATCTCGAGCCAAGTGGCGGTGGCTATCGCACGTAAGCAGGCAGAAGAGGCTTTGGCACATGAAACGGCTCGTTTAAATGCCATTTTTGAGGGGAGCTCCCACTTAATGTGGTCGGTGAATAAACGATTAATGCTGACGAGTTTTAATCACGAATACGCGGAATTGCTCGAGCAGCAATTGCAGATTAAGCCGCAGTTGAATTTTAGTACAGAAAGTATGGGTTTCCAACTGGTTGCGCCGAATGAGCGAAGACCTTTGGAAGATAAATATAAAATGGCCTTCCGTGGGCAAAAGCAACACTTTGAACTGGAGCTGGCAACTAAGTCAGGCGAACAAAAGTGGTTGGAAATTTATCTGAATCCGATCCTATCTGGTGGAAATATTGCTGAGGTGTCCGGTATCGCAAGGGATATTACGAACCTGAAGAAATACCAAGAAGAACTTGTGGAAGCGCGCGAACAAGCGGAACATTCCTTGAAAGTGAAGGAACAGTTTTTAGCGAATATGTCCCATGAGATTCGTACGCCCATGAACGGGGTAATTGGGATGGTGGATTTATTGTGCGACTCGCCTTTGAATGAAGACCAACAAGATTATTTACAAACGATTCGTAAATCATCTGAAACGCTCCTTCATATTCTGAATGACATTTTGGATTTAGCCAAAATCGAAGCTGGGAAAATGGTTTTACATCCGGCTGATTTGGTATTCGAAGATTTATTGGATCGTTTGATGGCTTTATTTACCCCGATTGCGCATCAAAAAGGAAATAAGGTTGCTTATTCCATCGCGGAGGATGTTCCTAAGGTGGTTGTGGCTGATGAAACCCGACTATTACAAATTCTGTCCAATTTAACTTCCAATGCTTTAAAGTTTACTGAAAATGGCGCGGTGACAATTTCGGTTTCAACGGCGAAGAAGACGGATACGCAAGTTGATTTGTTGGTGCGTGTGACGGATACTGGAATTGGGATCAGTCCAGAAAATTTAAAGAAATTATTCTCGGCCTTCCAACAATTAGATAATTCAACTTCGAAGAATTACGGCGGAACAGGCTTAGGATTAGCGATTTCTCGTGAATTCTGTAAAATGATGGAAGGTGAAATCGGTGTTGAATCAGAGGAAGGAAAAGGTAGTACATTTTGGTTTACCGTACGTTTGGCAATTGGTGATGCGTCAAAAGCCTCTTCGATTCAACAGGCAGACCGTTTCGATATTGCTGGGACTTTAAAAGAAGTGCATGCTCGGATTTTATTGGTTGACGATAATGCGACCAACCGGAAAGTAGCGTCTCAAATATTAATGAAAGCGGGTTGTGTGGTCGAGACAGCCACGAGTGGGAGGGAGGCAATCGATCGCTTGTCGAAGGATACCGATTTTGATTTAGTCCTCATGGATATTCAGATGCCGGAAATGGATGGAATGGAGACCACTCGCCGACTGAAAAAATCGTTCATCGAATTACCTCCAATCGTGGCAATGACCGCTTATGCCATGAAAGAAGACAGGGAGCGATTCCTAGCTGCCGGAATGGATGATTATTTAGCGAAACCGATTAGGGCACAACAGCTTATTAAAATGGTAGGGAAATGGGTTCATGATGGACATGCGCCTGAGGATGTTATCCTGGATCTATCCCATCATGTAGTGGATGAAGAGGTTTTGAAATCGCTATCTGATGCCGTGGGTGGAGATCCTGTTTTTGTTGAAGGGATGTTGGTCGAATTTATCGCAGAAGCCGAAGAGCAAATTGCTTTGGCTGAACAAGCTTATTCTCGAAACGACTGTAAAGGTGTACAATCGGAACTACATACCTTGAAAGGAAATTCGGGTACGTTGGGAGCAGCCCAAGTCCACAATATTTGTGAGAAAATTGAGTTGAAGGCCAAGGTCTGTGAGTTTAGCCAATTTCCCCATGAGATCGTAGAATTGAAAGAAGCATTAGCTGCTTTTAAGCAGGTGATTTCAGACAGATTCGCCTAATACGTGCCATAATGGCCGATTTTCTTTGCGTGAACCCCAGTGATTCACGCCAAAATTTCCGTTATTTATTCTTGGTTGTTCAATTGCATAAAGTCCTGCAAATATTTTAACCACATGAATCCAAATAACTATACTTCCCAATCGAGTGTCATCATTCAGCAGGCGATGGAAATTGCGCAGGAGAGAGGCCAACAGGCCATCGAGACTGGGCATTTGTTGCAGGCGATTTTACATGATGATACTCAAACCGTTTCATTTCTTTTGAAGAAATTAGGCGTGAATCCTTCCCAAATCCAAACAGCTTTACAGCCCATATTAAACACCTATCCGAAGGTATCAGGCGACCAAGCCTATGCGAGCAATGCTTTGCAACAAGCCTTGCAACGCGCAGATAAATTAAAAGCGGATTTTGGAGATACGTTTGTGAGCGTGGAGGTTTTGTTTTTATCCCTATTGGATGGAAACGATTCCGTGGCCGATGCCTTGAAAAAGCTCGGATTAACAACGAAGAATTTTAAACAAGCAATCATCGAACTAAGAGGAAATAGAAAAGTGAACGATCCACATGCAGAAAGTACTTACCAGTCTTTGGAAAAGTATGGTAAGAATTTAAATGAATTAGCGAAGGCAGGTAAAATTGACCCAGTGATTGGACGCGACGAAGAGATTCGTCGGGTCTTACAAATCCTTTCCCGTCGGACCAAAAACAATCCTATGTTGGTAGGTGAGCCGGGTGTAGGTAAAACGGCGATTGTCGAAGGGTTAGCCCAACGAATTGTATCAGGTGATGTGCCTGAGAATTTGAAGTCCAAAATTGTCATGTCCTTGGATATGGGATTGTTGGTGGCCGGTGCCAAATACAAAGGAGAATTTGAGGAGCGTTTGAAAGCGGTCATTAAAGAGGTGACGGATTCCGATGGTGAGATTGTCTTATTCATCGATGAGATTCACACCTTGATTGGTGCTGGAGGTGGAGGCGAGGGTGCTATGGATGCGGCCAATTTATTGAAGCCAGCTTTGGCTCGTGGTGAATTGCATGCAATCGGTGCGACGACATTAAAAGAATACCAAAAATACATCGAGAAGGATAAGGCGTTAGAACGTCGTTTTCAATCGGTGATTGTGGATGAACCCGATGTAGCGGATGCGATTTCCATTTTGCGGGGTATCAAAGATAAATATGAGTTGCACCATGGGGTGCGAATTCAAGATGATGCAGTTATAGCGGCGGTTGAATTGTCTAGCCGATATATTTCGGATCGTTTCTTGCCGGATAAGGCGATAGATTTGATGGATGAGGCTGCAGCGAAAATGCGTTTGGAGATTGATTCCGTGCCTGAGGCGATCGATGATATCCAACGGAAGATTATGTCGTTGGAGATTGAGCGCGAAGCGATTCGTCGGGAAAATAACAAGGAAAAAGAAGCAGTCTTAAATCGAGAATTAGCCGATTTGTCGGAGAAACGTGATGCGCTCAAGGCGCAATGGCAATCCGAGAAAGGTGTCTTGGATACGATTCGTGCTGAGAAAGAGAAGATTGATAAGTTAAAACTCGAAGCAGATCAAGCGGAGCGCCAAGGGGATTATGGTAAGGTAGCCGAGATTCGTTATGGTCGTTTGGTGGAATCAGAACAGAAATTGAAAGATTTACAGGCCCAGTCCCAAGGTGAGAATGGTATGTTGCAGGAAGAGGTGACGGCAGAGAATGTTGCTGAGGTAGTTGCTAAATGGACAGGTATTCCCGTGAGCAAAATGTTGCAAACGGAGATTGAGAAGTTATTGCATCTGGAAGATGAGTTACACAAACGTGTTGCGGGTCAAGATCAAGCGATTGAGTTGGTTTCCGATGCGGTTAGACGTTCGCGTGCGGGATTGCAAGATCCACGCAGACCCATCGGTTCTTTTATCTTCCTAGGAACAACCGGGGTAGGTAAGACGGAATTAGCGAAGTCTTTGGCATCCTATCTGTTCAATGACGAGAATGCTATCGTTCGAATAGACATGTCGGAGTACCAAGAACGCCACGCCGTTTCGCGTCTCGTGGGAGCGCCTCCGGGATACGTAGGATATGATGAGGGTGGCCAATTGACGGAAGCGGTGCGCCGTAAGCCTTATTCGGTTGTGTTGTTGGATGAAATTGAAAAGGCGCATCCGGATGTTTGGAACATCTTGTTGCAGGTGTTGGATGAAGGCCGATTGACCGATAATAAAGGTCGGACGGCGAATTTCAAGAACACGATTATCATCATGACTTCGAATATTGGTAGTCATTTGATTCAAGAGAAATTAGGCCAAATGGAGGGCTGGAACAATGCCATTGTTTTGGAGGAGGCGAAAGAAGAGGTTATGGCTTTGTTGAAGCAACAAGTTAGACCGGAGTTCTTGAATCGGGTGGATGAGGTTGTGTTGTTTGAGCCATTAACGCAGGAGCATGCACGTAAGATTTTGAGTATTCAGTTTAAGGAGATTCAGAATCGTTTGGCAGAGCAACATATCACGATTGAAGCGACTGAGGAGGCTTTGGATAAATTAGCCAAAGAAGGATTTGATCCTTTGTATGGCGGTCGGCCGATGAAGCGCGTTCTCCAACGAGTTGTGTTGAACGAATTGTCGAAGTCCATTTTATCGGGTAAGATTCAAAAGGAATCCGCGGTGTTGATGGATGTGGATAAGGAGGGCAATTTGACCTTTGAGAATGTGGAAGTGGAGATTTAAATAGGGTACCCCCAGGCGGAAGCCTTTAGAGCCCCAGACTAAAGTCTGGGGTTTTTAACTTTATAGCCCTAGGCTTTAGCCTAGGGTTTGCTTTGCGCCGATACCCCAGACTAAAGTCTGGGGTATTTTATTTTTAGAGACGCGAGGTATCGCGTCTCTAAAAGTTGCCTAAAAATTCTGCCAACAAACCGGTCTCGTAAACCGATAAATGGCTTCAGTACCTACCGAAGTACTGCGTGCATCCGTTGTTGCAGGGAAAGGGCCACCATGCACCATCGCAGGGGAAACTTCCACTCCCGTTGGGAAGCCATTTAAAAGTATACGCCCAACCTTTTGGCTAACTTCGTCAATGAGTTCATCTAACGTTGTAAGCTCAATGGGTTCCGCTTGAATGGTTGCGGTGAGTTGGCCTGGCATCTGTTCCGTAAAAGCAATCATCTCAGCTAAATCTTGACAAACAACAGCTAACGTACAAGGGCCAAAAACCTCTTCCATCACCTCAGGATAAGCTAATGCCTCCTTTACGGACGTGCTAAATAAACTTGGAGCCGGACTAGCTGAAGCCGTTAATCGTTGTGTAGCAGGATGATGATTCAAGGTCGTAAAACCATGCTCAAAGGATTTTTTGATCCCAGCAGTTAAGAAGGTGCCCAAAGGCATTTGGTCTAATTTCGAGGCTAAGGTATTTAAAAACGCTTGATCCTTTTCGAGGATAACAATCAATCCGGGATTGGTGCAAAATTGGCCTACGCCCAAACATATCGATTGACTGAATACCTCTGCCAAAGCTTCGCCTTGCAATGCAATTCGATCGCTAAACAAGTAAACGGGATTGATGGAGCCCATTTCAGCATAGACAGGAATAGGGACTTCCCGGCGAACCGCGAGGTCGAATAGCGCTTTTCCGCCTTTGTAGGAACCAGTAAATGCAACGGCTTTTGTTAAGGGGTGTGTCACCAAATACCCGCCGATTTCATGTCCTTGCGCATGTAAAAGAGAGAAGGTTCCATCGGGCATTTCTGTTTTTTGAGCCGCTTTTTGAATCGCTTGGCCTACTAAATCACAGGTATTTGGATGAGCAGGATGTGCTTTGAAAACCACGGGACAACCGGCAGCTAAAGCGGATAAGGTATCTCCTCCGGCCACAGAAAAGGCTAAAGGAAAATTGCTCGCCCCGAAAACGACCGTTGGACCCAAAGGAATTTGTGTTTGGACCAAACGAGGCTTAGGTAGCGGTTGGCGTTCCGGCATCGCTTCATCGACGATTTCTCGTTTCCAAGTAGGGTTTGATATGAAATTGGCAAATGCTTGAATTTGGCCGATCGTCCTACCTCTTTCTCCGCTGATGCGCGCTTCAGGTAATCCTGATTCTGCGCAAGCTGTTTGGATTAATAGATCGCCGATAGCTAAAATTTCATCAGCAATTGCATTAAGAAAGCTCGCCCGTTTTTCGTCGGAAATTTTGCGATACGTTTTGAATGCCGAGGAGGCTTTTAATAAGGCTTCATGAGCTTCATCATCCGTTGCCTCTGTAAAAACTTGAGGTAATAATTCGCCCGTAGCTGCTTGAACCCCTTGAAAATTCCGATGACCGGATGCTTTTATTTGAAAGCCTATTAGTTGTTTTCCTGTTAAATTCATGGGTGTACAGTTTGAATCAGCGTGCCGATGGGCTCGATTTGTATATGTATTTCGTCGTTTGCTTGTAAGGTAAAAGGAGGATCAGGCACAATGCAGGTTCCGGTCATTAAATAGGCACCTTGTGGGAAGCTCATTTCACGGGTTAAATAGTCTCTTAGTTCCGTGTGGCTACGCTTCATTTGGGAAATGGTTGTATCACCTTGAAAGACTTCTTGCTGTGCTCTGAAAATGCGCATGGAAATAAGCGTTTCGGGAGCGAGAGGGCTTTCTGTTACTAATAAGCATGGGCCAATTCCTGCGGAGGCGTCGTACACTTTGGCTTGTGGAAGATACAGCGGATTTTCCCCTTCAATATCCCGTGAGCTCATGTCGTTGCCGATGAGGTAACCCGCGATTTGTTTGTTGCGATTAATAAACAAGGTCAATTCCGGTTCTGGGACATTCCAAGCGGAATCCTTACGGATTCGAACGAGTCCATTTTGGCCTACAGCTCTTAATTTATTGCCTTTATAGAATATTTCAGGTCTTTCCGCATCATAGACTTTGTCGTAAAAGGTATCTCCTCCGGATTCTTTGGATTCCTCCATGCGGGCCACTTTACTCCTTAAATAGGTCACACCAGCTGCCCAAATTTCTTGGGAATCGATGGGTGTTTGAATAGAAGCGCGTGAATTGCCTGCGTATGACTGTTTTTCGCAGAATTGAAATAAATGATCTTGATTGATGCAATCATTCCAATTTTCGGATATGACTGGGGTCAATTGCCCAGACGCATTTTCGATTTGGATACCTGAATCGACGCGGTAAATTTTATAGTAGTTCATAGGTTTAGCTAGCATGTAAGATGCTTTAAACAAATCTACTGAATGAAAGTCGAAGGGAAAAGGGTGGAGGCTTATAAATTTGGAAAGGAGAGGTCTTCGTCGATGAGTGGCCAATGTACCCCAGTTCCCGAAGGACTAATTTCGAATGTGTTTCTTTCGATGGTGGAAGCGTGCATCAATTTTTGTGAAATTGTAGCTAAAGCCGTTTTAATTGATTTTTTTTCACCTTGAATGATGATCATATCACCCTCAAATCGAATTTCCCGAATGTGTTTTTGATTTGATTTCATTGGTAATAGTTGAAATAATTATTCCAAGTTTTGATGATCCTAGGTAATTGCTCAATTAAAAGTTCTTCTATTTCTCGTTGCTGAATTGGCTTCAAATTAAATGAATTTGCATAGGATATCATATTCAATTTTTGACTAATCCAATATTTTACTTCAGTTTCACCTTTAATTGCATGGATATGCATTTGTTCTTTTCCATCATTGGAATAAAAAAATACTCTCCAGCCTTTTTGTTGAAAAATAGTGGGCATTTCGTTTGATTTGCCCGAAGTAAACCAAACAATCGTTCGACTGATCTTTTAAAACTGATAATCAATTTAGATTATCAAAAGATTGATTTTAAAAGGTTTCTAATGCCTTCTCAAAAGCATTTTGGATCTCCGCTGAGATGCGATGCGGGAAACTAAGTTTATACCAACAATCATTATTGACCTCTTGCTCGACAATTTGAATAGGATATTTTTTGATCACTTTCATGACTTCATTCATTTGGGGGTAACTGAAGCGGATTTCATAGGTGTCCATCGGTTCGATTTCGATGATGTTGGCTGCTGCAAAGGCTTCGAGGCTTGCTTCTTTGTAGGCATGAATTAAGCCGGGAACGCCTAATAAGGTTCCTCCAAAATACCGAACCACCGCAACGAGTGTGTAGTGGACATTGTTTGACAGAATCGTATTTAAAATCGGTTTACCCGCACTTCCCGAAGGCTCCCCATCGTCGTTCGACCGGGCTTCTTCCGGCGTAAAACCGAGTCGGTAAGCGTAGCAAATATGTCTAGACTTCGGATGCAATTCCTTTAAGGAATTTATCTGTTCCTTGATATCTTCGACATCTTTCACGGGAAATACATATCCGATGAATTTACTTCCTTTATCTTTGTAGAGTCCCTCGGCGGGTTGTGAAACGGAAAGATAGGAATCAGGAAGGGACATGCTTGCAAATAAAAATTCAATTTATGCATAACAATCATTTTTTCCTACGAATCTTAGCTCGGGAGCTACGTCAAATTTTGACCTATGCGCGGCTCAAGCAATGTTTTTCGCAGGAAAAGGATGAATTAGTCATTGGATTTGAGCGGCAAAATGGACAAGATTTTTGGATCAAATGTAGTTTTGGTTCGCAGTTTTCGAGTTTACAATTTCCGGATGAATTCCGACGGGCCGGTCGGAATTCCGTGGATTTGTTTTCTGATTTGCTCCTTCATGAAGTGCAAGATGTACGTGTTTTTGAGAATGAGCGCGCTATTGGTTTATATTTCCTGGGTGAACAGGTTTTGGTTTTGAAATTATTTGGCAATCGTTCCAATGTAATCCTTTTTCAAGTAGGGGAACATCAAGGCCAATTTCAGAAACGATTAGGTAAGGATTTTGATTTGACTTTGGGACAATTGGATCGGTCGATCGATCAGTCCTATGAAGCCTTTCAAGAAGCCGAAGGGGATTGGATGGCATTGTATCCAACTTTAGGAAAAGAAGGAGGCAATTATTTGCAAAGGTTGGGCTATACGAATCAATCGATGGAAGGTCAATGGAAACTCTTGCAGCAAACGTTGCAATGGCTTGATGAACCCCAGATTTCAATCGTTGAGACGGCTAAAGGAATTGCATTGACTTTATTTCCTAATGATGGAGAAGTCCTTTATCAAACGAAGAATGTGTTTGATGCTTTGAATCAATTTTATTCCTTGCATTATTCGGTAGGGGAATTTCGGAGGGAGAAATCTTTGTTGATGGAAACTCTGGGTAAATTACACCTTAAGGCGATTCATTACCTGGAAAGTTTAGAAAAGCAGCAAGTTAAACGTGATTCGAGTTTAGCTTATGAAGAAATTGGAAATATTTTGATGGCCTTTTTGAATCTGATTCCCTCAGGAGCTAAGTCGGTTGAACTAGACGATTTTTACCACGGAGGAAAGGTTACTATTAAACTAAATCCTTTGTTGTCGGGCCCTGAAAACGCCGAGAATTACTATCGAAAGGCGAAGAATTTCTCCAAAGAAATTGCGCAATGGGAGGCTACAGTTGCCAGAAAAAAGGCTGAAATTGTTGAATTAGGGACCCAACTGAAAGGCGTCGAAGCAGCTCAGGTTCGAAGGGAGTTGAAGCCTTATTTACAATATTTAAAGGTCCAACAATCGACCAAACAATCGTCGGAAGAATTGCCATTTAAGCAATTTGTGACATCGGGATGGACGATTTGGGTGGGCAAGAATGCGAAGAATAACGATTTATTGACGCTGAAATATGCAAAGAAATTTGATATTTGGTTGCATGCGCGGGATGTTTCGGGTTCCCATGTGATTATTCGAAATCCCCAACAGCAAACGGTACCCAAACATGTGATTGAGAAGGCTGCAGAACTTGCTGCGCATTTTTCTAAACGGGCGACTGAGTCGCTTTGTCCTGTTATTGTGACCGCGAAAAAATATGTTCGAAAGACGAAAGATTTATTACCTGGGCAAGTGATTGTTGATCGGGAGGAAGAGGTCGTATTAGTTAGACCGAATTATTGGGAATAGTATAATTCCGTTAAATCCTTTTCTTTTCTCCTGAAATACCCTATTTTCGCAAAGATTACCCTTAACTAAACCCACTTTTTATGCAAGCACACAGTTTACAGCTGCTCGACTATCTCGTATTTTTATTTTATTTTATCGTCGTTTCAGGCTACGGTTATTGGATTTACAATAAGAAAAAGTCAAAAATTGCGGATTCAAATGATTTCTTTTTAGCGGAAGGATCATTAACCTGGTGGGCCATTGGTTCTTCCTTGATTGCATCAAATATCTCTGCAGAACAGTTCATTGGGACTTCTGGAGATGGTTTTCAGATGGGTTTGGCGATCGCTACTTATGAGTGGATGGCAGCAGCAACGCTATTGATTGTTGCGATTTTCTTCATGCCGATCTATTTGAAGAACAAGATTTTTACCATGCCTCAGTTTTTAAATAGACGGTATAATTCTACGGTGAGTTTGATTATGGCTGTTTTTTGGTTGTTGTTATACATCGCGGTTAACTTAACATCCATTTTATATTTAGGCGCTTTAGCTGTTTCTACGATTTCCGGATTAGACTTCACGGTTTGTATGATTGCGATGTCGGCATTTGCCATTGTAATCACACTAGGCGGAATGAAGGTAATTGGTTACACCGACGTAATTCAAGTAGTTTTCTTGGTATTGGGAGGTTTGGTGACTTCTTATTTGGCCTTGAATTTAGTTTCTACACGTTTTGGAGGCGAAGGAGTTGTGAATGGTTTGAATCATTTAATGACCAAAGCGCCCGATCATTTCCACATGATTTTCAGCAAAGACAACGCAAATTATCCATCGCTACCAGGTTTAGCTGTGTTAATTGGGGGTATGTGGATTGTCAACTTAAACTATTGGGGTTGTAATCAATATATTACCCAACGTGCCTTGGGAGCTGATTTGCCAACAGCCCGTAACGGGATTTTGTTTGCTGCATTCTTAAAAATGATGATGCCTATTATCGTGGTTTTACCTGGTATTGCGGCGTATTTATTGTGGAAAGATGGGATGTTCCAAGCAGAAATGATGAAAGATGGCGTTTTGAGCAAGGATAATGCATACCCTGTGTTATTGAACTTGTTGCCAGTAGGTTTGAAAGGATTATCGTTTGCAGCATTAACAGCTGCTGTAGTTGCTTCAATGGCAGGTAAAGCGAATTCAATCTCGACGATTTTCACGTTGGATATTTATAAGAACTACATCAATCCCAAAGCAACTGAGAAACAATTGGTTTCGATTGGACGTCTTGCAGTGGTTGCTGCTATAATCATCGCTATTTTAATCGCTCCTTTTATGGGTATCGATAAGAAAGGTGGTTTCCAATTCATTCAGGAATATACGGGGTATTTTTCACCGGGTATTTTTGCCTTGTTTATCATGGGATTCTTCTGGAAACGTACGACTTCAAAAGCAGCTTTATTCGCTTTATTGGGTGGTGTAACTTTCTCTGTCGTATCTAAGTATATTCCTACTTGGACAGGCGTTACAGATTCTATCTTCTATTCGTCTTTCCAAGATGCAGATGGCATGTATGTGATTCCTTTTATTGATCGTATGGGATGGGTATTTACATTCTGTATCACTTCGATGGTGGTTATCTCATTGTTAGATCCTGAATCGAAGAACAATCCAAAAGGCTTGGAAATCGATGCGAAGATGTTCAAATTGGCACCTTCATTTATCGCGGGCTCTGTGATAATTGTGATGATGTTGTTGATGTTGTATACTTATTTTTGGTAGGTAAGAGTTAAGAACTAAGAGTGAAGAGTTACTTTATTACTCAGATAAAAAACCTCAGGATTTATTCTGAGGTTTTTTCATATAAAAAATGCCCGAAGTTTTCACCTCGGGCACTCACTATATTCTTAATTCTTCACTCTTAGTTCTTCACTCTTCACTCTTCACTCTTCACTCTCCACTCTTAACTCTTTCAAAGCGCCCCTTCAATAATCGAATCCACCACACTCGGATCCAACAAAGTAGACGTGTCTCCTAGGCTTCCAAATTCACCCTCTGCTACCTTACGTAAAATTCGGCGCATGATTTTGCCCGAACGGGTTTTGGGTAAACCTGTAACGAATTGGATCTTATCCGGTTTGGCAATAGGCCCGATAACACGAGCTACAGTCGCCAAAATATCTTTTCTTGTTAATTCATCGTTGATCGTTGGATGCTCGCAAATCACATAGGCATAGATACCTTGTCCTTTGACATCATGCGGAAATCCGACAACTGCCGACTCAATGACACCCGTGTGCATATTGATTGCATTTTCAACCTCAGCAGTTCCGATGCGGTGGCCTGAGATATTCATGACATCATCGACCCGACCAGTGATGCGGTAATAGCCATCTTCATCACGCATACATCCATCACCGGTGAAGTAAAGTCCCGGATAGGTTGAGAAATAAGTGGATTTGCATCTTTCATGGTCGCCATATGTCGTACGGATAATGGATGGCCAAGGGTATTTGATACACAAGTTGCCATTAACGCCATTACCTAAGATTTCTTTGCCATATTCATCAACTAAAATCGGTTGGACTCCAGGCAATGGAAGTGTGGCAAAGGCAGGTTTCAACGGCGTAATTCCAGCAATTGGAGAGATCATTAATCCTCCGGTTTCGGTTTGCCACCAGGTATCGACAATCGGGCAATTGCCTTTCCCGATTTTCTCATGATACCACTGCCAAGCTTCTTCGTTGATCGGTTCGCCCACAGATCCTAATACGCGCAAAGAACTTAAGTCTTTGCCCTCCAAAAACGAATCGCCAAAACCCATCAACGAACGAATCGCCGTAGGAGCCGTGTAGAAAATGTTGACCTGATGACGTTTGATGATATCCCAGAAACGACCTGCATCTGGATAGGTCGGGATTCCTTCGAATAAAACAGAAATTGCTCCATTCAATAAAGGTCCATAAACCAAATAGGAGTGGCCTGTGATCCAACCGATATCGGCCGTACAGAAGAAGACATCACCTGGATTGTATTGGAAAACATTGGCAAATGTATAGGCCGTATAAACCATGTAACCTCCACAGGTATGTACAACGCCTTTCGGTTTGCCGGTTGAGCCAGAGGTATAAAGAATAAACAAAGGATCCTCCGCATTCATTGGCTCTGCTGCACATTCTTCGGATGCTTGTGACTCTTCCTCTTCCCACCATAAATCCCGGCCTTTCAACATGGAAACCGGTGTTTTTGTACGTGTTTTGACGATGACTGTTTCTACGCAAGGGCAAGAAGTTAATGCCTCATCCACGGTTTCTTTCATCGGAATGCTTTTATTCCCGCGAACAGCACCATCCGTCGTTATCACGATTTTACATTGCGAATCATTGATCCGATCCGAAATCGATTGTGCTGAAAAGCCACCAAATACGACCGAGTGTATCGCCCCGATACGCGCGCAGGCCAAAACAGCAATGGCTAATTCGGGAATCATTGGCATGTAAATACATACCCGATCTCCTTTTTTGACACCTTGTGCTTTTAATACATTACTGAATTTACAAACCCGTGCGTGCAGTTGGCGGTAGGTCAAGGTGATTGCTTCATCTCCCGGTTCGTTAGGCTCATAAACAATCGCTGCCTGATCCGGAATTGTTTTTAGATGACGATCCAGCGCATTGGCAGTAATATTCATTTGACCATCTTCAAACCATTTGACAGAATAGTCATCAAAACTCCAATCCAACACTTTGGTAAATGGTTTAATCCAATCAAATTCATTGGCAATATTCGCCCAGAATTCTTCTGGTTTTTCAATACTTAGGGAATACGCTTCGTGGTATTCTTGTAAACTCGTAATTCTCATTGTTTTATTGGTCAAATTCACCACGCAAAGCAAAATAGCCGAAAAGGCTCATGCCAACCGTGATGAAGGGAGCTAAAATAAACGTGTAAATAATGGCAGGGACTAGATCGTTGCCTCCCTTTTGCCACAAAGGAACAGCTTGGAAATAGACGAGGTATAATCCCGTTGCAATGCCTAAAACCATCCAAACGATACCCAAAAGTCGCTTTAGGCCATTCATTTCGATTTCCTTTTTGATTTTGGCGTCTTTCATATAGACCAAGCCGATGATCAAACAAACCGAAATCATGGCAATCGGGTAGTTTAATCCTTCCAAATAGGGCTTGGCAATGCTGGTATTTTTGGCAGCTGTGGTGACTAAAAATGTCGCAATCGCAGGCATTAATCCACCAAATATTCCATTTCCAATGTGATAGGGGAAAGACATGGAGGTGTAACGAATTTTAATGGGAAATAATTCAACCAAAAATGCAGCAATAGGGCCATAGGCCATGCTGACAAAGCTAATTAAACAAAAAATGAGACCCACTAATTTCCATTGTATATCCCCTGGGACATGGATTTTGGAACCTGAATCCGAAATCGTTTCGATACTTCCGTCTGTAAATGTTCGAACCGTATTTCCTTTTACATAGGAAATAGAACCTGCAACCTCTGTTTTTTGCTTAGTGTCTACTAAATCGTACATTTTCGAAAAGATAGGTCTATAAAGGATAAGTGCTAAAGCCATGCCGGCCAACATAATTCCTTTGCGGCCAATTTTATCCGATAGTGCGCCAAAAAGTACAAATAGGGGAGTTCCCGCGAGTAAACCAATGACTAAAATCAGATTCGTTTGGGTTTCTTCTAAATGGCATATTTTCAATAAAAATGTTTGGGCATAAAATTGGCCCGTATACCAAACCAAACCTTGTCCCATGGTTGCGCCAAACAAAGCCAGTAGTACAAATTTTAAATTCAATTTATTTCCAAATGATTCCTTAAGCGGGTTTTTAGCCACATTTCCGCTTGCTTTGGCTTCTTCAAATAATGGGGATTCTGCCATGTTTTTGCGGACGATGATGGATCCGATGACCATAACGATGGAGATGAGAAATGGGATGCGCCAACCGTAATTATCAAATTCTTCTGCAGATAAAACACTTCGAGTTAGCATGATTACTCCGAGCGAAATGATCAACCCGAGCGTCGCAGTGGTTTGAATCCAAGAGGTATAAAATCCCCTTTGGTGTTCTGGCGAGTGTTCAGCTACGTAAGTCGCCGCACCGCCATATTCGCCACCTAATGCCAAGCCTTGCAATAAGCGCAGAACTAGGACCAAAATGGGGGCTAATGCTCCGATGCTTTGATAGGAAGGGATTAATCCAATGCCGAAAGTCGCTCCGCCCATCAACATTAAGGTCACCATGAAGGTGTATTTCCGACCAATCACATCTCCGATTTTGCCAAAGAACAAGGCTCCAAAAGGACGAACAACAAAGCCTGCCGCAAAGGTGGCTAAGGTATTTAAAAATGCTGCTGTGGGATTGTCGGTAGGAAAGAATTTAGTCGATAAAACGGTTGCTAAACTGCCAAAAATGTAGAAGTCGTACCATTCAATCAATGTACCAACCGACGAGGCGCCGATGATGTAGCTTAATTTTTTGTTCACAGGTTTAGAATTTTAACACAATATATTGATTTTTTAGCTAAAATTACGCTCTCAAATTATTCGAAAAATGACTGATTTTAAAGAAACCCAACGCTTTACGCAATGGTGGTTGTGGTTGATCTTGATAGGGACATGGGGCTCAATGATCTACGCGTTTGTTCAGGAGCCGCCCCAAACAAATGTGGCCTATTTTGTCACAGGTTTTATCGCATTAGGATTACCAATTTTGTTTTGGCAGATGCGTTTAACGACGCGCGTTAGCACTGATGGAGTTCATGTGCGTTTTGTTCCCTTTCACTTCAAAGAACAATTTTATCCGTGGGATTCGATTGAATCAGCTCAGGTTCGAACTTACAGCCCCTTGATGGAATATGGTGGCTGGGGAATTAAATATGGTTTTAATGGACAAGGGAAAGTGTATAATGTTTCGGGAAATCAAGGGCTTCAATTAATCTTCAAATCGGGTGAGAAGCTATTAATTGGGACCCAAAAATCCGAAGAAATTCAAGCCGCAGTTCGGTTGTAGATTATCAAGTTATTGGACAATTTATGTCCGAAAAAAAACGTTCGCAAGTTAACAGCCACGCTGCCGGGGTCATGACCCCGGCAGCGTTACCCACCGCGCGCGGCTGAAGGCCGAAAGCGCGAAATGCGGAAATAAAGCCGTAACTTGCGGCATCATTATGAGAATGCTTGTTATTTCCAGTTATTACTCATAAGCACACATTCTCATTTTAATATGACATTTCAAGAGTTACACCTCATTGAGCCGATCTTAAAGGCACTCAACGAGGAGGGTTATACGAACCCAACACCCATTCAAGCACAAGCGATTCCGATTGTATTAAAAGGCACCGACCTATTAGGTTGTGCCCAAACAGGTACTGGAAAAACTGCTGCTTTTACTTTGCCCATCATCCAATTAATGGATGCCAAGCAAACCTTCCAAAAACCAAAAAAAATTCGTGCCTTAATCGTAACTCCCACACGTGAGTTAGCGATTCAAATTGGCGAAAGCTTTAAAGCTTATGCACGTCACACTTCCTTGAACTATACCGTTATTTTCGGCGGAGTAGGGCAGAGTCCACAAGTTTCCGCCCTTCGTGCCGGAGTCGATGTGGTTATTGCTACTCCAGGTCGTTTATTGGATTTGATGAATCAAAAACATTTGTCGATTGCCAATGTCGAATATTTCGTTCTTGATGAAGCTGATCGTATGCTCGATATGGGCTTTATTCATGATGTAAGAAAACTATTAGCTGCATTGCCTCGTCAAAGACAATCGCTCTTTTTCTCGGCAACCATGCCTCCAGAAATCGTTCAATTGGCCGCGTCTATTTTGCGAAACCCTGCTGAGGTATCTGTTACGCCTGTTTCTTCGACAGTTGAAATCATCAATCAGTCAGTTTATTTTGTTGACAAAAACAACAAGAATACCTTATTGCTCGATATCCTAGAAGATATCAAAATCAAAACTGCCCTGGTTTTCACACGGACAAAACATGGTGCCGATAAAGTTGTCAAGGTACTATTGAAAGCTGGTATCAAAGCTGAAGCGATTCACGGAAATAAATCCCAAAATGCACGTCAAACGGCATTGAAAAACTTTACGGCTCAAACAACGCGTGTATTAGTTGCGACCGATATTGCCGCGCGTGGTATTGATGTGGATGATTTGGAATATGTCATTAATTTTGAATTACCGAATATCCCAGAAACCTATGTTCACCGGATTGGTCGGACAGGGCGTGCGGGTGCCAATGGTACTGCCATTTCCTTCTGTGATATTGAGGAAAAAGCCTATTTGAAGGATATTGAAAAGGTTATAGGCAAGAAAGTTCCTGTTGTGGAAGCGCATCGTTACCCGATGAAGGTTTTAACAATCGAGAAAAAAGCCAAACAAGGACCTCCAAATCGTGGAGGAAAACCTGCTGGACCTGGAGCTGCAGCGAAACCTGCCGATAATCCGCGTTCGTTCGATAAAGCAAAAGCTGGCCGTAAATGGTACGGCAAAAAGAATACATATTAAGATGAAAAAAACACTTTTGGTCATTGCGGGTCCTACGGCTGTTGGCAAAACAGCTTTATGTGTCGAAATGGCCAAAAGTTTTCATACCGAAATCATCTCCGCCGATTCTCGGCAATTTTACCAAGAATTGAGCATTGGTACCGCAAAACCCAGTCGAGATGAACAGGGTGGTGTCAAGCATCATTTCATTGATTCTCATTCCATTCACGACTATTTTTCCCCGGGTGATTTCGAGCGTGAGGCCCTGAAAGTCCTGACGGATTTATTCCAAACACATGATATTGTCATCTTGACTGGAGGTTCAGGTTTATACCTAAAGGCCCTCATGGAAGGTTTGGATGATATGCCCGATGTGGATTTAAATCTACGGGAAAACCTGATGCTTGCTTTGGAAACGGATGGTTTGGAAAAACTCTTCACTCAACTTCAGTCCTTAGATCCTGAATATGCCACGAAAGTGGATTCGCAGAATCCCCAACGGGTTGTGCGGGCTTTGGAAGTATGTTTATCTACTGGCAAATCCTACACGTCATTCCGCAATCAGCAAAAAGCCGATCGTCCTTTTGAGATGATTAAGATCTGCCTAGACCGACCGCGTGAGGAATTGTATGCGCGAATCGACTTGCGCATGGATATGATGTTGGCCGACGGATTAGTTCAAGAAGCCAAAGATTTTGAGGCTTTTCAGGACCGATACGCCTTAAAAACCTTAGGCTACAAAGAAGTATATGGTTTTTTCCGAGGTGAGTATGACGAAGCCGAAATGGTTCGTTTGTTGAAGCGAAACTCTAGGCATTATGCCAAAAAACAATTAACCTGGTTCCGTCATCAGGATGATTTCGAGTTTGTGCATCCCGATAAAGCTTTCAATTACATTCAAGGCAAGCTTAAATAAGCTTCTAGACCACCTGTGACATTTTGGGCGAGATAACCTTTGGCCGTTAACAGCCGACAGGCGATTTGGCTTTGGGTTCCGTTGTAGCAGATGACGGTGTATAAAATCGTGGGATTTAATTCTTGGATGCGCGTTAATAAATCATCCAAAGGGATGTGGATACCCCCTAAATCAAAATCCGCTCGTTCCCTGGGCGTTCGAATGTCCAACAGGGAAAGAGCGGATAAATGTTCCTTGAAATCGTTCGCGGAAATGGATTCCATCTTAATATCCAGCGGCTTGCCAAGCGAGCATGCCACCTAATACGTTGCGAACATTCGTGAAACCTTCGCTTTCTAAATATTCTTTGGCACGACCTGAACGTGCGCCAGAACGACAATGCACTAAAATTTCTTGGCCTTTCCAGGCTTCGATTTCTTCCAAACGGTCAGGCAATTCGCCCAAAGGAATCAGTTTTGCCCCGATGTTGAATTCATCGAATTCATATTCTTCGCGGACATCGATGAGGTTCAAGTTTTCCCCTTTGTCCAAACGCTCTTTTAATTCTTCAATTGTAATATCCATGATTATTGATCTTCGCCACCCACAACCCAAAGGTCGATCAGGTCGCCAGGTTTAACACTTGTTCCTTCGCAAGTCGCACAGCTCTGTTTAAAGACAGTTCCTGCGGGAAATGAGTCATTCGCTTCGTAGGTGATTTTACCCACTTTTAAATTCATTCCTGCCAAAACAATGGTCACTTCATCCATCGGCTTACCTACAAAATCTGGAATCTCCATGTCGACATCCGCCGTACCATTTCCAATGTATAAATCGACCATCGTGCCTTTTGGGATACTTGCGCCAGCTTCTATTTTTTTGCCAAAGGCTTGAACTTCAATAACTTCCTTCACACGCGGGTCATTCACCTCATGCACTATTCCTTTGCGCAAGCCAGCAATGTATAATTGTTGCTCCGCACTGCGAACCGACAATCCAACTAAAGTTGGCAACTTAATCGTAGGCGGTGTTTCTGAATTAATCGTAATGTAAATTTTACGACCTGATTTTACTAAAGCATTTGGCAAAGGATATTGGGATAAAACTGTCAATGGAGGTTTATCAGCCGTATACGTGCAATCAGCTACCTCGTAAGATAAGTCATTGGCATCAATGGCCTCTTCCATTTTGTCGACCGTCATGCCCTTCAAATTAGGCACTTGAATCGTTTCGCCATGGTGCGTACTCCAAGGTAAATACACAAAGAAAAAGCCAAAGAATAACACAAGAAACAACGAGATTAATATCGCGATGTGTGTGATTAAGTCCTTCTTAGATTGCGTGGGTATTTGAGCCATGTGTGGAAATACGTATTTGTTGCAAGATAGTTAAAACAATAACGCAAGGCAAATGGAAAGATAGACGTTGGACTTTGGACTTTGGACGTTTGATGCAGGCTTTTTTTTTCTGAATATTGATATTGAACATATTGAAAAATAAAAGGAATAAAGATTCTCTATTTACACAATTTGATAGATACTACTTCTAAATATATGTATTCGAAATATTCTGAATTCTTTCAAATTATCAATTAACAGTTCGTTATTTAACAGTTACTTAACTTCTTCGTATTTTAAAACCCAATAATACTCTGGTTTACCGGGAATTCTCTTTTCTTTCAAATAATTAAAATAGATTTTACCATTTCTTGTATCAAGTAAATCCCGATTTTCTGTAATAACATATCTACCATTTTGTGAAATGTCAAAAAGTAAATACAATGCAATTATACTAGCTAGAAAAAAGAATATGTCTTTTAAGTTTGATTTCATTGTGTTTGGATTGTTTGCTTTGAAATTACATGAAAAAGTAAAAAAAAATAAAAACGACTATATTTTTTGGTGACAATCATATAAATTGATATTTAATTAATTTAAAATATGAAAAGTATTTGGGCAAGATTGGGATGGGGAAAATATTTGGTTTACCTCTATGCGCTTATTATTTTAAGTTGGTTATTTGATGTTAATCTCTTCATTTTAATATTAATAATTGCATTAGTTTATGGATCAGTTGAACTGTTTGTCTTTCTTTATTTTAAAGGGGGTAAGTTTTTAGCAATAAAAGATGGAATTGACAGCCATATTCAAAATTGTAACGATTTAAATCGCCATATAGAAGAATTGAAAAACTCATATTTTGACTTTCAAAATCAAAGTTATGGCATTGCAGGTATGATTGATACCAGTAAATACAGTTTTCAAAGAAGGGAATTGAAAAAAATGCATAAAAGCAATCAAGTTTACAATTGCTCATTATCAATTTGTAGAAATGCGGCAAATGAACCGTTTAAATATTTGTGCAAATATTTCAAGATTGATATTAATGAGGATACACTTAATAAGTTCGGAGAGCTTTTAAATAATTTTTCATCAGCAGAGGAAGGAAAAAAAATATTGCTAAAAGAAAGAAAAGAAATTTTGGATAGTATAGAAAATGAAATCCCTAGATTAATAATTACTTATTACAAGCAAAGATTAATTGAAAACTTAGGCTTTCTCCAAATTGATTTAAGTACTTCTTATTTTCCAACGTTTACATTTCAATATGTTTCATCAGGAGGTAATAGTTCAATGAAGTCAAATATTATTTTTGATATTAAAAATCTTAATGATTTTATTCAATTCATTAATAATAAAATTGACTATATAAATTCATCTAAGGGCCAAAGGTCTTTAATGACAAGTATATTAAGAACTTATATTAAGGAAAGGGATAAATTTATGTGTCGTTCTTGTGGTAATGGAATAATAAATGAACCCAATTTACTTCTAGAAATTGACCACATTATACCTATTTCTAGGGGAGGTTTAACTACTTTAGGAAATCTGCAAACTTTGTGTTGGAGGTGCAATAGAAGTAAGGGTTCTAAAATTATAGTCTAAAGAACTTATTCAATTATTGAATTCAAAAATACAAGAGTTGAATGTCCAACGTCTAATAAAAAATCCGAAGCCTAAAGCCTTAAGGTGTATATGCAACCTTCGGACTTTCGACTTCGGACTTTATAACTCTTACCTCTTACCTCTTAACTAATACTTAAAGATTTTATCTCCCGCCATCACCTCTTGCGTCTTTTCATCAAAAGTAACGCGTTGGCCTGTGCGATAAGCGGCATTCGACATAATCGTTGCGATCGAGTGTTGGTAACCTGCTTCAATCGGAGCATTAGGAGTTTTGCGAGAACGAACACACTCCATCCAGTTTTTCACGTGGTTGAACGTTAAAACATCTCCTCCTGTATCTGCATCAGTCGCTACTTTTGCACCCTCAATTTTCATTGTCGGTAATAAGTTCGCCTGCAAGCCCATCGCTTTCGCCTCACGCTCACGCAAACCTCCGTTTGGAGAAATGGTATTGGTATCCAAATTCAATTCACCCCCATTTGAGTAGTAAATCTCTTTCGTGCCACCTGCCGAATTCGAGAAACGAGAGGTAAACTGTACTTGGAATCCTTTGTTTCCTTGGCCATAATCGAATACCACAGTCATGGTATCGGCATTTTTCCGACCGTCATTCCATTGGTAAATTCCACCATTAGCAACCACTGAGTTTGGATGCTTTAAGCCTGTAAACCAGTGAACGGTATCAATTTGGTGTGACATCCATTGGCCCGGAATTCCTGATGAATATGGCCAGAATAAACGGTATTCTAAATATTTACGTGGATCAAACGTATCTGCTGGACGGTTCATCAAGAATCGCTTCCAATCGATATCGGATTCCTTCAAGATGCTAGTCAATTCAGGGCGTCTCCAACGACCCGGTTGGTTTACGTTCCACATCAATTCCACCATTTTGATATCACCGAATTTACCTGATTTGATAAATTCTTCTGCTGCCCAGTAGTTTTCTCCTGAACGGCGCTGTGAACCAATTTGAACAATACGACCTGATTCTTTTACCGCTTTCAATACCGCACGGTTATCTTCCATCGTTTCTGCCAATGGCTTCTCCGTGTACGTATCACAACCTGCTTTTACCGCTTCTATGGTATGCAAAGCATGTTGGAAATCCGCCGTGGAAATGAATACCGCATCAATGCCTTTGGCAGAATACAATTCCTCATTGTTACGATAAGTCTGAATTGTTCCCCCTAATTCTTTTTCTAAATATGCCTTTCCTTCATCACGTCTGCGGTTCCAAAGATCCGAAAGTGCAACCATTTCAAAGTTCATGCCTTTCGCCAAAGCTTTGAATGGTGGCACATGTGATGCACGGTGACGATCGGAGAAACCAACACATGCCACGCGAACACGGTCGTTTGCTCCAATAATCTTACTGTATGATTTTGCACTAAAAGCGAGTGTTCCCAGTGTCGCCAAAGCTCCTTTTTGAATAAATAATCTTCTTTCCATGGTAAGATTTAGTTAATTTCTCTGATTTTGATGTTTTTGTAAAACACGGAATCCCCGTGCTCTTGAAATAAGATAGGGCCTTTATCTTGCATGCCAAATCCATTCCATTTTGCATGCTTGCTGTGTGCCACGAGTACTTTGAAAATATTGCTTTTGCGCTCGTATTCCAACACTTTAAAACCGTTCAACCAATGTTGGACAATGTTGTTTGGATACACAATGATGCGTCCTTGATTCCATTCGCCAATTTTCCGTTGGAAACGAGGGTCTAATTTGTTTGAAGGAATGATGTCATACAGACTCGCTAAGGTACGATTTCCCACAGTTCCTAATTTAGCATCTGGGTGTTTGGCATCATCTAAAACCTGATATTCTAGGCCGATTGCCGACATCCCCGAATCATAGGTTTCATTTACGAAATACTTAACTCCTGAATTCGCACCTTCCGTTAATTTGAAGTCAAAGGTTAATTCAAATGCACCAAATTGTTCATTCGTTAAGATGTCTCCACCATTCACGGATTCTTTACCACCAGAAGAATTTACATGTAATGTCCCATCTTCAACCGTCCAAACAGATGGAGGTGCCGTAGTCTTGAATGCTGAACGGAAACCCGTTAAATCTTTTCCATTGAACAATAATTTGAAGCCTTCTAATTTTTCTTGCTCAGATAAATTGTTCAACATATAGTTGTCCACAACCGTTTTACCATCCAATGGACGAGGTTGCATGTCTTTTCCTGTTTGAATGCGGATATTTTTCCACATCACTTGCATGCCCGGTTTCATGTCGGCATAAATGGCATGAACTTGGAATGCGATGAAACCTTTGGCAGTCATATCGTCAACTAAATAAGTCACAGGAACGTCATTAATCCATGTGCGAATCGTAGTTCCAATCGCCTCGATGCGGTAATGATTCCAAACATCTCCTAATTTGAATGCTTTTTTCGCTTCGGGTTTTAGTTCATTTTGAGATAACCAGCCCCGACGAGATTCATCGTAAATTCCGCCTGACCATCCACGTGTAGAAGGGTCGATTTCTGCTTGGTAACCATGAACACGTCCATTTTGATATTCTGGGACCGAAAGACTACGGAATTGAATGCCTGAGTTCATTTTGTTGTCGACTTTTACATCTACTTCCAAAATAAAATCCCCGTATTCTTGTTCGGTGGCCATAAATGAGTTGCCGGTATTCGGAACGGTTGTTCCCACCATCACGCCATCTTTGACTTCATATTTCGCGGTTCCACCTAATTGTTTGAAACCTTTGAAGGTTTTTCCATCGAATAAATTTGTCCATTTTTGGGCATTTGATTCGATTGAAATGCACATGAGCGCGACGCTCAAAGCATAGAGTAATTGTTTTTTCATAGTTCTTTTTTATTGTTAGCTAAAGGAAGCTCAACGCTGAAATTTACTCATTAATCTTTAAATAATTCTGTTTGGCTGTGGGCTAGCATCAGGGCAAAAAATACTGAATGCGGAATTGACGCGTTTTCCCACTATTCTATTACTTTTGTAGATTAATTTTACAGCCTGATGCAAAAACAAACAAAAGCTATCCGTATTCAAGCCGAACGTTCTCATAACCGTGAACATTCTGTCCCTCTTTATTTAACCTCGAGTTTCACATTCGAAGATGCTGAAGAAGGTCGCGCTATTTTCGCTGAAGAGAAGTCGGGAAATATCTATTCTCGCTACATGAATCCCAATGTGGATGAATTCGTAGAGAAAATGGTGATGTTGGAAAATGCGGAAGATGGCTTAGCCTTCTCAACTGGGATGGCTGCAATTTTTGCATCGATGGCCGGATTATTAAAAGCAGGTGATCACATTGTGGCTTCCAATGCATTGTTTGGGTCTTGTATCCAGATCTTAACAAAGATTACTGCCAAATGGGGAATCGAATGTACGTTTGTTCCTGGAGCTGATTTAAATGCTTGGGAAAAAGCCATCCAACCGAATACTAAATTTTTATTCTGCGAATCTCCGTCTAATCCAGGTTTAGAATTGATCGACTTGAAAGCTTTGGCAGATTTAAAGAAAGGTCGTGATATTGTGTTGGCGGTGGATAATTGCTTTGCAACACCCATTTTACAGACACCTTTGGATTTAGGAGCGGATTTAGTGATTCATTCAGCTACGAAATACATCGATGGTCAAGGCCGTGTATTAGGTGGAATCATTTGTGGTAAGAAAGTTTACATGGATGAAATTCGGTTCTTTGCGCGTCATACAGGACCTTCATTGTCTCCATTTAATGCTTGGGTGCTTTCTAAAAGTTTAGAATTATTAGACTTACGTATGCAGAAACATTCTGAAAATGCTTTGGCATTAGCAGAAGCTTTGGATGGTCATGCGGCTTTATTTCAGGTGAAATATCCCTATTTGAAATCTCATCCCCAATATGAATTAGCTAAACGCCAAATGAAATATGGTGGCGGAATCTTAACCTTGGATATCAAAGGTGGATTTGAAAAAGTCGTTGCTTTCAGTAAGGCTCTGAAGATTGCTTCCATTTCACCGAATTTAGGGGATTCAAGAACGATCATTACGCATCCCGCTTCTACCACGCATGCGAAAATTGCCGCGGAGGAAAAAGTGGCATTAGGTATTACAGATGGTTTGGTACGTGTGGCTGTGGGATTAGAATCGATTGAGGATTTGAAAGCCGATTTCTTACACGCTTTAAACGCGATTCAATAATGTTCATCGCGCTCCTGATATGCTTGGTTTTGTTGACAGTCAATGTCATCATAGGCGTATATGTCGAGCGCAAGCTATCTGCCTTCATGCAAGACCGTTTAGGTCCCATGGAAGTGGGTAAATGGGGTTTATTGCAGGTTTTTGCTGATTTATTGAAGTTGTTCCAAAAGGAGGACATTGTTCCTGCTTTGGCTCAAAAGCGCTTATTTTTATTTGCCCCTTGGATTATTTTCTTGTCGATTTTTGGTGCTTTTTCCGTGGTTCCTTTGAGTTCAGGTACCTGGTTACAAGGCTCGCAAACCGAGATGGGTATCATGTTGTTGATGGGAATTGTTTCACTGGATACCCTGGGAATTTTGTTGGCCGGTTGGACTTCCAACAATAAATATTCCTTACTAGGTGCGATTCGTTCTGCCGCCCAACTCGTTTCATTTGAGATTCCTTTAGGTTTAACGATTCTCTGTGTGGTGATTATATCAGGGAGTTTGAATTTGCAGGATATTGCGGCCCAACAAGGCATTTTTTCTTCGGAAGTGCAGTATTTGTTTGGTTTAAAATCGCTTGGGATTGAAATTCAATCGATTGGTGGGGTTTTAGCCTGGAATGTGGTTCGAATGCCACTGTTTTTTATCTTATTCATCTTGTATTTTATTGCTTCGCTAGCTGAGGCCAATCGGGCACCCTTTGATATTCCCGAAGCAGAATCAGAATTAGTGGGTGGGTTTCACACGGAATATGCCGGCATGCGCTGGGCGCTTTTGTTTTTGTCTGAATATGGCATGATGTTGCTCGTCAGTGTTGTCGGAGTTATCTTATTTTGGGGTGCCTGGTATTCTCCTTTTCCAAATATCGGATCAGTCCGTTTGGCTGATTGGACGAATGGTACACCCGGCACAATCGCTGCAACTTTGTGGGGTTTTGGCTGGATCATGCTAAAAACATACGTTTTAATTGCAATCCAAATGTGGGTTAGGTGGACTTTGCCTCGCCTTCGTGTAGACCAATTCATGTACCTCTGCTGGAAAGTACTCATTCCATTTGCTCTCCTTTTCGTCGCAATATCAGCCCTTTGGTCGCTAATGGGGTAAGAAAAGTCTGAGAATTTGCGTAACATTGGTGTTTGCAAAATTTGACCAATCAACTATGATCAAAAAAATTACCCTAATGTTGCTATTAGGTGTCACTTGTGTGATGTTTGACCTAAAAGCACAATCCACTTCATTACCCTCCATTTCCGGAAAAGTAATCGATGCCCAAACAGGCGAACCACTTAGAAGTGCTGATATATCCGTTGATTTTAAGAAATCAGGGGTTCATACAGACAGTCTTGGTAATTACCGAATCTATTTACCTTATGGTGAAGTGGTCATTAAATACAGCCACGTGGGCTATAACCCTTATCGTACCAAAGTCTATTTGAAGGGCGATGTGACCTTAGATGTGGAGCTAAATGACGTTACCAAACAATTAGAAGAGGTAATTGTATCTGCATCAACAAGCAAGCGCGATATTCAGACGCCATCTTTGGGTGTGACGGTATTGAGTTTAAAAGGAATCAAAAAACTTCCTACGATGATGGGAGAGGTTGATGTAATCCGTAGTTTACAATCCTTGCCGGGTGTTTCATCAGTTGGGGAAGGAGCGAATGGCTTAAACATTCGTGGTTCGAACGTGGATCAAAACTTAATTTTCATTGACGATACACCCATTTTCAACCCGACACACATGTTTGGTTTGTTTTCGGTATTCGCATCCGATGCCATTCGGGATTTGGAATTGTATAAAGGAGGTATTCCTGCTCGTTTTGGAGGAAGAACCGCAGCGGTTTTGGATATTAAAATGACGGAACCTAATACGGAGAAGTTTAAGATGCAAGGGGGGATTGGTTTGGTTTCCAACCGCGTTATGGCTGAAATTCCCGTGATTAAAGATAAATTATCCGTTTTAGTAGCTGGGCGTTTATCTGTCAATGACTTCATGTTCAAATGGTTTGCGCCAGATTACTTGAAAAATATTCGTGCGAATTTCTCGGATGTAGCGACGAAGGTATTTTACCGACCGAATAACAAGAATACAATTTCACTTTCGACTTATTTAAGTCATGATTACTATCGCGTGGATTCCTTGTTCAGTATTGAAAATGTGATAGCGAAGCAAACATCCTTTGATTATGGCCATAAAAATGCCTCAATTCACTGGAATCATTATTTCTCCGATAAGTTAAATATGATGATCAGCGCCTCTTTGACGAATTATTCGACCAAAACATGGGCACCTGATACAGTGAACACGATTGATTTACAGAGCTCGATTCTGTATCGTAATATTGCGGCAAGTTTTGATTACCAACCGCGTGAAAATCACAAAATGAATTTTGGGGTAACCGCTACACGTTATGATATCAAGCCCGGATCTTTGAACGATGGCGTTGTTTCCCGTGTGGCACGTGTCATGTTACCGGATGAGCAATCGATCGAAGCAGGAATTTATGCTGATGATGAATGGAAAATCAATGAAAAATTAACAGTTCAAGTGGGCTTACGTTATTCCCAATACTGGCGAATTGGAGCGGGAACCGTGAATCAATACCTGCCCGGTCAAATGCCTTCCTTGAATTCAATCGTGAATAAGGTGAATTATGGCGATGGCGATGTGATGGCATCTTATGGTGGCCTAGAACCTCGTTTGACGATGAAATATTCATTGGCTGAAAATACGACGATGAAGTTTGGTTATAATCGCCAACAACAGTTTTTCCAATTGTTGTCGAATAACACAACTCCATTGCCAACGTCCCGTTGGAAAACCGCCGACTCATTCATCAAACCCCAAGTCAGTGATTTCTTATCCTTGGGATTGTTTAAAACCTTCAATGATAACGTCTATGAGGCTTCGGTAGAATCGTATTACCGTGATGTGCGTAATACCTTGGATTTTGTGTCGGGAGCGAATTTGCAGTTGAATCCGAACATTGAGACCCAATTAATCACGGGTAAGAGCAAGGCTTATGGTATGGAATTCATGGTTCAAAAGAAGAAAGGGGAGTATTCGGGTTGGATTTCCTATACTTATGCAAGAGCTTTCAATCAAATGGTGGGTGATTTTCCGGAAGTTCAAGCGATTAATGGTGGTGAGTGGTTTGCGACAAATTACGACAAGCCTCACTCGTTTAACATGATGTTAAACATTCAGCCAACGACGCACCATAGCTTCTCATTTACATTTGCTTACAATACGGGCCGTCCGTTCTCGTCGCCTTCTGGAAGTTATGAGATCGGTGGAAAGAAATTCCCGGTGTTTGCGGAGCGTAATAATGATCGTGTGCGGGATTATCACCGCTTAGATTTCTCATGGACGATTAATAATCCATCGATGCGCAAGCAACGCTGGGAAGGAAGCTGGGTCTTTACTGTCTATAATTTATATGGACGTCAAAACCCGTATTCGGTCTTCTTTAAATCGACCAAAAATGGCTTGAAAGCCTATGAGTTGAGCGTTTTCGCTTCACCATTTATTTCTCTTACCTATAATTTTAAATTCTTATAGAAATGCGTTTGAATTTTCTACGATATATATTTTTCGCTTCCCTTGTCGCTTTAGGTACATGGGCCTGTGTGAACCCGATTAAAGATTTTGTGCAAGTGAACGCCACATCGTTTATGACGATTGAGGCTGACATTTCCGATGATCCCGAATTGTGTAAGATTCGTTTGACGAATTCCGCGAACCGACTAACGTCCGTATTAGCGCAAGCTGTTGTCAAAGCGGAGGTTTATGTGACTGATCAAGATGGTATTAAAACCGTTTTTAAGGAAGGTATCCCGCTTGGGACCTATTTCCCCCCAGCAGGTTTCAAAGGTAGAGTGGGAGGCAGTTATAAGCTTTATGTCAAAACCTTGGTAGGAAAGCAGTATGAAAGTACGGTAGAAACGATGCGTGGTGTTCCAGAGATTGAGAATGTCATCAATCGTTTTGAGACCTTTGATCAATATTCACGTGTCGATCCACGTCGTGCTGGATTTACGGTTTATTTGGACTTTAAGGATCTTCCATCCGAAGGCGATTATTACATGTGGAATTGGAAACATTTCGAGAAGTTGGATTTCTGTGCGACATGTTCAGATGGTGGCAAATTCGATTTTGTGAAAACCTTGGATTGCGTTCAACCTAAATTCCCGAATGATCAAATTTTGAATTATCGTTGCAATGGAAATTGCTGGGATATATCGACCAACAACGACTTAAATGTGTTTTCGGATGTGTTGACAAATGGCCAACGCGTCGTAGGCCGACAAGTTGCGCGCATTCCGTTTGATGGTTGGAAGTCTTATTATTTCCGTTTAGAGCAGCGTTCGATTACGAAAAATGCGTTTAATTTTTATCAATCCTTGATTTCACAAGTGCAATCGAGTGGTTCTTTGTTTGATGTTCCCGCTGAAACGCGTTTTAGTATGAACATTAAGTCATTGAGTGACCCGACGGAAAAAGTATTAGGAATATTCAATGTGTTCTCAGTTCGCAAGAAAATTTTCATTATTGATCGTAAAACAAATATACCTGCAGGTGAGTTTCCCATTGTATTTCCCGTACCGGGCGAGACCTATGCTTGTCCACCAGGTTCTACAGGTTGCCAAGATTTAGCACCTTGTATCGAAGGACCTAGACGGACAAAAATAACGCCAGAAGGTTGGGTGTTCTGATAAATTAGGCCAAATTTGTGCTATGATTGGAGTTTTATTAGTGAATTTGGGTACGCCGGATAATCCGAAGACCCCTGCTGTTCGTAAGTATTTGCGTGAGTTTTTGATGGATGGCCGGGTGATTGATATCCCTTACATTTTTCGTTCGTTGCTCGTTAATGGGATTATTGCTCCATTCCGTGCACCTAAATCGGCCAAAATCTATCAAGAGCTTTGGGATGAACGTGGTTCACCGCTCAAATACTATGGAGAGGATGTAGCACGTGATTTACAGGCTTCATTAGGAGACGGTTATTACGTTCGTTTAGCGATGCGCTATCAATCACCTGACATGAAATCTGCTTTGGCAGATATGCAATCGAAGGGCTTGAAGAAACTTATCATTATTCCATTCTTCCCGCAATACGCATCCGCTACGACGGGTTCTGTGTATGAGCGTGTGATGGAATTGATGAAGGACTGGCAAGTGATGCCAGATTTATCTTTGGTTAGTTATTTTTATGATCATCCTGATTTTGCCAAGTATTTTGCTGCCAAAGCTGCGAATTACCAAAAGGATGTTGATTTCGATTATTATTTGTTCTCTTACCACGGTGTTCCAGAACGCCATATCCGGAAGGGAGATTATTCTAAAAATACTTGTGTTTTCGGAACCTGTTGCGAAACCATTACAGAGAAAAACCATGGTTGTTATCGGGCGCAATGCCATGAAACGACGCGTCGGATTGCGGCTGAAATGGGCTTAAAGCCTGGAACTTTTGGGACTGCTTTCCAAAGTCGCTTAGGTCGGGATCCTTGGTTGCAACCCTATACCGATGAAACCATCAAGAAATTAGTCGGAGAAGGCAAGAAGAAAATCTTAGCCTTTTCGCCTGCCTTTGTCGCGGATTGTTTGGAAACTACGATTGAAGTAGGAGAGGAGTACAAAGAATTGTTCGAAGAAGCAGGCGGAGAGCATTGGCAATTGGTTGAAAGCTTGAATAATTCGCCTGAATGGGTAGGTATTTTAGAAGATCTCGTTAAAAAATCATAGTATGCTTTATTTACTTTTAAGCGTTGTATTCTCAGTATTATTGCTTGTGAATTTCAGAGCACATGCCCGCTTTCAGGTGGATACACGCATTGCGATTTTGTTAAATTATCCTGTTTGTTTTTTAACAGCATTTTTGCACCAGCCTTCTGCGATTCCCTTTCATTGGCCTTCTGCTTCTGATACCGGATTATTGATGGCGATGGGAATCGGGTTCGTAATTACCTTTTTGCTTTCCGGATTTTCTACACAGCGGAATGGGATGGCGCCTACTTCCTTGGCGAATAATATCTCGTTGGTGATTCCCGTGTTGATTAATTTGTTCATTCTGAAGACGGGAGGAGATATTTCGATTAGCATTTTAGCAGGATTGTTGTTCTCCTTTGCTGCAATCTATTTCTGCAGTCCGCAGGTAAGTTCGACAGCTGGCGTTAAACCCGTTGTTTCATTATTATTGGCCGTTTTTGTCGCTTACGGTCTTACGAATACGCTTTTCAGTTTTTTAAATAGTACGTTAACCGCTCAGGTAGGAGGTACTTTGCCGTTTATTATGATGTTGTTGATTGGCTCCATGGCGAGTTCTGCCATCGTGTTAATCTGGAAGTCGGTGAATGGTACATTAAACTGGAATACGAATTCTGTATTGGCCGCTATTCCCTTAGGTTTGCCTAATTTCTTTTCATTTTACTTCCTATTGAAGGCCTTAGATGCCTACCAAAACAACGTTGCCGTTGTCTTAACGACATACAATTTAAGTGTGATTTTGTTGAGCGCCTTGGCCGCTTATGCATTCTTTAAGGAAAAACTCTCAGGCCGACAATGGCTTGGTTTGGGATTGGGATGTGTGGGGATAGCGTTGCTCAATGGACTGTAGTGTCGCGATACTTCGAGTCTGATCCTGTTTTGTAGAGACGCGATACTTCCTGTCTAGTCCCCAGGTTAAAACCTGGGGTTAATTTATATCCCTAGGCTTCAGCCTAGGGATTAAAAAGTTTGATCGCATCACTATAAGTTATATTCTTCCTACTTCTTCACTCTTAGTTCTTCACTCTTAGTTCTTACCTCTTACCTCATCAAAGCACATTCGCCGTCTGCTCCTTGATCTTCTCTAACTCATCTTTCATATTCACCACCAATCGCTGTATCTGCGAGTCATTCGCTTTGGATCCAATCGTGTTAATTTCCCGACCAATCTCCTGCGCCATGAAGTTAAGTTTCTTGCCATTTCCTTCGGCAAGGATGTCAATAAAATAGCCCAAGTGGGTATTCAAACGAACCTTTTCTTCCGATATGTCGAATTTCTCGATGTAATATACGACCTCTTGCTCAAAGCGATTTTTGTCGAAATCTTCATTCAATCCTAATTCTAAAAGCGACTTTTTCATCCGCTCACGAATACCTGGCATACGCACTAAATCTTGTTCCGATACTTGCTGTAAACCCGACGCAATGGATGCAATGTATTCTCTAAACTTGTCTTCGACTATTTTGCCTTCACGTGCTCTAAACTCCTTACATTCCGCTACTGCCTCTTGAATCGCCTCATAAATCACTTGCCATAAAGCTTCAATTTCCTCTTCGTTCTCTTCTTTGGTCTCTTGTGAGATACTTACAGGTACATTCAACGCCTGCAAATACA
This sequence comes from Aquirufa echingensis, assembly GCF_042714525.1. Taxonomy (NCBI): domain Bacteria; kingdom Pseudomonadati; phylum Bacteroidota; class Cytophagia; order Cytophagales; family Flectobacillaceae; genus Aquirufa; species Aquirufa echingensis. The sequence continues at coordinate 206,462 of NZ_JBBKYA010000005.1, read as the reverse complement.
AGGCTCCTTCGTCTAAACTTGAAACGCCTAATTCCGATGCCACACGTTTCAATTCTGCGTAATACAAAGCAATCTGTCCCTGTGGTAAGATGCTCGCCTCTGCTCCATCATGATTCTTTTGAATTTGAACACTTAATTCAATCTTACCACGTTCCAATTGCTGCGTCAAGAAATTACGAATCTCAATTTCTCGTGCTGAAATGAATTTGGGGAGCCGACAAAAAATATCAGTAAACTTTGAATTCAAGGTTTTCACCTCAACACGTATTTGTAAGTCTTGCGCCTCTTTTTGGGATTTCCCAAAACCGGTCATGGAATAAATCATGCGTCTGTTTTTGTTTGTTGTTTAATCGTCAGCCCGATGGCCAATGCGATAAATATGAGTAAGCCAATGGAAGCTATGCCGTCAACTTTTTGGCCCATTTCAACTGAATATGGCTCAAATTTGAATTCGATGGTATGTTTTCCTGACGGTACCACTAAGCTGCGTAAAACATAGTTTGCACGTGCATGCTGAACTTCCTTGCCATCGATGTAAGCCTTCCAGTCTTTATTGCCACGGTAATAGATTTCGGAAAATACAGCTAAACCTGTTTTTGTCGAATTTGACGTATAAGTCAAATGATTCGGCTTATATTCTTGCAATTGTACCGAAGAAATTGCTGTAGAATCCAATGTAACTTTACCTATAATCGCACGATCTTGTTCTTCCAAAATGACTTGCTTTGCCGGATCAATTTTCTCGATGCCATTTAATGCCTCGTCCGCATTCTTAGCCCACTGAATCGATTGCACAAACCAAGCATTTCCTAAAGCAGTAGGATTGGTTTGTACAGCCGGCTGACCTGCTGAATCCGCTACAATGATGTATTTGGTATTCAACATATTCAATACGTTCATTTGGCCAGGATTACCTGCAAAATACTTTTCGATTAGTTCCTGGTAACGACGCAATTTAGCCGCATGGTAACCACCCAATGATTGGTGATAATAACTTGTCGTCGCATCATTCATGAAAGAAACCGTCGAGTTTAATACGCGGAATGTCCCATGATCGGCTAAGATTTGTTGGTCTACCGCCGTCGGCTGAATTTGTTCCTCCAAAGTGCTCTTGGATACAAAGGCCTCCTTGCCAAAATAGCGTTTGGCAACGGGAGTCAAGTCAAATATTCCCAACAAGACAATACCAATCACCCAAATGGATTTCTTTACTTTCGCAAGACTCGCAACATAAATCAAAGCTGCCCCCAAGAGAATTATAACCAAACTTCTAAACGCATCAGCTTGGAACAAATCAATCCGATCCAATCGGATGCTATTCCAAATCGCTGTATTCAAGGCTTGATCTTGTATAATGGCTGCTCCATCTTGCGCTCCTTTGAAATCGAAGAACAGATCCGGTAGAATTCCGAATAGTAAACATAAGCCGCCACTAAGTCCTACAGCATATAGGAGCGGTTTCTTGATTTCAGCGAAGCTTGGTTTGTGTTTGGCCAACTGGATTAATCCCATCAGACCTAAACTCACCATTCCAAACTGCACAAACGATAAAACCATCGTAATCGCACGGAACTTGTTGAACATCGGAATGTAATCAAACCAAACATAATTCAATGGGAAATTCTTTCCCCAAGCCATCGTTAAAAACAAAGTTGTGATGCCAAGAATCCACCATTTTTCGGCTGATTTGACAAAAAATGCCCCGAATAAAAACAGGAAGATCACCAAAGCTCCTGCATACGCTGGACCAGCTGTATAGGACTGCTCTCCCCAATAGGTCGGTGCCTTTTCTACAAATCCCAATACCTGATCTTCCGGAAATCCTGCATCAACCATCGTTTTGTAGGTCGCAGATTTTGTTCCGCCCAAGTCTCCTTGTGAGGCTCCACCTTTGAAATTGGGAATCAATAAGGTTCCCGTTTCTGATAATCCATAAGACCAATCAAAGGCGTAACCACTGTCTAATCCGTCTCCACGTTTGGCATTAGCTGCTAATTCAGACTTTCCACGGGTTGTCTCTTTGGCATAATCATAGTTATTCCAAAGACGCATGCCGTGAGTTCCGATGGCTAAAATCAAACCGAGGCCCAACAATAATCCACGGCTATACCAGTCGATTAAGGTTTTGTTTCGGTAGGAGTGCACCAACATATACAATTTGTAAGCCCCAATAATGAAGAATAAATAATAGGTAATCTGCACGTGATTGGCATATAATTCCAAGGCCATTGCGAGCGCAAATACCGCCGCACCTAACCATTTACGCGTTCCCCAGCACATCCGAATTCCCGCAAGGACCATCGGTGCATAGGCAAGCGCTAACACTTTGGACGTATGTCCTGCTGGAATAATGACTAAATTATAGGTCGCGAAGGCATAAAATACGGCTCCCGCAAAGCCTAATAGGGGCGAAGCTCCCATCGCCCACAAGAATAAATACATGCCTAGTAATTGAAGCATGATTAAATTCACGGGTGTCGGGAATAAATTGGTAATAAAACTCCCCAAATAACTGGAAATGCTGTATGGATAAGATCCCGAAATCTGATACGTTGGCATTCCCCCAAACATCGAGTTGGTCCACCACGCATCCGTTCCCGTCGACTTTTTAAATTGAATGCTCTCCTGTGCCGCCGCTTGGGCTTGCATAATATCATGTTGAATCAAAACCTTTCCTTGCAACACGGGGCCACAATACAGAAAGGAAATGATGATAAATCCAATAATTACGAGTCCATGAGGGACAAAGGAGCGCAAATCAATTTTCATAAAAGCTATTGAATACTTACTAATTCCAATTCAAATGTTAAATCACGACCAGCCAATGGATGGTTTGCGTCCAATGTTACATGTGTTTCTGTCAAATCTGTGATGACAACTTCCACAACATGACCACCATCTTGGTGCATGCTTAGTGAAGAACCTAATTCCAATTCAATGTGTGGTGGAATTTGAGCACGTTCAATCGTAACCGTATTTTCTGGAGAATGCTCCCCATAAGCCTCAGCCGCAGGAATTACAACGGTTTTTTTCTCACCAATTGTCATACCCGTAACGCCATCATCGAAACCTTTGATCACCATTCCTGAACCTAATTGAAATTCTAATGGAGTACGTCCAACTGATGAGTCAAAAATTGCTCCATCATCGTGTTTTCCAGTGTAATGTACGGCTACTTTATCGCCAGTTTTTGCAATAGACATGTTGTTAAAATTAATCCTGCTCACACAATTGCGCCCAGGCAGTAAATAAATTGATTTCTTTTTCTAAGCTCTAAAGCCTATCCTTCAAAGTTCGGGATTTTTTTTGCTTTTTCATACCCTATTCAGGCCGCTTTAAGCTCCTACAATAAATATTTAAATAGCCCAAGGATAAGGTATCTCCCAAATCAGCCGCATACTGAAAATCATAGCAGGCATCGGTTACATTCCCAATGCTCATTAATTTGATTCCGCGATTAAAATAAGCCTCAGAGTAGTAAGGGTAGATGGAAATCGTTTTGGAATAATCCGAAATCGCACCTTTTTCATTTCCCATTTTCGATTTGAAATAAGCACGGTAAAAATAGTAGTCGGCATGATCATCTTCCAAACGAATCGCCCGGGTGATATCAGCCACGGCTCCCGAGTAGTTTTCTTGAAATCCCCGACTAATTCCGCGTGTAAACAGAATTTGAGGATGTTTCGGGTATTTGGCATGTGCGAGTGTCAACAGTTCAGTTGCCTCTTGAAATTTTCCTTCTTGAATTTTTGTCAAGCCCAAATTGTAATCGATCATACAACCGCTCAACAAGAAACAAGATAAAATAATCAGATATTTCATTACTTAAACGTTACAATGGATATTCCGGCACCTCCGCGGTCGGCATGTTCATCTTGCACTAATTTGATTTCGCGGTAACGTTTCAACTGCTCTTTGACCAAATTGCGCAAAATACCATCGCCTTTGCCATGTAAAATACGAACTTCGGGTACGCCGAGTAAAAGTGCATCATTCATGTATTGATCCAAAATCACATAAACTTCCTCGCCGCGTTTACCACGCACATCGAGCGTCAAACCAAAATGGGCCATGCGATCATTCATATCGATACCACGCATGGCTGAGCGAGCCGACTTTTCCGCTTTAGGCGCCTTAACTTGTTCTAAGCGGTTTAATTTAATCGTGGTGCGGATTCCACCTAAGGCGACAACAGCGTCTTTGCCTTTCATTTCCATCACTTCACCTATCGCACCTTCACCATCCGCTTGTTTAATCGCTACCCAAGAGCCTACCGCAATTGGTCCGTTGATTGTAGCTTTTTGTGGTGTAGAAGGAGTTACGGGGGCCTGCACCTTTAATTTTTTCTCTGAAAATTCATTAAGGCCTTTTCGGATTTCCTTGGTTACCTCTTTTTCAGCGGATTTCTCCTTGATTTCTCGAATGGTTTGTTCGATTTTCTGATTGGCATCTTTGACCAATTGCTTCGCTTCTGCCTTGGCTTGATTGAGCAAACGTTTCTGCTCTTCTTCCAAATGACTCTTCAGGCTTGCATATTGCTCTTTGATACTTTCTGCCTGTGCTAATTGAACAGCTAAACTCGTATTTTTTGCCTCCCAAATCTGCTTCTCCGTCTCCGTTTCCATTAATAACTTATCGAAATCCACTTGGTTTTTACCCAGTTTTTTTCGGGCATTTTCAATGATTTGATTCGGTAAGCCTATTTTTTGCGCAATCTCAAAAGCAAAAGAACTACCCGGTTTCCCCATGTCCAAAATGAACTGCGGTTCTAAATGGGTCGTATCGTAACGCATCGCCGCATTGAATAAACCTTGCTTGCGATCTGCTAAACTTTTCAGATTGCCAAAGTGCGTATTGATAGCACCATATGCGCCTTTATCGGCTAATTTCTCTAAGATCGATTCCGCGATGGCTCCTCCCAAAGAGGGCTCTGTTCCCGTTCCAAATTCGTCAACCAATAAAAGCGTTTTCTCCTGCGCATGCGCTAGAAAATATCGCATATTGCTCAAGTGAGAGGAATAGGTACTTAATTCATTTTCCAGATTTTGCTCATCGCCCATGTCCAAAAAGATTTGGTCGAAAAAGCCCATGGTTGATCCTTCCGTTAAAGGAACTAAGCAACCGGCTTGGAATAAATATTGCAATAATCCGATGGTACTCAATGTCACCGATTTACCTCCGGCATTGGGCCCTGAGACGACCATGATGCGTTTTTGGTCATCCAGCGTGATGTCCAAAGCCTTAATTTTCTTGCCAATTTTAGCAAGCGATTCTTCTAAGATGGGATGTCTTGCGCCTTTCCAGTCCACCCAAGGTATGGATTTTAAATGAGGTAAAATGGCATCGTGTTCGATGGCCCAAACGGCTTTGGCACGTACAAAATCGATGATTCCGAGCCATTGATACCAGGCTGTCAACATGGGAACCATCGGACGAACACGATCAGATAAGCGTGAGAGAATTTGAATAATTTCCCGTCGTTCCGCGGATTCCAATGACTTTATCTCATTGTTCAAAACCAAGGCATCTGCCGGTTCCAAATAAACGGTCTTCCCGGTGTCCGACTCATCCTGCACAAAACCTTTGATTTTGCGCTTATGTTCTGCAGCTAATGGAATCACCATCCGACCATTCCGTAGCGTCAACGAAAAATCCTTGCTGACCCAGCCTTCCTTGTAAGCCTGCTGAATATAGGAGTCTAATTTTTTACGTAGGTTTTGTTCTTCCGCAAAACGTTTTCTTCGCAAATCACCTAGCGCAGCCGAAGCTGTTTCCTTGATTTGACCATTGATGTCAAATACGCGGTCCAACTCTTGTACGATGGGAATGATTTGTCGGAAATTGGATCCCTGTTCTTCCTCTTTGTTGAGGTAATTCTGCGTGATCTTCGCTATTTCGGGGTATTTTACCGAATCAATGTTCGCGAAAAAGCGAATGACTTGATAGAGGATATCTAATCCACGATGCCAATCACGCCATTCTTCAGGTGCTAAATAATGACCTTCTAGTGTCAAAGGTGCGAACCATGGGCGTAGGTCAAAATAATCTTGTTGGGGCCATTCACCCCCATGCTCCGCCATGATTTGTTTCATCTCATGCACTTGTTCTACCCATTGTTTGACAACGGGGAAACGCGTGGAGAATTTCATTTTGGCGGCATATTCCGCACCCATCGGGCTTAAGCAAGCCGCTTGGATGTGTTCCTTGATCTGGTGGAACCCTAGTTTTTCAGCAATGTTTTCTGGATAATTCATAGCTGATAATGGGTTTTGATTTTGTCGATGAGCGCATCGTTGATTTTCCAATAACTTTCTGTGGTCCAACCTGCTACATGCGGGCTGAATAAGGTCATGGGATGTGAGGCAATCTGATTGAACAAGGCTTTTTCGGTTGGAGTCCATGTGGCCAATTTTTCATTGGGCAAGACATCTAAAGCTAAACCGCGCAATTGGCCACTCGATAATCCTGCAGCTAATGCTTCCAATGAGCAAATGGACCCACGTGAGCTATTGATCAACACGATGGGTTTCTTAAATTGTTCAATAAAAGCTGAATTAACCATCTCCTTCGTTTCGTCCGTTAAGGGAACGTGTAAACTTAGGATGTCGGCTTGCTCGAAAATATCCTTTAATGCATGAGTCGCTGGCGCATATTTGTCATAGGCCAAAATATTCATGTCGAAACCTTGCAGTTTCTTGGCAAGACTTTGACCCATATTCCCATAGCCAATGATGCCCAATGTTTTGCCTTGTAATTCCCAGCCCCGATTTCCTTCACGGTCCCAGATTCCATTGCGAACTTGTGTATCTGCTGTATTGATTTTCCTAGCTAGCGTAATTAATTGGCCGATTACATGTTCCGCCACCGCATCGCGATTGCCTTCGTTGGCACTGAAAACGGCGATTTGATTTGCTGAACAATAAGCCTCATCGATCAAATCCAATCCGGCTCCCGCACGGGCAATGAATTCTAATGTAGATCCTTCCAGTTCTTTGGCCCCGAGTGACATTTTTGACCGAAGTACTAAGCCTTGATAGCCTGCTAATTGCACCTCATTCGGGTGAATCTGGGGCTGTTCGTCTACCTCAAAGCCCAAGGAACGTAAATCCGCAGCGAGGGATGGGTGAACTTCATCAATGATCAAGACCTTTTTTGCCATAGACTAAACGTGCATGCGGTTTTTGACCAAATCGATTGCTAGAAAAAATGCATGTAAAAACGAGCTTGGGTCAGCTTCATTTTTACCCGCGATGTCATAAGCCGTTCCATGATCAGGTGATGTACGGATGATCGGTAAACCCGCCGTGAAATTCACACCCGTCTCAAAAGCAATGTATTTAAACGGAATCAATCCTTGGTCATGGTACATGCCCAAAACCCCATCAAATTCCTTGAATTGTGCTTTTCCGAAGAAGCCATCTGCCGGGTAAGGACCGAAAACCAAAACACCTTTCTTGCGGTATTCTTCTATCACCGGTTGGATGATTTCCAGTTCTTCTTGACCTAATAAGCCCGACTCGCCTGCATGTGGATTCAATCCCAATACGGCTAATTTGGGTTTCTCGATGGCAAAATCTTCTTGTAAACTCTGCAAGAAAACATCGATCTTATTTTTGATTAATTCCTTCGTCAAGGCTTTGCTGACATCTTGCAAGGGTAGGTGTCCCGTCGCAACGCCCATGCGGAAGCCTTCGCTCACCATCATCATCAAGGAGTTTTTCGCCTCGAAACGTTCGGTTAAGTATTCGGTGTGGCCAGGGAATTTGAAGTCCTCCGACTGGATATTATGCTTATTGATAGGTGCAGTAACTAAGGCTGCCAATAATCCCTTGTCTAAATCTTGTGCGGCACGGTCTAAGCATGCAAATGCAGCTTTACCGGCTTCAGGGGTTACTTTTCCAGGTTCTACAACGGTGTTGGAATCGTCCCAACAAGTAATCAACGAAGTATGTCCTTCTGTTGCTTCTTCCATGGAATCAATGCTTTTGATTGACCAATCTTGTAGATCTAATTGCTTTCGGTAGAATTTAATGACTTGTTGGGAGCCATAAATCACCGGTGTACACCATTTTAAGATACGCTGACTGCCTAAGGCTTTTAAAATGACTTCGGGACCGATACCGTTGTAGTCTCCTAAGGTTATGCCAATAAAAGGTTTCGTTGCGCTCATATAAAATGGGTGAATTTTGGACTTGCAAGTTAAGAAATTTCACAGGAAGGATGTAGATATTTTTTTCGCCCTGCATATTTTGGTAACGAAGCCTATAAAAATTGTAAATTTTCAAGTTTTGCCAAATAAAATAGCGGTCATTGTACTTAAATCCCAATTAATTTATCATTTTTGTTACAATGCACTAAAAATATTAGCATGCCAAAATCATACGTTAAGAAAATCTCGAGTCTTCTCATCGCGAACCGCGGTGAAATTGCCATCCGTATTATGCGTGCCGCTTCTGAACTTGGAATCAGAACTGTTGCGGTTTACACCTTTGAGGATCGCTATTCTTTACACCGTTATAAAGCGGATGAGGCTTACCAAATCGGTAAGGACAATGAGCCATTAAAACCTTATTTGGATATCGAAGGACTTATTGCTTTGTGTAAGTCCAAAAAGATCGATGCCATTCATCCGGGTTATGGATTCTTATCAGAAAATGTTGGTTTAGCGCGTCGCTGCCGTGAAGAAGGCATCGTTTTCGTAGGTCCGTCTCCTGAAGCCATGAATGCATTAGGGGATAAAGTAGCTGCCAAAGTTGCTGCCTTGAAAGCCAATGTACCGATGATCCAAGATTCAAAAGGAGATATGTCGGTGTACGAAAATGCCTTATCCGAAGCCCGCCGTATCACATTCCCAGTGATGGTGAAAGCCGCAGCTGGTGGAGGTGGTCGTGGAATGCGTGTTGTTCGTACGGAAGAGGAATTAGAAAAAGCACATTCAGAAGCGAAAAATGAGGCAAAAAACGCCTTTGGTGATGATACATTGTTCATCGAGAAATTCATCGATGATCCCAAGCATATTGAGGTTCAATTACTCGGTGACCAACATGGTAATTTGGTTCACCTTTACGAACGTGATTGTTCCGTACAGCGCCGTTTTCAAAAGGTTGTAGAGGTTGCCCCTTCTTTTGGTTTAAAAGAAGAAACGAAGCAAAAATTATATGCGTACGCTTTGTCAATCGGTAAGGCGGTTAATTATTACAATGCGGGAACCGTTGAGTTCCTAGTGGATAAAGATGAAAATATCTATTTCATCGAAGTGAATCCACGTATTCAAGTGGAACACACCATTACCGAAGAGGTAACGGGAATTGATATCGTGCGTACCCAAATCTTGGTTGCGCAAAATTATAAATTATCCGATCCAGGTATTTTCATCCAAAACCAGGAAGATATTCCTTTGAAGGGTTTTGCGATTCAGTGTCGGATTACCACAGAAGATCCATCGAATGGCTTTAAGCCCGATTTTGGTACGATCATCGCTTACCGTAATGCTGCCGGTTTTGGTATTCGTTTGGATGAAGGATCATCGTATCCAGGGGTTAAGATTTCGCCCTATTTCGATTCAATGTTGGTAAAAGTTTCTGCCAAAGGCCGTACGCTACGTGGGGCCTCTGAGCGTTTGAACCGAGCATTGTCTGAGTTCCGTATTCGTGGGGTGAAAACCAATATTCCTTTCTTGCGTAATGTGATCACGCATCCCGTGTTCCAAGAAGGAAATTGTACAGTTCCGTTTATCGCGAATCATCCGGAATTATTTAATATAAAGCCTACACGTGACCGTTCAACAAAAGCTTTACGCTATTTGGGAGAGGTAATCGTGAATGGGAATCCGGACGTGAAAGTGAAGCCTACTGCTCCTTTCCGTACGCCAATTATCCCTTCAGTGGATGAGTTTGCGGAATTCCCCCGTGGACACAAACAATTATTGACAGAATTAGGACCTGAGCGTTTCGCGAAACACATTCGCGATTCGAAACAAGTTTTATTTACGGATACAACTTTCCGCGATGGACACCAATCGCTTTTGGCGACACGTGTTCGTACGCAAGATATGTTGGCAGTAGCATCAGGTTTCGCTAAAACCTTCCCGAATTTATTCTCGATGGAGGTATGGGGTGGTGCAACTTTTGATGTGGCGATGCGATTCTTGCATGAATCTCCTTGGAAGCGTTTGGAAGAGTTCAGAGAGGCGATGCCAAACATGCTTTTACAGATGTTATTCCGTGGTTCCAATGCCGTGGGTTATTCGGCTTATCCGGATAATTTAATCGAGAAGTTCGTAGAGAAATCATCCGAATCCGGGATCGATGTCTTCCGTATTTTCGATTCCTTGAACTGGATCGATGCGATGAAGGTATCTATCAAAGCGGTTCGTGAGCGCACGCCTGGTATTGCTGAGGCTGCGATTTGTTACACAGGTGATGTGTTTACGAATGAGAAGTACAACATGCAGTATTATTTGGATTTAGCGCGCCAACTAGAAGATGCGGGAGCGCACATGCTTGCCATTAAAGATATGGCTGGATTGTTACGTCCATTCCAGGCAGAGAAATTGGTTACTGAATTAAAGAAAGCGGTTGCTATACCGATTCACTTACATACGCATGATACAGCTTCGGTTCAATCGGCTACGTATTTGAAGGCGATTGAGGCGGGTGTTGATGTGGTTGATGGGGCTTTGGCAGCGATGTCTGGCTTAACTTCCCAACCGAATTTAAACTCTTTGGTAGCGATGATGCAAGGTCATCCTTACGATAGTGGTTTGGATTTGGATGCCATGAATGATTATTCCAATTATTGGGAAGCGGTTCGTACGATGTACTTTCCATTTGAGTCGGAATTAAAAGCAGGAACAGCAGAGGTTTATAATAATGAGATTCCGGGTGGGCAATACACCAACTTACGTGGTCAGGCGATTGCCTTGGGCGTAGGGGATAAGTTTGAATTATTGAAGGACAATTATTCGGAAGCGAATAAGTTATTTGGTGATATTGTTAAGGTAACTCCATCTTCGAAAGTAGTAGGCGATATGGCCATTTTCATGACGGCAAATAGCTTGTCGGCAGAAGATGTATATGCCAAAGGTTCTACTTTATCTTTCCCAGAATCTGTGAAGGATTTCTTCAAAGGGGGATTGGGTCAACCTTATCAAGGTTTTCCAAAGCAATTGCAGGAAATCATCTTGAAAGGAGAAACGGCTTACGAAGGACGTCCGAACGATAACTTAGCGCCGATTGATTTTGATAAGGATTATGCGGCATTTGTTGCGAAATTCCCTGACAATGAAGGAGGCTTCTTGGATTACTTGTCATACAAAATGTATCCAAAGGTTTACGAGGATTATTATAAGAATCAAGCTTTGTATGGTGATTTGTCTGCGATGCCTACGCCAGCCTTTTTCTATGGCTTAAAGCAGGATGAGGAAATCATGATCACGATTGAGCCAGGTAAGACGATCATCGTGAAGTATTTATATATGTCAGACCCTGATGAATCCGGCTTACGAAACATTACGTTTGAATTGAATGGTCAAGCTCGCCGATTGAAAATCTTGGATAAGAACATCAAGGTTGAGCGTGCCCAACATGCCAAAGCGAAGGCCAAAGGAGATATTGGAGCACCTTTGCAAGGACGTTTGAGTCGTATATTGGTGAAACCGGGTGAGGAAGTGAAGAAAAACGCTCCATTGTATGTGATTGAGGCGATGAAGATGGAGTCGATTGTTTCGGCGCCGTTTGAAGGGATTATTGGAAACGTAGTCTTGAATGAAGGTACGGTCGTGGAGCAAGAGGATTTGGTATTGACTTTGGAAGAAGCCAAATTGCCAGAACCTGATGTAGAGGAATACTTATTCGTATATGGAACTTTGCGTCGTGATTGTGGAAATGACTTACATCGCTTGATCGCTCGCAACTCGGATTATGTGGGCATGGCGACTTATCAAGGCCAAATGTATCAAGTGGCAGATTATCCGGGAATTATTCCTTCGGATGATGCCAAAGATCAGGTGGTTGGGGAGTTGTACTTGCTTTCAAACACGATCAAGTTGTTGAATGTCTTGGATGAATACGAGGAATTTGATCCAGAAAGCTCTGAGAAATCCTTATTTATACGTGAGCATGTGACGGTTAAATTAAAGGACAAGGAAATTACTTCATATGCATATCTTTACAATAAACCCGTTGATTCGAAGAAACGAATTGCTTCTGGGGATTATTTAAAAGGATAATTTTATGAAAAAGCTGCTTTTGTTGTTGATGATTTCCAGTACTGTTTGGGGTCAAAATTTGTTGACAAAAGCACATGCGCACAATGATTATGAACACGAGAGGCCTTTTTACGAGGCCTTTTCGTTGGGCTTTGGTTCCATTGAAGTGGATGTTTATGCGGTCAATGGCCAATTGTTGGTAGCCCATGATGTGAAGGATTTGAAAGCTTCAAGGACCTTTCAGAATTTGTATTTAGATCCTTTAGTTCAAGTTTTAACTTCTGGAAAAGCGGGGAACTATCATCAATTATTGATTGATTCGAAAACCTCTGCGGATTCAACTATGCCGTTATTATTGAAGGCTATTGAGCCATATAAAGATTTATTGCTCAAAAATAATTTCCGAATTGTCATTTCGGGTAATCGGCCTGCCGTTTCGGATTATGTCAAATTCCCGAATTGGATTACGTTTGACGGTCGGTCGAACGAGGAAGTACCTTCCTTTTTAGCATCCCATGTGGTTTTAGAAAGCGAGGCTTTTTATAAATTCGGCATTTGGAATGGGGCATCACCCATGTCACCTACATTGCGGACTAAATTGAAGAGCTATATCGATAAGGTACATGCTTCAGGCCGCAAAGTTCGTTTGTGGGCAACGCCGGAGGAATTGATGGCTTATCAGACTTTCTTGGATTTAGGCGTGGATTATATCGGGACTGATCAGTTGGTGGCTTTGGCGGAGTATTTGAAGGCAGCGCGTTAGTGGGCAGTAATCAGTTGTCAGTGGTCAGTTTCCTGTTTTCATGTGATTGGCCGAAGTTATCATCGTTTATGTAGAGACGCGATACCTCGCGTCTATTTTTGGTAGATTTTCATGATATTTCTTTCCATTGACTTTAGCCTAGGGGAATAAAAGTATTTAGGTTATTCGCCATAGTTCTCTTTTTTATCTCTGATTTTTTTTGTTGTTTTAGAGGTAAAACCTATTTAAACATCTAACGTCCAACGACTAATGTCTAACGTCCAATCTCTTACCTCTTAACTCTTAACTCTTAACTCTTAACTCTCACCTCCCTATGTTATCTCGTCGTCGCTTTCTTGCACAAAATTCATTATTAGCCCTCGCGGCATTTTTACCTTCAGCAAAATCCAAGACCTATCGCTTGGGTTATTCGGCCATCACATGGGGTGGAAAGGATGAATTAGCTATTGAGGAATTGTCGGTATTAGGTTACAAAGGCATACAATTGCGTGCGAATACCTATGCGAAGTATAAAGATAATCCAAGCGATTTGAAGCAATTATTGGATGCCAAAGGTTTGTCTTTGGTTATGTTCTCGAGTGGAAATGTCGAAATTGATCCTGCGAAAATGGAAGCAAATGTGGCGATGCATGTAAATCATGCTCGATTTGTGAAAGCTTTGGGTGGTAGTTCGATTCAGTTAACGAATAGTTTACGAAAAAATAATGTGGCACCTACGGCAGATGAATTAGCCCGTTTGGCAGCAGCCATGAATGAAATAGGTGCTTTAACGAAAGAAATAGGTATTCAGGCAACTTATCACAATCACATGAATCAATATGGTGAGACACCTGAGGAGGTAGATGCTTTGGTTAAATCCATGGATCCCCAATATGTTCGTTTGTTATTAGACGTAGCACATTATCACCAAGGGGGAGGGAAACCTGCGGAGGCGGTGATAAAATACCAAAAGGTATTGCACAGTATGCACATCAAGGATGTAGAATGCCCAATCAAGGGAGATTCGAACCCTAAATCTTATAAATTCGTTGAATTAGGGCAAGGCAATGTTGACTTGGTTGGCGTTTTTGCTGCCATGGATAAAATAAAATTTGGTGGCTGGGCTATTGTTGAGTTGGATGCTGTTCCTGATAAAGCAAAATTACCTGTGCAATGCGCCCAGATTAGTAAAGATTTTTTACAAGGTAAAATTGCGTATCAATTTTAGTAAATTGCCGAATAAATTAATGATATGCTAAAAAAGCGCGACGCGGCTATAGGTTTTATATTTGTTACCTTATTGATTGATGTAATGGGAATTGGAATCATTGTTCCGATGATGCCCACATTGATTCGGGGTTTTACAGGAGGGGATTTAAGTGTTGCCTCGCAATATTCCGGTTGGTTGATGGCCTCGTATGCCATTATGCAATTTGTGTTTTCACCCATTTTAGGGGGATTATCGGATCAATTCGGTCGGAGACCCGTTATTTTGGCCTCCCTTTTTGGCTTCTCCTTAGATTATTTATTACTAGCAAACGCACCCAACATTACTTGGCTGTTCGTAGGTAGGATTCTTGCTGGGATTACTGGGGCAAGTTTTACCACGGCTCAAGCCTATATCGCCGATGTATCAACGGCTGAAAATCGTGCCAAGAATTTTGGTATGGTTGGTGCTGCCTTTGGTTTAGGATTTATTGTGGGACCCGCCATTGGCGGTGCTTTGGGTAATATTGATGTGCATTTGCCATTTTATGCCTCAGCGGGTTTGACCATGCTGAATGCGCTTTATGGGTATTTTGTATTGCCGGAGTCCTTGAGTTTAGCGAATCGTCGACCGTTTAATTGGAAGCGCGCGAATCCGTTTGGGTCGCTAAAACACATGTCGCGTTATCATCCGCTCGTTTTAGGATTAATCGCTGGATATTTCTGTATTCAATTAGCGAGTCAGGCACATCCGAGTACTTGGTCCTATTTTACGATGAAAGTATTTAATTGGTCCCCAGATGAAGTCGGCTATTCCTTAGCTTTTGTAGGTTTAATCGTGGCCATTGTTCAAGGTGGATTGACTCGCGTGATTACCCCCAAAATAGGGGAGCGGAAAGCTATTTCATTTGGTTTGCTTTTGTGGGCTTCGGGTTTTTTACTTTTTGCCTTTGCCTCTAAATCTTGGATGATGTACGCATTTATGGTTCCTTTCGGATTGGGAGGATTGGCGGGTCCGGCTTTGCAGAGCTTAATAACCCAACAAGTGGGGGCGAATGAGCAAGGCGAATTGCAGGGTGGCTTGACAAGTCTTCAATCCATTACCACGATTTTAGGTCCGCTTTTTGCATCGAACCTATTTGCTTATTTCACGACATCAGAGCATAATTTCCCTGGCGCCGCATTCTTTGCAGCTGGGATTGTTGGGTTCCTTGCTTGGGGAATCATCATGCGTTCGATTCCGAAAAATAATCAGTAAACTGATAATTGGTTTGATTACATGTTTAGTGGAATGAAATATTGTTGTGAAATCAATACCTTTCGGAAAAAAATAAACCCTTATGAAAAACATACGTAACGCATTCATGTTAGGCTTGCTTTTATGCAGCACTATCATCTTAAAAGCACAATCCACAGAAGAAGTTTTGAGTAAGCATCAAGCTGCCATGGGAAGTCCTGAAAAATGGACTTCAGTTAAAAGTTTGGTGATGAAAAATAAATTCAGTGTTCAGGGGATGGATATTGAAAGTAAAACATCGATTCTGGTCGGTAAAGGTTTTCGTACAGAGGTAGAAGTAATGGGTAATAAAATTATCACTGCGATTAATGGTGAAACGGGATGGATGATGCGACCTGCCATGATGGGCGGCACGGGTGAGCCTGAGCAAATGCCAGGGGATCAAGTGAAATTAGCTGCATCGCAGAAAAATATTGGATCAACGTTAATCAACGCGCTGAAAGATGGGGCAAAAATTGATTTAGTAAGCAAAGAAAAGTTAGATGGTGCTGATGTTTACTTGTTGAAGGTAAGCAAGGCAAGTGGTGAAGAATCGCAAGTTTATGTGTCAGCTTCAACGTATTTTATCGTAAAAGTGACAGGCAAATTAAAAGCCAATGGACAAGAAGTTGACACGGAAGTTAACTTTTCAAATTACAAGGCTGTAGATGGATTGTATTTTCCATACACGATGGAAACAGCGAGTCCCATGGGTGGAATGATGACAGTAGATACTGTTTCCATTGAACTCAATCCGAATATTGATGTGAATATTTTCGCAAAGCCAACTAAATAAGTTTTTTGCGTTTTAACAATTTCGGGGGGCTAAAAAGTCCCCCTTTTTTATTGTTAAAAATTCGTAATTTTGCCGTTTAATAAACCGCTTATGAGATACCTGTATATCCTGTTTTGTTTGAGTTTTTTGTTTTCCTGTCAATCAGATACTAGTTTAAATCCCCAAACAAAAACAGAAATATTGTTGAGTACCACTTGGCAGATTCAAGAAGTAATAGCTAGTGGTTATTTAAATGGGACGGTTTACCAACGCGGTAGAACCGCAGAAGGATCGCAATATGATATGTCCAAAGTGCGTTTGACATTCAAGTCGGATGGTACGTGTATTGCAATTGATAATACCGGAAATAACTCCGCATCCGGTAAATGGAAGTTAATTAATAATGACACTCAATTGCAAATCTCGGATACCAATTACTTTGTATTGGATGGAATAGGTAATATTGAAACCCTCATAAAATCTGAATTTACTTTTTCTGGAACGCGTACATACAAGTCGACGTATGTAGATGCTTCTGTCAGAATGGTTCCAGTTCCTTAAGGTAAAAATGTGTTGATGTGATTTCTTGCCATGTAGATGGCCTTTTGTACATCGTCATCTGAGCCTTCAAAGGCTTTATCTTCCACTTCAATCACGATAGGTCCACGGTATCTAATATCATGCAAGGCGCTGATGAATTTTCCCCAGTGAATATCGCCTAAACCCGGTAATTTTGGGGAATGGTATTCCAATGGATTCGCCATGATTCCTACGCGGTCTAATTTCTCTGGATAGACCTTGACATCCTTTAAATGAATGTGATGTAACTTTTCCGCATAGTGATAGATGGGGTATAAATAATCCATCTGTTGCCAAACCATGTGTGAAGGATCATAGTTAAGTCCAAAATTCGTCGAAGGAATAATGCTAAAGAGTTGATCCCAAATTTTAGGCGTAGTTGCCAAGTTTTTGCCTCCTGGCCACTCATCATCTGTGAAAAACATGGGGCAGTTTTCAATGCCTATTTTGATGTTTAATGTGTCTGCTAAGGCAATAATTTCTGGCCAAACTTCCTTGAATTTGTCCATGTTGTAGGCGACACTTTTGGTAAAATCTCTTCCAATAAACGTGTTAACCACAGGTATTTCGAGTACTGCAGCTGCGCGAATAATCTTTTTGATATGTTCGCGGTAAAACTGTGCCTGCTCCTCATTGGGGTCCATGGGATTCGGATAATAACCCAACGCAGATATCTTTACGGGGTGTTGCTTTAAATAGGTTTTTAAATTCAATAAGCCCAAGGAATCTAATTGGTCCACGGCAATGTGACTTACACCTGCATAGCGACGGGTATCGCTGTTTTGTGAAGGCCAGCACATCACTTCTACACACGAAAAGCGCGCGCGATGAGCAAAATCCAACACCTGTTCCAAAGACAAATTGGGTAAAATCGCTGAAGCAAAACCTAATTCAAGCATCTTATTTTTTTTCTAAAAGGTAATACAAGGCAAATGAAAATGAAGCAATCCAGAGGCCAACTGCCTCTCTAGCTAATTCTTGATTCATTGTTTTCATTGCCAAGCCATCTGTCATAAATCCTTCCCAAGCAGTCATTTCAACCCATAATTGGATGCCTGCAAATGTACTTAGGACAAATAAAACTAGGGTTAATTCTTTATTGACCATTCCTCGGAATGCCTGGAATGATACATACGTGGCAACCCCATAAATAGGAACCCATAAAATGGGGTCAGGGTCATTAAACTGCCAATACGTAAATAAAAGAAAAGTTATGGAAAAGAGGATTCCCAAAAATGAGATGGCTTTTTTCGTTTTCATAAGTTTAGTTACACAGGTTAGTTACGGCCTCCTTGGCTCCAGGATATTTTAATTTTTGTGCTTGTTGCAAAGCAAAACAAGCTTTTTCTTTCTCGTTAACTTTATAATAACTCAAGCCCATCGCATAAAACCCTTTTCCAAAATTGGGGTCAATTTGCACACTTGCTTCAAAATCTTGATTGGCCAATGCATATTTTTCTTGTTGGAAATAAATATTTCCTCGGTTGTACAAGGCATTGATCTCTTTAGCGTTTTTTGAGATACTCAAGGTGAAGTCGGCAATGGCGGCATCCGGTTTACCCAGGGCTGCTTGTACAATACCATGTTGTAAATAAGCTGCGCTTGAATCAGGTTGTAATTTGATAGCTGCTTCGGTAGGAGCTAATGCTTTAGCCCAAATACCTTGTTCCATTTCAAGTGCACCTAAGTTCATTTGCGCCGAGTATAGGGATGGTTTTAATTCAATGGCTTTCTGGTAGTTGGTTCTTGCTTCATCCCAACTTTTCTCTTGAAAAGCGATAACACCTTGCAAATTATAAGCTTCTGCTAATCCAGGATTTTTCTCCAATGCTTTCTTAATTGCTTCTTTGGCAGATACTGTCTCTCCTTTTTGTAAACGACTCTTCGCTTCTTGTAGCCAAGAATCAGCATCTGAAGAGCAAGCAAGTAGCAATAAGGAAAGGCAGAAAAAGGAAAGAATTCGCATATTTTTAATTTGAAATTAAAGTTAAGGGGTATTCGGAAATTATTGGCATATATTTTGAAAAAAGCGCAGATTTTGCCATATTTGCATCGGCAAATTACCAGCTCCCGCTGAATCCTCCAGGTCGTGAAAGAAGCAAAGGTAGGTTGGTTGTAGCGGTGAATTTGCCATTTTTTTTTGCCTTTTATAAACCTCCCCATATGAAATTTTTTATCGACACGGCGAATTTAGCCCATATCAAAGAAGCACAAGATTTAGGCGTTTTGGATGGTGTAACAACCAATCCCTCTTTAATGGCCAAAGAAGGCATTAGTGGAAAAGATAATGTTTTACGTCATTATAAAGCTATTTGTGACTTAGTTGATGGGGATGTTTCTGCGGAAGTAATTGCCACAGATTACGAAGGCATGATCCGTGAAGGGGAGGAGTTAGCTGAATTGGACGACAAGATTGTTGTGAAGATACCAATGATTAAAGATGGTATCAAGGCATTGAAATATTTTTCAAATCGTGGGATTAAAACCAATTGTACGTTGGTTTTCTCAGCTGGGCAAGCGCTTTTAGCTGCTAAAGCGGGAGCAACTTATGTTTCTCCTTTCATTGGCCGTTTAGATGATATTTCATTTGATGGCATGGATTTGATCGATCAAATTCGTGTGATTTACGATAATTACGAGTTCGAAACTCAAATTTTAGCTGCATCTGTTCGTCATCCAATTCACATTATCAAATGTGCTGAGATTGGCGCTGATGTAATGACAGGCCCATTGTCTGCGATGTTAGCCTTATTAAAACACCCATTAACGGATAGTGGTTTAGCAACTTTCTTAGCTGATCACGCCAAGTCTAACCAATAATTTAATTTTTATGTCTGTATTGACTTTTGAAAATGTTCATATCTCGCAGGAAGGAGTTCCTACTTTAACAGATATATCGTTAACAGTTGAGGCAGGTGAATTTTATTATTTGATTGGTAAATCGGGGTCAGGAAAAAGTACCTTTTTCAAAGCTATTTTCGGTGAATTAGCCATTGATGCGGGCTCTGCTCAAGTTGCTGGCTATGATTTGGTGACGATTAAAAATCAAGATATTCCGTATCTACGTCGCAAATTAGGATTTGTATTCCAAGACTTTCAGTTGTTAACCGACCGCAATGTTGAGCGGAATTTGGCTTTTGTATTAGAAGCAACAGGACATACAGATAAGGCTGAAATCAAAACTCGTATCGAAGCTGTTTTGGAGCAGGTAGGTATGTCCAATGCCATACACAAACGCGTACATAAATTGTCCGGCGGAGAGCAGCAACGCATCGCGATTGCTCGTGCTTTGTTGAATAATCCGTTGTTAATTCTTGCAGATGAGCCTACTGGGCATTTAGATCCGGAGGTTTCGATGGAAATCATGCAATTATTTAAGCAATTGACCCAACAAGGGACTTCGATCATCATGGCTAGCCACGATTACCACACCATCGAACGTGTTCCAGGAAAAATCTTGAAATGCGAAGGTGGGCATATCGTGCCGATAAGCTCTCTTTAATCTCTTATTTTCCTGTCAAATAGGTTACTGGAATAATACATTCCTCTAGCGAAATACCGCCATGCTGGAAGGTATTACGGTAGTGGTTGACATATTGATTGTAATTGTTCGGATAGGCAAACATGTAATCTTCTTTCGTAAATACATACGAAGTAGAAACATTGGGTTTCGGCAAGAATAATTGCTCAGGCTTTCGGCAGACCATCATCTTACTTGAGGCATCCCAATTTAAATTTTTCCCTTGTTTGTAGCGTAAATTCGTGTTTGTATTGCGATCTCCAATGATTTTAATCGGGTTTTGTACGCGAATCATGCCATGGTCTGTAGTGATGATTACACGCCCTTTTTTCTCTGCGATGCGCTTCAAGAAATCGAATAAGGGGGAGTGCTGGAACCAACTCGCCGTTAGGCTACGATATGCGGATTCATCGGGTGCTAATTCCTTAATCATGGCCATATCCGTCCTTGCATGGGAAAGCATGTCCACAAAATTATAGACAACGACATTCAACTGGTTGGTCAATAATTTATTGAAATTATCAACTAACTGTTTCCCCTGGTATTGATGAACAATTTTATGATAAGATGCCTTTGCGTCGATTCTTAGGCGCTTTAATTGCTCATTTAAGTAGAACTCCTCATGTTGATTATAACCTTCCTCATCTTCCGAATCCCCTAAATCAAACACCCATTTGTCGGGGTAATTTTTTTGAATCTCCATCGGCATCATGCCTGCAAATATTGAGTTTCGCGCATAAGCCGTTGTGGTAGGTAAAATGGAATAATAGGTCTTTTCATCTTCCACTTGGAAATAATCTTGGATAAATAATTCCAAGGTTTTCCATTGGTCATAACGTAAATTGTCTACCAAAATAAAGAAGAGCGGAGACTTATCTTGAAGGCGCGGAAAAACATGTTTACGCATCATCAAATGGCTTAAAATTGGCGTGTCGCTATTGGGTTTCTGTAACCAAGATTCATACGAATTCTCGATGAATTTACTGAAATGGACGTTGGCTTCTGATTTTTGGTTGATGAGTACCTCCGACATCGATTTATTCTCTGTCTGATCGATTTCCAGCTCCCAATAGGTTAGCTTTTTATAGATTTCAGCCCATTCTGCCGCGTTTAAATCATCTTGATAACGCATGGAAAGTTCCCGAAATTCTTGTTGGTAACTTAAATTCGTCTTCTCCTCTTCCAAACGTTTTTTGTCAAAAATACGCTTAACGGACAATAGTAATTGATTTGGATTCAGTGGTTTAATGAGGTAGTCGGCAATTTTAGATCCGATAGCATCTTCCATCAATTCTTCTTCTTCCGATTTTGTAATCATGATAACCGGAAGATTCGGACGAATTTGCTTAATCGCAATTAAGACCTCTAGCCCTGTCATTCCAGGCATGTTTTCATCTAAAAATAAGACGTCGAATTTTTGTTTATGAACAAGGTCCAAGGCGTCAGCCCCAGAATTGACAGCCGTTACTTGATAACCTTTGCTTTCTAAAAATAAAATATAGGGTGTTAATAAATCAATTTCGTCGTCCGCCCAGAGAATGGAATAATTCATATGTTAGTTTTTATCACCTAAACGAATCATTAGGTTTTTATTGCCTTTAAATCCTTAAAAAATGTTAATGTCAAAAAGCTTTATGGCAGGTTAAATTTAACTAAATTTGTGCAGGCTATCATTGCATGTATGTCAAATAATTCTCCGATTTCTTTCTCTCAAACGGCATACGAAAATCTCGTGGCGCTCGTCCAACAAGGTAAGATGCCCGAACCGTTTTTGCGTGTCGGGATGCGTGGCGGAACTTGTGGGGGAACCTATGTTTTGGGATTTGATCAAAAAACAGAATTCGATGAGGAATACCTGATTCAAGATATTCCTGTCGTCATCGACAAGCGGCAATTGTTATTTGTTTTAGGTACGGAAATAAGCTTTGAGCCGAGTGCCAATGGATTTTATTTACACAAACCAAGCCCCGTTATATGAAGTTTGCTGCCATAGATATCGGTTCGAATGCTGCTCGTTTACAGATTTCTAGTGTCCTGGAAAATGACGGGATGATGAGTTTTAAACGCGTTGAATATGTACGTTTTGCCCTTCGTTTAGGACATGATGTATTTAGTCAAGGAGCTATCACGCCGGAATCAGAAGTCCGCGTGTTTAAATTATTGCATGCTTATAAATTATTGATGGATTTGCACGAAGTGCAGGATTATGCCATTTGCGCAACTTCTGCGATGCGGGAGGCTTCCAATTCGGCTGAACTTGTTACACGTATTCACAAGATTTTGGATATGAAAATTCAAATCATTGATGGCGCTCGTGAAGCCGAGTTAATCAATGATGTGGTTGTGAAGTCCTTAAACCCGAAAAAGAATTATTTGCATATCGATGTGGGTGGAGGTTCAACCGAGTTGAATTTTTACCGCAATCAAGAGAAATTTGCCTCGAAATCCTTCAAGATTGGCTCTGTTCGTTTATTAGAAGGGAAAGAAAAAGAAGGTGATTGGGATAAAATGAAGAAATGGATTTCACTTCAAATGGAATCGTTGAGAGGTCCTGTTCACGCCGTCGGAACCGGAGGAAATATTAGTAAGTTATACAATCTATCTACGCAAGTGGGCGAGGATAAGACCATGGATATTCAGGAGTTGCAGCGGATTTCCGACTTTATTAGTTCCTATTCCTATGAAGAGCGCGTGAATAAATTGCGCTTGAACACAGACCGTGCGGATGTCATTGTGCCTGCGGCTTCTATCTATTTGACTGCCATGGAATTAGCGGGATGTCAAACAATCTTTGTTCCAGATTTGGGATTGAAGGATGGTATTATTCAAATGTTGCACGAACGGATGCAACAACGGAAAAGATCAATCAGCTAATCGATACAATACGCCCATCGAAAGGATCTGGGAGAATTGCCAATTAGGATCTTGGTCATAATCTTTGAACAGCACCGCTTGTAAATTCGTGCTGACATATTTATTGACTTTCATCGTAAAATTCGCATCCAAACGATGCACAACACCATTCGAATACCCCATGCGGAAATAATCGATTAGCGCCGAATATCGCGCTTTCATGTTGATATTTTGAAAGATGTCTTTCTCGATGTTCATCAAGTATTGAAATACGAACTGATTACGAATATTGTCGCCGGGTTTCTCCAAACCAAATAATCCAGCATTGGAAATCCGATCATCAAATACGAAAGTTTGGCGTAAACTACCCACACCTATTCGTGTATAGAATGACTTGTCAGGATGGAATTCGAAACCCATCGAAGATGTAAGATATGCAGGAGCAAAGATATTGGAAACCAAAGAATCAACGGGTATGCCGGCTGCATTCTTCTTACCATACTCAAAACCTTGAAAAAACTGAGATGAAAAGTTGGTCGACCCATAAAAATCCCATTTGGGACTAATGCGATAACCGGCTTTAAACTCATAAAATATCCGGTCAACATTCTTTCGAAGACTTTGGGTTCTGTTTTGAAGAAAACCTACTTGTAAGTTTAAATCACTGTTTAAACGCCAATTGTTATTAACGACTTTGGCTGAATGATTTAAAAACCAACCAATGGCAAAGGTATTTGTACCACCACCTTTCCAGTTGTCAGAAAAGCTCGATTGATTGATGTTAATCCCAGTATTAAAATCCTTTTTCCATTTGCTCGCCAAGCTATCCGCAAGCACCTCGGCTTTTGCCGTAAACATGCTCAAACATAACAAGACCAAGAATAAGAATCGTTGAATCATAAACACAAATGTACAAAAAGGTTTTGCCTAATTAATCTGCTTTGTCGGCTTTTACATGCCAAATTTTCACTGTCGAATCAAAGCACTCTCCGGGTGCCAATATGCGTAAACCGTCTCCGGTATTGAACGCGTCGGTATTTGCCGACATCGGTTCTATTGCCACACAGTTTGAATTTTCAGGTGCAAAAACAACTAAAAAAGGGAAGTCGATACTGGATTGTTCGAAGTACAACGATTCCTTTTTCGACTTATTATACAATTGGGTGATATGTTTATCTTTGGATTTCAAACGAAATACGTTGTCTAATACTTCTTCGCCTAAATTCACTCCTGCACTCGCATCATAGTTTTCCTCGCGCAAAGGAATCATTTGGCTATCGGAATGGAATTTGCTCAAGGAATCAAATCGAATGCTCCAGTCGGCGAGATTCCCTTCCGTCAGCCTAAAATATGGATGCCAACCGCATGCAAAAGGCATATTGCCTTCTCCTGTATTTTTTGCAGTAAAGCGCATTTGGAATATATTCTCTTCGGTAAACGAATAGATTAATTGCATCTCAAAAGGGAAGGGGTAAGCTTTTTCTTCCGCATTATATAGATAGCTTAAAGTTGCCTTTGAATTTTCCTGGCTTATTTCAAAGGGTTTTCGTGCCAAAAGCCCATGAATCGCATTGCCTAAATTAGGCTCATTGATTGGTAATTGATAATTTCTTCCTTCAAAGGAATAATTCCCGTTCCTCACACGGTTTACCCAAGGGCTCAATAAAGCACTGGGATGGTACGGGTTTTCGTTGTTGGCGAACTGATCTGAAAAGGGTATGTCGATGACATTTCCATTCCAATTTAATTGCGTCAACATGCCACCATAAGCGGGAATGAGCTCAAAAAAAGCGGATTGGTCCGGACTTTGAATGCGTACTATTTCCATATTGTTTTTTCTTCAATGCCCATGCCATAGAGGGCAAAATCATATTTGACTGGATCTCGCGGATCTAAAGCTCGCAAGGTATCTGTTAGTTCCAATGCTTTTTTCCAATTCGTTGGCCCCGGTTGAATCAATTGCAAACTTTCCGCCGTTCGTAAGGCATGTACATCTAAAGGGCACACTAATTGGTGTGGCTGAATTTTATGCCAAATGCCAAAATCAACACCCGCATCGTCTTTCCGGACCATCCAACGTAAAAACATGTTGATGCGTTTGCATGCTGAATTCTTAGCCGGGGATGCGATATGCTTTTGTGTTCGAACAGGCGCAAATTCATCATCGAAAAAGCGTTCATAAAAGCGATTAATCGCTTGTTCAACGCTTGGTTCATCCGATTGATTAGGGCCTGCAAATGCATCCTCTAAACTGTTATGTGTCTGGTAATGCCTTTGGAAAAATGAGATAAAATATAAGGCATCGGTAGCGTTGAAGGTTCGATGTTTGAACGTGTCAAAGCGTTTTAAGTCACTTTCTTGATGATGTAAAATGAATTCATGGGGTGCTCCATCCATAAAGTTAATTAATTCATGCGCTTTGGAAATTATGGTTTTCCTTTGGCCCCAAGCCAGCATCGACACCCAAAATCCCATGATTTCGATGTCTTGTTTCTTGGTAAATAAATGCGGGATTTGAATCGGATCATGCTCAATGAAACGCACATGATTGAAAAAATGGAATTTCTCGTCCAGTAATTTAATCACATGCGCTTCCATGGCTTATTTTCGATTACCAAAGAACGCTAAAACTCGAGAAGGCAGTGATAATACCCAAACGGCTACCGTTATGACCAAAGAGAAAGCGGCAATAAACGGATAAGAGAGGATGAATAATACCTCAAATGCGATTGTTCCTGCCGTGATAGGTCTTTTACGTTTCGCCATCTTATTGTACTAAATAGCTGATTTCCGCACGAATACGTTTGTCCACAGCATTTAATCGCTCAAATGCTTTAGGTGATAATTTGATGATCAATTTGCTATCGGTATTCGGTAGACGCCCAATTACCTTAACCCAGATACTTTGTCCATTGGCTAAATTTTTAACTAATACCAAAGTCCCAATAGGTGCTGATTTATGTAAGGCTAAATATTTGCCAGAATTGTCTGGCACATCGATTAATTCAGCCATGCCTGTTTCAATCGTTTTGCGCATGCCATTGGCATCTGTTTGTTCAGCCACAGCTGTGGGCGCTTTTGTCTCTTCGCTTCCTTTGGCAGGAAGTAGTGCTGATTTATCGATTGGCGTTGTTGCAGCTGGAGCGGCTATGATTAGCCGTTGGCCTTCCTTCAATACGTCGCTCGTTAAATTATTCCACTTACGAATTTCAGCCATGGTGACCTTGTACAGATTCGCCACAGTCAAAAGGCTTTGTTTCGCCGTTACGATATGAATGCCATTATTTTTAGCGGGCTCGACGGGAGCTGATGGCTTTTCAATAGGTTTAGCCACATTACCTAAGGTGTTCGTGCTCTCGTCCAAGTAGTGTAATGGAATAAATACCAATTCCCCCGAATTAACCGGTATTTCGATCTCAGGATTTACCTGTTTGAACTCGGTTAATGAAAGATTGAAGCGCTTCAATACGCTAAAAAGGCTTTGTTTAGCCCCTATTTTATACACCAAATAGGTTTTATTGTTTTCCTTTTTGAGTCCCAAGGAATCAAGGCTGTTGCTCATGCCTTTGAATGCACCTAAAAGCATGAAAAAGAGGACTGTATAACGTATTTTATAAATCTGCATAGATGAAAAGTTCACGTTTATCTTTGATGAAAAATAGCGTATTTTGAACGCATTGGAAGGTATGATAGCCCATTAAATCGCCTTCGGCTAAGGTCTCTAAAAACAGCGTATTGAATTCGTAATCACAAATTCTTAGCTTATTTTTCCAAGCGTTCTCGTAAATATAATAAGAAAATATCAGCTTATCGGAGCCTTCCCAATAATCAATTCCTTTTCCGATTTTTTCCTCAAATTTTTGATTAAATAGGGTCGCGAAAGATTGGAATTCGGCTTGGCTTTCCTCGAAATGCATCGGCGACTGAATCTGGAGCTTTGATTCTGTTTGTGACCTTGTAATCTGACCCATTATTTTTCCAGATGCTAAATCAATAATTCCTTGATACGTGAGCAAATGTTGGTTTTCAATTGAAGTCCATTGCTTGAGTGGTATCGAATAGCGTAATTTTCCACTGGGGAAATCATAAGCCTCCAATCCTTCTATTCCCGGGTTTTTGCCTTGTCGGAGCTTTAAAAATACACCTCCGTCGGTGAGGCCGGCCAACCACTGTAAGGGCTTGCTTTGTTCGTTTGCTTGCGGGATTTTTACCAGGTCGAGCGTATGAAGATTTAACGTGAATGCTTGGATTTGCTCCTGTTGACGCGTTTCAATCCATACCTGCGGTTCGGTTACTGTTCCCCAGTAACCCAAGCTCCAAATCGTATCTGTAAAAAGGTGATTGAATATTTTTCGCATAATTCAGAAAGCATCTTCGTCAATTATGTGCAAATTTGGGAAAATTTCGTCACTTATATCATAAAATGATGCACGACAAGAA
Organism: Aquirufa echingensis; assembly: GCF_042714525.1. Taxonomy (NCBI): domain Bacteria; kingdom Pseudomonadati; phylum Bacteroidota; class Cytophagia; order Cytophagales; family Flectobacillaceae; genus Aquirufa; species Aquirufa echingensis. The sequence continues at coordinate 178,863 of NZ_JBBKYA010000005.1, read as the reverse complement.
AGTAATTGCCATTATTCCCGCTCGTTTCGCCTCCACACGTTTTCCTGGTAAACCCTTGGTTGATTTAGGTGGCAAACCTATGATTCAGCGCACCTACGAACGCGTTATGGCGGTTCATGGTTGGCATCGTGTGGTGATTGCAACCGACGATTTTCAAATTAAAAATACTGCAGAAGCTTTTGGCGCTGAAGTAATTATGACGCGCGCGGATCATGTTTCGGGTACGGATCGTTGTGCCGAAGTCCTTAGTAAACTCGGCGATGCCATCGATTATGTCGTGAATATTCAAGGAGATGAACCCTTTATTGAGCCCGCGCAATTAAAAGAACTAGCTGTTGGTTTTAAAACGAATGCGCCTATTTTGACACTCATTAAGCATATTATGGATGTTGATACGCTTTTCTCGGTCAATACGCCAAAGGTTGTAATTAATCAAAAAGGAGAGGCTTTGTATTTTTCCCGACAAACCATCCCTCATCTACGTGGTATTGCTGAGCAAGACTGGCTTTCGAACCACCGATTTTTCAAACATATCGGTTTGTACGCCTATCGTGCTGATGTATTAATTGAATTAAGTCATTTGAAACCTAGCCCTTTGGAATTAGCTGAATCCCTGGAACAATTACGTTGGCTTGAAAATGGATATACAATTCAAACGATCGAAACGCAATTCGAAACCATGGGAATTGATACTCCGGATGATTTAGAAAAAATCAAAAAAATGGGTCTACTTTAAGGGGATTTCGGCTCAGATTTTAAGCCATTTGTGGTATATTTGCAGGATTATGCAGAAGCCATCTATATACGAACAATTACGCCAACGGATTTTAGTCCTGGATGGCGCAATGGGTTCATTGATTCAAGAATATAAGTTATCAGATGCCGATTATCGCGGTGATCGATTCAAGGATTTTCCACATGAGGTAAAGGGCAATAATGATTTGCTTTCCATTACCCGTCCAGATGTTATCAAGGAAATTCATGCCAAATATTTTGAAGCGGGTGCTGATATCGCGGAGACGAATACTTTTTCGGGTACTTCTATCGCGATGGCAGATTACCACATGGAGGATTTGGTCTATGAATTAAATTACGAATCTGCGAAAATTGCACGTGAGGTTGCCGATGAATTTACGGCTAAAACGCCTCATAAGCCGCGTTACGTGGCGGGATCTATTGGACCAACCAACCGTACACTTTCGTTATCGCCGGATGTGAATGATCCGGGTTATCGTGCCGTTACCTTTGATGAATTAGTAGAAGCATATACGGAGCAAGTGCGTGGATTAGTCGACGGTGGAGCTGATGTTTTATTGGTCGAAACCGTTTTTGATACGCTTAACGCCAAAGCAGCGCTTTTTGCTATTGATGAGTTTTTCAAAACAAACCCGAGTAAACCTTATTTGTCTGTCATGGTTTCAGGAACCATCACAGATGCTTCAGGTCGGACGCTTTCAGGCCAAACGACGGAAGCATTTTTGACTTCTATTTCGCACATGCCATTGATGTCAGTGGGCTTAAACTGTGCGCTTGGAGCGGATTTAATGCGTCCTTATGTCAAGACTTTAAACGATAAATCACCATTTTACGTTTCTGCTCACCCGAATGCAGGTCTGCCGAATGAAATGGGGGAATACGATCAGAGCCCTGAACAAATGGCTGTGGTGATTGAGGACTTTTTACAAAATGGTTTTGTCAATATTATTGGTGGATGTTGTGGAACGACGCCTGCGCACATTCGAGCAATTGCCGAAGTGGCAGCTAAATATGCACCGCATCAATTGCCTGTTAGTGGTCATAATCAAAAGCTTTCAGGTTTAGAGCCTTTGGAAATTACCGCATTGACCAATTTTGTCAATGTAGGTGAGCGTTGCAACGTAACGGGTTCCAAGAAATTTGCACGATTGATACGTGAAGAGAATTTCGAAGAAGCTATTGCTGTTGCTCGGGAGCAAGTAGATGGAGGTGCACAAATTTTGGACATTAACATGGATGAGGGGATGATTGATGGCGTGAAAATGATGCCACAATTCTTGAATTTGTTGATGGCAGAGCCTGATATCGCACGTTTACCGATCATGATTGACTCCTCTAAATGGGAGGTAATCGAAGCTGGGTTGAAATGTGTGCAAGGTAAATCGGTGGTTAATTCCATTTCCCTGAAGGAAGGTGAGGCCCGATTTATTGAATTAGCTAATAAAGTGAAACAATACGGTGCCTCGGTTGTGGTCATGGCATTTGACGAAGCTGGTCAGGCAGATTCTTATGAGCGTCGCATCGAAATTTGTGAAAGAGCGTATCGGATTTTGGTGGATGAAGTAGGTTTCCCTGCAGAAGACATTATTTTCGACCCCAATATTTTAACAGTTGCCACGGGAATCGATGAGCATAATAATTATGCCAATGATTTTATCAAAGCAACGAAATGGATTAAAGACAACCTTCCACTAGCCAAAGTATCGGGTGGAGTTTCAAATATTTCCTTCTCTTTCCGCGGTAATGAACCGGTTCGAGAGGCGATGCATACCGTCTTTTTATATCACGCAATCAAAGCGGGTATGGATATGGGTATCGTGAATGCAAGCCAATTAGGCGTTTATGATCAAATCGAACAACCGCTTCGTGATTTGTGCGAGGATGTTTTGTTGAATCGCAATGCCGAGGCAACGGAGAAGTTGGTGAATTTTGCTGAGACAGTTAAGTCAGTTGGCAAAGAAGCTGTCGTTGATGATGCATGGCGTTCATTGCCTGTGAACAAGCGTTTGGAACATGCTTTAATCAAAGGTTTAACTGAATTTATTGATGAAGATGTGGAGGAAGCGCGCCAATTAGTTGAGCGTCCCATTCAGGTGATTGAAGGTCCGTTAATGGATGGTATGAACGTTGTGGGTGACTTGTTTGGTGAAGGGAAAATGTTCTTGCCTCAAGTGGTAAAATCGGCGCGTGTCATGAAAAAGGCCGTTGCTTATTTATTGCCTTTTATTGAAGCGGAAAAGCAAGGAGGCGAGAGTTCTTCTGCGGGTAAAATCCTTTTAGCTACGGTTAAAGGGGATGTTCATGATATTGGTAAAAACATCGTTGGTGTTGTTTTAGCTTGTAATAATTATGAGGTTATTGACATCGGTGTGATGGTTTCTTGCGAGAAAATTTTGGCCGCAGCGAAAGAACACAATGTTGATATCATTGGATTATCGGGCTTGATTACGCCATCTTTAGATGAGATGGTTTATGTTGCCAAAGAAATGGAACGTCAAGGGTTCAAAGTGCCTTTGTTGATTGGTGGCGCTACGACTTCACGTATCCATACTGCAGTGAAAATTGATCCACATTACAGTGGACCGGTTATTCACGTGTTGGATGCTTCTCGTTCGGTACCTGTAGCTGGCCGATTATTGCAAAGTGATTTGACTTCGCAAGAAATCTTCAACGAGATTAAGCAGGAATATGCGGAATTGAGGGTTTCGCATGCAGCACGCCAACAAGAGAAAAACTATTTGTCGATTGAACAAGCGCGTCAAAAGCCATCTGGGATCGATTGGACTGGGTTCAAAGCCTCTAAGCCAAGCTTCTTAGGTGTGAAATATTTCCAAGATTATGATTTAGCCGAAATCGCGAAGTATATCGATTGGACTCCGTTCTTCTCCACTTGGCAATTGTCGGGCAAATACCCTCGCATTTTCGAAAATGAGACCATCGGTCAAGAAGCAAGAAAATTATTCAATGATGCGCAAACCTTATTGAAGGAAATTATTGACAATAAATTATTGACAGCTAAAGCCGCTTTAGGCTTTTTCCCAGCGAATAGTTTTGGGGATGATATCGTTTTGCATGATATCGTTGAAAAAGTTAAAGAAGTTCCATGTGACAAACATGGTGTTCATACGCATATCGAATATGATGTCATTCGTAAGGATGAAACATCGGATTCTAGTGCTTGGTTACATCATTTACGCCAACAAGGTCAGAAGTCGGCAAGTCTTCCAAACCGTTGTTTGAGTGATTTTGTGGCTCCTTTACAAAGTGGCGAGACGGATTATGTAGGAGCTTTTGCTGTTACAACGGGCGTGGGCATTGAAGTGTTGTTGGAACGCTTTGAGAAGCAGCATGATGATTATAATTCGATTATGGTGAAGGCCTTGGCGGATCGTTTAGCGGAAGCATTTGCTGAATTGTTGCATGCGCGCGTTCGTAAGGAGTTTTGGGCATATGCGGCAGAAGAAAACCTCTCGAATGAGGAAATGATTTCGGAGAAATACCAAGGGATTCGTCCGGCACCCGGTTATCCGGCTTGTCCAGATCATACGGAAAAGAAACGCTTATTTGAATTGTTGGGCGCTGAAAAGCAATTAGGGATTGAATTGACGGAAAGTTATGCGATGCACCCAGCTTCTTCGGTATCCGGTTTCTATTTCTCTCATCCGGAAAGTACGTATTTTGGTTTAGGTAAAATTGCCAAAGACCAAGTCTTGGATTATGCTGCTCGTAAAGGAATGCCTATAGAGGAGATTGAGCGGTGGTTGAGTCCCGTTTTAACCTATGATGTTTAAGATTACATGACAAAAATTACCGAATATTTAGCAGCGGCAAAGGGCAAAACCCTCTTTTCAATCGAGATTATTCCACCGATGAAAGGCCAACATTTGGGTGAGCTTGTTTCGCACATTGAGCCTTTGATGGAGTTTAATCCTCCATTTATTGAGGTGACTTATCATCGGGAGGAATACATCGAGAAAATGATGGATGGAATATTGAAACGTATCCCGATTCGCAAGCGTCCGGGTACACTCGGAATTTGTGCAGCTATTATGCAGAAATTTAAGGTTGAGGCGGTTCCACATGTTATTTGTGGTGGTTTTACCAAAGAAGAAACTGAAGATTTCCTAATCGATTTACATTACTTGGGAATTGAAAATGCATTAGTGCTTCGTGGAGATCAGGAAAAAGGGGAAGAGCGTTTTATTCCTAAGCCAGGTGGTCATGCCTATGCAAATGAATTGGTGGCGCAGGTTCATGCCATGAATCAAGGGATTTTATTGCATGAAGAGACAGAGTCTTTGCCGACCAATTTCTGTATTGGGGTTGCGGCCTATCCTGAAAAGCATTTCGAGGCAGTTTCGTTGGAAGAAGACATGCGCTATCTGAAACAAAAAGTAGATGCGGGAGCTGATTACATTGTGACACAAATGTTCTTCAACAATCAACATTACTTTGATTTTGTAGATAAATGTCGGGCCATGGATATCCAAGTGCCCATTATCCCTGGTTTAAAGCCTTTAGCAACAGCACGTCAATTGGATATTTTACCTGAAATATTCCATTTAGAGATGCCTGAGGCTTTGGCCACTGAGGCAAAAAAATGTGCTAACAATGCAGCAATTAAGCAAGTTGGCATTGAATGGGCGGTTCAACAAGGCAAAGAATTAATACAAGCGGGAGTTCCAGCCTTGCATTTCTATACGATGAGTAAGTCGGACAGTGTGCATGCCATTGCATCGAAATTGTTCTAGCTAACATGTTTCCAGTTTTCACCTTTTTTGATGCGCGTTACCTGGGTTGAGGTTATGCCGAATTGCTTGGCAATCATTTTGGGCCGACTTTTTCCAGAAAGTAACATCTGCTTAATGATTTTAACTTTTCCTGGGTTGAGTTTGTAGTGGCGCCCGGTAAGCGGCTTACGTTTGTTTATATTTGCCGGATTTCGCTTATTATGCTCCGTTAGTTCCGCGCGCGTCACCCATTGCAGGTTCTCAGCTATATTATTCAATTTATCGTAGTCCTTGTGGATGACAAATTGATTTTCTGTGGATTTAAGGCTCACGAAATGTAATGCCACTAGTTTATGTATGTAAAAATTAACATGTTCGGAGCCAATTCGGATATTCAGCGTTCGATATCCTTGTATACTCGACCCTTGCAGGATTTTTTGATTCCGGTTTCGGATTCTTCCAAAATTTGAAATTTGATAGGTTTGATCGGTCGGAATAGGCAGTTTAATAAACGCCCATTTTTCCGTCCAGGGAGATGGAGGTAGCATTTGATATAGATTAGTGGTTGTTATTGCGTGTCAAGCTACGCTAAAAACGCGAGATATTTTATTAATATTGTACCAATAAACTGATAATATGCGCGTCTTAGTTTACGGTGCTTCCACAAATCCAGCTCGATATGCCTATATCGCAACAAACTTATTGTTGGAGAAAGGGCATGAAGTGTTTTTGGTTGGGATAAAAAAAGGGGAGGTTGCTGGGATTTCGATTCAACAAAATCAACCGATCATTCCTGCAATTGATACAGTGACTTTGTACGTGGGGCCAGCGCACCAACAAGATTTGTTGGCCTATATTCGTCAATTAAGCCCCAAGCGCGTAATCTTTAATCCGGGTACAGAAAACCCGACTTTGATGACTGAAATGAGTAAATTGGGTATTGATGTAGAAGAGGCCTGCACGCTTGTGATGCTGCATACAGGCCAATTCTGATTTAGATCGCTGTTAGCGTAAATTCGAATTCTTCCATAATAAGGTTTGCCAATAATTTCTTACAAGCCTCTGTTACAATTTCATTCGCCGCCGCTTCAGTTGCTGCTTCTAATTGCAAAGTGATGTGCTTTCCGATACGAACATCAGCTACTTGCGTGATATTTAAGTTTTGTAAGCCTATACGAACTGCTTTTCCTTGTGGGTCAAGAATTTCTTTTTGTGGCATTACATTGATTTCGGCGATGAATTTCATTTTTGAAAGGATTTATTTAACGAAAGAATACCTGATAAAGCAATATAGGATATCACCAAAACAGGGAAAGCTGCAAATTTAAACATTACTAGCATAGCAACGCAATAAATTAAGAATAAGTATCGACTTTGATTGTCGGCCCAACTCCAAGTCTTGAATTTAAAAGCCATCAGAGGTAACTCAGATACCAACAGATAACTCATCAAAATGCTGTAGATCAAAAGGCCTTTGTAATGTAAAATGTAGGCCGAGTATTCGGGTTGGAAATGTAAAATGAGTGGCAGTGACGCAACAAGTAGTCCGTTTGCCGGTGTAGGTACTCCAATAAACGAGTCGGTTTGTCTAGTGTCAATGTTGAATTTGGCTAATCGATAAGCCGACATTAATGCCAATGAAAATACCATAAACGGCTTGTAGAATCCGAGTGGACCCACTGTGCATTGGGCACCACAGCTTTGCTCCACTAAATTGTATAGCATAAAGCTGGGTAGGACGCCAAAAGAAACCATGTCGGCCAAGGAATCTAGCTCCTTGCCTAATTCAGAATAGGCATGTAATAATCGAGCAAGAAAACCGTCTAGAAAATCACAGATCAAGGAAATGAAAATGCAATACGATGCAAACAACAAATTGCCTTGCATGACAAAATACAAACCCATGCAACCTGCTAAGAGATTTCCTAAGGTTAATAAATTAGGGATTTCCTTTTTCATGCTTTGACAAATGGATTAGCTGTTTTTTCTTCTTCGATACGTGTAGAAGGACCATGACCCGGAAATACCACAGTTTCTCCAGGCAAGGTATATAGTTGTGTTCTGATGCTATTTACTAGGTCTGCGTGATTGCACAAAGGGAAATCTGTCCGACCAATACTTCGTTTGAACAATACATCTCCACCAAATACCCATCCCATGGATGCTTCATAAAAGGCAACATGCCCAGGTGCGTGACCAGGGACAAATAGAACCATGAAGTTCATTTCGCCTATTTGGATTTGTTCATCATTGATAAACCAACGGTCTACTTCGGCCATTTGGAAATGGGGGAATCCATAGACTTGTGCACGATTCGATGCATCCTCCAACAAGGGTTTGTCTAAAGGATGTAGGCAAAATGGAATCTGGTAGGTTTGTTGGAAGTAAGCAACACCCAGCAGGTGGTCAATGTGTGCGTGTGTGTTTAAGATATATTGAAGCTTAATTCCTTTTGATTCGATGAAATCATGCAATTCTTTTCGTTCATCATAGGTATAGCAACCTGGGTCAATGATAACACCCATTCCGGCATCATCCCACACCAAATAGGAGTTCTCTTGGAAAGGATTGCAGGTAAAGGATTTTTGATGAATCACGAAAAAATATTTTGGTGCAAATTACGAATTTTATGAGCGTCCCAATAGAAAGATGCAGGGTTTTTTGTGTAGATCAGGCTTTTCCTCCGACCACTGTTTCAAGGTTTTCGTTTGTGTAAATCCTGTTGAATCTTGAATATTACACCCTATTGCTAATAATTGATTTCCAGGTAATTGTTGGATTAAATCCTCTAACATCGCATTATTACGGTATGGCGTTTCGATGAAGAGTTGGGTTTCACCCAATTTCTCCACATCTTTTTGTAGTATTTCGATTCTTCGTATTCTAGCTGCGCGATCGATGGGTAAATAGCCATGAAAGCGAAACATTTGGCCCGAAAAGCCAGATGCCATTAATGCGAGTAAGATAGAAGAGGGGCCAACCAGAGGTAGAACTTCGATGCCCTTTTCCTGTGCGATGGCTACGGCTAAGGCACCGGGATCTGCTACACCTGGGCAACCTGCTTCCGAAATGACACCGATGTAATCAACGGAATTGTATTTGTTGAAAAAGTCAGAAACCGTTTTTCTGTCGGTATCCTTATCTAATATTTCAAACGTTAGCTCATCGATCTGAATGCCTAGTTTTAATTCGCTAATAAACCTGCGGGCCGTACGGACGTTTTCAACTAGAAAATGCTTGCAATGAAATACGGCTTGACGAACTTCCTCAGGGAGCACTTGTGCAGCTGTTTGTTCTGCAATGGGGCAAGGGATGAGCACTAATTTCATAGAATCTCTTTTAATGCTTGAACGAAAGCTTCCGGTTGATCTGCTTGAACCCAATGGCCTGCATTCGGTATTTCGATTAATTCAAAGTTGGGGAAAATCTCCGCAATGTAGCGTTCATCCTCTGGTTGAATATAATGCGAATTCCCTCCTTTAATAAAATAGGTGGTTGTTTCGCATGCATTTTTAACGAACAATTCATGTCCTACCACATCGATGTTTTTGGTAATGACAGCTAAGTTGATGCGCCAAGCAAATTGGCCCTCGGCATTTCGATATAAGTTCTTGAGTAAAAATTGGCGAACCCCTTCATTTTCCTCGAAGCGCTTCATATGATCATTGGCATCATTTCTCGATTGAATTGCTTGCAGGTCTACTGAATTTAATCCAGCCAAAATTTGTGTATGGTGTACTGGGTAAAATTTAGGAGCAATATCCACTACGATGATTTTTTGCGCGATTCCAGGATAATTTAGACCAAATTGCATAACCGTTTTTCCACCCATGGAATGCCCGATGATGATGGGATTTTCTAAAGCATGATCTTCAATAAACTCCATTAAATCGGCTGCCATGACCTGGTAGTCAAATTCCTCCGACCAGGGGGATTGACCATGGTTACGCTGGTCTAACAAGAAAACGCGGTTGGTTTCAGCAAAAGCTTTGGCAATGCCAAGCCAGTTGTCTGATGTACCAAAAATTCCATGTAAGATGATGATCGGTGTACCCGTTGTTCCAACGGTGCGTGAAAATAGTTTCATTAGGCTAAATAAATGGCTTTTTCTTGTGCTTCAATCAATTCTCCAATCGGGCTTAATTCAAAGCCTTGTGATCTGGCAAAAGTTTCAAATTCAGATGTATGTGAAGCGTCAATGGCAATTAACAGGCCGCCTGAAGTTTGCGGATCAGCACCTATAAATCGTTGGCGCTCGTTGATCTCGTCGCTTAGTCGGTGACCGTAGCTCGCCAAATTTCTCGAAGTTCCACCTGGAAAGCATTTTTGGTCTAAATAGCTATGTATATTAGGAAGTAAGGGAAGTGTATCAAATTGAATTTTTGCACTCAGTCCAGAACCATCCGCCATTTCCACCAAATGGCCAAATAATCCAAAACCAGTCACATCCGTTAGTGACTTTACATAAGTTAATGGCCCGAGTTTCTCCCCGAAAGAATTTAGTGTGCTCATTTGTTTAACCGCGCGCGCTAAATCTTCAGGGCTAACGATTCCGCGCTTTTGGCCTGTGGATAGAATCCCGACGCCTAAAGGTTTCGTAAGATAGAGTTTACATCCTTTCGTTGCTGTATCGTTTTGTTTTAATTCGGCTTTTTTAACTTTTCCCGTGACTGCTAATCCGAAAATAGGTTCAGGGGAATCGATGGAATGACCTCCAGCTAAAGGAATACCCGCTTCTGCGCAAGCTGCTCGGCCGCCTTCTAATACTTGTGCTGCGATTTCGGGGGCTAATTTATCGACAGGCCAACCAAGAATCGCAATGGCTAACAGGGGAGTGCCACCCATGGCATAAATATCTGAAATGGCATTTGTAGCGGCAATTTTTCCAAAATCAAACGGATCATCCACGATTGGCATGAAAAAATCGGTGGTAGAAATCACTGCTTCACCATTCTGCCAGTCGAAAACAGCGGCATCGTCTCTACTTTCGTTTCCTACTAATAGGAGTGGGTGGTGTTTCTTGGGTGTATCTGATTTTAGGATGGTGTCTAAAATTTGCGGTGAAATTTTACATCCGCAACCTGCTCCATGTGAAAAGGCTGTTAATTTAATGGGTTCCTCGCTATTGTGCATATTTGAATAAATCTTAGGCAAAATTATTCTTTAAATAGTTAAAAATTATCTTTCTGTTAAATTTAAAATGTTTTTAGGACTAATCTAGGGTCGCATCATGCGAATAGGTAAATTTAATATGTCTTTAATACTAAATATCAAAGGGTTAAAGGGGAGATGGGGTCAAATCCTTTTCGAGTATTTTTGGAGTATTTGATTTTTTAGGTTTATTTTGTGGCTTAATTCTTCAATTTCAATTATAACTAAATTCCAAATTTATGCAGAGAAGATTTATTACTCAATCTGTGTTATTAGGAGCATTTTTTATGCTTTTGATGGCATTACCCATTGGGCAAGTGTTTGCACAGGGTTCTACCACTTCCGCGTTAGCGGGTAGTGTTGTTGATGAAAAGGGTGAAGGCTTACCGGGAGCAACGGTAATTGCTGTTCACGAACCTACAGGTTCACGTTATGGTGCGTCTACACGTGCTGACGGTCGTTACAACATCGTAAACATGCGTGTGGGTGGCCCATACAAAGTTTCAGTAACTTTCGTAGGTTACAAAGAGGCTGTTCAATCGGGTATTGTTTTGACTTTGGCTTCAGAGCTTCGTCAAAATTTCAAGTTAGAGGTTAATCAATCTCAATTGGAAGAAGTTAAAGTTGTTGCGTCTCGTTCATCTGTGATTAACTCAGGTCGTACAGGTGCTGCTACAACGGTTTCTAACAATTCAATTACGACATTGCCTACGTTGAACCGTTCATTAGGTGATTTTGCTCGTTTGGATCCACGTGCAAATGGTTTGAACTTTGCCGGACGTAATGCATTGTATAACAACGTTACAGTTGATGGAGCATTCTTTAACAATGCTTTTGCATTATCACCAACTATCGGTGGACAAGCAGGTGCATCTCCAATTTCAGTGGATGCGATTGACCAATTCCAAGTATTAATTGCTCCTTATGACGTTCGTCAAGGTATGGCAACGGGTGCTAATATCAACGTTGTTACGAAATCAGGTACGAATAATTGGACTGGTTCTGGATACTATTTCGGAACAAACGAAGGTTTGGTAGGAAATAAAATCGGTGATGTAACAAACCAATATGGTAAATTCCAACGTGGTCAATTTGGAGCACGTGTGGGTGGTGCGATCATCAAAAACAAATTGTTTGTTTTCGGTTCATTTGAGCAAGAGGCTCAAACAGATCCAGGTTCTAACTTCGTAGCTACTCGTACAGGTTCTACTGCTGCGAATCAATCTATTGCTAAGGCAGATGATTTAGATCGTTTGAAGCAATTCTTGTTGACGAAGTACAACTATGATCCAGGTGCTTACGAGAACTATGACAAAGAAAAATATTCTCAAAAAGCGAACATTCGTTTAGATTGGAATATTTCTGATAAGCATAAATTGAACATCAAGTATAACTACTTGCGTTCTTATGCGGATATCTCTCCATCAAGTTCAGGTTCATTATCAGGTGGTCGTGCTCCATCTGCTACGGTATTGCCTTTCCAAGGTTCATTGTACCGTATTAACAACAACTTAGATTCATACATTGCAGAGTTGAACTCTACATTCTCGAATTCTATTTCGAACAACTTGACTGTTGGTTACACAGCGATGCGTGACTTCCGTCAATCGCCAGTAAACAACAATCCATTTCCTACAGTAGATATCGGAAACAATAACTTAAATGAGTTGACATCATTCGGTTATGAGCCATTCTCTGCGAATAACATTTTGGATTCGGATATTTTCCAATTGTCAGATAACTTAACAATCTACAAAGGAAAGAATGTTTACACATTCGGTATCGCATACGAAAGCAACGCATTTAGAAACGGTTTTGCTCCAAACTACTATGGTGGATACCAATTCAAATCAGTTGATGATTTTATCAAATCTGCAAGCGGTGATTTGACGGTTATTCCAGCTCGTTACCAACAACAATGGTCGAACTATGCTGAATTCCCATTTGCTGAAATGAAAGGAAGTACATTCTCTTTCTATGGTCAAGATGAAATTACAGCTGCTAAAGGCTTGAAATTGACATTTGGTCTACGTGGAGATGCTACATCATTCCCATCGTTTGATGAGCCTAAGTACAACAATCCGTATGTACCAGCTTTAACTTTCCGTGATGGTGTTAAATTAGCTACAAACAAATTTCCTGAAACTACGTTATTGTGGTCTCCTCGTTTTGGATTCAACTGGGATGTGAAAGATGATAAGACAACGCAAGTACGTGGTGGTTTAGGTATCTTCTCTGGTCGTGTTCCTTACGTTTGGTTGTCAAACCAATTGTCTAACAATGGTGTATTGTTTGGTTCAGAAAATTTAGCTAACCCTACAAACCGTCCATTTAATGCAGATGTTAATGCATATCGTCCAGCGATCTCATCAACATTGACTCCTACAGCTTATAACTTAGCTGTTACTGATCAAAACTTTAAATTCTCTCAAGTGTTCCGAGGAAACTTGGCAGTAGATAAGCAATTTGGAGATGGTTGGATTGTTTCATTAGAAGGTATCTACACGAAAGATATCAATGCGGTATACTTAGAGAACGTAAACTTACCAAATTCAACTGTGAAGGCAGTAGGAGCTGATAACCGCGTTATTTACTATACATTAGGTGCTAATGGCTTACCAGGTTCTGCTAAAAACTTCCAAATTTACGGAAACGTAAAAGGTGTTAATGCGCCAGCGAATGGTATCAATACAACAGCATCACCTAACATTTCTGATGCAATCGTAATCAAGAATACGGATTTAGGTTATTCTTATGCATTAACAGCAACGATCTCTAAATCATTTGAAAATGGTTTATTTGCTTCATTAGCTTATACGAACTCAGATTCTCGTTCAGTGAATGATGGTGGTTCAATCGCTCAATCTCAATGGAGAGACCGTGTTGTATCGGGTGATCCAAATGAGAACGTAGCATCTTATTCATCTTACATGCAAGCACACCGTATCAACGCGTATGGTTCATATAAATTGAATTACTTGAATGAAAAAGCAGCGACTACTTTTGGTTTTACTTATTCAGTAGCACCAGCAGGTCGTTTCTCTTACACGTACTCAGGTGATATGAATGGTGACAACCAAACAGCTAATGACTTGATCTACATCCCTCGTGGACAATCTGAAATCATGTTGAAAGATTTGGGTACATATACAGCTGCACAACAATGGAATGATTTAGATAAATACATTTCTCAAGATGCTTATTTATCATCTCGTCGTGGTCAATATGCTGAGCGTAATGGTGCTGAGTTACCTTGGGCTGCCAACTTTGATTTCAAAGTAATCCAAGATTTCTACATCAATGTTGCTGGAAAGAAAAATACATTACAATTGACTTTGGATGTATTTAACTTCGGTAACTACGTTTCTCCACAGTGGGGCTTAAACCAATCTACATTACGTGCTGGTTTGTTGAGCTATACAGGTAATGATGCGGCTACTGGTAAACCAGTATTCCAATTCCCTTACCGTTCTGGTACTACGCCATTAACTGATTCTTTCCAACGTTCTTTTGGACTTGGATCTCGTTGGCAAGCACAATTCGGTGTTCGTTATATCTTCAACTAGGATATTCTGAAATCGGAATAAAAAGGCTGCTCGAAAGAGCAGCCTTTTTTGTTTGTAAATAGTTCATTTATGTAGAGACGCGATACCTCGCGTCTATTTCTTTGGTAAACCTTTCAGGATTGCCAAAGTTTGAGGCGCTCTTGCTGCGATTCAATAGGCTGATAGGGTTATGTAATTGATTGTAGAGGCTCGATTTCTTGCTTCTGATGTATTTTGTGTCGATTCCCTAGGCTAAAGCCTAGGGTTATTAATAACCCCAGACTTTAGTCTGGGGATTTTGTGATAGATATCTCACCTCCGCCACAAGCACAAAAAAAGACCGGTTTTCCCCGGTCTATAAACTAAAACTCTTTATGATGTGCCATTCGATGTAAATCGTCAGGGCTTAATGACTTAAAGTATTCGTATGTGATTTTAAGTCCTTCAGCACGGGATACTTTGGGTTCCCATCCAAGAATTGATTTGGCCTTCGTAATATCAGGTTTACGTTGTTTCGGATCATCCGTGGGCAAAGGAAGCGATATTAACTTTTGGCTTGTGCCAGTCAATTTGATAATCTCCTCACCAAATTCCTTAATAGTGATTTCATCCGGATTTCCGATGTTCACTGGATGCGGATAATCGCTTAATAACAATCGATAAATACCTTCCACTAAATCATCTACGAAGCAGAAAGCACGAGTTTGAGATCCATCACCAAACATGGTTAAGTCTTCTCCACGCAATGCTTGTCCAATAAACGCTGGCAATACACGGCCGTCATTCAGACGCATACGAGGTCCATAGGTATTGAATATACGAACAATACGTGTTTCTAATCCATGATACGTATGGTAAGCCATCGTCATCGCTTCTTGAAAACGTTTGGCCTCATCGTATACTCCACGTGGTCCTACCGGGTTCACATTTCCCCAATATTCTTCCGGTTGAGGATGTACCGTAGGGTCACCATATACCTCCGATGTAGAAGCAATTAAAACGCGCGCATTTTTAACACGTGCTAATCCTAAACAATTATGAATACCCAAAGAACCTACTTTCAAGGTTTGAATAGGAATCTTTAAATAATCAATCGGAGATGCCGGGGACGCAAAATGTAAGATATAGTCTAACTCGCCCGGAACGTGAATAAATTTAGACACATCATGGTGGTAGAATTCAAAATGTTCTAATTTGAACAAATGCTCAATATTTTTCAAATCACCCGTGATTAAATTATCCATGGCTATCACATGGTAGCCTTCTTTGATAAATCGATCACACAAATGGGAACCTAAAAATCCCGCTCCTCCTGTTATTAATATTCTTTTCATTGTCTTAGTTAACTGATTGGCGTCCTATAGAGTAGTAGGTATAACCTAATTCTTGCATTTGAGGTAATTCATATAAGTTCCGACCATCAAAAATGACTTTGTTTTTCAAAAGCGTTTCCATACGATCGAAATCCGGCGTTCTGAATTGTGGCCACTCCGTAACAATTAATAAGGCATCAGCCCCATCAATGGCATCATAAGGAGTTTTTGAATATTCCACTACATCACCAATTTGCTCTCGTACGTTTTTCATCGCCTCAGGGTCATACACGCGTACTTTACAACCCAGTGCTAATAATGCTTCGATGTTGTACAAGGCAGGAGCCTCACGAATATCATCTGTATATGGCTTAAATGCCAATCCCCAAATGCCGATTGTTTTTCCAGCCAAATCATTTTTAAAATGTCCTTGAATATAAGGCATCAACTTCGTCTTTTGCAATTCATTCACCCGCATCACCGAATCCAAAATGTGGAATTGGTAATCGTTTTCCTCCGAAGTCTTCGCTAATGCTTGAACGTCTTTTGGAAAACATGAACCCCCATATCCGATTCCTGCAAACAAGAAACGTTTCCCGATTCGTGAGTCCGTTCCTATACCTCTGCGGATGTCGTCTACGTTGGCCCCAACTTTCTCACATAGGTTTGCAATCTCATTCATGAACGTAATCTTCGTTGCCAAAAATGCATTTGCGGCATATTTGGTCATTTCAGCTGAACGCTCATCCATAAAAATGATCGGATTCCCTTGACGAACCAAAGGTGCATACAATTTGCTCATTAATTCTTTTGCACGATCTGATTGTGTTCCAATCACAACGCGATCAGGTTTCATGAAATCTTCTACCGCAACCCCTTCACGTAAAAATTCAGGATTAGATACGACATCAAATGGGACTTTGGCCTCTTTCGAGATAGCTGTATGTACCAATTCTGATGTTCCTACCGGTACGGTACTCTTGTCGATGATTACGGTATAATCTTTCAATAAGGGTCCTAAATCATGAGCAACTTTTAAAATGTATTTTAAGTCGGCAGATCCATCTTCCCCTGGAGGCGTTGGCAATGCTAAAAAGATCACTTTCGCACCTTCAATACCTTCCGACAAAGAAGTTGTAAAGTTTAATCGGCCTTCATTTACATTCCGATGAAACATATCCTCCAAGCCAGGTTCATAGATAGGTACAATCCCATCCTGCATCTGCTTGATTTTTGCTTCATTAATATCAACACAGGTTACATGATTCCCCGTTTCTGCAAAACAGGTTCCTGTTACGAGTCCTACATATCCTGTTCCAACTACCGCAATTTTCATATAGCTATTTTCTTGATTTAGTTCAAAAATTGACCACTAAATTAGGTATAAATCTTTAAATAATATAATTAATGGGCTACTTAGTTTGAATTACCCGCCCAATACTGCCTGATGGTTCCATGCAATTCAGCCAATTCGCTAGTGTCGTGGATATGTCACTGATTTCCGTTCGTGTGCTGATCTCTTGAGGCTTAACTTTCCAACCATAAAACAATAATGGCACATGGGTATCATACGCATATACGGTGCTATGCGAGGTTCCGGTTTTGTAACCGATCAACCATTGCGGTTTTAATAATAACATGAAATCTCCACTGCGTGCCGGGTTATAACCGTTTTGTAAGATGTTTTTATATTGACTTATGATCGATGTTTGGCTAATCGATTGTAAATCAATCAAATCAGCAAAACCATCTTGTTTTTCCATGGATTGACGAACAACTTGGTATAAATCGGTGCGAGATATCCCCATTTTTTTAATCGTTGCCTGATTGAAATGTAGTTGGGAATTATCTTCACCTGTCAACAATTCCACATCTCCATAGGCTGTGATAAGGGCCTTTTTCAAATCAGCGACTGCTTTTGTTCGATCAAAAATGCCTCCAGGTAATTTTTTACTTTTGATAAATCCAGGGATTTCTGCGACCGCATGGTCTGCTGTCAAAAACACCAATACCTGATCTTTCCCATATTGTTTATCCAAAAACGTTAATAATTCCGCAATATCACGGTCTAAACGTAAATAGGTATCTTCCAATTCAATAGATTGTGGACCAAAACTGTGACCTACATAATCAGTTGATGAAAAACTCACAGCTAGAAAGTCGGTCGTTCCATGTTTCCCTAATTGCTCCTCTTGCATCGCCTTGATAGCAAAATCCTTTGTCAAAGTATTACCATAAGGGCTTGTCCGAATGAGTTCTAACGGATTTCCGCCTTGTAAAGTATGTGGAAATACAGGCGCTGTCTCACCCGCCATTTTACTTTCAAATTCGCCATTATCAGGTGCGCTCGCTAGGTAACTTTCGATGGGATATAAAGTGTTCCATCCCAATTTGCTGTATTTCTGTGCTCGCTCCTCTGCATTGAATACTTGTACCCAAGTAGGTAATTCTTTCATATAAAATGAAGATGTAATCCAGCGACCTTCTTTGGAATCATACCAATAAGCCGCGTTTGCCGTATGTCCTCCCGGAAGAATAGCTCCACGGTCTTTTAAGGCAATCGCAATTGTTTTGCTTTGGTAGTTTTGTGAAATTTTTAATTGGTCCGTAATTGTGCTGGTCCACAAATTTTTGGGAGACATAAAACCCGTTTTCCCAGTCGTTCCAACGGTCGTAACGGTAGAATCATCAGTACAATATACTTTTTTGCCTGTTGCACGATCCGTCCAATCATTCCCAACAATCCCATGAACAGCTGGCACTGATCCCGTGTAAACGCTGGCATGTCCTGCTGCCGTTACGGTAGGAGCATAGTTATAATGATTGTCTTGGCAATTTAAGCCTTCGCGCATCATGCGTTTCAATCCATTTTCGCCATATCGATTCGCAAAGCGGTACAAATAATCGTAACGCATTTGATCGACTACAATTCCCACGACGAGTTTTGGTCGGGTGGCTTTGTTTTGCGCGGATATAAAGTGGCTGCTTAGGACTAGCAGGCCTACGAGTAAACTAGTTATTTTCATAATATGAGGGGAATTGAGCTAATTTGATCGCTTCTTGTTTGTTGGAATCGATTTGATAAATGTGATTTTCTTGGCCATTGGTTAAGACCAAATATTTGGCTAGATTTTTTTTTTGATACTGACATGCTTGTTGGAAGGTAACTGATGTAATTTCCACATGAGGCGCTTTACATTCAATCAACATAAACACCTGACCTGTAGAATCAAATACTTGTATATCTGTCCTCCGATTCAACTGATCAATTTTGTGGCTACGTTCGATTTGAATGTTACTTGCTGGATAACTCAGATGTTGCGTCAGGTAATTTAAACAATGTTGGCGAACCCATTCCTCTGGAGTCAGTAAGCGGTATTTTTTACCGATCCCATCAAAAATGAAAAGTTTTCCCTCCTTTTGTGTTATTTTGTAATCAAATGCAGGAAATACAGCGACTAATTCAGACGAAGCAAGCATAAGTTGAGCTTAAAGCTAAACCCTAAATTAATCTATTTGTTGATTATTTTCATTAACAAACCTTACATATTCATGAAAACAAAAGAAGAGATTGTACAAAATTGGTTACCTCGCTACACTGGAACTCCTATCGAAGCATTTGGTCAGTATATTCTTCTGACAAATTTCAAGAATTATGTAGATATGTTTGCCGAAAAATTTCAAGTAGAAATTTTAGGCCAAGACCGCCCGATGCAAACTGCGACGGCAAACAACATTACAATCATCAATTTCGGGATGGGATCCCCGATGGCTGCAACCGTGATGGACATTCTTTCCGCAATTTCCCCTAAAGCTGTTTTGTTCTTAGGTAAATGCGGTGGTTTAAAGAAAAACTTACAATTGGGGGATTTGATTTTACCTATCGCTGCGGTGCGTGGGGAGGGGACATCCGATGAATATTTGCCTAAAGAAGTTCCGGCTTTGCCTTCCTTCCGGTTACAACGTGCCGTATCTTCCATGATCAAAAAACACGAGCTTGATTATTGGACGGGTTTGGTTTATACAACCAATCGGCGCGTTTGGGAACACGATGAGGTTTTCAAAACCTATTTATCTGATATTCGTGCTATGGGTATCGACATGGAAACGGCGACGATATTTACGGTGGGCTTTGTCAACAAAATACCCCATGGGGCTTTGTTGCTTGTTTCTGATAATCCAATGACTCCTGATGGAGTTAAAACGGAAGCATCTGACAAAAAAGTCACTACGAATTATGTCGACTCACATCTACAAATCGGCATCGATTCATTAATCGAATTAGCCAATTCAGGGGAATCTGTTAAACACCTACGTTTCGAGTAATTAATTACAGTGATCGCGAATAACTTGGTAGGCTTGATTGTAACCAAGTTCACCTGATTTACTCAAGTCTAGGCAACCTGTTGTATCACCCAATGCCAGTTTAATAATGCCACGAACATAGTAGGCTTCGGCATATTTGGCATTTAGTTTGATGGCGTTGCTGCAATCTTGAATGGCATTGCGCTGATCTCCTAAGTTAGATTTTGCAACACCACGGAAGAAGTAAGCCTCAGCATAAATGGGGTTTAGGGCAATCGCACGGTTGTAGTCTTCCATGGCTTGTTTGGCATCTCCCGATTTTGCTTTCGCAGATCCACGATTGAAATATACTTCTGCACGCTCTGTTGTAAACTCAGCTATCTTGACTTTGTCCTGAACGCCATTACGTAATTCATCCAAAAGCGCTTTCGTCATTTTCGCGTCATAAACAATTTTCGCAGATTCATTGTTGCCAATTTCAGCAGCTTTGGTATAATCCTCAATGGCTCCACGCGGATCTCCTAATTTTGATTTCACAAAGCCACGGCCATAATAGGCTTCTACTTTGCTAGGATCCATTTCAATTGCTTTGCTGAAATCTTCTAAAGCGCCTTTTTCGCCATTTTCTCCTCGGAAATTTTCCAATTGCGTTTTGCAAAATCCCGCATGATACCAATCGTCAGCATTATCTGGACTCAATTTAATTGCCTCTTCAAAATCCTTCAATGCAGCTTGATACTCCGCTAATTTCATTTTCGAAAACGCCCGATTCGATAAATAACTCGAACGTTTTGGGCTAATCTCTATCGCTTTATCAAAGTCCTCAATACTGCCTTTGTAATCTGCCAAATGTGCTTTAGCCTCACCGCGTGCTGCTAGGCCAGGTGCATATTCTGCGTTTAACTCTAAGGATTTATTGTAGTCGGAAAGCGCTCCACGGTAATTGGCTAATTTCGATTTTGAAATTCCCCGACTAAAATACGCCGTTGCCTCCAAGGGATTTAAACGAATTGCCTCGTTGTAATCTTGTATCGCCACTTTGTGGTTTTCTTGTTTGCTATAGCTTTGGCCACGCGCAATGAATGCCTCAAAGTAAGTAGGCTTTAATTCAATCGCTTTGTCAAAGTCCAAAATAGCCCCACGGAAATCCTTCAAATTGTACTTGGCAAATCCTCGGTTGTAAAATGAAATGGGATTGGGGTTAGCGACATTCTTCTCAATTTCTAAACTGAAGTTTCGAAGCGCATCAGCATAATTTCCCGTTTTGTTTTGAGTCAAACCCAACTCAAGGTAGTTTGTGCTGTCTTGTGCAAATGTGGCTGTCGTGCTTGCGCTTAAAATACCCACAAAAAGAATTGTGTAGATATGTTTCATAGTCGTGTTCGAGGTTATTGGATGATTTCGCTAATTCCGAATAGCAAAATTAATAATAAAGTTCTTAATGCCGTCTTCTTTAAATAGGGATCTATTTCCGCTGGCGTCATTTTTGAGTTTAATTCCCTGATCATCAAGATGATGGGGTAAAATCCGAGTAAAACTAACAGGTTGCCAACAGTGGATGGCCCCTTTTTGAATACGACCAAATGGTAACAGATAAAGGGTAAGACTCCTAAAATCAATAAGGCTTTTTGGTAAATGAACCCTTTTGTTTTACCAATGCGAACGGGGATCGAATTTTTACCTGATTTTTTGTCGTTTTCTAAATCACGTAGATTGTTCAGGTTTAAGACGGCTACCGACAATAAACCACATCCCGAGGCAGGGTAGACGATGTGAAATGGGATAGATTGAGTTTGAAGGAAATAGGTCCCCATGGTTCCCACTAAACCAAAAAAGATGAAGACTGACAAATCACCTAATCCCATGTACCCATATGGTTTTTTTCCAACGGTATAGGCAATAGCGGCTAAAATACAGGCGATTCCTAATCCAATAAAATTTATCCAAATTTCCCAAGAGGCTCGTTGCAAGCTATAAGCTAGTAACCCAATACCCATTAAAAAAGAAATGCAAGCCGTTAAAATAACGACTTGCTTCATTTCTTGACGGTTTATTTTACCAGTTTGAACAGCTCGTAAAGCTACCTTACGATCCTGATTATCAATTCCATTGGCCGAATCACCGTAGTCATTGGCGAAGTTGGAAAGTACTTGTAATCCAACAGTCGTTAAGATGGCTAATGCTGCAATTATCCAATCAAATTTACCATTTGAATAGGCTAATAAATTGCCCAACATGATACTCGCTACTGCAAGAGGTAATGTTCTTGGCCTAGCCGCTTCAACCCATCTATTCATGTATTATTTCGCCAATGCTGCTTGAAATTCTGCACTTGTGGGCTTAATGCCTGATGCGAAGAAATTAGTCAGTTCCCCTTTTTCATTGATGACATATTTGCAAAAATTCCAAGTGGGTTCTTTTTCGTTCCAACCGTTTTGCGATTTATCACTTAACCATTGGTATAAATCACATTTTCCAGCGCCTTTTACAACGACTTTCTCCATCATTTGGAATGATACTCCGTAGTTTTTCAAGCAAAATGAGGCGATTTCTGAATTTGTTCCAGGTTCTTGTCCTCCAAATTCATTGGCAGGAAATCCCAAGATAACGATTTCAGGATTAGCCTTGTGAAATGCTTCCCAGTCCGCATATTGTGGCGTATATCCACATTTTGAAGCCGTATTTAATACGACGATTTTCTTGCCTTTAAATTGGCTGAAATCAATTTCTTTTCCATCTATCCCCTTCATTTTGAAAGAGAAGAAGTTCTTTTCTGCCGACTGTGTTGTTTCCATAGGGCGTTCTAATGCTACTTTTTGTGTGAATGGCAAAGCCAATGCAGTTAATAGCGATCCGATTTTCATAAGGCTTACGATCATGGTGATAATGATTAAGAGGATGAGAATTTTGTATTTGTTTTTCACGTTACATACGTTCTGGTGCAACTATTCCTAATAACGCCAGAGATGCTTTAATTGTTTCACCCGTTAAGGAAGCTAAATTTAACCGAATGTTTCGGCTATCTACATTTTCTTCATTTAAAATACTCAATTCATTGTAAAATTTGTTGAATTGCTTCGCTAAATCATAAGTATACTGTGCGATAACCGACGGTGCAAACTGCGCCGCAGCCTCCTGGATTTTCGATTTATAATTTCCTAGCAAGAAGATTAACTCTTGCTCGGATTCAGCTAATTCATACGATTTACCAGCAGAAATTTTTATATTAATTCCCATACTTGCCGCCTTTCGGGTCAACGAACAAATCCTAGCATGCGTATATTGAATAAATGGACCCGTATTTCCTTGGAAATCAATAGATTCTTCCGGATTGAACAACATCCGTTTTTTCGGGTCAACCTTCAATAAGAAATATTTCAAAGCTCCCAATCCTAATTGGTTAAATAAAGCAATGGCTTCTTCCGTTGAAAAACCTTCAATTTTACCTAATTCCAATGTTCTCGATTGCGCCGTGTTAACCATTTCGGCCATTAAGTCATCCGCATCCACAACAGTTCCTTCGCGCGATTTCATTTTGCCACTAGGCAAATCCACCATTCCATAGGATAAGTGATAATTGCCTTCCGAGAAGGGTTTATTTAGTTTTTTGAGAATATGAAACAATACCTCAAAATGGTAATCTTGTTCATTCCCAACGACATAAACGGAACGTTTGGCACCAAAATCTTCATATTTCAATTGAGCCGTTCCCATATCTTGTGTGATGTAAACAGATGTCCCATCCCGACGTAAAACCAATTTTTCATCTAAGCCTTCTTCCGTTAAATCAATCCAAACTGATCCATCGTCTTTTCTGAAAAACACACCCTGAGCTAAGCCTTCATCGACCAATTTTTTACCCAATAAATAGGTATTTGATTCTCGATAAATTTTATCAAAGCTTACGCCCATTTGTGCATAACTCTTCGCAAATCCATCGAATACCCACGTATTCATTTGTTCCCAAAGGGCAATAACGCTTGGCTCATTTTGCTCCCAGGCTAATAACATATCCTGCGCTTTCAATAGGATAGGAGCTTGCTTTTTGGCCTCTTCCGGGTCTATTCCTTGTTGGACTAAGGTTTCAATTTCTACTTTGTAAGCTTTGTCAAATGCCACATAGTATTTTCCAACTAAATGATCACCTTTCAAACCACTTGATTCAGGAGTCTCTCCATTGCCAAAAAGTTGGTAGGCCAACATCGATTTACAAATATGAATTCCGCGGTCATTCACCAAATTCGTTTTAATTACTTCATAACCCGCTGCATCCAAGATTTGAGAAACAGAGAATCCGAGAAAGTTATTACGTAAATGGCCTAAGTGTAAAGGTTTGTTGGTATTCGGTGAGGAATATTCAATTAGTACCTTTTCTTTTTTATCTGCCAATGTAAATGGATGTGCATCCTGATTAATTCCATTCAAAATTTCAACCCAAACATCATCTTGTAAACTAAGATTCAAAAAGCCTTGAACGACCTGAAATGCTTTGATTTTAAGGTTGTTGGCCAACATATATTCCCCCAAAAGCTGAGCAATTTGTGCAGGAGCTTTGGATGCTTGTTTGGTAAAAGGGAAAACAACAAAGGTGAAAGTACCTTCAAATTCCTTTTTGGTTTCTTGTAAAACGATTTCTTGCGCGTCGATTGAAAAAAGATGTTGAAGTCCTTCTTGTAAACTTTTTTGAATCGATTGTTGGATACCTAGCATGTTGAAATCAACGGGTTTAATGAAAATTAATGGCTGCAAAGGTAGCCAATTAAGGGCAAACATTGACTTGCAAGGGGCATTTTTGACGAATTTAATCTTACCTTTGTGGCCATGACGCCAAATCTATATCATGATGCGATTACCTCCTTAAAATCAGGGGGTGTCATTCTTTATCCCAGCGACACGATTTGGGGATTAGGTTGTGATGTTCGCAATGACGCAAGTATTGAGAAACTATTGCAAATCAAACAAAGACCTGCAGAAAAAGGCTTAATTGTGCTGATTTCGAAGATTGAGCAATTGAGTGAATACGTCGAAGAAGTTCCCGAAATCGCCTGGGACTTAGTGGATTTTGCTGAAGATCCTTTAACCGTTATTTACCCAAAAGGGAAAAATGTAAGTGCCCATTTATTAGGTCCGGATGGTAGTATTGCCATTCGTTTGGTCAAAGATGAGTTTTGTAAAGGTTTGATTTATCGTTACCAACGAGGAATCGTCTCAACCTCCGCGAACATATCCGGTGAAGCTTCACCATTGAATTTTGAAAGTATTGCTGGTTCTATCAAAGAACAAGTTGATTATATATTGAAAAACCCCAACCCAACGAAGGGGAATAATAAACCATCCAAAATTGTCAAATTGGGCTTAGGTGGTGATTATTCATTGATTAGAGGATAAATGAAGACAGGGCAGGAGATCATTTCTGAAGATATTTTTCGTCGCATCGGGCTAGCTGCCGATCGTATTCAAATGGAATCCTATGTCGTAGGTGGATTTGTGCGTGATTCAATTTTAGGTAGACCTTGTAAGGATATTGATGTTGTTTGTATCGGTTCTGGTATTGCCTTGGCGGAAGAAGTAGCCCGTGAATTTGATTTGCCAGATCACAGTGTTTCGATTTTTAAGAATTTCGGTACAGCGATGTTAAAGGTCGATGACTGGGATCTTGAATTTGTTGGAGCCCGTAAGGAATCTTACCAAAGGGATTCTCGGAAGCCACTGGTGATGGAAGGGACTTTGGAGGATGACCAAAATCGGCGAGATTTTACCATCAATGCGATGGCGGTTCAACTGAATCAGTCGAATTGGGGGAAGCTATTAGACCCTTTTAACGGAATTGCTGATTTAAAATCGAAAATTATTCGAACTCCTTTAGAGCCTGGAATCACGTTTTCAGATGATCCATTGCGGATGATGCGCGCGGTTCGATTCGCGAGCCAATTGGGTTTCGATATTTATCCAGAGACCTTTGAGGCCTTGCAAAAAGAGAATGAGCGCTTGGAAATTATCTCCATGGAGCGTATTTCGGAAGAGTTAAATAAGATTATTTTATGCCAAAAGCCATCTTATGGCTTTCTGTTATTAGATGCTTGCGGATTATTAGCCCGCATTTTTCCCGAGTTTGTTAAACTCAAAGGGGTGGATACCGAAGAAGGGAAGGGGCATAAGGATAATTTCTATCACACCTTACAGGTATTGGATAATATTTCCCAACATACTAATGATCTTTGGTGGCGCTGGGCAGCGATTTTGCATGATATTGCGAAACCGCAAACCAAACGTTTTGTCAAAGGGAAAGGCTGGACGTTTCATGGTCATGAGGAAATGGGTGCCCGACAAGTTCCGTCGATTTTCAAGCGTTTGAAATTGCCTTTGAATGAGAAAATGAAGTTGGTGCAAAAGCTGGTCCGCTTACATTTACGCCCGATTGCCTTATCTAAAGAGGAAATAACCCATTCTGCCTTACGCCGATTACTCTTCGAAGCCGGTGATGAATTAGAGGCACTTATGACACTTTGTCGGGCAGATATCACCTCCAAAAATGGCGACAAGGTGAAACGCTATTTAAGAAACTTCGACTTAGTAGAGGAAAAGCTCAAAGAAGTGGAAGCGAGTGACTCCCTTCGTAATTTCCAACCTGTTATCACAGGGGAGATGATTATGCAAGTATTCGATATTGGTCCAGGAAAAGAAATTGGTTTGATTAAAATTGCAGTTCGGGAGGCAATACTCGAAGGAAGTATTCGCAATGATTTTGAATCTGGTTGGCCTTTAATGATTAAAGAGGGTGAGGTTTTGGGATTGAGCCCTGTTTTTACGCTTCCGGAATTTCTTAAATCAATTTCTTGATTTAAATTATCAGTTTTTTAGGTTTGAAGCGCTTGTAGCTTTGATACATTGGGTGGTTAAATCTAACCACTATGAAACATGTTATTCGAAATATTCGCCGTTTGCGATTGGATCGCGAACTCTCACAAGAGAACGTCGCATTTAATCTTCAAATCTCACAAAGCAGTTATGCAAAGTTGGAATCCGGCCAATCCAAGTTGAGCATTGATCGATTATATCAACTAGCTGTTTATTTTAACGTTACTGTAGAAGAATTAATAAAATTGTAAACAGTCCCTAGTGAGGGACCGTTTGCATTTCTTCGAGTTTCTGTCGGATTCGATTCCCGATAGTCTCAATAGCTTTCGTGAACAATTCAGGGACAATCTTTTCGATTTCCTCTGCAGGGAGATTATCAGGTACTTTAAGATAGAGTATTTTAAAGTGACCATTAATCTTCAGCTGAACTCGCTTATTTGCGTCTTCAAATTCCTCCACGAGGTTGTTGCGGAATAGTTCCAGTTGGATTTTTATATCATCGATTGTTTGTGTTTTCATGGGTTTAGATTTTTGGCGGGGCAAAGCCCCGCCTGTTTATTTGAAAAAATCAGTAAGGTCTTTGAGGACGCCAATTGCCCAGTCGAAGCCTTCTTTAAAGCCTTTTTTGAAATCATCAAACCAGCCTCCACCTTGTATGTCCCGAAGCTCCTGTTCCGTGACACGTGTCCAATTCGTTGTCGTTTTCATGATTTAATTAAAGTAAAATAGCGATTAAGCCGCCCGTGTAAATAACTGCTGCTATCACGACGGCGACTCCCGTGATTATGCCAAAAGTCTCCCAGAAACCACCACCATCAATGTGGATAAGTTCCATCGAATTCAATTCTTGCATACCCCATGCAGACATGGGGAAAAATTCTTGTTTCATGATTTTTCATGTTTAAAGGGTTAGGTATTAGATTATGAATTGCTCGAGCTGCATGTTAAAATTACAGTCATTTTGCCCCAATGATTATTCTATATTCAGGTAAGAAATTCGTAAAAGGTTTAAGAAACTGATAATAAAAAAAGGCCGCCTGTTGGGGCGACCTTTTTTGAAAAAAATAGACTGTTTCTATTACATGCGAACAAATAATTCGTCTTTTGAGTAACGAACTTTGGCAGCGTTTGCCATGTAATCATTGGCAGCGTCACGCTCGCCTACAGCTAGAATTAATACAGAATGTAATCCTTTGGCAGATAAATCTAATAACTCGTCCAATTTCGCAGGAACAAAACCTTCCATCGGTGTTGTGTCGATTTTCAATTCAGCGGCAGCTGCTAAAGCTGTTCCCATTGCCAAATACACTTGACGAGCAGCCCAACCGGCTTGAACTTCCATAGGCAATTGTAACATAGATCCTGCGATTGCTCCACGGTAATCCGCTAAAGCTTCTACAGGGACATTACGCGTTTCAGAAACCAATTGAATAAATGCATCGATTTTTTCTTCTGTAATATCATTCCACGCAGCAAAAACTAAGATATGCGACGCCTCTGTAATTTGCGGTTGGCCATAAGCAATCGGTTGGATTTGCGCACGCAATTCTGGATTTTCAATCACAAATACTTGGTAAGGTTGTAAACCAAATCCTGAAGCAGAAAGACGAATCGCATCTAAAAGGCTTTCAATTTTATCCGCAGATACTTTGTTGCCATTCATACGCTTGGTCGCATAGCGCCAAGATAAATCATTAATTAAAGACATGTTGTTGATTTTTTATGAGTAAATAATAAAGCCGAGATGCAGATTTGCACCTCGGCTCTTAAGCGGATTAATTTATTCGCTAACTAAAGATACAACTAATTTGAAGTCATCCATGATAGCTTTGTCGCCAATTGAATCAAAGAATTTCTTTGAACCGTATTGGATGTTGTAATCTGTACGATCAATTGTGATCGAAGCCTTAGCAGCAACCTTTCCTCCTTTTACTGAAATTTCAGCTGGGAAAGAAATTGATTTAGTGATTCCTTTGATTGTCAAATTACCTGTTACTTGGTTTCCTGCAATCTTCGTGATCACGAAAGTAGCTGTTGGGAATTTCTCAACTTCAAAGAAGTCTCCTGAAGAGATATGGCTAACAAATTTTTGGTTGTAACCTGGATCCGTGATATCCAATGCCTTGATTGTTTTCAAGTCGATTGTGAAGTTACCACCTACTAATTTGTTACCGTCTACGTTCAAAGCACCTGCTGAGATACCTACTGTACCATTGTGCTTACCAGTTACTTTTTCTGCATACCAAGCGATTGAGCTTGCTGCTGTGTTTACTTTCACTGCTTTTGGTGCTGCGAAAGATGCGATGCTCATTACGAGCGCTGTCAAGATTAGGCTTACTTTTTTCATTTTATTTATTGTTTAATTGTTAGTAAATACATTTCTGATTTCGTCCAAGATCTCATTGATTTGATCTAGCTTCTCGGAACTTATGCTTGCGAAATTTTTCTCCCAAGCCAACTGCACCTGATCGATTTCTTCTAATAAGGCCAAACCTGCCGGTAGAATAATGACATCAACCGCTCTACGGTCATGCGGACATTCACGTCTTAACACTAATTTTTTCTCTAATAGCTTGTCGACTAATCGGGAGGCATTAGACATTTTATCCATCATCCGTTCTGTGATTCCTAAAACGGTCATCGGATTGTTTTGTTGTCCACGTAATATCCGTAGTACATTGTACTGTTGGGCGGTCAAACCAAAGGGTTTCAAAAGATCGTGCTGTTGCTGCATCATCCAGTTGCCTGTGTATATAATGTTTACAATCGCCTTGCTAGTTGGCGTTGTAAATTTGCTCTGCTTTAAATCCTCTGAAATTCCCATAACTGAAATTTGATGTAGCAAAATTAAATGTAATTACATTAATTACAAATGTTTTTAAAATTTATTTTTCAAAAGGTCACATTTATATCCTATTTTTGGTCATGCAAGATTCATTTAGCCTTCAATTTCCTTTCATTCTAGCCTCGAATTCCCCTCGTCGGAAAGAGATTTTATCACAAGCTGGATTTCAATTTTCGGTATTGCCTTCAGATGTGGATGAATCTTTCCCGATTGATATGAAGCCTCAAGAAGTTCCTGTCATGCTCGCTGAACGTAAGGCGAAAGCTTTGTTAGAGTCTTGTGAAAATGCCCTGATTTTAGCAGCTGATACGGTAGTAATTTTGGATGGTGAGATTTTGAATAAGCCTTTGGATAAGCAAGATGCGCTACAAATGCTGAAAAAATTGTCAGGTAAAACGCATGAGGTTGTGACGGGAATTGCATTGGCTAGTCCGCAAGGAATCGTAACGGCAGCTGATTCGGCTTTTGTTAGTTTTAGGGAATTGGCCAACTGGGAAATGGAGTGGTATATACGTGGCGGGTCTTCTTTAGATAAAGCTGGTGCCTATGGCGTACAAGATTTTATTGGTATGGCCGGTATTGAGCAATTGAATGGGTCATTTTACACGGTGATGGGTTTACCTATCTACCGCGTTTATGAATTAATGAAACCGTTCATTTTGGAATCCAAACAGATTCCTTTGGGAATTTAGATCGAGAAGCTCTCGCCGCAACCGCAAGTACGTGTTGCATTCGGGTTTTTGAATTGAAATCCTTTGCCATTCAAGCCATCTGAGAAATCGAGTTCCGTTCCAGCTAAATAAAGAATGGATTTTTTGTCGACCATTACTTTAACGCCCTTGTCTTCGAATATCATATCGCTTGCCTGAGGTTCAGATGCGAAGTCTAATTGATACATCAAGCCAGAACATCCACCACCTTCCACGGCAACGCGAACGTTGAATGCTTCCGTTAATCCTTCTTTCTGACGAATTTCTTTAATGCGATTCGCTGCAATTTCTGAGATCGTGATCATGGTATTTTGCTTTTTGTGTCACAAAGATAAGCAAAAATTAGATAAAATTTCATACTATTTAGAGTGAATCTAAATAAAGTGTGGTTTTGTATCTGATTAGGTTTTAATTTTGTGCCTCATTAGCCTTATTCAATTAGAACGATATGTTATCAATTAAAAATTTACATGCGCGCATCGGAGAAAAAGAAATTCTTCGTGGGATTAATCTGGAAATCAAAGCCGGCGAAGTTCATGCCATCATGGGACCCAATGGTTCTGGTAAATCAACTTTAGCGTCCGTATTAGCTGGTCGGGAAGATTATGAAGTAACAGAAGGTTCAGTTGAGTTTCAAGGTAAAGACTTATTGGATTTAGCTCCCGAAGAACGCGCTGCTGAAGGTGTTTTCTTAGCATTTCAATACCCAGTTGAAATTCCAGGTGTTTCTACGACCAACTTTATGAAGTCTGCGGTGAACGAAATTCGTAAATACCGTGGCGAAGAGCCCCTAGACGCTGTTCAATTTTTGAAAATGTTCAAAGAGAAAATGGCCTATGTGAACATCGATCAGTCATTATTGAGTCGTTCATTAAACGAAGGTTTTTCAGGTGGAGAGAAAAAAAGGAATGAGATTTTCCAAATGGCCGTTCTAGATCCTAAATTGGCTATTTTGGATGAAACCGATTCAGGTTTAGATATTGATGCCCTTCGTATTGTTGCGGAAGGTGTTAACAAATTAAAGAGTCCAACGAACGCGACGATTGTCGTGACGCACTACCAACGTTTATTGGATTACATCGTGCCAGATTTCGTTCACGTCCTCTACAAAGGCCGTATCGTTAAATCAGGAACGAAGGAATTGGCTCTTGAATTAGAAGAAAAAGGATACGATTGGATTATTTCGGCTTTAGTAGATTAACACATGGCAACTGATACATTAGTAAGTATTTCCCTCGGGAAAGAAAAACAAGCGGCCATGGATCGTTTCTTGGCCAAAGGATTTCCTACAAATAAATGGGAGGAATGGAAATATGCATCCCTGAAGTCCTTAAATGACATCGATTGGAATTGGAATTCGTCGGAAACTCCTACGAATGCAAGTTCTACATCTATTGAGGGATCTCTCCAATTGCAATCGTTGAATGGAAAATTCACCACCGTAGGTTCTTTGCCAAACGGCGTTGAAATTCTTGAATTTTCAGCTTTCGCAGCCCAAAACCCTGATTTCATTACAAAATGGGAAAAGCGGAATCAAATCTTGGATCAAAACTCCCTTTATGATTTGAATGATGCCTTAACGACCACCCATCAAGTTATTTGGGTTAAAGCAGGAACTACTTTGCCCCAACCCATTGTACACCAACTTTTGGCAGATGTAAGCATTGCCTCAGCCATTCAAAGTAAATTGTTGATTTACATCGAAAAAGGGGCGAATGTCACTTGGGTCGATGATTTAAGATCAAATTCATCTTCAGAAACCATTCTTTCGAATTATGTTCAAGAGATTTGGGTGGAAGAATCAGCAAACTTGACATTCGTCAAAACGCAAGATTTTGCGCTGAAAACGACGCATGTTGATCATACGTTTATTTTCCAACAAGCTAATAGCCAGGTGGATATGTTTACTTTCTCCATCAATGGAGGATTTGTGCGCAATAACCTACATTTCTATGTGGATGGAGAAAATGTCCTTTCGAATTTGAATGGATTGTATGTTCCCGGAAACAATGAATTTATTGATTCACACACGGTTGTAGATCATCGCAAACCCAATTCAGAATCGAACGAATTATACAAAGGTGTATTGCTAGGTAATTCAACGGGTGTATTTAACGGAAAGATTTTTGTTCGTCCTGACGCGCAAAAAACGAATGCCTTTCAATCATGTAAAAATGTGTTGGCTTCTGATAAAGCAACGATGAATACCAAACCTCAATTGGAAATTTGGGCGGACGATGTGAAATGTTCACATGGAACGACAACAGGTCAATTGAGCGATGAGGCCTTGTTTTACATGCGTTCACGCGGTATTTCGGAGGAAGCAGCAAAGACTTTGTTGATGTTGGCATTCGTCCAACAAGTCATTGATAAAGTAGAAATACCTGAATTGAAAGAATCTATTTCTGATCGGGTCGTAGCGAAAATACAACAAGCATTAGGTGTATAATCATGGCAGATAAATTTGATATTGAGCAAGTACGGAAGGATTTTCCCATATTAGACCAACAGGTCAATGGGGCTCCTTTGGTGTATTTTGATAATGCAGCAACGACGCAAAAGCCTCAAATGGTGATTGATGCGCTGAATCATTATTACACACGAGACAATGCCAATATCCACCGCGGTTTACACACGCTTGCAGAGCGTGCGACAACGGGTTATGAATTGACCAGAAAGAAGTTGAAAGATTTCTTGAATGCGGAATCTACGGATCAAATCATCTTCACTTCCGGAACGACTGCTGGGATTAATTTAGTGGCTCAGACTTACGGTCGGGCTAATTTTTCCAAAGGCGATGTAATTCTTGTATCGAATTTGGAACACCATTCAAACATTGTTCCTTGGCAGATGATTGCTGAAGAAAAAGGAGCGGAGGTTCAAGTGATTCCAGTCGACGAGGCTGGCGTGTTGGATATGAAGGCCTATGTGGAATTATTAGACTCAAACCGAGTTAAGTTTGTTGCTGTAAACCATGTGTCGAATGCGATAGGAACGATTAACCCGATTTCCTATATCATCGAGCAAGCGCATCGCGTAGGAGCGAAGGTGTTAATCGATGGAGCACAATCAGTGGCACACTTTGAAATTGACGTTCAAGCGTTGGATATTGATTTTTTAGCCTTTTCGGCACATAAATTATTTGGTCCTACGGGTGTGGGTGTGTTGTACGGAAAACGTACATTGCTAGAAGCGATGCCGCCGTATCAAGGTGGGGGAGAGATGATTAAGGAAGTGAGTTTTGCGGGTACAACATACAATGAGTTACCCTACAAATTTGAAGCTGGAACACCAAACATCGCGGATGTATATGCCTTTGGCTTTGCCTTGGATTATTTGAAATCTTTGCCAAAGAATGCCGTTTGGGAACAAGAGAAAGCTTTGTTGGACTATGCAACAGAACAATTAATGCAAATTGATGGTTTACGTATCGTAGGTCAGGCACCCGAGAAAATTGCCGTGGTTAGTTTTGTGATTGATGGTGTACATCCACAAGACATCGGTGTTTTGTTGGACAAGTTTGGTGTCGCAATTCGTACGGGTCACCATTGTGCCCAACCGCTGATGGCACGTTATGAATTAGTAGGAACTTGTCGGGCGTCCTTCGCGTTTTACAATACCAAATCAGAGATTGATTTGTTTGTGAAAGCGTTGAAACGTACGATAACAATGTTGAGTTAATATGGCAACGATCAATGAAACCCAAGACGAGTTAATCGAAGAGTTTGGTCTCTTTGAAGATTGGGCTGATAAATACGAATATTTGATTGATTTGGGTAAGAAATTAAGCCCGATGAACGAAGCCTTCAAAACGGAGGAAAATGTCATTAAAGGTTGCCAAAGTAAGGTTTGGTTACATGCCGAAAAGCATGGGGATCATATTGTCTTTTTTGCAGATTCGGAAGCGATTATTGTAAAAGGAATGATCAGTATGTTGATTCGGGTTTTATCGAATCACACGCCAGCAGAGATTATGCAAGCTGATTTGTATTTTATTGATCAGATTGGGATGGCGCAGCATTTGGCCCAAACACGTTCAAATGGTTTGGTAGCCATGGTAAAACAAATGAAAAATTATGCGGTTGCGTTTAATGCAATGGCTTAAGATAATAGAAGCATGACGGAAGCAGAATTAAAGGAAGAAGTAGTAAAAGCAATTAAGACGGTATATGACCCCGAAATTCCGGTGGACGTGTATGAGCTTGGGTTGATTTATGAAATCAAGATTTTTCCGGTGAACAATGTATATATCTTGATGACTTTGACGTCGCCCTCATGTCCTTCTGCGGAAAGTATTCCCGTGGACATCGAGAAGGCTATTCGGGAAGTGGAAGGCGTTGCAGAGGTTTCTGTCGAATTAACGTTTGATCCACCGTATTCACAAGATATGATGTCGGAAGTTGCCAAATTGGAACTTGGCTTTATGTAAGTGTGTTTAGCAAATTAAAATAGAAATAATATGTATCCAGAACATTTAGTACATCCCATGCGGATGGATATCGTAGAGGGTGGATTTCAAGAATTGAAGTCGGCTGCTGAAGTAGAAGATACCATGGCAAAACCAGGTACGACCTTGTTGTTTATCAACTCGGTCTGTGGTTGTTCTGCATCTACTGCTCGTCCAGGCGTTAAAGCTGCAGTTGCGGCTTCTGCAAAGAAACCAACGAATTTAGCAACAGTGTTTGCGGGTGTGGATCAAGAGTCTACGCAAAAAGCGCGTGAATATACTTTGCCTTATCCACCATCATCTCCATCAATTGCCTTGTTCAAAGACGGTGAATTAGTTCACTTTGTTGAGCGTCATCACATTGAAGGCCGTTCGGCGGCTTTGATTGCTCAGCATTTAGAAGGGGTATTCGAAGAGTATTGTTAATAAAAAAGGAGCCGAGAGGCTCCTTTTTTGATGTTTGAAATAGCCGTTCCATGAACGGCTATTCTTGTTTTACTGCTTCGGTGCACCACCCACAGCGCCAGACTCTGACGGTGTGTTTTTGGCCTTCTCAGCCATCTTCTTAGCAGCACCTTCGTAATCCCCCGCTTTGATGAAAGACATCTTTGTCAAGTCGATTGTTTTGCGCGTAGCTTCTAGAATTTGTTCCGGTGTTAAGTTTTTCACCTTGTTCTCTAATTCCTCAGACCATTTTAAATTTCGTCCCAAGAATAAATTGTTATTTAACGTTCCCACCAACGCATTGTCTTGTGAACGCGTTACTTGCTTCGCTTGAATCCACGATTTCTTCGCCTCATCAATTTCTTTCTGTGTAAAGCCTTCTTTCAATACCTTCTCAATTTCCTCTTTGAAGGCTGCCTCTAATTTGGCAATATTCTCAGGAGCATAAATAGCATACCCTAAGAAAGCTCCATTTTGATCCAACGGACTCGCTGCAAATTGTGAACCTACGCCATAAGATAAACCTTCTTTCTGACGGATACGATTCATTAAACGTGAACTTAGGCCACTGCCGCCGCCCAACATATAATTACTCAATTCAAGAGCTGCATAATTAGGATCTGAATCCGAGATTTTCAAAGGCTGATAAGCTAAGAAGAATGCATTCGCTTTATCCGGTGTTTCAATCGATTTTACCTGACTACCATTTTCGTGGAATTTATCTGGAACCCGTGTATAAGCCTTAGGTGATTTCCAGTCAGCTAATTCTGATTTTACGAATGTTTTAATGGCGGCTTCGTCAAAGTCCCCAACTACCGAGAAGGTTGCATTCGATGCGCCATAAAAACCTTTATAGAAAGCAATCGCCTCTTCTAATTTAGCCGCAGTATAACGTTCTGTTTGCTCGGCCATCGTTGGTTGGTAACGAACGTCGTTCTTAGGATAATGTCCTGAACGCCATTGTCCTAATACATCCATCGCTTTCGCTTGAGGCTCTGATTTTTGACCTTCAATTTGCGTCAAATTCTCTTGCTTCAATTTCTCGAATTCGTCAGCTGGGAAGTTTGGTTGCTTCAAGGCTTCCGCAACTAATTGCAAGGCGGGCAATAAATTCTCACGTGTCGTTTCGATCGATACATTCGCCTGACGAGCTTCTCCTGTTATTGAAACACGAGCTTTTAACTTATCCAATTCATCTTGGAATTGTTGGCGTGTATGTTTCGCTGTTCCTTTCGTCAACATATCCGCCGCCAAATCCGCTGCAGTTGCTGTTCCTAATAAGGTCTTTTCATCGCCAAAACGCAAGGTTAAACGTGCATAAACCGAATTTCCACGCGTTTTCTTAGGTAATAATGCCAAAGATACACCGGCAATCTTCTCTGTTTTTGTACGGGCATCAATGTTGCTCGGGGATGGATCAAATGCCTCACCTTCTGCAACAGCCGCCTTTCCTTTAAAATCTTTTAATACATCCGCCACATCTTTTGCTTCTGGAATTTCCGCACGGTCAGGTTTTTCGGTAGGATAGAAAATACCGGATGTGCGATTCGCCGACTTGAAGTATTTGGCTGCTACACGTTGTACGTCGGCCGCAGTAACCTTCTCTAATAGGTTTCTTGTGTGGAATAACAAGCGCCAGTCGCCTTGAGCAATGTATTCGGATAAACCCACGCCAACACGTTGTGCATTGTTCAATAATAACTCGATGTTTTTGATGCCTTTGGTCTTGATACGATCAACTTCTTCTTGAGTTGGTGCTTGTTTAGCAAATTGCTCAATCGTTTCAATCATAATGTTCTTAACAGAATCCACCGATTTGCTTTTCAATACCTCAGCACCGAAATACACCAAACCTGGCTCTTTTAATTGCATCGTATAACCAAACTGACTCGAAGCTTTTTTTGTATCAATTAATGCCTTGTACAAGCGTCCTGATGGTGCATCAGTCAATAAATCAACTAATACATCGCAGGCAATGAAATCAGGATGTAAGCCTGATGGGATGTGATATGCCATGCCTACTTGTTGGACATCACCCACCCGACGTAAAGTCACCTCGCGCTCCCCATCTTGTGTCGGTTCTGCTGTGAAAGTAGGAGTTAATACACGCTCAGGACGCGGAATGATACCAAATTTCTCATTGATTAATTTCAATGTTTTCGTTACATCAAATTTTCCAGCTACCAATAACACGGCATTATCCGGTTGGTAATATTTGCGGTAATAAGCTTGTAAATTCTCAATAGGCACTTTTTCGATATCTGAACGAGCACCAATGGTTGAGTTTCCATAGTTATGCCATAAAAATGCAGTAGACACAACACGCTCCATCAAAACAGATCCTGGGTCATTTTCGCCACTTTCAAATTCATTTCGAACGACAGTCATCTCCGTCTCTAGTTCGCTTTTAGCGATGCGAGAGTTGATCATACGATCTGCTTCCATGTCCAATGCCCAATCTAAATTCTCATCCGTAGAAGCAAATGTCTCAAAGTAGTTTGTGCGATCTAACCAGGTTGTACCATTGAATTGTGCACCGTGGTCAGAGATTTCTTTGGCAACTTCTTTATGCTTTTCCTTGGTTCCTTTAAAAACCATGTGTTCCAATAAATGGGACATACCCGTTTCACCATATCCTTCGTGGCGTGAGCCCACTAAATAGGTAATGTTTACGGTAATCGTTTGTTTAGATGGATCTGGGAAAAGTAAAACTTTCAATCCATTGGCTAATTTGTATTCTGTAATTCCTTCAGCCGCAGTGACTTTTTCTGGAATAGGTAAGGATTTAGACTTTTGTTGGGCAAAAACTTGCATGCCAAGGCAGAAGATTGCCAAACCTGTGTAGAGTAGTTTTTTCATAGAAAAAATTTATAAATTTTACGAATTTAAGGAAGTTAGTTTTCCGTGCATATCCTTTTGGATGAGTGGCAGAAAATCGGGGCAATTGGAAAATGATTATTTTTTGTACTGCTGGATTAACTTGAAAATAGCCTTTTGGGTTTCCAAATTTGGGAAATAATCGAATATAAGCACATGCTTATCGTAGTCCAGCATTAAGCCTGTTTCTAAGAAATGAAATGCCTCTTTAAATTGGGCAGCTTTGATTAAAAAGATGGCTGAACGGTAATACAATTCTGCTTCTTCGGGTAGTTCATCGATGGCGGAAAGCATGATGTCGGCCGACTTCTCATAATCCCCTAATTCAAAGTGCATTTGGGCCCATTTAACCCATGTAGGGGCAAAAAATGAGTCGAGCTCGATGGATTTTTGGAAAGCTTCATCTGCTGAAATGGAATTACCTAAATAAGCCTCAACATCGGCTAATCCTGTCCAGTACAATGGATTTGTCTCGTTAAGTTTGATCGCTTTTTTAAGGAAATGCAGGGATTCAAACCACTTGTCTAATTCTGTTAAACAAACAGCTAAACCATAATAACCTTCGTCCCAAAGTGGATCAATTTTAACCGCATCTTTATAAAAAGTTAAGGCCTCATTGAATTGTTTTTGGCGTTCTAAACTTGCACCTAAACAGCAGTAGAGTTCCGGGTTCGGCTCATCGTGTTGCAAACAGAGTCGGTAAGCTTCCTCTGCTTTCACATATTCCTCCAAATTCATGTAGGTATTGCCTAAATTGAATAGGGAAGAGGCAAAGGTGGGTTCGATGGCCAATGAATATTCATAGGCATCGATGGCCTTTTCGTATTTCTTTTGTTTGGAATAGGCTATCCCTAAATTATACCAAGCTGTGTACGAAAATGGATCTTGATCGATGAACTTTTCGTAATAGGGGATACTCTCCTCGATTTTGCCAATTTCATCCAAGGCATTTGCTAATTCGACAAGCGCATTTTCATTTTCTGGGTTATGCTCAAGTGATTTCTTGAACATATCTACAGCTTCGCGGGGTTTTGGCCAAGTTAAATAGCAAAGTCCCAAACGGAAATAGACGTCGTCTTTTTCCTCCGAATATTCTAAAATGTGTAAGAAAATCTCTACTGCTTTTTCGTGTTGCTTTAATTGGCTCAAAAGCGAACCTTTGACCATTAATAAATCAAGATCGGTTGGGAAGAGCAACATCGCATTTTCGATCAACTCATAACCTGCCTCAGCCTGTTGCATTTCACCCAAAATTTGGGCTTTAAGCGTGATTAATTCGAGGGTATAGGGGAAATGTTCTAAGCCAATGTTGCAGGCTTTTAAGCCCTCATCAAATTTCCCTTGAATGAAATAATGCTCCGCAATTTGCTCCAACGTGTCCAAATCAAAGAATGAATTTTCATCCTCATTGAGCATTTTCTCGAAGCGATTTAACGAAGATTGGATATCCTCCTTATGGTCATCAAATTCTGGATCCAGCATGTAGGAAATTTGGGTTGTAATAGTTTCTAAATTACGAATTGTTTTTTAATAAACAGCCTTTCGATGTACTTTTGTTCCAAACCCTTTTAGGATGCCACAGCCACGTGCAATTATTGATTTAGGAACAAATACGTTTCAGCTTTTGATTGCTGAGCAAGACCCTTCAAATGGGGGGATGAAGATTTTGTATGAAGACCATCGTCCCGTGGGATTAGGAAAAGGTGCCATGGAAACGGGTTTATTGCAGTTGGACGCCATGGCAAGAGCCCTCGAAGCTTTAGAACGATTTCTTTGGCATGCGCAAGACAAAAACTGTGTTTCGATTCAAGGCATTGGAACAAGTATCCTTCGGAACGCCCGAAATGCATCTGGTTTCATTGAATTGGTGGAGAGCCAACTGAGGATACCGATTAAAGTGATTTCAGGAATTCAAGAGGCGGATTATATTTTCCAAGGCATTCGTCATTCCTTGCCTGAGCCTTGGGATGCCGTTTCTCTGGTGATGGATATAGGTGGAGGTAGCGTGGAATTTATCCTGTTTCAAGGCCAAACGATATTGTTTAAAACAAGTCTCGAATTGGGTGGGCTTAAATTGCAATCCCTTTTTCAGAAAGAAAGTGAATACCATGTGGATCTAGACAAAGAATTGGAGGCCTATATTCAATCAGGCTTACAAAGTTTGTATGAAGCTTGTGAACTACATCAACCGCAAAGACTGATTGGAGCAGCAGGAGCCTTCGAAACTTTGGCCGATATTCAATTGGCTCAAGGACATTTAATGCACATTGAAAAAGCTAATCAATTGGATTTACCTGCATTTTATGCATTAATGGACCAAATAGCGAAACTGACAGTTGCTGAAAGGCAAGCAATCCCAGGAATGAAGGCATTTCGTGCGAGCATGTTGCCTTATGCCAATCATTTGATTGCTCAGGTAATGGCAAAGACCTCAATAAAGGAATTGTGGATGTCGATGTTCAGTTTGAAGGAGGGGTATTGGTACAGCACGCAAGAATAATTGAATAAATGCGGTCGATTTTTTTGAAAAAGACAATAATTTT
Organism: Aquirufa echingensis; assembly: GCF_042714525.1. NCBI lineage: Bacteria > Pseudomonadati > Bacteroidota > Cytophagia > Cytophagales > Flectobacillaceae > Aquirufa > Aquirufa echingensis. The sequence continues at coordinate 138,339 of NZ_JBBKYA010000005.1, read as the reverse complement.
GGCCAACTTTAAGTTTATATTAAATCATTAAAATTTTCAACAAAGCTATATGTCTTCATTACTTAATTTTATTCTGTTAGATGCGGCTCAGGTCGAGGAATTCACGGTATTAAGTTTATTGGAAAAGGGTGGATATGTCATGTATCCGATTTTATTCTTGTTTACAGCAGCCTTATTTCTTTTCATTGAACGTTATTTATACATCCGTAAGACATCCCGTATTGATGAGAATTTCCTTCACAACATCAATGAATTGCTTTTAGCTGGTAATATTCAAGGTGCTGTGACTTATTGCAAGAATTCAAAATTTCCAATTGCTAATTTGTTAGAGCGTGGTTTAGGACGTTTAGGTTCACCTATTCGTGATATTGAAGATGCTATTGAGAACAAAGCGAAGTTGGAGATTTATAACATGGAAAAGAACTTGGGTATCTTAAGTTCGATTGCACGTATTGCGCCGATGTTCGGTTTCTTGGGAACGGTAACGGGTATGATTCGTACATTCCATAATATTTCGACTTCAAATAAAATTGAAATTTCAACGATTGCATCGGGTATTTATGAGAAGATGGTGACATCTGCTTCGGGTTTGATCGTTGGTATCATTGCTTATGTGATGTATACTTTGTTGACAACGATGATTGATCGTTCAATTAACAAAATGGAAATTGTAGCGATGGATTTCATCGACTTGTTACACAAGCCTGCTAATAAAAAATAAATTATCCTATGAATTTTAGAAAGCGCGAACGAGAAGCATCGGAAGTAGAAACAGGCGCCCTAGCGGATATTCTATTTTTTCTATTGATGTTTTTCTTAATGATTTCGACGTTAGCATCTCCGGATGCCATTCGTTTATTGTTGCCAAAAGCAGATTCAACGAAAGTTACCCCACCTGTTGTGGAGTCGATTCGTGTTTCAGTGGATGCGAATAACAACTTCTTTATCGATGGAAATGCTCAGCCATTTGCCTTGGATCAAGTAGATAGTCAATTGAAAGAAATCTTAAAAACGAAAAAAGCCAATTCTTTGATTATCTCAATTGATAAATCAAGAACAGTTCAGGATTTAACGGATGTATATGATTTAGCTGCCAAAAATAACCTTTCCATGGTGATGGCAGCCGAAAAGAAAAAGTAATATGGAAGGCTTTGTCATCATAGCCCTCAAGTCAATAGCCGTCTACGTGTTCATCGTGGCGGCTATTCGTCTTTTTGGGAAGAAAGAGTTTGCACAATTGTCGGTCGTAGATTTAGTTTTCATCTTGTTGATTTCAAATTCAGTTCAAAACGCCATGGTGGGGACGGATACATCACTTTCGGGTGGATTGTTTGCTGCCTTTGCCTTGTTTGTGACTAATTTAATCTTTAAAAAACTCGAATTAGCTTTTCCGGGTTTGAGTAAGGTTGTGGAAGGGGAGCCTATTGTTTTGGTATATCAGGGAAAGATTATTGCTAATGGCTTATCGAAAGCATCCTTGAATGTGGAGCAATTGAATGCGGCCATTCGGGAACATGGGATATTGAAATTGGAGGAAGTGGATTTGGCGGTTTTTGAGGTGGATGGGAATATCTCGGTGATGTCAGAAAATTATCATAAAATTTCGAAAAGAAAGCGGAAAGGACATAAGGTTCTTGGGGGAAATACGGCTTAAACTAGTATATTTGTAGAATTACTTGGCTGTTTGTAGAGTCAAGAATCATTTCATTTTCTTTTCTGATGGAAAAAATTTTAAAATTCGGTGGTACCAGTTGTGGGAGCATTGCGAGTATCGAATCAGTTTTGGCAATTATCGAAGCCAATCATCAAGTAAAATCTTCTTTCGCTGTTGTTTTCTCTGCCATGAGTGGAGTTACGAATGCATTGTTAGCAGCAGGAACAACGGCCGCAAGTAAGAAGACGCTTGAGCCTACGATCATCGAACAGATTGAAGCACGTCATTTTGAAGTTATACGTCATTTTATTCCAGTAACTGCACAATCGCAGGTCATTGCTCAGATTCGTACCTTAGTGAATGAATTACGCGATGTGCTGAAAGGAATCAATTTAATCCATGAGATTTCGCCCAAAACATCGGATTTATTAGTGAGTTTTGGTGAGCGACTCTCAACTGCCTTAATTGCTGCTATTTTGGAACAGCGCGGTTTACCTGTTCGTTTTTTGGATGCACGGGATGTAGTGAAAACTAATAATCATTTTGGTAAAGCGGAGGTTCGTTTTGAAGAAACCAATGCGTTGATTCAGGCCAATTTTGCAGCTCATCCAAATGAAATTGCGCTTATCACAGGTTTTATTGGTTCCAATGACGCTGGTGAAACGACAACCTTGGGTCGCGGTGGTTCCGATTATACAGCATCCATTTTTGGGGCTGCATTAGCGGTTCAGGAGATTGAAATTTGGACTGATGTCGATGGAATGATGACTGCTGACCCACGAAAAGTGGCTGCCGCATTTACGATTCCTTCGATTTCTTACGCCGAAGCGATGGAATTAACCCATTTTGGCGCGAAGGTTATCTATCCTCCTTCACTTCAGCCTGCCTTTGCGAAAAATATCCCGATTCGGGTTTTAAATACATTTAATCAAGCTTTTGAGGGAACCGTCGTATCGCGCGTATCTTCACCGAGCCCTTATATTATTACAGGTATTAGCTCCATTGATGAGTTGGCGCTTGTGAATGTTCAGGGGTCAGGGATGATCGGTGTGGCGGGTGTTTCCGCAAAACTCTTTACCGTGTTGGCCAAAGAGAAGATTTCTGTGGTATTGATTTCGCAAGCCTCATCGGAACATTCAATCTGTTTCGCGATTGATCCGCAAGTGGCTTCGAAAGTTGATAAGATTTTAGCCAAAGAATTCGCTCAGGAGATTGCTTCCGGTGATATTGAAGGGATTGATATCCAACAGGATTTATCAGTGATTGCGGTTGTAGGCGAGGGGATGCGTAAGCATACGGGTGTGAGTGGCCGTTTATTCTCTGTTTTAGGTAAAAATGGAATTAACATTGTTGCCACAGCACAAGGTAGTTCCGAGTTGAATATTTCCGTTGTTATCGAGAAGAAAGACCTTTCTAAGGCCTTGAATGTCATTCATGAGACCTTCTTCTTCTCACAAATCAAAACCTTGAACCTATATTTAGTTGGGGCTGGTTTGATTGGTAAAACCTTGTTAAACCAATTGGTTGGGCAAGAACGCTATTTAGAAAAATACAAAGGCCTGCGCATCCAATTAGTGGGTATCGCAAATTCGCGTAAACAACTGATTAACCCTGCAGGTATTCCAATCGATCAAGCAATTGAGTTATTGGAGTCTACGGGTGTTGCTGAATCTTTGGATCAATTTGTGGGAGAAATCAAGCAATTGAACTTGCCGAATTCCATTTTTGCGGATTGTACGGCGAGTAAGGAAATACACCAACATTATTTAGGCCTTTTTGAAGCGAACGTTTCGGTGGTAACACCGAATAAAGTTGCCAATTCTGGGCCTTATGAGCAATATGCAGCTTTGCACCAAACAGCTTTAAGCAAAGGAGTGAAGTTTATGTATGAGACGAATGTAGGGGCGGGTTTGCCCGTGATTAATACCTTGCAAGGCTTGATTGCCTCAGGCGATCGATTCGAGAAAATTGAAGGAATTCTTTCAGGAACCTTGTCATTCTTATTCAATCAGTTTGTGCCTGGTAAATCATTTGCTGCTGTATTGCGTGAAGCAAAAGCCAAAGGCTATACAGAACCCGATCCTCGGGAAGATTTGAGCGGTATGGATGTGGCGCGAAAGATCTTGATTTTGAGTCGGGAAATTGGATTGAAACTAGAGTTTGCAGATATAACGATTGAGAAAATCATCCCTCCGGCATGTGAGGCAGCGCCAACAGTCGATGCGTTTTTTGAAGAATTGGACAAGGCGAATGCTTATTTTGAAGCTTTGGTCAATGATGCATACGCGGAGAAAAAAGTGCTTCGTTACATTGCTAAACTAGAAAATCAAAAGATTTCGATTGGTTTACGTGCTGTAGGTGCTGATCATCCGTTTTATCAAATGGATGGTGCGGATAATGTAATTGCCTTTACGACAAAGCGTTACCATGATCGTCCTTTGGTAATTAAAGGGCCTGGTGCAGGTGCTGAGGTAACCGCTTCGGGTGTTTTTGCGGATATCGTGTCAATTGGAAGCTATTTGTCTTAATATGGAAAGTATTCGCGTATATGCCCCTGCAACTGTTGCCAATGTAGCTTGTGGATTTGATATTTTTGGATTTGCGGTGAATCGTCCGGGTGATGAAGTTGTCTTGACGAAAAAATTAACTCCAGGTATTGTAATCAAAGAAATTACAGGTGATGAAGGTCGATTGCCTAAGGAAGTTGCTAAAAATACGGCTGGGATTGCTATTTTAAAATATTTGGAATTTATCGGTCAGCCCGATCAAGGTTTTGAGCTTTCTTTGCATAAAGACATGCCCTTGGGATCCGGTTTGGGTTCTTCTGCGGCTTCTGCGGTAGCGGGTGTTTTTGCTGCCAATGAATTGATGGGGAAACCCTTAAGTCAAAAAGAATTATTGCCTTTCGCCATGGAGGGAGAGCGTGTGGCCTGTGGTTCAGCGCACGCGGATAACGTGGGTCCTAGTTTATTAGGGGGCTTTGTTGTGATTCGTAGCTATGATCCCTTGGATATCATTCAATTGCCTACGCCTTCGGATTTGTATGCAAGTATTGTTCATCCGCAGATTGAAGTGAATACCAAAGATGCTCGTCGCATCCTTGAACGTGAAATTACCTTAGGTAAAACGATTACGCAGATGGGGAATGTGGCGGGTTTAGTGGCGGGTTTATTAACGTCGGATTATGATTTAATTGGCCGTTCTTTGGTCGATGTGATTGTCGAGCCTGCACGTTCTATTTTAATCCCTCAATTTCAAGAAGTGAAAGCGGCTGCGCTACAAGCTGGCGCTTTAGGTTGTTCTATTTCAGGTTCTGGACCTTCTTTATTTGCCTTATCGAAAGGGGAAGAAACTGCGAAACTGGTCGCTAAAGCAATGTCTGAAGCATTTAATGCTGTGGGTATTGGGTCTGAGGCCTATGTTTCACAAATTAACCAACAAGGCCCAATGATTCGTTAGGCTTTGGGGTGAGCTTGTATGTAGATTTCCTTCAGCTTTTCCATTGAATTATGTGTGTAGACTTGTGTCGCAGCTAGGTTCGAGTGTCCCAATAATTCTTTGATTGCATTTAAATCGGCCCCTCGATTTAACAGATGGGTTGCATAACTATGCCGCAACACGTGGGGCGAAAGCTTTTCTAGGGTACTTACTTCTCCTAAATATTTCTTGACTAAGCGCTGGACGAACATCGGATAGCAGGGTTCTCCTTTGTCGGTGATTACTAAATATTGGCTCTGAAAGGGATTCAGCGCTTGATATTGCTTCACGAGATCTACGAGTATCGTTGGCATGGGAATAATACGTTCTTTATTGCGTTTCCCGATAACCCGTAGGGTTTTTGCGGATAAGTTAACTTGTTGGGGCGTCAATTGAATCAATTCCGCCAAGCGCATTCCAGTCCCGTAGAGTAACATTAAAACGAGTTGGTCGCGTACCTCTTCAAATGTATTTTTAGGAATTTCTTGTTGGGCAAAGACCTGTTCCATCTCCGATTCTCGCAGGTATGTGGGCAATGTCTTGCTCGTTTTAACCATGCGAATCGTTTGCATGGGGTTGTCGGTCACATCTCCGCGCCGCTGTAAATACTTGTAAAAAGTTCGAAGTGTAGCCAGTTTCCGATTAATGGAACGGTTTTGTATGCCTTGATTAGATAATGCTACGAGCCAAGCACGAATCGTTTGACTTTTGATTTGATTGACAAGCAGGTTTTCGGGAGCAAGGAAATCGAGAAATTGAAGGAGGTCAATTTCGTAGGAGCGAAGTGTTAAAGGACTTAATCGCCGTTCTACTTGTAGGTGCTTTAAAAAAAAATTGACTACTTCGCGATTCATAGATCGAAAGTAGTCAATTCTAAGAAAAATCGAAACAAACTAGTTGTTGATATTTCCGTATGTCTTTTGCTTGTAAGCAGCACGAATCATTTCCGTACGACGAGCGATTGATGGTTTTTCAAAAGCAGATCTTCTACGTAATTCTTTTACTACACCTGTTTTTTCAAACTTCTTTTTAAAGCGCTTAAGGGCTTTATCAATTGACTCGTTCTCTTTGATCGAAATAATTAACATGTATTTTTTCCTTTTTGAATTAAAATGTTCGCAAAGATAAATTTATTTTTTTGATTGTGCAAGTAGTCTTTTGGAATTTTATGAGTGAAAATGTCCTATTTTTGTAGTTCATTTTAAAACTATTGTATGTCGGAGTTTTCACGGACAACTGTCACGGCCGCTTTAATCTATGCGAATGGTCCAATTCACATCGGACACTTAGCAGGATGTTATTTGCCAGCTGATATTTATGTGCGCTATTTACGTTTAAAGAAGCAGGATGTCATTTTTGTTTCCGGTACGGATGAGCATGGGGTGCCTATTACGATTAAGGCACAAAAGGAGGGGAAAACGCCACAAGAAGTGGTTGATTACTATTATGCGAACATCAAATCTTCTTTCGAAGACTTTGGTATTTCCTTTGATATTTATGGTAGAACATCAGATCCTGTGCATCACAAGATGTCGCAAGATTTTTTCTTGCATTTGTACAAGGAAGGAAAATTTATTGAAGAGGTAACTGAACAGTATTTTGATGAGGCTGCGGATCAGTTTTTAGCTGATCGATACATTACAGGCGAATGTCCAAAATGTCATCAGCCGGGTGCTTATGGGGATCAATGTGAGAAATGTGGGTCTTCGTTGTCACCTACAGAGTTAATCAATCCTAAGTCGTCTCTAAGTGGTGCTTCGCCGATTTTAAAAGAAACCAAAAACTGGTTCTTGCCTTTGGATCAATGGCAAGGAGCATTAGAGGATTATGTGAATTCGCATCCTGAATGGAAGCCAAACGTTAGTGGTCAAGTTAAATCTTGGTTGCAAGATGGACTTCGTCCGCGTGCCATGACCCGTGATTTAAGTTGGGGAGTGCCTATTCCATTGCCAGATACGGAAGGGAAAGTGCTTTATGTATGGTTTGATGCACCGATTGGATATATCTCAATGACAAGCCAATTAACGACGGATTGGGAGAAGTACTGGAAGGCGAAGGATAGTCGGATTGTACATTTTATCGGGAAAGATAATATTGTTTTCCATTGTTTGATATTCCCTGCCATGTGTATGGCACATGGGGAATTTCAGTTAGCAGACCAGGTGCCGGCGAACGAATTCATGAACTTAGAAGGGGATAAGATTTCAACTTCGCGTAATTGGGCGGTCTGGTTACATGAATATTTACAGGATTTTCCAGGTAAGCAAGATGTATTGCGTTATGCATTAACGGCTTCAAGTCCAGAAACTAAAGATGCCGACTTTACTTGGGCCGATTTTCAGACCAAAAACAACTCGGAACTCGTAGCTATTTTGGGCAATTTTGTGAATCGTGCGTTTGTGTTGATTGATAAGAATTTTGAAGGTATTGTGCCTGCAAAGGCTGCTGGAACGGGTTTGGAAGATGATGTCAAGCATGCTTTAGCTGATATTCCAGCGAAGTTGGAGGCTGCTTTAGCGAATTACAAATTCCGGGATGCTTTGGTGTTAGCGATGGAAATCGCGCGGATTGGTAATAAGTATTTAGCCGATGCGGAACCATGGAAAATTATCAAAGAAGATAAAGAGAAGGCAGGAACTGTTTTGAATTTTGCAGTTCAATTGGTGGCTCATGCCTCTGTTGCTTTGGAGCCCTTTATTCCATTTACGGCTGCTAAGTTAAGGACAGCATTGGGAATTCAAGAAGCTGATTGGTCAACAATCGGTGATTTTGAATTAATCCCAACGGGTCAAAAACTGGCTAATCCAGGATTATTATTTGAGAAATTAGAAGACGATGTGATTCAAGCACAGGTTGATAAATTAAAGCAAACGAAAGAAGCGATGGAATTAGCGAGTAAGCAAGTGAATCCAATCAAGGAGACCATTGATTTTGAATCATTTACCAAGATGGATTTGCGCGTGGGGCACATCACTGCGGCGGAGAAAGTCGAAAAGAGTAAAAAGTTGTTGAAATTGGCTGTTAATGATGGTCAAAAAGTGCGTACCATTCTAAGTGGTATTGCTGAGCATTTTGAGCCAGCGGATGTGATAGGCCGACAAGTTTGTTTCTTGGCGAATTTAGCACCACGTAAAATTATGGGGCAGGAGAGTGAGGGGATGATCTTAATGGCGGAGGATGCTGATGGTAGTTTAGCTTTCATGCAACCTAGTAAGGCGATCTGGAATGGTGCTTCGATTAGCTAATAGCTTATCCAATTGTTGAAATAAAAATAAGGCCAGAAGAAACTTCTGGCCTTATTTGTTTAACCTCTAAACCTATTTAACTATGAAAATTTATACAAATATAGATGTTTTGTTTAAATAATATGAGTTTAATGCAAAAAAAATAAAAAAGGCGCCGTCAGAAACAGCGCCTTTTTTGATTACCTCTAAACCTATTTAACTATGAAAACTACTTACAATCTAATTTTGAAATACAACGATCAAATCTTGATTTTGTTCTGTTTCGTTGTTGAAATCTGCTTCAATTTTCGGTTCGATGGCCAAAACAGACCATATAGCGTTAATTGCTTTCGCAGATTTGTTAATTTCTTTTACCCAATTACTCGTTTTTTCATCCGAAACACCTGCCTGATTCACAATGGATTGAACTGTCTCGTTGAAAAGAGCTTGTTCTGCCTTGCTAGCTTTTAAATAAGCCGACTGGTTGTTTTGGTAATTTTCTAAAATCGAAATTGTTAAACTTGCTGATGTAGATGCGTATGCTCCTACAAAATCTTTCTTTATCAATGACTGAATAACTTCAGATAGGGTTTCTTTTTTGTGTGACAATACTGTTGTCGACGCATCTACATTTGATGCCGTTCCGCTCGCTTTTACCGCTGTTGCTGTTAGGCTTAGTCCTACTAAAACGCTAACCATTAAAAATTGCTTTTTCATAAATTCGTTATATTTATTAACTAAATCAACGATACAAAATTATTGCATTTTTTTAATATAGCAAAACTTGCTTTTGGACAATTTTGGAATGTAAAATTTATTATTTTTCGATTTTGAGTTAAAAATCAGAATAAATTTTATGTTTTTTCATTTTATTCCAAATTAAATTTGGATAACAATTGTAAACCTTTGGGATAATTCTAATTTAAAAATTTAGGAAAAATTATAAAATTCTTTAAAAAGTACAATCATTGGTTGTATTTGTTCATTGTTTGTTGGATGCCTTGTAGGCAGAATGAATCAATGATTTCATTCGATCGATTCAAGATGAATGGAATAAGTCCAATTTCTTCTTCGGAAAAGTTACTTAATACAAAATCCGCTTGTCGGCCTTTCGAAAAATCCGATCCAATTCCCATGCGTAAGCGGGCATATTCTTGTGTATTCAATGTTGCCTCGATGCTTTTTAGTCCATTATGGCCACCGCTAGACCCTTTGGGCTTTAAACGTAGTGTTTCGAATGGCAATGCGATATCGTCTGTCAATATTAATAGACGTTCTTTTTCTATTTTTAATTGTTGGCACCAATAATTAACCGCCTTGCCACTCAAATTCATATAAGTGCTCGGTTTTAATAAATGTATTTGGTGTCCTTTAAGCTTATAAGATGCGATGGCGCCTAAGCGGTCTTGGCTAAAGCTGATTGATTTATCTTTGGCTAGGTAGTCCAAAGCCATGAAGCCGATGTTGTGTCGAGTGAAAAGATATTCGGGGCCGATGTTGCCTAGTCCAACAATTAAGAAGTTCATGCGTTATAATATTTAATACAAATTACGCGCAAATTTTTTAGAACACCTCGAAGGCATTACCTTCGATAAAAATTTTACCATGAATAAGATTGCATGCATCACGGGCGCGAGCTCAGGAATCGGATTAGCGACGGCAAAAGCATTAGCTGCTGCTGGATATCATTTAATTCTTTGTGGACGCCGCTTAGAGCGTTTGGAAGCATTGAAAAATGAATTGCCTACGGATTCCTATTTACTAACTTTTGATGTACGTGATCGCAATGGGGTAGAGGCAGCATTTCAATCACTTCCCGAAGCTTGGCAAAACATTGATGTTTTGATTAATAATGCGGGAAATGCGCATGGAATGAGTGCGATTCAGGATGGGGATCCTGACGACTGGGATGCGATGATGCATAGTAATGTGGATGGTTTATTGAATGTTTCCCGTTTGGTTATCCCAGGGATGATTCAACGTGCTGCGGGTCATATCGTTAATTTATCTTCGATAGCTGGCAAGCAAACCTATCCGAATGGGAATGTGTATTGCGCTTCCAAAGCCGCAGTAGAGGCGCTTTCACAGGGCATGCGTCAAGATTTAAATGTTCACGGGATCAAAGTTTCGAATGTGGCACCTGGCGCGGTGAATACGGATTTTTCGGCTGTTCGATTTAAGGGCGACCAACAAAAAGCGGATGCAGTTTATTCAGGGTATGAACCTTTAGTTGCAGAGGATGTTGCGGATTTGATTCGGTATATTGTCACAGCTCCAGCACATGTGAACATAGCGGACGTAACCATTCTTCCGAAAGCACAGGCTTCGGCTACACAAATTTTGCGCAAAAATTAAATGCTTCTTTGGCGTACGGTTTCAAAAATAACTACTCCCGCCGCAACAGATACATTGAGTGAGCCTACTTGTCCGCTTTGAGGAATAACAGCTAAATCATCGGATTTGCGAATTAATTCGTCGGAGATTCCATCTTCTTCTGATCCCATAATGATGGCAACAGGTCCGCTGTAATCAACTGCATAAACTGAACTACGACCTTTCTCCGTACAAGCAACGACTTTTAATCCAGAGTTTTGTAGAAAATCGACGGTTTGCAATAAGCTATCTTCCCGACAAACCGGTATGAAGTTCAAGGCGCCTGAAGAAGTTTTCATGGCATCGCCATTGATTTGTGCGGCTCCACGTGCTGGGATAACGATGGCATGGATTCCTGCACATTCAGCTGTACGGGCAATCGCACCAAAATTACGCACATCTGTGATGCGGTCTAGAATCAAAATGAAAGGAATTTCGCCTTTTTCGAACGTATCTGCAATGACATTTTCTAATTTGGCATAATGAATGGCTGAAACGAAAGCGATGGCTCCTTGGTGATTTTTACGCGTGATGCGATTCAATTTTTCCAAAGGAACTTTCTGTACTTGGATGCCCTTTTCACGTGCTAGGTCTAGGATTTCACTGTTTCCTAATTCGCGTTGAACCAATAAACGGTCGATTTCTTTTCCCGAACGAAGTGTTTCCAATACGGATTGTACCCCAAAAACAAACTCTTTGTTTTCTGTTTTAGGACTAGTAAAATGTCTAAATGGGCGCTTAAATGGCTGTCTTGATTCGTTTTCTTCTGACACGTTGATTGCTGTAAATTTGACACGAAGGTCGGCATTTTTTTTTAAATCATTTGTCTGAATGTCAAATTAAGCCGAGGAACCTTGATTTTTTTTGATTTTGGTAATTGGTGGATCCAATGAGTTTGGGTTGTTCCTTTCATAACGAGTAAACTTCCCGGTTCTAAAAGAAGGCTGATCTTCTCCTGTGTTTGCTTATGTTTGAATTCGAATTTACGTGTGGCTCCTAAACTAATGGAAGCGATATGGCTATTGACTTGGATGGATTTCTCATCATCAGCATGCCAAGAAGCTCCATCATCTCCATCGTGGTAGTAATTCAGTAAACATCCATTAAAGCTCGTTTTTAGTTTTTGTTCAATAGCTGTTTTGATGCTTAATAGGGTAGGCGTCCAGGAAAGTCCCACCTTCATTCGGCCCGAATAGGTATAGGATTTATTGTGATCTGCATACCAGGCCACTTTGCGTCGCGTTTGAATGACTTTGCCAAAAATGACCAGTTCATCGTGTTTCCAAGGGATTTCAGTAGTCAGTTGCGTTAAATAGGCCTGACTTTCAGAAGGATTGAAGAAGTTTGGATAATAATATACCTCACCATCAAATGGCAACAGGTTTTCAGAACTTGAAACGGGAAACAAGGAAAGCATATTTCAAATTACAGATTCTGCCTTAAAAATTTTACCTTTGTGTCAAATTTAATCTGCATGTACAAAACTACTGAAATTGCCTCATCTGAAATTCCTTCGGATAATCCGGTTCACCAACGATTATTGTTTCCTTACCAACATGTTAGCTCGTTAGTTGGCGGCAATGTGTTAGAAATAGGATGTGGTACAGGTCGTGGCGTGGCTGTTTTGGCGGATAAAGTAAGTGCCTATACAGGTGTAGATAAAAACACGGAATTGATGCAAAGCTTGTCGGCGCAATATCCAGATTTCAAGTTTATTGATATGTTTTTGCCCCCTTTGCAGGATTTGCCTGATAATCACTTCGATTTTGTGATTACGTTTCAGGTGATTGAGCATATAGAGAACGATGCGTTTTTCTTGCAAGAAGCAGCTCGGGTATTAAAACCGGGTGGGAAATTATATTTGACAACGGTGAACCGTGATTTTTCATTATCGCGTAATCCATGGCATGTGCGCGAGTATTTAGCGAATGAATTGGGGGATTTGATGAAGAAATACTTCTCAGAGGTGATTATGCAAGGTGTCCATGGCAATCAAAAAGTGATGGATTATTACGAAGCGAATAAGAAATCGGTGAAGAAAATCACGCGTTTTGATATTTTCAATTTACAATATCGCTTGCCACGTACGTGGTTGCAGGTTCCTTATGATATCGCGAATCGCTTGAGTCGCTTATCGATTTCGAAATCGAGCAATGATTTGGTTAATTCCATTCAGGTAGATGATTATTTCTTGAGTGATAAGCCAGCTGAATCCTTGGACTTCTTTTATACAGGAATTAAGTAATGGATTTCATCGACGAAGCCATCGAGGAGTATTCAAGACAATTTTCAGATAAACCCTCTGATTTATTGCAATCCTTGGATCGGGAGACGCATGCGCGCATTTTGCAGCCTCGAATGCTATCTGGTCATTTACAGGGACGGTATTTGTCTATGTTGGCCAAACTGATATCTCCGCAATTAATCGTTGAAATAGGTACTTATACGGGTTACTCAGCCCTTTGTTTAGCGGAGGGTTTGCAGCCCCATGGCCGATTGATTACGATTGATATTAATGAGGAGTTAGAAAGTTTCACTCGTTCCTTTTTTGAATGTTCAGATTATGCGAAGCAAATCGATTATCGGATTGCAGATGCGCAGCAAGAATTAGCCAATATTGATGGGCCTATCGACCTCGTTTTTATCGATGCGGATAAACGTAATTATGCCAAATATTTCGATTTAATCATTTCTAAAATGCGACCTGGTGGATTGATTTTAGTTGACAATGTGCTTTGGAGTGGCAAAATAGTTGATCCCAAGGCAACTGATAAATCCACGAATGCTTTGCGTGATTTTAATCAAAAGTGTTTAGATGATACACGGGTAGAAAAAATGCTATTGCCTCTCCGTGATGGGCTTTACATGCTCCGGGTAATCTAAGGTTTCAATTTGATTTTTTGGCCTACTCGAATACTTGGGTTTTTACCCAAATTATTCCATTTGATTAGGTCTTCAATGCTGACTTGGTAAATTTTTGAAATCTTAAACAAGGTATCGCCAGCTTCTACTTCATGAATATAGAAAACGGTACCCGTAGGTTGTTTCGCTACTTCAGGTGCGATAATCGGCGATTCTTTTATAGGATTAACCTGCGTTTGCTCCATGATTTTGGTTTCTTCCTTTGCATCTGATTTGATCACGATTTCGCGTGATTCCGCTGGAGCGATGTAAAAGGATTTTTCAGAATCAACGGATGAGATCTTGCGAACTTCTTCTACTTCTACTTTGAAATCTTGTGCAGGTGCTTCTTGAGCTTTTTTGACGGGTTCTTCTTTGGCACTTTTTTCATCTAGTTTTTGCGCGATGATTTCAAGCATGGGTACCCGACGGTTGACCTTGATTTTTTGTCCGATCGTAATCATGCTAGACAAATTCATATCATTTAAACGAAGCAAGTCGGCTAATTTCATTTCATAGCGCGCGGCGATATTGCTTAAATTGTCACCTGAAACAACGGTATGCGTCCTAATTTCAAATTGATCGCTGAGAATCTGTTTGTTTTGTGTTTTTACCTTTTTGGTAGGAACATACAATTTCGTTGAATCGACAGAAGCGGTAAAAATAGGCTCTTCTTGCTTGACTTCTTCGGAATTGAAAACCTTTAGATTCGATGGGTGATAGAGCGTATAACTCTTATCCGTGGGAATCCAATCTTTTAATATCCAGGCATTGTAGCGCTTTAAATCATCGTAACTGATTTTCAATTCATCTGATAATTCGTAGAGGTTTTTGCCTTTGGTGTCTACATGTGTAATCAAATTTGTGCTGTCATTTAGGACAGGTAGGCTAGCCATTTGTTCAGCCCAAAACTCTTTGTAAGCTAAAAAACGCAAGACGTACCAATCGGTCGATGAATCAACCTCTATCTCTGTTTTTCCTGCCCAATTGCTTGCATAAGGTAGTTTTTTGATTGTTCCAAGGCCAACACGATAAGAGAGTAATGTGCTAACCCAGTTGTTTAAAACTCCATTATTGCGTGTAAAGTAATTGACGGCTCCTTTGGTTGCCTCGATGATATGTCGGCGCTCATCAATGTCTTGATCCACCTTTAATCCCACATCCTTTGCTGTTTCTAATTTAAATTGCCAATATCCTACTGCATTCGATGTGGAGATGGCATTTGGGTTCAAAGAACTTTCTTGAACGCATAAAAATTTGAATTCTGGCGGGATATTTCCTTGCGTTAAAATGGGTTCAATGACAGGGAAATAGAGGCGCATCTTGTCGACAAGCGAAGCGACGTATTTTTTATTGGCCCCCAACATGGCAAATTCCTTTTCAAAAATGGGTTTTGCAGAAGGGTGAATGGATACACGGACATTCCCGATGGAAATGGTGTCCGGAATCGCATGGTTAGCCCAAAGATTTCCAACAGATAAAAGAAGCAGTATGAGTAGGAAGGATTTTTTCAAGCGGGCTTTTTATTGATGCAATTGTAAAATTACCAAAATATTTGATTTAACGGAAGCCCTTGCTTTTTATTGCGCATCGTGGAATTAGCTTTACCTTTGTGTAAATTTTGAATTCTATGATATTAATTGACGATACAGTTATCAGTGAAGATGT
The DNA here is from genome assembly GCF_042714525.1 of Aquirufa echingensis. Taxonomy (NCBI): domain Bacteria; kingdom Pseudomonadati; phylum Bacteroidota; class Cytophagia; order Cytophagales; family Flectobacillaceae; genus Aquirufa; species Aquirufa echingensis. The sequence continues at coordinate 123,042 of NZ_JBBKYA010000005.1, read as the reverse complement.
GGCAGATGAGTATTTTGTCTGTGATTTGACTAAATGCAAAGGAGCTTGTTGTGTGGAAGGGGATTTGGGAGCACCTTTGGAGCAAGATGAATTAGCCATTTTGGATCGAATTCAAGATGAAATCAAACCATTTTTGTCGGAAGATGGCTTATCGGAGTTAGCGAAGCAAGGTAATTATATTTTAGAGCCCGATGGGGATTATTCTACGCCAATTATCGCGGGGCGTGAATGTGTATATGCGATTTACGATGATAAAGGCTATTTGAAATGTGGGATTGAGCAGGCGTATTTTGCCTGTAAAACCGATTTTCGTAAGCCAATTTCTTGCCATTTATATCCGATCCGAATTCAAAAATTAGCTGAATACCAGGCGATTAATTATGAGCGTTGGACTATTTGTTCTGATGCATGTTCGCATGGAAAGGAATTAGGCGTGCCTGTCTATAAGTTTTTGAAGGATCCATTGATTCGTAAATTCGGGACAAAATGGTATGCGGAATTGGAGCGTGAGATTGAAGAACGCCAATTAGACTAATGTCTACTTCAACTAATTCTTTTGATTTAATTTATCAGGTGGTTCGCGAGATTCCTGTGGGCCGAGTAACAACCTATGGAGCGATAGCTGCTTATTTAGGAATGAAAGGCGGAGCTCGCATGGTAGGTTGGGCGATGAATGCATCGCATACGCTCGCGGACATCCCTGCACATCGAGTGGTTAATCGGAATGGAGTATTAACAGGAAAGAATTTCTTTGGGGGCGATCGGATGCAGGAATTGCTGGCTTCCGAAGGAATTCGCGTTCAAGATGATCAAATCCTTGAATTTAAATCCCATTTCTGGGACCCTGCCATCGAATTACTATAAGTTTCTTAGGAATTTTTTACCACCCAAAGCACTCATTTGACGTTTAATGAAAGATGTGCGTTTGCTGACATAACCCGAAGGGTTTTTAATTGAAAAGCGAATGGGGTTTGGAAGACATGCGGCAATGCGGGCAGCTTCGGTGGTACTGACTTCTGCGGAGGTGTGGCCGTAATATCGCCGACAAGCCTCTTCCACGCCAAAGGTCATTTTTCCTGTTTCAGCGACATTTAAGTAGACCTCTATGATGCGTTCTTTTCCCCAGATAAACTCAATTAATACGGTAAAATAGGCTTCTAAAGCTTTTCTAAAATAAGAGCGACCCTGCCAAAGAAATACGTTTTTAGCAACTTGTTGGGATATCGTACTCGCCCCTTTAATTCGTTTCCCTTTTTGGTTTTTGATTAAAGCGGTACCCATTGCTTCAAAATCAAAACCGTGGTGTTCTGGGAATAATTGATCTTCGGAAGCGATGACGGCTAATGGACAATTCCGGTCGATTTCCTCGTATGAAGTCCACTGGCTATGAATTTTGCTCGGTTCGCCATCCATAAGTGCATCGATTTTGCGCGATGCCATCGTAGGAGTGAAATATACGGGAACAAATTTGAAAAGGACAACGGCCACGATGGTACTGATCCAAATGTATAAGATTAGTCGGCCTATTTTTTTAAAGAAGGAAGATGTACCTTTTTTAGGGGCTCTATTTAAACGGTCGAACTTGTTGCCACGAGGGGTGGAGCGGGAAGTGTTGTTTAAGTCGACGCGTTTGGCCATTTGATAAATTCTGTCTTGTTATGAAGGCAAAAATACAAAAAATGAGCTAAGATAGAAGTGATTGGATGTATAGACCTTATGATCGTTTTAATTCCCCAGACTGAAGTCTGGGGTTATAAACCGTGCCATAGGCTGAAGTCTGGGGTTAATACGTGTTATATAGCCTCAGACTTTAGTCTGAGGAGTTGACGAATGAAATTCGCCTCAAGCTTTGGCAATCCTGAAAGGTTTGCCAAAGCGTTTATTCGCCAACAATAAATATTTCCGCCGCCAATCCATCTGCAATCAATTTCCCCTGGCCCACAAGCTTTAGTCGATTATTTTCCATCATAGCATAGCCAGATGAAACCCAGCTAACAATCTCTTTTTCAGGAAAAGGAATTTCAATGGCAGCAAAGCGCTCCCGCAAATAATTCAAATCGATTCCCCAATGCGTGCGCAGCTGAGTCATGATATATTCATTGATTTGATTCTCCGGGCTTAATTCTTCCACTTCCGCAGGAATGATGCCTGAGGCTATCTGCTTGACATATGTCGCGTTATTCGCCACATTCCATTGTCGGGTCGTTTGATTAAAACTATGTGCCGCCGGACCAATGCCCAAATACGATTCCTGCTTCCAGTAACTTGAATTATGCTGGGATTCAAATCCTGTTCTAGCAAAATTTGACGTCTCATACGCCGTGAAACCCTGTTTTTCTAAGTATTGATGCGTGAATTCAAAGGCTGCTGCCATGTGTTGCTCAGGCGTTTCCTGTAAAATGCCTTTCTTCAGTTGATGTCCAAAAACCGTTTTCGGTTCTATGGTTAAGCTGTAAGCCGAAATATGTTGGACTCCTGTGGCAACTGCGGCGGCAAGATCTTGTTCCAACATGTCCAAATCGTTCGATGGAATTCCATAAATTATATCGATGCTGATATTGCTTAAACCGATGGCTTGCGCATCCTGAATAGATTTTCGAGCTTGTGTGACATCATGATTCCGATTCATAAATGTCAAATTAGATCCGTGAAATGATTGAATTCCGATGCTCAGTCGGTTCACACCTAATTCCTTTAAGACCAACAGGTATTCAGGTGTTAAATCCTCTGGATTGGCTTCTAAGGTGATTTCTGCCCCCTTTAATACCTCAAAATGCTTGTGTATGGCCTTGAATATGGCTGATAATTCATCAGGACTTAAGGTCGACGGAGTTCCGCCTCCGAAATAAATGGTCGATAATTCGCGTGTATTTAAGTAATCTTTTTGCAGTTCGATCTCTTTTATCAATGCTTCAACTAAAGCCGCTTTTCCCGACAAACGCGTAGAAAAATGAAAATCACAATAGTGACAAGCTTGATGACAAAATGGAATATGCAGGTAAAGATGCACCGGGATTAGGGTTCAAAAATCAAGTAACTTAATTGCTCCGACTGGAACATTTCCTGCGCTAAGCTTTGTAATTGCTCGGAAGAAACTAGATCAATTTGCTCAAAAATCTCCTCGATTGTTTCAATCTTCTCACGATCAAGGAGGCTTTTGGCCATCATCAACATGAAATTCAAATTGCTTTCCTCCGCCATGGCCATTTGGCCCTTTAATTGGGATTTAATCTTCAATAATTGTGCCGGACTTAAACTACGATCTTTTAATTTATCGAATTCCTTATGTATCAATTTGATTGATTTATTCACCTGGTTCGATTCCGTACCAAAATAGATCGCCCAAAAACCCGAGTCTACATATGATGTGAAATTAGCCTCAATGGAATAAACCAAGCCCCTTTTTTCGCGAATGGAAACATTCAACAAGGAATTCATGGATGGGCCCCCCAATAAATTGATCAACATGAAAAATGCCAATCGATCGGGATGCTTGATCGCATAGGATTGTCGGCCTAAAGCTACATGCGATTGATTTAATCCCCGTTTTGTCACGCGCTCCAAGGGCAACATACTTGGGGGCGTAATGCGTTTAACCTGATTCCGTTTAACTGGAATTTGACCCACATGCTTTTCTGCCCATTTAAATACTTTATCGTGGCTGTGTTTTCCGATCGACGAAATAACAATCCGACTCGTATCCAAATTGCGTGCAATAAAGGCGTCTAAGTCTTTCTTTTTAAACGAATTAACGGTTTCGTTCGTGCCTAAAATATTAACACCCAAGGAATGATTTGGGAACAATAATTCATCAAAATCATCTTGTATTGCATCCTCTGGAGCCTCGTAATACATGGACATTTCCTCCAAAATCACACTGCGCTCTTTCTCAATTTCCTTCGCTGGAAATGTTGAATGAAAGGTTATATCAGTGATTAACTCCAAAGCCCGCTCGAAATAGGGACTCAAAACCGATGCGTGAAAACAGATTTTTTCTTTTGTCGTATAAGCATTCAGTTCACCACCGATTACCTCGAGGCGATTGATGATCTGCATATTGTTCTTCTTTTGGGTACCCTTGAAGGCTAAATGCTCCCAAAAATGCGCTAATCCTTGTTCATTGTCCAACTCGTCCCGACTGCCTATGTCCAACATAATACCCAAATGTGAAATTTCGGTATGCTGAACTTGTCGGTGAACAATCGTTATCCCATTGTCCAAAGTTGTTAACTGAATTGAATTCATAAATAATCGTAGCGCAAAAGATTTCAAAATTAACTAATTTTATGCCGAATCACGCATATTTCTTTCATGTCCATATCAAACAAAGTACTTATTATTCAAACGGCTTTCCTTGGGGATGCCATTCTGATTAGTTCTTTGTTGGAGAAAATTCGCCTCGAATCCCCAGAAACATCTATTCATTTATTGGTCCGTAAAGGGAATGAATCCATTTTTCAAGCATATCCACATCAGAATCTTACCAAAGTTTGGGCTTATGATAAAAAGCACAAATGGACTTCTTGGAAAGCTTTGCAAAAGGATTTAAAATCGGAAAGCTTTGATCAGGTATTCGTGGCCCAACGATTCTTTGGTATGGGTTTATTGAGTTTGACCATTGGCGCTAACAAGGTCATAGGGTTCGATAAAAACCCGTTGTCTTGGTTCTTTACGGAACGTGTGGAGCACGAATGGGGAAATGGAAAACATGAAACGGAACGCAATACGGCATTATTAACTTCTTGGTTAGGACCAAAGGTTTATAAGCCCTTTTTGTCTCTTCCAGGTGACAATATTTTGCCTGTCCAGGATTATATCTGTATTTCTCCCGGATCTGTTTGGGAAACGAAGCGGACACCTGTTAGCGTTTGGATTGATTTCATCAAGCTTTTGCCAGCATCGCAGCCTGTGGTTTTAATGGGTGCCCCGAATGAAGTTCATTTAGCAGAGAAAATAGCTAAAGCCTGTCCGGAAAGCCAGATTATCAATGGAGCTGGAAAACATGGCTTAGTCGATGCGATTCGAATCTATCAACATAGTTTGATGTCCTTTGTGAATGATTCTGGACCGATGCATATTTGTTCAGCGGTAGACACGCCTACGGTTGCGGTATTTTGTTCAACGATACCTGCTTTTGGATTTGGACCTTTGGCAACTTGGAATCGAATTGTTGAGGTTGATTTAGCCTGTCGGCCTTGTGGTGACCACGGGAAAAAATCTTGTCCATTAGGCCATTATGCCTGTGGAAATCAAATCACAGGGAATCAATTATTCGAAGCCTATAAGGATTTATTAGCCGCGCGAAGCAAGTAAATACAACACCGCCATCCGAACCGCCACACCATTTTCTACTTGATCTAAAATGATCGAATGAGGTGAATCTGCCGCATCGGAACTTAATTCCACCCCGCGATTGATCGGGCCTGGATGCATCAAGACGATTTCTTTGGGCAGTTCTTCCAACATTTGACGTGTGATTCCAAAAAATTGGGAGTATTCACGCAAGCTTGGGAAGTATTTAATTTGTTGGCGCTCCAACTGTATTCTTAAAACATTCGCAGCATCACACCATTGCAACGTGCTTTTTACATCGTGGGAAACTTCGACGCCAAGTGATTGTATGTGCTTCGGAATCAAGGTGCTAGGTCCACAAAGGCGGACATTGGCTCCTTGTTTTTTCAAGGCATAAATATTCGAAAGCGCGACACGTGAATGAAGGATATCTCCAATAATCGCGATGTTCTTACCAGACAAATCACCTAATTTTTCCTGTAAGGAATAGGTGTCTAAAAGTGCTTGCGTAGGGTGTTCATGCGTTCCATCGCCGGCGTTGACGATATTTGCTTTGATGTGTTTCGCTAAGTAATGCGGTGCACCAGGACTTGCATGGCGCATGACAATCATGTCCACCTTCATCGCTAGGATGTTATTTACTGTATCAAGTAGTGTTTCTCCTTTTTTGACTGAACTTCCAGAGGCTGAAAAATTAATCGTATCCGCAGATAGGCGTTTTTCTGCAAGTTCAAAAGATAAACGTGTCCGGGTAGAATTTTCGAAGAATACATTGGCAATCGTAACATCACGCAAAGAAGGAACTTTTTTAATCGGTCGGTTGAGAACTTCTTTGAATTCTTTAGCCGTTTTAACGATTAGGTGAATAGATTCTTCATCTAAATCTTTGATTCCTAATAAGTGTGGCGATTTCAACATATTGTTATTGGGTAATTAACCAAATTTTATCTGCTTCGTGTCCTTGTTCTTTCCATTCCACGAGTACTTTTTCAGTAGGGAGCGTATTGACACTTTTACCTACGTAATCCGCGTTAATGGGTAAATCTCGGTTATATATACGGTCGATTAAGACACATAGTTCGACTTTAGCTGGTCGGCCAAAGGAGTTCATCGCATCCAAAGCGGCACGTACCATCCGACCGGTTGCTAGCACATCATCCACCAGAATGACTCGTTTATTTTCGATCAAAAAGGAAATGTCTGTTGTACTAGGCGCAATCGTATCACGACGACGATAATCATCGCGGAAGAAGGTAGCGTCTAAGCGTCCAACAGGGAAAGAGGTATTTAATTGTTTGCCTAATTCGGCGGCGATACGTTCTGCGAAATAAATTCCGCGGGGTTGAAGGCCTAAAATGACCGTTTCTGTATCTTGAATTTGATTTTCAATGAGCTCTTGGCATAACCTTGAGATGGTTATTTCCAATAATGGGCTTGATAAAATCAGCTTGCGAGTCATTGTTGCAAAGGTATGAAAATTACTTAAATATTGTTTCGTTTGGGTCAAATAGGGGTAATATTTGGTCCTTGTCTGATACAATGGCATTATCCACTCCCCAATCAATGTTCAAGGTTGGGTCATTCCAACGGATTCCTGACTCAGCCTCTTTGTTCCAAAAATCAGTGCATTTGTATACAAAAATGGCGTCTGCCAAGGCCACAAATCCATGGGCAAATCCCACGGGAACATAAAGCATATTGCCTATTTCAGCATCTAGAATATATGTTCCATGTTGGCCAAAAGTCGGCGAACTCTTACGCAAGTCGACCACCACATCCATCACTTTGCCCGTCATGCAACGAACCAATTTTCCTTGGCCGTGCGGTTCTTTTTGGAAGTGAAGTCCACGAATAACGCCAGCAGTTGAATAGGAATAATTGTCTTGCACAAAATTTTCCGGAATCCCATTCGCAGCAAAACGCGTTTGGTTGTATGATTCGTAGAAATGACCGCGGTCATCGTGAAATTTAGTAGGGATACATTCAATAATTCCGGGTAGATCGTGCTGGATAAATTGCATAGAAAATAAATTCCTTTGTTTGATATTGCCTAGGAAAGGCCTTAATTTGTGCCAAAATTATCGATATTTAGGCATTAATACAATGCCTTTTCCTAAATCACCATGAATTCAACCGAATTAGTTAAGCATATAGAAAATAAGCGCTCATTTCTATGCGTGGGCTTGGATACGGATCCCGTTTTAATTCCTGCGGCATTTCAAAAAGAGGTAGATCCCGTTTTTGCATTTAATAAAGCGGTGATTGATGCGACAGCTGATTACGCGGTAGCTTACAAGCCTAATATCGCCTTTTACGAAGCCTTTGGTCCTAAAGGTTGGGAGAGTTTACAAAAGACGATGGAATACATGCCAAAGGATGTATTTACCATCGCCGATGCGAAACGCGGGGACATTGGGAATACGGCTTATAAATATGCACAAACCTTTTTTGACCCTAATTGTGCTGGATTTAATTTTGATTCAGTGACAGTTGCGCCATATATGGGACATGATTCCGTAGAACCTTTTCTGCGTTTTGAAGATAAATGGGTCATTCTATTAGCCTTAACTTCAAATCCAGGTGGTCATGATTTCCAAATGACGAAGTCGGAAGATTACATTCCTTTGTATGAGCGCGTGATGCGCTTAGCGCAGAGTTGGGGTTCTCCGGAGGAAATGATGTTCGTAATCGGCGCTACGCGCTCTGATTTCTTGCAAAAGGTGCGTGAAATTGCTCCTGATAATTTCTTCTTGGTTCCTGGTGTAGGCGCGCAAGGAGGTAGTTTAGAAGATGTAGCTAAATACGCCATGAATTCCCGCGTGGGTCTTTTGGTGAATTCATCCCGTGGAATCATCTATGCAGGGGACAATCCAGCGATTGATGCGAAACGCGAGGCGAAGAAGATTCAAGAAGAAATGTCGATGTATTTAGACGAATATTATATCAAATAAGATGGAATTAGGCATAGGTACTCCCGCATTATTATTCTCAACGGTTTCTTTGTTGATGATTGCTTTCACAAATCGTTTCATGTCCATGGCTTCACTGATTCGTGGGCTGCATGAGAAGTTCCAACAAAACCCCGACGATTCGATTTTGAAACAAATCGAAAACTTGCGTTTACGCATGAAGTTGATTCAAAACATGCAGATCATCGCGATCGTCAGCTTGATTCTGAGTGTTATATGTATGTTTTTCATCTTCTTTGAGATGCAATTGGTTGCGCGCTGGTTTTTCGGAATTGCTTTGCTAGGTATGAGCGTTGCATTAATGTTGAGCGCTTGGGAAATTACGATTTCGACCAAAGCTTTGGAAGTAGAACTCTCCGATATGGAAGATATCTTGGCGAAAAAACATTAATTATTTGAATAGTATAAATTTTCAGCCGACAAATTTCAATAATTGAAATATAGTAGTATTTTTGTGTACAATTTTGATTTAAATAGCCTCTGAACGGGCTTATTTATAAAAATACTACTTAGGCGGATTGAATAAAGGCTCGGAATTTTTCTGAGTCTTTATTGTTTCCGCCCTTTTGTATTAAGCCTTTAAGATCAAACAAGAAAGAGGAGGGAGGCTGATCGAAATCGAGAATGCCTTGCCATGCCAGCCATACTCTTCCGTCATAACTGCGCCTTTGGTAGGGTAGTCGGAGCCTCCAAATTCACCTTTATCGGAATTAAACAATACCTTCCAAACCCCTGGTAAAGGAACCCCAATGCGGTAATCTTCGCGTGGTGCTGGTGTTAAATTCAAGATAACGATCAAGGTTTCTTTGTTCGTTTCGCCCTTACGCAAGAAACTAACCACGGAATTTCCTTGGTCATTGGATTCTAGCCATTCAAAGGTTTCGTGTGAAAACTGCTTTTTGTATAAGGCAGGTTCTTCGCGATATAGTTTATTAAGCGCCTTCATGGTCGCCTGAATCCCTTTGTGTGGCGCATATTCGGTCAAATGCCAATCTAAGCTCACACTGTGGTTCCATTCTTCTCTTTGGCCAAATTCACCTCCTTGGAAGATTAATTTCGTTCCTGGATGTGTGAATTGCTCTGCAAATAGTAGTCGGAGATTCGCAAATTGCTGCCAATCATCCCCTGGCATTTTATTAAGCAAGGAATTTTTACCATACACCACTTCGTCATGTGAAAGCGGCAAGCAGAAATTCTCCGTAAAAGCATAAATCAGGGAGAAGGTCAACTCATTAAGGTGATGTTGGCGGTAAATCGGATCTTTTTGGAAGAAACGAAGCGTATCGTTCATCCAGCCCATCATCCATTTTTGGCCAAAGCCTAAACCGCCCATGAAGACCGGTTTGGTGACCCCATTAAAGGATGTGGATTCTTCTGCAATGATTTGAATATCAGGGAATTCGCCATACATGTGTACGTTGAGATCCTGTAAGAAAGATATCGTATCCAAGTTATGGTTTCCGCCGAATTCATTTGGAATCCATTCGCCGTCGTTACGCGAATAATCTAAGTAAAGCATGGATGCCACGGCATCTACGCGTAATCCGTCGACATGATAGCGCTCCAACCAAAATGCGGCGTTGGAAAGTAAAAAGCTGCGTACTTCGGTGCGGCCGTAATCGAAAATATAGGATTTCCAGTCGGGGTGATAACCCTTCCGCGGATCCGGATGCTCATAAATTGCCGTACCGTCAAAATCTTTCAAGCCATGCGCATCACCTGGAAAGTGGGAGGGAACCCAGTCTAGGATAACGCCAATGCCTTCTTGGTGAAAGCGTTCTACGAGGCGCATGAACCCTTGTGGGTCGCCAAAACGCGATGATGGCGCAAAGTATCCAGTAATTTGATACCCCCATGACGGTGCGTAGGGATGTTCCATGACGGGCATGAATTCCACGTGGGTGAAATTCATTTCTTTGACATAGGATACGAGTTTATCGGCGAAATCGTCGTAGGTCAGGTATTGATCATCGAGTGTTTTTTGCCAAGAGCCTAAATGGACCTCATAAACGGACATGGGAGCGTCCAAGGCATTTTTGGCTTTGCGGTTTTCCATCCAAGGCGCGTCGTTCCATTCTTTGTAGGTAGACCAAACGATGCTAGCGGTTTTGGGAGGAGTTTCGCAAAAGAGACCCATAGGGTCAAGTTTTTCTAAATATTCGCCGGATTTGGCTTGGATGCCGTATTTATAGGTTTCGCCATTACGGATTCCGGGAATAAATCCTTCCCAAATTCCGGATGCATCCCAGCGTTTCATCAAGGGATGCGAAAATTTATCCCAAAAATTAAAATTACCAATCACATGAACCGCTTCTGCATTAGGTGCCCAAACGGCAAAAAAAGTTCCGATTTCTCCTTCGTGTTCAATTTCGAATGCACCTAATTTTTCGTAAAGGCGTGTATGTTTGCCATTTAGGAAAAGCGCCACGTCAAAATCAGACAGCCGGGAATAAGGTTTTACATTTGCCATAAGGGGTTCAGTTTCAATGATAAGGCTAAAATAGCGAAAATAAATTAGAAAAAAATAAGCTTTTTTTGAATCAGGAGTTTGGATTTAAAAGGGAAAAGCCTACCTTTGTGCCACCAAAATAAATAATGGTCCGTTCGTCTAGGGGTTAGGACACGTCCCTTTCACGGATGAAACACGGGTTCGATTCCCGTACGGACTACTTCGGTAGGCAAAAAACCACTCAGGCGAGTGGTTTTTTTGTTTTCAAGCCATTCCATTTTATCAGTAAACTGATAATTTTATTGCATTAATTCTTTCTTTTCTGCCTTTTCTTCGCTTCTGAGGTGTTTTCGTGAAACCTCGTTCTGATATTCGATTTTGGAATAGCTCAAGTTATTTTTTGTCTTTAGGTTTAGGCCATCGAATTAGATGTAAATGTCTGATTTCGAATAACCTAACCCTAATGAATTATGAAGTGGATAAGCAAATTTGCCTGCTTTGTCTTGTGCGGCTTGATATTAGCTGCTTGTTATCAATCAGTACAAACGAAAGACATTGAAAACATGTATCAAGATTTATCGCTCTCCAATACAACTCAATACAAGAAAGGTTTTGGGCAGTTAAATACTAATCATTTGAAAAATCTGGAAGCTGAAATGTTAGAAGAAGTTTTCTGCTATTCGCCAAGGCTGGGTGGTGGAGCCTATTTTCTCATTCCCACAGCACGCATGCAGAACTTTGGCTATGTGGATCTTCAACCTTCCGATGTAGTGAGTGGGGGTGGCGGTGGTACTTCTGCCGACTTGATGATGGCACAATTATCGGGACCTGTTCCCATGGTATCGACTCAAGGCGTTAAAAATCCTTGTTTAAAAGCTACCTTAGATATGGTATTGCACAATACAGATATTTTGAATCAGATGTCGCAGTTGTTACAGAATTTTGGTGAGAAAACGAATATTAAGATTGTTTTTAATGAAGCTAATTTGCCTGAAAATAATGACGAAACACGTGATTTAGGCCAATTTTCACGCATTAAAAATGATACATATTTTATTACTCTAAATACAAATTTCTTGCCTAATTATTCTAAAGAGGTAATTGTTTCTGTAATTTATCATGAATTACTTCATGCTCAGCTTACTTATTTGTTTAATGAAAAAGGAAGTTTGGATCATGAAAAAATGGCGGGCCAATATTTACAAATTACCATGAATTCATTAAGGCGTCAATTCACTGATTTAAATGATTTTTCAGCAAAATCTTTGGTCTTTGCAGGTTTAAAAAAGACTAATCTATATAAGAATGATAGTGCTGAAATGAATCAAGATGTTAGAAATAAAATGAATGAAATAGAACAAAATTATAAAAATCGAAAAAATGGAACGTACTGTAATTAAAATACTGCTAATAGTAGTTTATTATCTATTGTCGAATTATGATTCGATTGGTCAAAATACTAATGCCTTTAATAAAGAAGTTTTGTCTGCTTTCAAGTCGAAAAACATAACAGATCCTTTCTATTATAAAGGAAAGCAAGACCCTGAAAATAAAGTACATTGTTACGTTTTACTAGAAAACGACTTAGTCAAAAATGTTCCAATACCAGAAGGTGTTTGTTGTAAAAGCAATTTTGGGTTATTTGCTTATCGTGTTAATTCAAAAGGAATAATTGACCATATCGAGTATTCTGGTGATTTAGATACATTGATTGTTCATAAGATAAAACACAATATTGCCCTAACGCAAGGTTTGTATAAGTTGCCTTCGCCCAATTCAAAAAATATATTTCATTGGTTTGTGTTACCTTTTTTTTCCGATGGTACAAATTGGGATTTTTATAAATGTCAAGATGAAGAAAAGTTGAAATCTGAATTTCAAGCTAAATTTAAGCAACATCAGATCTACTTAAGTTTACTAAAGTTTTTGCCTCAGTTTTCAGATATGACAATTTTGCATGATATGGATCACCTGCCAGAATTAATTAGTGAGGGAAGAGTGAAGTATTAATTGAATCTATTTTTACTATAAGCAAAATGGAACCTTCTTTATTTTTCTAGGCTTAAAACTGTATGTATTCCTAATTTTCATGAAATTTACTTTTTGGGGACAAAAGTTGGCCTGTAATTCCGATTATGAAATAAATTTTTTTTCAGGTTTAATTTCAGGTAATATGGCCTCCAACAGCCGCTCAAAAGATTCTTCTACGAATAATTCCGTTGAAATTTCAATGAAATAATTCTTTGGTACTTCAAAGGGACTGCTTATTCCCGTGAAATCAGGGATTTTATTTTCAATGGCTTTCTTGTATAATCCTTTGGGATCTCGTTGAATACATGTTTCCACGCTGCTATTTGTGTAAACTAAATAAAAGTTTGATGGACCAATGATTGACTCTGCCAAATCACGGATTTCCTCAGTAGGCGAAATGAAACAAGTTAAGGTAATTAATCCTGCGTCATTGAGTAATTTACTTAGCTCAGCAATCCGACGAATATTCTCCATGCGGTCTTCGAGTGAAAATCCTAAATCACGGTTTAAATGCATTCGAGTATTATCTCCATCCAAGAGCACAGTTTTGTATCCCATGTCGAATAGATGTTTCTCTAACATTTTAGAAAGTGTCGACTTTCCCGATCCCGAAAGCCCACTAAACCAAATATTGATGCCTTTCTGATTAAATGCTCGCTCTTTTTCTTCCTTGCTAATTGGCATCATTTCCTCATTCAGGTGATGAATTACCTGGCTCTTCGTTTTTCGTCGGATACCTGCTTCCACATTGATCCAGATAATTTCATGAAAGAAATACAAAAATGGTTTAAAGAAGAATTCAAAAAGGCTCAAGGTAAAGCCCATAGCCATTTGCCCTGTGTTTATATAGACGAAAATAAATGTCAATGTAGACGAGATGACCCGATAGCTAATCGTCTTAAATACCGCGTAGTTGACCTTATTCTTTATTCTTTCGAAGGGATTGCTAAACATAAGGATTTTAGTTTTTGATAAAGTTGTTGGCATCTGATCAATAAACTCTCAGAAAAAACTTCTTCGTTGCTCTGATAAATCGGGGCTTGATAGGCCGATATATTCACTGGTTGGACTTCAAAGTCCCACATTTTGGCTATTTGTGTCATGACTTCATTGGGTCGCCCACAGAGATCGTTGAAATCGACCAAAATCCAATCGGGGGAGAAGTGGGCCATTAAATATTGGTAGTAGTTCAGCCATGTGACCAACCAATACTCCAAGTGCAATGGGTTTAGGCAGTTTAATTCGGTATTTAAGGCCTCATCTTTTAAATCGAATGATTTGAGATGCATACCAAATTCATGATGTCCTAAGCTGTCAAAATAGGTCCGACTAAATGCATCTTTTTGATGCATGTCTAGAAATCGGACATGTTGTTTCAATAAGGAAGAGGCATGCGCAAAAGGCTCACGGATGGCAAATAGAAAATGCGTATCCAAGATAGTTTGGTTCATGAACCCATGCAGGCGCAGAATTGTATTGTTGTTCTTGGTCAAATAGGTGCTTTGCTTCGCCTTAAATAAATGCAGTTGAATGAAGTTTTTGTATTCCCTCAGGTCGGATTTGCTTGGCTCATGTAGGGCCATTTGCTTATCAAGTATGTATTTTTCACCTATTTGATTTTTCCAGAAAATTTCATCAATCGCCTCCGGGCTTTCTTCATTGATTAAAATATTATCTCCGTGGGCGCGCTCTTGGGGTTCTGATACCTTTTTATTTCCTCGCATATTCGTTGCTACATTGGGCATAAAAAGAAAGGGGAGATATTGATAGGACAGGGAATGTCCTATTCTCAAATTGACTAAATGATTGAGTAAAGCAGTTGTGCCTGAACGAGCTAATCCCGATATGAAAATGGTCCGAGGGTTAATGGAAGAAGATTTGGCTAGAAATAGGCTTTTTTCTAAGTCAAAGCTTATCTCGTTAAACATGGGATTTCCCACGCTGAGCCGGTGCAAGTACTGCTCAAAAAGCGAGTAATTATTTTTCATATTTGTGATGAAAAAGGAGTAGCCCAACGAGAAATCCAATAAGATTAATAACGCTCGAAAGCAGCATAATATTCATCAATTGAATTTCATTCCAAAAGATCCAACCAAAGAACCCGAATGGCACCAAAGTCACGAAGGTGATAATAAATAGGATAATGGAAGTCTTGAAGAGATTCCGAGAATGCATGAGTATCCCTTGCTGTTTGATATCATCTGAACTGTCCGATTGAATTAAGGTGAGCATAGCATGATTCAAATGCAAAATAGTTTTCAATTTGGGCATAAAATCTAGCCGCAAGAAGATTATGCTCGACACAAATCCAATCAAGCCAGCGATACAATAAATCATGTGTTATACCTCCTCTTCTTTTTTTCTGAATTTTCGATAAAGCTTCTTAAAGGGATACCAAAGGATAGCAAACAAGGACATGATCAGCGAAATAATAATTCCCAATACGGCAGCAAAAAGCCCTCCGCCCATTCCCGGACCTATATACAAGTAAATTGACATTATTATTGAGTTGAGAGTTTATATTCTTCCTTTGTGTAATAACGGCTCCAGCCTAACATCCCTATGTAATCATCATTTATACGATTTACATAAGTTCCTTTGACCCCCTTGGAATCTCCAAAGAGGATGCGACCAAAATTGGTTTCCTCGACAAATAGCTGCCCATCAGGTAAAATGCGAGAGCGGCCTTCTGTCAATGTTTTGATCTTTCCGTACTTAAACATTTGGGTATAAGGTGTGCTTACCTTGCCCGACTTGAAATTGTAAACATATTGATTGTTGTGCCCATGTATTAAATAGGATTTGCCATTAAAATCTGTCACATCATTACCAAAAACGCCGATTTCCGTATCATTCAAGAAAT
The DNA here is from genome assembly GCF_042714525.1 of Aquirufa echingensis. Lineage (NCBI taxonomy): Bacteria > Pseudomonadati > Bacteroidota > Cytophagia > Cytophagales > Flectobacillaceae > Aquirufa > Aquirufa echingensis. Next base: position 107,438 of record NZ_JBBKYA010000005.1, on the reverse strand, counting down.
CACAATCATGTTGGAAATTCCAAGGACCCGTTTTGAACCAAATAATTTTGTTGGTAGATGGCCGATATAAAAACACGGAACTACGGTTTCGCATACTAATCAACAAATCGCCTTTTTGCCAATATTTAGTCGTTTTGAAAGCGGGTTGAATATCATTGACATGAATAAGGTCCTGCGTATTTGGGCCTGTGTTGAATAGGATGTATTGGTAATTGTTTTCGATAAGTATATCGTAAATGGACTTTTTGAAAATGGTTTTGCCATTATCAGGATTTAGTTTGAAAATTCCATCATCCCAAATAGTTGAATGAATAGAATGTCCATTCACGGCTCGATTAATAGTACCGCAAACCCAAATGGAATTCTCCGCATCTAATTCAATGGAGTGATGAAAATTTCCATCATTTTTCCATTTTACCATTGAGTTTTTGTCGAATCGATATAAAATTCCATCCGCAATGGTGATCAAATCCTTTTTTAATAAAAGTGGGTGAGTCATACGAAGGTTGAACTTGGAGATATTTTTTAACTCAAGGTCATCAAAATTGGGTTGCCAGCGTTGTACAACCTTCTTTTTTTCTAGATCCAAAAGTTGAATCTCTGCCAACTGGTTTTCTGAGCTTAGCGTTGAAATAAGTAAATATCCAGACATATTTTTGGTCCGATATTGATCTATTTGATTGGGGATTGCCAATTGTGAAGGCCCCAAGCCGGTATACACAATTAATTCGTGGAAAAAAACGCTCGGAACTTTGGCTATTTTAATGATTATATCAGCCGTGCTTTTTTCGATTCGTTGGCCACCGGCCATAATATGCCAGACTGCCCACGCAAATAGGAAATTCGATACAAATAGTATCCAAATTAGGAGTAATAATAATCTTTTCAAGTAGAACACAGAGTTTTCATCAATTTAGATTAATAATGTTGAATTTCTATCCTGATAAGTGTGGCTCTTGTACCATTTTGGAAATTTGGACCAAAATAGGTCATGAGCTTAATGATTCGGCATTTATCAAATATATCTGATTATTCTAGGTGAATATTATATGATAATTCTGATTATCAGTTACTTATATTCATTAAGCAGGATAGAGCCACTTAAGCTCTTTTTTATTTTAGGGCTTTTGTCGGTACCTTTAGTGATTCATTCAATTCTTGAATTTTGTACGGTCGGATTCTTTTATTTAGCTTTTTTATTTTAACATTTTTTTGTGCTGATGCCCAGCACATTGCCCGACTTCGCTTTGAAGATGATTTCTCCTATTTAAAAACAGATAGCTCCGCCAAGTCTTGGGACGAACGATTGAAGTTTATGCCTATGGCAAAAGACCTAAATCTCAGTGTAGGCGGCGAGTGGCGAGAACAATACCAGAATTATACGAATGCCAATTTTGGGCAATTCCCCGCTTCCTTTACAGAAGCCAGCCCGCATCAATGGATGCACCGCATGATGCTGCATGGCGATTTACATTATCGAAATGCCTTGCGTCTTTTTGTTCAATTGAATAACACAACAAGATCGCTGAATCCCAATCCGATCACTTCGCAATTGGACGAAAACCAATTGGCCGTACATCAATGGTTTTTGGAGGCAAATGTAAATAAGCATTGGTTGTTGCGGGCTGGCCGACAAGAAATGATGTTCGGCCAAGAGCGCTTTGTGGCGACGAAGGAGGGGCCTAATACCCGTCAAAGTTTTTTAGGTGTAACGGCGGAAGGGAAATATCCCGGTTATCGATTATATGCTTTTTATGTAAAACCGGTCAAAATGAACCCTGGTGTATTTGACGATGGGCTCATGTCTGAAGATTTTGGCGGGATATATGCGGTAAAAACGGATAAAAAGCGGAAATTAAATATGGATGCCTATTATTTCTTTTTGGAAAGTACCCAGCGGGAATATGTATTCAAAAAGGGATTAGAGCAGCGTCATACGGCCGGAATTCGGTTTTATTCCCCACTTCGTTCGTTGAACTATGACGTGGAAATTGCTCACCAATGGGGGCAGTTTAATGCACTCGAAATTTCCGCATGGATGTTTGTATGGGATTTTAATGTAGAAGCTTTGAAACACAGCTTCATTGGTTTTAGCGGTAATTATGTTCCCGGAGATGAGTCGGCGACGGACGGACAGTTAAATACATTTAATACCTTATTCGCCCGACCACCCTTCGGTCAAACGGTTGCTTTGAATATCACGAATACCTTGAACTTAAGCCCCTATCTTCGTTATCAAGCGGGTACAAAATGGTTGGCCACAGCAAGAGCATCTTTGGTAACGCGTGCGAGTACAGCGGATGGAATTTTCACCCCGAATATGTCGCCTTTGCGGCCTTTGGAAGCTCAAGCAGTTTCGTCTAAATTAGGTATTTGCGACATCTATGCGCTGGAAGTTAATTATGTTCCTACGAAACATTATTTCTTTCAGGCTGAATTGGGATTTTGTCAAGCCGGAACCTATTTGAAAGATTCAGGTCCCGGCAAGAATGTCGTTTATTTCGCAATTCGGAATGCGATTAAATTTTAGCCTTCTCGCGAATACTCCACAATAATAAATAGCAAATCGCTCCATTGAGTATCAGTTTGGCAAAGCCAAATCCGCCAAACAACGCCTGCGATTGTGTTTCCAGTACAAATGTGATGATGGGGGATGCTACACAGACAAAAGGAACATAGCGATCTTTAATGGCTGTTTTGGTGAATAATCCAAAGGCAAAGAGGCCCAACAAAGGTCCATAGGTATAGCCCGCCAAATTGAATACTGCCCCGATCAATTCCTGATTATTAAACACATGGAATAGCCCAATCACGATGAAAAATAAGATTGAAAATCCAATGTGAACGCGGTGTTTAATCTTTTCGCGTTTGGCCTCTTGAAATTTCTCAATCCGTAAGAAATCGATGCAAAATGACGTTGTTAGTGCCGTTAACGCTGAATCCGAACTCGCATAGGATGCCGCAATGATGCCCAATAAAAAGGTCACGGCCGCTAAGGTACCAAAGTTGCCTCCTAAGGCCAGTAATGGATATAATTCGTCAGTTTTAGTAGGAATCGCAATCTGATTTGCTTGTGCATAGATGTACAATAAAGCACCTAAAGCCAAGAATAGGAGATTGATAAACAAGAGTACCCAGTAGAACCAGAACATGTTTTTCTGCGCCTCACCAATGGATTTACAGGTTAAATTCTTTTGCATTAAATCCTGATCCAAGCCTGTCATCACAATAGCGATAAATACTCCAGCCAAGAAGTCTTTTCCAAAGAAATGTGGGTTCTTCCAATCCCATTCAAACATGTGTGAATAAGGGCTTTTTTGGATGGTTTGAATCATCTCTCCAATGCCCATGTGCATTTGTTGGCCTACCAATACAATCGTAATGAATAGCGCCACCAACAAAAACAAAGTCTGCAAAGTGTCCGTCCAAATAATCGTTTTTACGCCTCCGCGATGTGTATACAACCAAATAAGCGCAATGGATATAAAAACAGTTAAGACAAATGGAACGCCAATCGGCTCGAAAATGGCGATTTGAAGTACATTTACCGCTAAATACAAGCGCGCAGCCGAGCCAATGGTGCGAGATAATAAGAAAAATGCAGAGCCGGTTTTATAGGCCCAAAATCCAAAGCGTTTCTCCAAATAACCATAAATGGAAATGAGGTTGAGCCGGTAATACAGCGGCATCAATACCAATGCAATGGTTAAATAGCCCAAGGAATGGCCTAATATGACTTGGTAATAGGTGAAATATGTTTTTCCCACCGCGCCAGGCACCGAAATAAAGGTAAGACCTGAAATAGAAGTTCCAATCATCCCGAAGGCTACGAGCCACCAAGGAGATTGCCGATTTGCCGTGAAAAAGTCGTTGGTATCCGCTCCACGCGACGTGATGTATGAGATGACGAGTAGAAGTCCAAAATAGATGGCTAGAATTCCACCGGCTAATTGTACAGACATAGAGGTTTAACGGATTTTTAGTAGATTTGTATGAGGTGAATTAATTCTTTCAAAAATATGGATTTCTCCCAAGATATTGATTTGATGAACGGTTTTTCTTTTGCAGAACAAGCGCAAGAACAAACGGATGTTGAGGTCTTATTGGAAGAGGCTACCTCATTCGGTCATCAATTAGTGGTCTACAATGATGATGTTAATTCCTTTGAATATGTGATTATTACCTTGATCGAGGTGTGTGAACATACCGCCGAACAAGCCGAGCAATGTACCTTAATGATCCATTTTCGGGGTAAATGTGGCGTGAAGTCGGGACTTTATGAGGATTTGCTAAGCATGCGCAATGAAATATGCCGAAGAGGTATTTCGGCTGAAATTGAATCTGTTGATATTTAACCTATGATGCATACGTACCCTTCTCGGATTATAGAACAGGCGGTGGAAGAGATTTCCAAATTGCCGGGTATCGGGAAGAAATCTGCTTTGCGTTTAGCTTTACATTTATTAAAACGCCCAGAATCGCAATCCTTGCAATTAGCACATGCCTTGGTTCAGTTGCGTACGGAAACGAAGTTTTGTCCTAAATGTCACATGATTTCCGATGGGGATTTATGTGGGATTTGTGCCAGTACAAAGCGAGATGAGAAGATTTTATGTGTGGTGGAGGATTTGCGTGATGTGATGGCCATTGAAAATACGGGACAATACACAGGCTTATACCATGTGCTGGGAGGCATTATTTCGCCTTTGGCAGGTGTTTCGCCAAGTGACCTACACATTGATTCCTTGATCCAACGGATTGCTTCAGGCGAGTTTGATGAAGTGATTTTAGGTTTGAGTCCTACGATGGAAGGGGATACGACAGCTTTTTATTTAACGAAGAAATTGGCGGAATATTCGATTAAAATATCCACCATTGCACGCGGTATCCCGATTGGAGGGGATTTAGAGTACACAGATGAGATTACTTTAGGTAGGAGTATCGTAGGTCGGGTGATTTACGAATAACCAAAATATTCAAAATGAAACGCAATACATTTTTACAATTGATGGGAGCCGGAGCGCTTTTATCAAGTTTTCGTTCTCGCCAGGTAATGGAAAATGCTCCATTTACCTTGCCAGCATTGCCTTATGCTTTTGATGCCTTGGAGCCGCATATTGATAAGTTGACGATGGAAATTCACCACGATCGCCATCATAAAGCTTATGTGGATAATTTAAACAAGGCTGTAGGTGCTTCTACGAAATCATTGGAAGAGCTTTTAGCTACCGTTTCTACACAGCCTGTAGCTGTTCGCAACAATGGGGGTGGACATTGGAACCATAGTTTTTTCTGGCAATTATTAGCTCCTGCAACAGGAAAACAACCAAGTGCAGAATTATTGGCCCAAATTCAAAAGGACTTTGGTTCATTAGAAAATTTAAAAGCAGAATTTGGCAAGGCGGCAACGTCGCGTTTTGGTTCGGGTTGGGCTTGGTTACTCGTGAAGGATGGTAAATTGGTTATTTCATCTACTCCCAACCAAGATAATCCGTTAATGGATGTCGCAGAGGTGAAAGGGAAGCCTATTTTGGCTTTGGATGTTTGGGAACATGCTTACTATTTAAAGTATCAAAATAAACGTGCTGATTACATCAATGCGTTTTGGAATGTTGTTAACTGGGATTTTGTGTCCCAACAATTTATTAAATAATTATATGTTACTAGACGAAATCCCTTCCTTGGATTTGGCTGATTTTCAGTCGGGAGACCCTGTGCGCAAGCAAAAATTTGTTCAAGATTTAGGTGCTGCATTTAATACGATTGGCTTTGTTGCCATCAAAGGCCATGGTTTATCTGATGACTTTACAAAAGCTTTATACCAAGGAGTTGAAACCTTTTTTCAGTCTCCAGACGCTTTAAAACAAGCCTATGAGATTCCAGGTATTGCGGGTCAAAGAGGTTATGTAGGTAAAGGAAAAGAGACTGCCAAAGGCTTCAAAGTGCCTGATTTGAAGGAATTTTACCATGTGGGCCAACCGCATAAAGCGGATGGAGATTCCGTTTGGGATGAATATCCCGCGAATGTGTTTCCTGCCGAATATCCGGAATTTGGGATGAATACAGTTAAAGCATTTCAAACCTTAGAAGCGGCAGGAAAGGCTTTATTAGCCGCAATTGCTCTTTATTTAGAATTACCTGAGGATTATTTTGAGTCCCGCGTGAAAAATGGAAACTCTATTTTACGTGCCATTCATTATTTCCCAATTGCGGATCCAGATAGTTTGCCGGAAGGTGCTGTTCGTGCGGCAGCGCATGGGGATATCAACTTGATTACCTTGTTGATGGGTGCCTCAGCTGAGGGATTGGAAGTTTTGCGTATGGACGGAAAATGGATTCCGATTACTGCCTTGCCAGATCAGGTTGTGGTGAATGTGGGTGATATGTTGGATCGCTTGACCAACCACAAACTAAAATCAACGATTCACCGCGTGGTCAATCCACCACGTGAAAAAATGGGAACATCGCGTTATTCCATTCCCTTTTTCATGCATCCACGCTCTGAAATGGATTTGAGTTGTTTGCCTTCTTGTGTTTCGACAGAATATCCGAAATTATATACGGATATGTCGGCAGGCGAGTTTTTGAATGAGCGATTAATCGAATTAGGATTAAAGAAAAAATAAATTGAAACAGCCAAAGCATCTGAATTTTTTATGGGATGTATTGATCTTGGCTGCAACATCATTTGGAGGGCCACAGGTACACTGGGCCCTTTTTTTGAAACGTTTAGTTCATCAAAAAGCTTATTTGTCGGAAGAAGAATTGTTTGAAATTCAGGCACTCTGTTCCGTATTACCCGGACCCACATCCACGCAAATGATTACGGCCATCGGATTAAAGCGGGGTGGGGCAAGTTTAGCTTATTTAACCCTCATTGTGTGGATTACGCCTGCCGTTTTCATTATGACGGCAGCGGCATACGGGATGACCTATTTGACTAATCGAGCAGTGCTCCAATTTGTTTTGCCTGTTGGAATTGGTCTGATCTTGCAAGCGGGCTGGATGATGGCTCAGAAGGTGATTCGAAGCCCGATGTACGTCTTTATATTCTTATTAACCTTAGCTCTGGGGATTGCATTTCAAAGTCCTTATATCTTTCCGCTTGTTCTAGTCTTGGGCGGAGGAATCTCTTCGCTGAATTTTAAGGAATTTCCCCGACAGAATAAACACAAGATGATTATTCCCTGGGCTAATTTCAATTTGTATTGGGGATTCTTATTTGGATTAGCCATTTTGGGGCATGTGACGGATTATTATCCAATTCGCATGTTCGAAAATTTCTACCGGAATGGAAGTATCGTTTTTGGGGGAGGACAAGTTTTGGCTCCAGTGCTCTATACCGAGTTTGTTGAATTTAAAGGCTTGATTCGCTCGGATGATTTTTTGACTGGGATGGCACTTTCACAATCCCTTCCAGGACCAGTATTCGCCTTGACCTCTTATTTAGGCGTATTGTTGATGCGTGATTATGGATTTTTAGGCGAGTTGACGGGTAGTGCGATTGGTGCACTGGGTGTGTTTTTACCCGGAACGTTCTTGATCTTTTTTGTGTATCGGATTTGGGGCCAACTGAAGCAGTATCGCTTTATTCGGGCTTCTTTGGCGGGTATTCAGGCCTCGTCGGTTGGGTTGACGATCGTTGCTGTTTATACCTTTATGTCGCCTTTAATCGTCAACGGCGATGGGGTTGCCATCGCCGTTGTATTGGGTTCTTTTCTATTAGCGCAATCGGGGAAATTCCCAGCTATTGCCTTGTTTTCAGCCGCATTATTGGCCGGCTACCTCTTAGCGTAAAAGATTTAATAAGTATTGTCCGTATCCGCTTTTAACCAAAGGCTTCGCGATAGTTTCTAATTGTTCAGCATTGATATAGCCCATGCGATAGGCAACTTCCTCTATACAGCCAATTTTCATACCTTGACGCTCCTCGATTACCTGAACGAATTGGCCCGCTTGCATCAAAGAGGCAAATGTGCCCGTATCCAGCCAAGCTGTTCCACGGTTTAGGATACCTACAGATAATTTTCCGCGTTTCAAATATTCTTTGTTGACATCCGTGATTTCGTATTCACCACGAGGAGAAGGAGCGATATTTTTGGCAATTTCAACTACATCATTGTCGTAGAAATAAAGTCCTGGAACCGCATAATTGGATTTCGGATTTTCAGGTTTCTCTTCGATCGAAATCACTTTATTGTTGTCATCAAATTCCACAACACCATAGCGTTCAGGGTCATTAACCGAATAGGCATAAACCACACCACCGTCAGGATCATTGTTGGCCTGCAACAATTTACTCAGTCCAGAACCATAGAAGATGTTATCTCCTAAGACCAAAGCCACTTTTTCTTTTCCAATGAACTTTTCTCCAATGACAAATGCTTGTGCCAAACCATTCGGTTCCGGTTGAACGGCATATTCGAATTTACATCCAATGCTTGAACCATCGCCTAACAATTTCTCGAAATGGGGGAGGTCATGTGGGGTTGAGATAATCAAGATCTCACGTATCCCAGATAGCATCAAGATGGATAGGGGATAATAGATCATCGGTTTGTCATAAACAGGCATTAATTGCTTGCTTACAGCGAGTGTTAATGGGTGTAAACGGGTGCCAGATCCTCCGGCTAAAATGATTCCTTTCATCTTATCTTCCTTGATACATGTTTGTATAATATTTCTGGTAATCGCCTGATGTGACATCATTTAGCCACTTTTCATTTGATAAATACCAGTCGACTGTCTTCTCTAGTCCCTCGGCAAATTGAAGGCTTGGTTTCCAGCCCAATTCTTTCATGATTTTATTGGCATCGATTGCATAGCGCAAATCGTGTCCTGCACGATCCGTTACATAAGTAATTAATTGAACGGATGTACCAGCTGCGCGGCCTAATTTTTCATCCATAATCTTGCACAATAAGTGTACCAAGTCGATGTTTTTCCATTCGTTGAAACCACCGATGTTGTAGGTCTCGCCGATTTTCCCATCGTGGAAAACGGTATCAATCGCACGAGCATGGTCGATGACGTATAACCAATCCCGCACATTTTCGCCTTTTCCGTAGACCGGAAGTGGTTTATTGTTGATGATGTTGTGAATCATCAAGGGAATTAATTTTTCAGGAAAGTGATTTGGCCCGTAATTGTTTGAGCAATTTGTGATCACCGTAGGCAAACCATATGTCTCATGAAAAGCACGTACAAAGTGATCTGAAGAAGCTTTAGAAGCTGAATAAGGTGATCTTGGATCATAAGGAGTCGTTTCTAAGAAGAACTCTTCCGGATTGTGCAATTCTCCATATACCTCATCTGTAGAGATGTGGTAGAATTTTTTACCTTCAAATTTCCCAGCCCAATGCTTTTTGGCAGCTTGTAATAAGTTGACCGTTCCGATAACATTCGTTTTTACAAATGCCAAAGGATCTGAAATCGAGCGATCTACGTGTGATTCGGCAGCTAAATGCAAAACGCCATCGAATTGATGTTCTGCAAATAATGCATCTATATGTTCCGCATCGGTGATATCGGCTTTGATGAAATGATAATTGGGCTTATCCGCAACATCTTCATTGTTGGCCAAATTACCCGCATAGGTCAATGCATCTAAGTTGTAAATTTGGTATTCAGGGTATTTGTTGACGAATAATCGAACAACATGTGAACCAATAAATCCAGCACCGCCGGTAATAACGAGTTTTTTCATATACTTATAAAATTGCTTCTTGCCATGCCCAAGCGTCTTTTAATGACTCTTCTAGGCTTCTTTTGGCTTTCCAATCTAATATTTTATTTGATTTATCCGTGGAAGCATAAACGGACGTTATGTCGCCAGCTCGTCTTTCGCAGATTTCATAATTGACTTTTTTACCTGTGGCCTTTTCAAAGGCTTGAATGACTTGCAAAACAGAACTGCCTTCTCCGGAACCGATGTTGAAGTAGTCGTAGAATGGTGTTTGATTTTGCTTGATTAAGTATGCCAAAGCTTTGACATGAGCATCTGCCAAATCGCATACATGAATATAATCGCGAATGGCAGTTCCATCAGGTGTAGGATAATCTGTTCCCCAAATTTGCAAGGGTCCGCGTAATCCTGCGACCGATTGGGTTAAATATGGGATTAAATTTGCGGGTGGTCCTAGCGGTAATTCTCCGATTTTAGCGCTTTTATGTGCCCCAATGGGGTTGAAATAGCGTAAAGAGATCGACTTCAATTGCTGGCTTGCTCGCGTGCTTTCTTCAATGATTTCCTCGCAAATTTGTTTGGTATTTCCATAGGGCGATAAAGCCTTCATAACCGGCGAGTTTTCTGTCACCGGTAGTGTTTCAGGTTGGCCGTAAACCGTGCAAGAAGAAGAGAAAACTAAGTTTTTGACACCATATTCCTGCATCTTTTCTAATAACAAGATAGTAGCCCCAACATTATTGCGGTAGTATTTCAAGGGATTTTCAACAGATTCTCCTACTGCCTTCGCTGCAGCGAAATGAATGACTCCCTCAATGTTATAATGAGTGAAAACCGTGTCTAAGGTCGCATGAAGGTTGATATCCCCTTGAACAAATTCTACCGGTTCTTGGCATATTTCGGCCAGTTGGCGAATGACTGAATCAGATGAATTCGAAAAATTATCGACAATAATCGGTCTAAAGCCATGTTCTTTGAGGGCAACATAGGTATGTGACCCAATAAAACCTGCTCCTCCCGTTATTAAAATATTCATGATAAGCCTTTTCGCATTGATGCAACCACAAATTTAGTCCCATTTTTCAGCTTAAAAAAGGGAATATGGGAATAATGTTTAGAGCATTTGACACACGCAATAAATTAGCTATTTTTGTGCATCAAAATGTATCCATGGAAGAACCCGCAATCAAAGCTATGATTCAATTACTAGACGATTCCGATCAGGAGGTCGTTGATATGGTTGAAGCCAAAATGCGTTCTTTGGGCCCTCAAATCATTCCGATTTTAGAAAATGAATGGGAGAATTTGAGTCTTAATCCTTTGGTTCAGAGTAAGTTGGAGAATATGATTCATGATTTCCAACTCGATTCCACGAAACAGCGATTGTTGCAGTGGAAGGAGAGTGGGGGTATGGATTTATTGGAAGGCATGTGGATTGTCGCTACCTACCGTTTTCCGGAATATTCATTTGCGCAATTGAAAGCGGATATGGATCAATTGTATTTCGAGGTTTGGCCTCAGATTCGCGAGAATTTGCATCCGATGGATCAATTGAAGGTGATTAATGGCGTGTTGTTTGACCAATTGAAATTTGGGGCAAATACGAAGAATTTTCATGCTGCCAATAATTCCTTTTTAAATGTCGTTTTGGAAACGAAAAAGGGTAATCCGATCAGTCTTTGTGTAATTTACATGTGGATTGCTCAAAAATTAGGACTTCCTGTATATGGAGTTAATTTGCCTAATTTATTTGTTTTGACCTATAAGAAGGATGAAGTGCAATGTTACATCAATGTCTTCAACAAGGGTTTGATTTTTAATAAGGTTGATATCGATAATTATTTGGCTCAATTAAATTTAACGCCAAACGATGTGTATTTTCAACCTTGCACAAATTTGGAAATTATTCGTCGGGTCCTGCGAAACCTCATCATGGCTTATGAAAAAGCGGGAGATGATTCGCATAAAGATGAGCTGACGGATATGATTGATTCCTTGGATTAGTGATTGACCAAGGTGATTACGAAATCATCAAAGAGTTCATAAGCGACCTTAAACGAATCTTCTTGGTTTACCTGCGCGCTCAATAGATCGCTGTTAAATTGTAATCCGATGGCTTTTTGGAAGGATAAGCCTGGCTGTTTCCAAGCTTTATAAATGGATTCTTTTGCCGACCACGCCAATGTAAGCTTCAGCGCATCTTCTTTTAACAGCTCCAATTCCGTAGGATTCAGAAAGCGAGGGGCTATTTTTTGCACATTCCGATCATTTTTTTCGAGATCAATACCTGTAAACGGCTTTTTACTGATACATGCTGCAGCGTAAGGGTAGGAGTGACTGATCGAAATATGCCAAATGGGATGGTTTAAAAATGGTCGTTGTCTGTAATCCTGATTTAATACTAAGGTTGCTAAATCCAACGATTTCATTAATTCCCACAGGCAATAACGCGCAGCGAGCGATTCGAGGCTTTTCTGTGCTACGTTAATTGAGGGCATTGCCCAAGATGCAGGGAATTTTTGAAAGAAATCGGCAGCTTCTTCAATTTTCCAAAGTTTGACATAGGTGTCATGGCTAGGGTTCGAAAGCTGTGATGAAATTTCGGGCATAAGGGTTGAATTGCTGGTAAAATTACCAATTTTGTAATTATAATTTATGTCAACATTGAAAATAGACCGGATTGATACATTTGCTGGGCATCGTGGTGCCGTTTATGCGCTCTCAAAAGGCCCTGAATCGCATTTGTTTTTCTCAGCAGGTTCGGATGGTTGGGTGGTTCAATGGAATTTACAAAAGCCTGATCTAGGAAAAGTTGTCGCGCAAATCAGTGGTTCTATTTATGCGATGGCTTATGATGAAAACTCCGGAATCTTGTGGGTTGGCCAAAATTTCGAAGGCGTGCATGGAATCTTGGTTTCCGATCAAACACGTGTTTTTTCGATTCAATTGCCGCAATTAGCGATTTATTCGATTGAAATAATGGATGGAAATGTTTGGGTCGGCCATCAAGATGGTCTCATTACGGTGATTGATCAAGCGGCTCAAGCCGTAAAAAAACGTATTAAATCCGGTGAGGATAATGTGCGTTGTTTTTGCAAAATCCCAGGAGGGAACATGGCAATCGGGTCGAGTGATGGATATATACGGGTTTTTAAACCGGATTTTTCGCTCGAAAATGCGTGGTTGGCGCATTCAAACAGTGTATTTTCCATCATACAACATGAGGATAGTTTAATCAGCGTTGGGCGTGATGCGCATATTCGAAAATGGGACATGAAAGGGGAGGTTATTGGAGAAGGAGTTCCTGCGCACATTTATTCCATCAATTCGGTTGTCTTAAGTCCTAGTGGGCAATATTTGGCGACAGGAAGTATGGATAAGACCATTAAAATATGGGAGGCTGGAAGTTTGAAGTTATTGAAGGTATTGGATTTTGCGCGCTATGGTGGGCACAAGAACTCAATTAATCGCTTGCTATGGATGAGTTTTAATGACTTATTGGTTTCCGGGTCGGACGATAAAAATATTTCGGTTTGGAAAATCGATTAACAATTTTTTATAATTTTAGCCTAAATGCTTTTTAATATGCGAATTCCAGAAGTTTCTTTTTCGAAAAGTTTTAGAGGTTATGATGTGCAAGAAGTGAGCGATTATGTACAATCGGTCGCGCTTTTTGAGGAGGAGATGAATCGCCAACAAGCGATTTTGACTGAAAAGGTGCAAGCTTTAGAACAAGAGGTTAATCGCTTACGTGAAGTGGAGAGTTCCTTATTTCGTGCGATGAAATTGGCAGAAGAAGCCCAACAAAATTGGCAAGAAAAAGTTGAAAAAGAAGCTTCGAAAGTATTGGAAGGTGCAAAAAAACAAGCCGACGCTTTATTGGCCTCAGCGGAAAAAGATGCGCAAAAGGCTAAATTATTAGTTGAAAATGAGCGTAAACAATTAATCGGTCAAGTTGAACAAGAAGTAAAAGTGCAAACGCGGGAGTTAAAGCGTTTGGAAAGTATACAGTCGGAAATTGCGGGACAATTAGCGAATTTTGCCCGACAAACCTTGTCGAGTGTAGAGGCCTGGTCGAAGCCTGAGGAGGTGAAACCCGAGCCTAGTAAGCTAGTAGTTAAAAAAGCTAGCCCTGTGAAAAAAAGCGTTTCAAAGGCAAAGCCTGCGACTACACCAGCAAAGCCAGTTAAGAAACCGGCGGTAAAGAAAGGGAAGCATTTGGATGCGTCAACGATAGAGGATGATGGTTTGCCAACTTTGAATAAGGTTTTGGAAGCCTATGCGAAGACAAGTGGTCCACGAGGTAAGGTAGGAGAAATCAATTAGACTATGCAAGAATATCGGGTAGCATTGGAGGATGTGCGTTTTTTTGCATACCATGGCTTATTTCCAGAGGAGCGAATCTTGGGGAATTGGTTTGTGTTATCGGTTAGTGTTTCTAAAGAGGCCAAATCCCTGACGTTTGACAAGCTTGATCAAACCTTTGATTACGGTCAAATCTATACGATTTGTCAGGAAGTGATGGCAGACCCGGTAGATTTGTTGGAAACGGTCGCGCAACGCATTGCTGATCGAATTAAAAAGACATTTAACGGCATGTCACACTATGAGATCCAAATTTGGAAGGAGCAACCGCCGTTGGGGATGTTAGGTGGAAAGTCAAGTGTTTCGTTAATAGAATCCATGGGAAATTAGAATCTCAAAAAAAGCGTGTAAATTCGGAGTAAATTAATAAACTATGCGTCATCAGGTTACGATCAAAGACATTGCCAAGCAGTTGAATGTATCGGTTGCAACTGTTTCACGTGCCTTACGTGATTTGCCTGATATTCATCCGGATACAAAAAAGGCGGTGTTGGATTTGGCGGCAGAATTGGATTATCAGCCCAATGTTTTGGCAGCAAGTTTAGTTAAGAGTAAGACAAAAACGATTGGATTAATTGTGCCTGATTTAGGCTATTATTTTTTCTCTACCGTTGTAAAAGCAATTGAATTAGAGGCGATTAAAGCCGGTTATAGTATTTTGATTACCCAAACGCAAGAATCGTTTGAGCGTGAATTAATCAATATTCAGAACTTATCTCGAAGTCAAGTGGAGGGAATTATCATTTCCTTATCACGTGAAACCGTCAATTTAGACCATATTACGCGTTTGCAACGTCGGGGAATTCCTTTGGTTTTCTTCGATCGCGATAGCGATGAAATCCATGCTTCCAAAGTGATGGTGGATAATGAGCAGTCGGCCTACGAAGCCGTTAAGCATCTTTTAGATAATGGATGTAAGCGTATTGCATTTTTGGCAGGTCCTAAAAACGTCTCTGTAAGCAATCAACGTCGTCTCGGTTATTTGCGTGCATTAGCAGAAGCAGGAATTCAGGAAGATGATTCCTTGATTATACATTCGGATTATTTTCAAGATACCGCGACTTCGCAGACGCATCAATTGATGAAGAGCACGAATCCACCGGATGGTATTTTGGTGGTATCAGACCGTTTGGCATTAGGGGTTTTAGTGGGATTGCGAGAATTGAAAATCGCTGTGCCTGAACAGGTTAAAATTGTGAGTTTCAATAATGAACCCATTTGTTCGGTCGTATCGCCTACGATTTCTTCCGTAGCGCAGCCATTGGAGGAGATAGGTAAGTTGGCTATGAAATTACTCCTCGATCAAATTGAAGGGCGTACGGAAGGCGAAGAGCCACGTATTGAAGTACTAAAGACCCAATTGATGGTTCGAGAATCTTCCGTTAGATCTTAATTTAGGATTTTCAACACTTTTTCTTGTTGCTTGTACACCAAGCGAAGGATGTATCCGCCTTTGGGTAAGGTGTCCATTAGTTCTGCATTGACGATCCCTGCGCGATTTATTTCATTCACTAGCTGCCCTCGTAGGTTGTATATGGAGAGCTGGTCAAAAGGTATTTCGCGCGATTCAAGCATGCTTAATGGGGCATTTACGGTTACATTGAATTTTTCGGTAAAACATTTTTGTGGGTCACTTACCTGGAATGCGCTACTAATTAAGGGATTAACTGTAATTCCTGCACTTGTTTGATTTGTTGACCAATTGTATTGCCCAATCCAGGAAGCGACTAGGTCAGCCGATTTTCCGTAATCCAAGGTTAAATTCGTGTTGGGTTTTAGATTCAGGTTTTTGAAAATGGTGAATTTATCAAGCACATCTCCATTCGTATCTAAAAATTTGGCATCAAATCGATTATTTTCAATTTCTACGTAGAATGATCCATTCGTTGAGGCATTTGAATAATACATGGCTTTGTGCGGGCCGCTGGGTTGAGGAGCTTTGGTTCCTCCGCCTACACCGTTCACCACATATAAAGTTCCGTTCTGGCTGGCTTTATTAGTATCGAATAAATATGGGCAGGAATTTTCGCTGCCATCGTATTTTCCTGAGCTTGTTTGTGGGGTATGAATTAAAGGGTCGAATGTATCAGAAGTTCCTGTATGGCCTTTCATGGGCTTACTTCGTTCGAAGATATGGCTATGGCCGGATAAGACAAGGTCAACGTGGTATTCGTCGAAAATGGGTACTAAAAGATTTCTCAGATTATATAAAGGAAGATTGAAGCCTGTGTTAGAATCTGAATCATAGGATCCTTTTGTGTAGGGTGGGTAGTGAAAATACACAACGGTCCAATCTTGTTGGTTAGCTGCCAAATCCTTTTTTAACCAAGTCATCTGGGCAGATGGACCATCCCAAAGTCTTAGTTTATCCTCGCCCCAGGCATGGGTATCCAGGCAAATAAAATGCACGTTACCGTAGTCAAATGAATAATAGGCTTCATGATTGGATGCTACGCCATTTAATTCCCCATTTTTGGGAAGTGTAAAGTTTTGAAAATAGGCAATGGAAGGGTCATCTTGATTGACAGAAGTGAAGTCGTAATCATGATTTCCGGTCGATGGGAACAAGCCGCTTTGTTTTAAAATAGGGCCATTTTGATATACTTGGAAGAAATTGTTCTGAAAATCAGTGTCAGAGGCGCCTGCGTAAACATTGTCACCTACCGTGATATAAAGGTTTGTGTATTTATTCCCAATAAACTTTTTAAATCCTTCATAAACGTCTAATTGTTGTTGGCCTGGATACATATCCCCCGTACTCCAAAAACTTATTTTGTTTTTAGAGCCTTTGTTCGGAGCTGTTTGAAAGAAATAGGTTGAATCGCCAACACTTTTGGTAGCAGTAACAATCTTATAATAATAGCGGGTATTGCTAGTAAGCGAATCGATTATGAGTTCGTGTTCTTTGGTTTGGGTGGATTGTTTAATTGTGCGCGTAAGTGCGGTAGGGGATTTGCCTACCAAAATGCTGGGCTTTGTTTCTGCATCCGTTCGAAATCGAATGCGGGTGGAATTTGAGGAAACCATTTGTAAATAGGGTCCCCGGGTAATGTTTTGCGCTTGTACTTCTTGAAAAAGTAGGCTCAAAATGCCAACGAAAATGCAAAGAAATAGGTTGGGAAATGTATTTTTCAAAGTCGATGAATTTGATTGTTTTTCAAAGGTAAATATAGGTAGCGACAAATGATTTATTTTCTCCAGATTTACTGAATTTTTTCTTGGAAAAATAGGCGGAATTAAGGATATTTGTAACTATTGAAAAACCGCTTTGTTTTTTCGAAAAGAGAAATTTTAGCGGGCGGTTTGTTCAACGAATCAAATCATTATTTATGTCATTACACACGAATATTATCCCAATCAACATCGAAGATGAAATGAGAGGGGCGTACATTGATTATTCAATGTCGGTCATTGTATCTCGTGCCTTGCCAGATGTGCGTGACGGTTTAAAGCCGGTGCATCGTAGGGTACTTTACGGGATGGAGGAGTTAGGAGTTAGTTACAACAAATCGTACAAAAAATCGGCACGTATCGTCGGGGAGGTACTCGGTAAGTATCACCCACATGGAGATTCATCTGTTTATGACACGATGGTGCGTATGGCCCAAGATTGGTCATTGCGTTATCCATTAGTTGATGGTCAAGGTAACTTTGGCTCGGTCGATGGAGATTCGCCTGCAGCCATGCGTTATACGGAGGCACGTTTGAAGCGTATTGCGGATGAGATGCTTTCGGATTTGAACAAGGAGACGGTTGATTTTCAGCCCAACTTTGATGATTCCTTAGATGAGCCGACAGTTTTACCAGCGAAGATTCCCAATCTATTATTGAATGGTACTTCGGGTATTGCGGTAGGTATGGCGACGAATATGGCGCCACACAACTTGACAGAGGTCGTTGATGGAATTACGGCTTACATTGATAACCGTGACATTACGATTCCTGAGTTGATGCAATACATTAAGGCACCGGATTTCCCTACGGGAGGAACCATTTATGGTGTTCAGGGTATTAAAAATGCATTTGAGACGGGTAGAGGACGTATTGTTGTGCGAGGAAATGCGACATTTGATACGACCAAAACGGGAAAAGAACAAATCATTGTATCGGAGATTCCGTATATGGTGAATAAAGCATCATTGATTAAGCAATGTGCTGACTTGGTGAACGATAAGCGTATCGAAGGTATTTCTGAGATTCGTGATGAGTCGGATCGTCAAGGAATGCGTATCGTGTTTGATTTGAAGCGTGATGCAGTTGCGAATGTAGTCTTGAATAACTTGTACAAGCATTCGGCATTACAATCTTCGTTTAGTGTGAACAACGTGGCTTTGGTAAAAGGTCGCCCGATGATGTTAAATCTGAAAGATTTGATTCATCACTTTGTGGAGCACCGTAATGAGGTAATTGTTCGTCGGACGAAATATGATTTACGTGAAGCGCGTAAGCGTGCGCACATTTTGGAAGGCTTTATTATTGCATTGGATAATTTAGATGCGGTAATTAAGTTGATCCGTGAATCGAAAGACCCGAATGCGGCGCAGGAGGGATTGATGAGCAAGTTTAATTTATCTGAGATTCAGGCGAAGGCTATTTTGGAGATGCGTTTACAGCGTCTTACTGGCATGGAGCGTGAGAAGATCATGAATGAATTTGCTGAAATCATGAAATTGATTGATGATTTAGAAGATATTTTGGCAAAACCAGAACGTCAATTACAGATTATCAAGGATGAATTAGCAGAAATGAAACAACGTTATGGAGATGAGCGTCGTACGCAAATCAACATGACAGACGAAGAATTCTCTGTTGAGGACATGATCGCGGATGATGAGATGTTGATCACGGTTTCTGCACAAGGATACATTAAGCGTACACCAATTACGGAATATCGTGCGCAGAGTAGAGGTGGAGTAGGTTCACGTGCGGTGGCTACGAAAGATGATGATTATACCGAGCATTTGTTCTCAGCAACGATGCACAACTGGTTGTTGTTCTTTACGGAGCGCGGTAAGTGTTTCTGGTTACGTGTATATGCGGTGCCAGAGGGGTCGAAAAACTCGAAAGGCCGACCAATTCAAAACATGATGAACATTGAAAACGGTGACACGATTCGCGCCGTGATTAATGTGAAGTCGATTACAGATCCAGATTACATTGATAATAACTTCATTGTGATGTGTACAGAAGATGGTACGATTAAGAAAACGTCGTTAGAAGCGTATTCTCGTCCACGGCAAAACGGTATCAATGCGATTACGATTCGCGAAGGAGACCGTTTATTGGATGTCGCATTAACAAATGGAAATAATCAGATTGTTATTGCGACAAATACCGGTCGTTCGGTACGTTTTGAAGAGACACGTGTTCGTCCAATGGGCCGTACCGCTGCGGGGGTAAAAGGTATTTGGATTGACGAAAGTGTAGCGGATGAGCGTGTGATCGGTATGGTTTGTGTGTCGGATCCTGAAGTTCAACAATTATTGGTTGTTTCGGAGAAAGGCTTTGGTAAGCGTTCAGAAGTAGAAGATTATCGTTTGACAAACCGGGGAGGAAAAGGAGTTAAAGCCTTGAATATCACGGAGAAGACGGGTAATTTGGTTGCGATTAAGGAGGTAAATGACAACAATGACTTGATGATCATTACGAAGGCGGGTATTTTGATCCGTACGAGTGTGGCAGAGTTACGTGTTATGGGCCGTAATACGCAAGGGGTGAAATTGATTCGTTTGAAAAATGAGTCGGATGAAATTTCATCAGTAACCAAAATTGAGAAAGAGCCGGAGCCGGAAGAAGTTGAATTAGTGGAGGGTGTAGAAATCGTTGAAGGAGCTGTTCAAGATACAGCAGCGCCAGAAACAGGGGAGGAGAGTTCAGCAGAAGCAGGAGCGGAGGAAGTCATTGAAGAATAATTTTACAGGCCCGTATGCGAGTACGGGCTTTTTTTTAATTTAACTAAACTTATGAAAAAAGTAGTTTTAACCCTGATTACTGTGGCAATGGCTGCAGGCTCAACGTTCGCGCAGGCGGACAAGGCTTTGGTCGAAGCACAAAAGAAGAGTATTGTAGAAGCTGTTAAAAAGACAGATGAAGCCGTAAAGAAAGCGCCTACGAAGCCACGTTTATGGTTAGAGCGTGCGGTAGCTTATTTTGATTTGGCATCATTTCCAGATTCAACATTAGCGAATACAGATTTAGATGCATCGTTTAAGGCATTGGATTACATTGCTGAGGCGGTAAAATTGGATACCAAAGAAGGTAAAAAAGGATCTATTGCAAAAGATGCAGAGAAATTGTTGGACGGACGCGAGAAAGCTTATGGCGCTTTGATGAACATGGGGGTTATTAAATACCAAGGAAAAGATTATACATCTTCATTCCGTTACATGTCTAAAGCGTCAGAATTAGCTGCTAAAGATACAATCTCTGCGATGTATACAGGTGTTGTGGCTCAATTATGTCAAAAAGATGCTGAAGCACGTTCTGCGTATGAGAAATACATGAATATTGGAGGTAAAGATGTGGCAATCATTTATGGTTTGGCACAGATTTATAAAGCTGCTAAAGAGGAAGATAAAGCTATTGCTTTAATTGATAAAGGAATTGAAATTTATCCGACAAGCAAAGACTTGCGTAATGAGAAATTCAATATGTTGATCGCTTTCAATCGTATTGATCAGGCGATTGGCCAATTGAAAGAAACGATTGCCAAGGATCCTAAAGACGTGATGAACTTGTTCAATTTGGGTTTATTGTACGAAAATAAGATAAATACCTTGAAAGAAGAGGTTAACAAAATTGCGGATGCTTCGAATAAAGTGGCTGATGCACGTCGTAAAATTGCTTCGCACAAAGATAAGGCTGAGGTTTATATCGATGAGTTGAAGCGTACGAAAGCTAAATTAAAGACAGTTAAGCCAAACCAAAAGCCGGTTATTCAGTCGCAAATCAACAAATTAGAAGCTTCGATTGCAAAAGATAATGAGGAATTGAAGGCGCTAGAAGGGGAGAAGGCAGAAGCAGAAAAGGCTGTAGGGGATGAAGCGGCAAACAAAGCTAAGATTGCTGAATTAACAGGTAAAATCGATGCGTTGAAGCAAGAAACGCCAACTTTCTACGAGCGTGCATTAGCTGTTGATCCAGCTTATTATGATGCATTGTATCAAATGGGTGCATTTTATTTCAATGAAGGTGCTGAGATCAAACGTGTTGTAAACGCGATGGATATGGATACTTACAAGAAGGAAGGAAAAGCTGTTGAGGAGAAATTAGCAGCGAAGTACCAACAAGCGATTCCATACTTTGAGCGTGCGTTGAAAGTGAAGAAAGATGAAGATTTGAAAGAAATTTTGAAGCAAATTTATCGTGATTTGAAGATCGATAAGCAAGTGGATTAATAGACTTTAGACCTTAGTCGGTTGTTAAGAGCCTCAGGGATATTTCCTGGGGCTTTTTTGTTTGACGAGTTGAGAACTAAGAGTTAAGAAGGATTCAATTAGCTGCTATCGGACTTGTTTTACATTCTATTTAACATAATATAAATTATACAACAAATATGTAATTTAGTATAACGTGAGATATCAAGTCACTGCAATATTGATTCCACCGTCCAATGTCTAACGTCCAACGTCCACCGTCCAAAGTCTAACTTCTAATTGTTTATTGGCAAATTAACCTTAAACGTCGTCCAAGAATTTAAGGCTGAACTCACAGAAATTTGTCCGTTGTGTAAATGAATAATTCGTTCGACTAATGACAAGCCGATGCCATAACCTTTGGAATTTGCTGTATTTTCTCCACGGAAAAATGGTTGGAATATAAATGGTAAATCGGCCTCTGGGATTCCTTTTCCTTTGTTTTTTACCTCAATCTCAATCTGATTTGCATGTATGGCAAGACTTACCTGTGCTTGCTTATTCGGGCTGAATTTGCAGGCATTTTCGATCAGGTTTTTGATGGCCGTCAACATCAATTTCTCATCGCCCTTTAACATCAATAGCTCCTCATCGTCCGGCATGAATTGCGTATCAAAAAGCACTTTATAGGTTGAATTTAGCTTTTGGGCCAAGCTACGAGCCTCCCAAATTACCTCATCGATTCGGATGATTTGGAAGCCTGCTTGGTAATCGGTGACGCTGATTTTATTGAGTTCCAACAAGGATTCCGTAATGGCGGCTAAATCCTGTGTATCTTCTAATACAGATGCAATGGTTTGCTTATAATCCGCCGTGTTACGTTCATTTAATAAACTTACTTCCAATTGCGAGGAAATCTTCGTCAATGGATTCTTCAATTCATGCGAAACATTGGCAATAAAGGTCTTTTGAAAGCGAAAAGCACTCTCGATACGCTCCAATAATCGGTTGATCGTCGCCACCATCTTCCCTATCTCATCCTCTGAATCCGCAGATTCTAGGCGTTGTTCAAGCCGTTTGGGAGAAAGTAAATCCACTTGTTTAATGACCTCAGAAATGGGATTTACTGCCCTACCCGCGAAAAACCAGCCCGATATCACTACGATGAACACAAATAATAGAAATAAGGCAATTAGGATATTTTTCAAGTCTTTGGCATTCTCCGCAGAATATTGATCCACAGCACCTGCAAAAACGACGATTCGGCCTTCTGGAGTGACAAAAACCGTCCCTAAAACCTCAAGATCTTCCACGCCAAAACGTACTTCCTTGCGTTTTAAGACTTCTTTCACGCGATTTACATCCACATGGAAGTTGATACTATCATTCGAACGATAAATACGCTCATAACAGGTGTCATAAGCCATGATATTCTCTCGGTAAAGAATGTCACGGTTGGCCCGATCAATGATGCGTAATAATTTGGAATCTACTTGTTTGACGTTTACGAGCAATTCTGCAGCGGTATTGGCTTTTTGGCGAAGCCGACTATAAAATTTATCCTTGTAGTTCTCTTGGGTAAACAAATAGATAATCAAGTACGAAACGAATAGAATCGCAGAAACCAGGTAAGTAAATTGATATGTCAAGCGAGAACGGATCTGCATCTTACTCTTGTCTTAATATATAACCCATCCCAAATTGCGTGTGGATTAGCTTGCTTGGAAAGCCTTTATCGACCTTTTTACGCAAGTAATTCACATATACTTCGATCAAATTCGAACTTCCCTCGTCTTCTACTTCCCAGATATTTTCTGCTATTTCTGCTTTCGAAATGACCTTTTCTTGGTTGCGGAGAAAGTATTCCATTAATTGGAATTCTTTGGCTGTTAAATTGATTTTTTGACCTGAACGGGTTACGATTTTACTCGTTAGATCCAACTCTAAATCGGCAAATTTCAGCACCTGGGCCTCAATTAACGTCTGAATAGAACGTTTGATTAGGGCTTTGACACGCGCCAAAAACTCCTTGAAATCAAAGGGTTTCGCCAAATAATCATCTGCACCTGCCTCAAATCCCACTAATTTATCGTCGGTCGTACTCAGCGCCGTCAACATCAAAATAGGCGTTTGTATCCCTTCGGCACGCAAAGATTTACACAATTCAAGGCCATTCATTCCAGGAATAATGATGTCAGAAATAATCAATTGATAGGCAGTTCGCGTGGCTAATTGTTTCCCCATCAAGCCATCATAGGCGACATCTACGGTATAATGATTCTCTTCCAAGCCTTGTTTTAAGGATTGGACCGTTTTGGGTTCATCTTCGATTAGCAGGATTTTGATCATTTATTTCAAGAGGCTAACTAGGTCTGCAGGCGAATAATTGATGGATTTTAATACTTTATTGTCCGACTTGCGATATACCTTCCAAAGGCCATTTTCTTCTTTAATTTCGGCTTCCGTACCATCTTTATCTTGGTAGAATTTAACCGTATATTCGGCTTCTTCGAGGCTCTGACAAGCTTTGGACATGTTGGAGCGTTGCACCTCATTGAATAAATCTACAAAGCGTTCACCCAAACCAAATTCCAATACAGCGCCCGATAATACATATTGTAAGTCGCATAAAGCATCCGCGATTTCAACCAAATCGTTTGCTGCAATCGCTTCTTTTAATTCATCTAATTCCTCCTGTAATAAGCTCACACGCAATGCGCAGCGCTCTGCACTCGGGATAGTCGGATTAGCTAAAATGGGTGCACCAAAGGTTGTATGGAACTCGGCAACTTGATTTAATGAGTCTAATTTTTGCATAAAAACGGGTATTATGTTTAAAATTAAGCATTTAATTAGGCATTTCTATTAGGCAAATGGCTTATTGACTAATGAAAATTCACATCAATTTGTAAACAATTTTGCCATTTGTACACATTATCCACAGTTATCCACACAAAAATGTGGATAAGTATATTTCGATTGTAACAGAATGTTCACAACTGTGGATAAGTCGTGGAAAAGTGGATAAGTCGGGAAACAGAATAATTACATCGGTCTACTCTCCGAAAAAGTACCGTCGGTATAAAAAATTAATACCCGCTCGATCGTTTTTTCTAAACGCGGTGGAACGCTTGGTGCAGCCGGCACTTCTTGAGGAGTCGGAACGGCTGTTTCCTTAGGTCGTCTGAGATTTGATTGTACGATCGTTTGTTCAGGAGAATTATTTTTAGGCGATTCTGAGGGCGTTGGTGAAACGGCATCAAAAAGAGAAGGAGAAGTAGAAGCAACGGGAATGGGCTCTTTCGCAACATTCGAAACAAGCGAGGCTCCTAGGCTACGATCTTCAAATAATAAGTCTTCTGCACTAATCTCAGGAAATACACGAAGAATCTTTTGAACTACGTCTAAGCTTGGCTTATTACGCCCAGAAAGAATATGAGAAATGCTGCTACGGGGAATCCCTAATTTATCAGCAAATTGTGAAGCGCTTAATTGCTTGCGCTTAATTAACAATTCTATCTTCTCACTTAAATTCATAATTGTATTTTGTAAACGAATGATATTACAAAAGTAAATCAAAAATTAACAAAAACAAATTCAAGCGAGAAGACAATTGTGATTTACAAAAGTGAAATACAATCGCTACGCAAAGCAATCAGTTTACTTTTGTATAAAGCACCAACTCCCTTTTTGAAGTCCTTTTTAGACATTCCTAATGCTTGGTAAATCTCTTCTGCTGGGCTCTTGTCATGTAATTTCAATACACCATTGTTATCCTTAATCGCATTTAAAATACGCTCAGCCTGGCTATCAATACGTACCATACCTACAGGTTCAAGGCGTAGATCTAATTTACCATCTGGACGAATGTTAGCAATGTAAATGGGAGTAGATTCACCGAAAGTTAGATTTGTAAACACTTGGTTTTTGAACAACATTCCGATTTTACAATTGTTTACTAGGCATTTGATTCCTAGATCTGTGTGTTCAAATGGAATTGCGTCAACTTTGTCTCCAATTGTGAACTCTGAACCATCTGTTAATGGTAGAAATTTCTCTACTCGGGCAGATGCGACAATCCGATCGGTTTGGCCATCTAAATAAACATAGACTAAATAAGAGCGTCCCACCGACATCTTTTGGAACTGTTGGCTGAAAGGAACGAATAAATCCTTTGCTAAACCCCATTCCATGAATACACCCAATGGCGTAACCGCTTTCACTTCTAGGTAAGCAAACTGATTAATTGTTGCCTTCGGTTTGAGTGTTGTAGCGATAATACGGTCTTCCGAGTCCCGATAAATGAAGACATCAATGAATTGATCTATTTCATAGGTTTCTGGGACATATTGTAGTGGAAGTAGGATTTCATCCTCATAACCATCCAAATATAATCCGAATGGTACTTCCTTGATAATGCGTAGGTGATTGTATTCACCAATTTTTAATTCATTTTCCATAAAAAAAACCCGGTTGTTTGAACCGGGTTATAAAGGTAAGGAGATTTTGGTTTAGACTACCACATTGTTTTCGCGCAAGGCTTGATTCAATGAAGTTTTCAAATCTGTACTCTCTTTGCGTTTTCCAATAATCAAGGCACATGGAACACCATACGTACCTGCAGGGAAGTTCTTTTGAATCGAACCTGGAATAACAACCGAGTTTTCAGGAACATAACCAATGTATTCAACAGGTTCTGGACCTGAAACATCAATAATCTTAGATGAACCTGTAATCGTCACACCAGCACCTAAAACGGCTTTCTTGCCAATATGAGCACCTTCTACGACAATACAACGTGAACCAATAAAGGCTCCGTCTTCAATAATCACAGGAGCTGCTTGAGGCGGTTCTAATACACCACCGATTCCCACGCCACCGCTTAGGTGTACATGCTTCCCGATTTGCGCACAGCTTCCTACCGTTGCCCAAGTATCTACCATCGTTCCTTCATCTACATAAGCACCGATATTCACGTAAGATGGCATTAGGATCGTTCCTTTCGCCAAAAAAGCGCCATATCGTGCTACAGCTGGTGGTACAACACGTACGCCCAATTCCTTATAGTTAGTCTTTAACCGCATTTTATCGTGGTATTCGAAAATGCCAACTTCACTTACTTCCATTTGACGAATCGGGAAATACATCACGATTGCTTTCTTTACCCATTCGTTAACCTGCCAGCTTCCATCAGCTAATGGCTCCGCAGTTCTTAATTCTCCCGCATCCACTTTTGCTACAACTTCTTCAATCGCAGCAACGACTGCAGGCGTATTTCTTGTTTCTGGAGCGTCCCACGCCGATAAAATGATCTGTTCTACTGAATTCATATGTTAAGTATCCAAAATTTGAAGATGCAAATTACCAATAAATAGGATTTTATCGAAGTGGATTGGGAAATTTAAAATAGGATTTCTCAGTTTGAAGCCCTTTTAAGTGCAAAATGGCCATGTAAATTTAACTTAAACTTTAATTAGTTAAATTACTGATTATCAGTTAGTTGATAATTGTGGCAGAATAATATATCGTGGAAATATGTGCTTGAAATTAGCAAAATAGACAAATGACATTCTGTCACTCCCCTGCCCCACTCGATCCGCGCGGCATTCGCTTATACAAATATGCAAAATTATCTTGAATAAAAAACGTATCCGAGATAATTTTGCTGAAAAATGTTACAATTAGCTTTTTGGCTAAGTAAAATTATTGCGTTTACAATTGTTGAATTGTGTATTTAAAACGATTAAATAGCGGTTTTATTACGATATTCTTGGAATTGTTCAATGAAAAAGCTATTTTTGATTTTTAATAAGGAAATCAAATTAATTCATTCAATGAAAAAAATTAAAGTTGCCATTAATGGTTTTGGTCGCATCGGTCGACTTACTTTCCGTCGTTTATTGGAAAAAGAAAATGTAGAAATCGTAGCTATTAACGATTTAACTGACAACGCTACTTTAGTACATTTATTAAAGTACGATTCAGTTCATGGACGTTTTAACGGAACTGTTACTTCTGATGCTGATAGCATTACTGTAAATGGTCACGTAATTAAAGCTTTCGCTGAGCGTGATCCTAAGCAATTGCCTTGGGGTGCTTTAGGAATTGATGTTGTGTTAGAATCAACAGGTCGTTTCATCGATCAAGATGGTGCTGGCCAACACTTAACTGCTGGTGCACGTAAAGTAATTATCTCTGCTCCTGCGAAAGGTGATATTCCTACAGTTGTATTAGGTGTTAATGATGATACATTAACTGATGATATGACAATCATTTCAAACGCTTCATGTACAACAAACTGTTTAGCTCCAATGGCTAAAGTTTTAGATGATGCTTTCGGAATCGAAAAAGGATTTATGACAACTGTTCACGCTTACACAGCTGATCAGAACTTACAAGATGCTCCTCACTCCGACTTACGTCGTTCTCGTGCTGCTGCATACTCAATCATTCCTACATCTACAGGAGCTGCTAAAGCGGTTGGTTTAGTATTGCCACACTTGAAAGGTAAATTAGATGGTAACGCTATGCGTGTTCCTACTCCAGACGGATCTGTCACTGACTTTACAGCTGTTTTGAAGAAAGATGCTACAGTTGCTGAAATCAACGCTGCTTTGAAAGCTGCTGCTGATGGCCCAATGAAAGGTATCTTGGAATTCACAACTGACGAAATCGTTTCTATCGATATCATCGGAAACCAACACTCTTGTATCTTAGATTCAAAATTGACAACTGCTATGGGTAACCTAGTGAAAGTTGTTGGTTGGTATGACAACGAATTCGGTTATTCTTCTCGTGCTGCTGATTTGATCGCACGTGTTGGATAATTTCCATTCAAATTCATGTAACAAAAAAGAGGCCTAGGCCTCTTTTTTGTTTTGTATGCGTGCATAGTTAATCGAATAGCCTTTATCATACCAAATTTTTTCAAAGCGGGTCTTGATACCGAAGTGATCATCATACCATTCTGACTCATAGAGTTTTTTGGTCTCGGCCAAAACCGGTAAACCATAAGCACGGAACTGCTCCATCGAATAATCGAAAAAGGGTTCTGAATCCGTTTTCAAATGGATGATTCCATCCGGTTTTAAAAGTCGTAAATATTTTTCCAAGAAAAATGGGAATGTTAGACGCTTCTTCTCATCTCGATCTTTCATTCGAGGATCTGGAAAGGTAATCCAGATTTCATCGATTTCATTTGGCAGAAAAAAATCTTCAATGAATTGAATCTGAATGCGTAAAAATCCTACATTGGTTAATCCTAATGCATCTGCTTCTCTACCTCCGGCTGCTAATCGATCACCTTTGATATCGACACCAATGAAATTCATGTTGGGAAACAATTTGCCCAAACCATTCGTGTATTCTCCCCGACCGCAGCCTAATTCGACCACGAGCTTATGGGAATTCTTAAAGTATGTCTGATTCCAATTTCCTTGGCAAGCGGAAAAGAATGGTTTCGGGGATTGAATAACACTATCTAATCGCTCCGCCCATTCGTATTTATATGTTTTCTGTCTACTCAAAACGTTTCTTCTATTTCAGCTACTAAATATGTGCTGCCTGTAATTAAAATAAAATCGGATTCACTTTTGCACGCAAGCTTAATGGCCTGATTCACATTTTCCGCTAATTGCCCTGTTAAGCCATGCCGACTAGCCATTTCCTGCAATTTATCTGCCTTCAATGCCCGCGGATTATGCGCTTCAGTGAATAGATAAGCTGCTTCTTTGGGGAATAGTTTCAAAACCCGATCAATGTCTTTGTCGGCGACCATGCCTAATATAATTGTCAAATGACTCGGATGAAACTGCTTCACTTGTTCCAAAATCTGCGTAATCCCAGATTCATTATGTCCCGTATCAGCTACAATCCATGGGTTTTCCTGATAAACCTCCCAGCGACCTCGTAACATGGTATTTTTCCGACATGCAGCAATTCCTGATTGAATTTTTTGTATTTCAAATGGAATGATTCCTAATTCATTTAATTGCTCACACCAAGCAATCACGCCTCGCAAGTTATTGACTTGGTAAATTCCTGCATAGGGACTTTCCAAAATGAATTTTCCCCAGGTAGTTGTTCCTACTTCCAATTGCATGCCTGCTTTCTTAAACTCAGGATCACCTACATGTACCTTTTCACTGGCAAATCGAAGGTTAGCATGTTCGGAATTAGCTTTCGCTTGAAAAATTGTGGTAGTTTCTATCTGCTTTTCACTGATGCAAACCGGCGTATTGGCTTTGATAATACCCGCTTTTTCGCCTGCAATTAATTCGAGACTATCTCCCAAAATATCCTGATGATCATAGCCGATATTGGTTATTAAACATCCAAGCGGATTGATGATGTTGGTGGAATCCAATCGACCGCCTAAACCCGTTTCAATGATGGCAAAATCAACTTGTTGCTCCTTGAAATATTGGAAGGCCATGATAACCGTCCATTCAAAAAAACTAGGACGGATGGATGCTAACAAAGGCTGGTATTGATCAAAGAAATCGATAATCCATTGTTTATCAATCTCTTGCCCATTGATTTTGATTCGTTCAGTAAAGGATTTAAGGTGAGGAGATGTGTAAAGTCCTACTTTATAGCCATGTTCTTGTAAGATGGAGGCCATAAAATGCGAACTGCTCCCCTTGCCATTTGTACCTGCAATATGCAAGGATTTAAATGCCTCGTGCGGATTCCCTAATTGGGCCGAAAGGCTCTCTATATTGCCTAAACCTGGTTTATAAGCCTTTTTCCCTTCCCGATGAAAAACAGGTAATTGGGCATACAAGAAGTTGATGACTTCTTCAAAACGCGTCATAATTAGTTGGTAGGCACAATTTTAATCGTTTTGAATCCACTAGCTCCCCGACTAATTCCGTCACTCTTTGGATAAAAACGTGCATTCTTAATCAATTTTTTATAGCGCTCAGCTAACGATAATTTAACGTTTGTACGATCAATACGGATTTCTGTTACATTACCTTTTTCGTTGATACGAATAAAAAAGGTGATTTCGCCCGTTTCAGAACCATTATCAATTCCATTTAATGATTTGGTATCAAATGTCCAATCTTGAGCAATTTTACCTTCTCCATTTCCTGAACCAGATCCACTCCCATTTCCTCCTCCACCGATTCCTGTGCCGGTACCCTTACCAGTTCCTGTACCCGAACCTGTTCCGGTACCACTTCCTCCTGACGTTGCGCGTGGTGAACGCTTACCCATCGTTAAGTTTAAATCTACGACTGGTTCAGCTTCCTTTTCTTCCTTGGCTACCACGGGTGGACTTTGTTTCACCATCACGGGGCTTTCTACGGTACTCGTTAAAGGCGGAACTGTATTCGCTTGTTCTGCTTCTGTCGTTTGCGTAATTTCTTTTTGCGATTGAGGTTCAGGTGCAGGAGGTTCTTGTTCAAACGAAATTTCACCTGCTGAACCATCTTCCATCGTCGGAATTTTAGGTGTAGGTGATTCATTCCAAATTTGAACCTGCCAAATCAATAGAAACAACACAGCATTAATCAGCAAAGTGATAACGAATGCTTTACGTTGATTCTTTTTCTCAAAGTCTTTTTGTGAATAGCTGATGCTCATATCTTATCTTTTGTAAACCCAAATATCTAATTTCTTTTCTGCCTTCAGGCGCGCGGCTGCCGCATAACCTGCATCAAAATCCGCTACTTCTCCCACACTTACCCGGTAATGCCCCTCGCCTGCTTTCTTCTCAATAATTTGCACATTTTCAAATCCTTTGGCCACAAGTTCCGCCTGGCAAGTCGCTGCTTTTGATTCCGTTTTAAAACTTCCGGCTACTAAAAAAATCCCACCCCCAGTTTCTGGTTGTTCTATTTCTTCCTGTACTGCCGCAACCGGTTCTTTTTTAAGCGTTTCTACCACGGCTAATTTAGCTGGAGCTGCTGGCTTTGTTTTCTTAATCCGAATCGTTAAAGGGCTGAACGAACTATTCACGTAGCGTGAGTTTGGCTCGGTCAAATAATAGGCAGCAATTCCTCCGAAGAAAAAGGCCAACAACACATACGTGTAAAATTGATGTTGACGAGTTCGTTTAGGCTCAGGTTGGAAGGTTGGCAAATCGACTGCCGACTTCTCAACTGGGCTTTCCTGCAAGACGGGTTTCTTTTTCAAGGTGCCTAAACTCACTGGCGTTAATCCATATTGATTTAAATCAAAATTGATCGCTTTATTCGGCTCAAATTGCAATCGACCAGATTTACTTATTTGAAACACACCAATATTTCCAAATTGAAATTGTTTATCAGCCTTGATCTGTTCAGCTAATGTTTGGCCAAACTGATGTACAGTTGCAAAAGCTTGTTTTTGACTGATGTTCTTTTCCTTAGCCCACAGGGTAGCTAATAATCCATCATCCGACTGTAGGCGCTCGTTAAAAGCAACCCATTTCGATTTGGGATGTATCACTTGCTCATCATCCAATTTGAAATCTTGTGAATTCAACACAAAACCTCCAAAATGAGGAATAATGACACAATCATGTGTGTACAGTAAATGTTCAATAAATGCGATCATCGGATTCATTGTTGTCATGATTAAAACGAATAGGCTACGCCTACCGTATAATTAAGTCCTTGACTCTTATAGTTCAAATAACGTTGGTAATTTTTACCCATTAAGTTATTTGCGCTCACGGAAATATTGAATTTCTTCGTAATCAAGTAATTCACTTTCAAGTTTAAATCGATAATGTCATCCATTTGTTCTGCCATGGGAGTTAATGACTTTTCAAAGCTATATAAGCCAGAAATGTAGAAAAGGTCAGGCGAAACAATGATTTTATCTTTGAAGGTTATCGAGTTCGTAAACGATAAATTCATCATCGGTCGATGAATCGGTTTGTCGATTGTTGATAAATCGGCAGCATCATAAACTAAATCTTGGTATGTATTAAAATCATACTTTAAGATCGACAAAACTTTATCAAATGTCTGGTAATTTACCTGTCCTGACATATTGAACACCTTAGCAGATTTTTCTACTTTGGTATTAGCATAGATTAATTCAAAATGCGATGGGTCAGCTGTTGAATTCAAGAACATCGCTAAATTATTGTATTCTGAATAGCCAAATTTCAATTCAAAATCCAAGTTACGTTCATTGGAACCCTTGATTCCACCATAGATGTTAGAACTTTGTGTTGTGTTCTGCAAGTTTGGAGCTAATCGTGGTGCTAACCAATTATTCTCACTCGTAAATTGGTTGTAGCTATTGAAATAGGTTTCTCCGCCTAAACCCACAAAGACATGTAAAAAGTCGGTTGGTTTGAAATCAACCTTCAACAACGGAAATAAACGCGTTTTATTCAATGAAATATTGGCGTCTTTCTCATTGACAATGTTCAATCCTCCTGTTACAGCTAAACGATTATTCTTGTATAAGAAAGTTGGTTTTACGCGGTATAATTCTCTACGGTTATTCACAAACGCAAAGGTATTTTCCGACATGTTCATCTCACCTGTCAAATAAGCCGAGAAATTATCTGTCACGCGTAAGATTCCTTGCAATTTACTATCCCAAATCCACTCTTTGCTTGTATAGCTATTCGTCAAATAAGTTAAGCCAGAGGTTGCAATGTAATCCCATTTTACATCCTTTTTCGAATTGGAAATACTACCTGAGTAATTGAACTTATTGTAGGCAATATCTAAATCCTTAATGAAGGGAACAGAAGCGAATACTTCTTCTGGTCGGCCGTAGTAATTGTTTTCCGTGCGTTTAAAGCTAATTTGTCCATCTAGGAAATAATTTCCAGTAAAGGTTTTGCTATACACCTTAGCCTCATTCTCATTGCGGCTTGAATTGCCCATGCTCACAGGGCCCCGACGGTTTGCATCATGATTGATGTAAACACCTTGAAACTGGTTTTCTTTTGGAGTGAATCCGAAGTGACCATTCAATAAGGTATGGCCATAATTACCTGCACCAATTTTCACCAAATTTTTAAACTTAGGACCAAAAGAGGATACTAATTCATCTCCTTCACGTGGACCAATAACAGTCGTTGTCAACAGGGTATTGCTTGTCGCATCCCATTTCCGGTCAAAAAACTCGTACTTCATTTTCCGACCTTTCTGCGTGTTTTCAATCTCATTTAAGGGTTCGAAATTGCGCGAAATCTGCGGCTGAAGAACGATTTTACGTTCTTTTTCCAAAATGATGTCATCATTTTGAATATTACCTTCTTTCTTGTCTTGAGCAAATAAACCAGTGGATACCCCCAGCATGAGCACACTACAAATGATCAATGGATTCGTTTTCATTTGAAATTTCATATTCAATTATTTAAGGGGTAAGCTTTTTAATGTTGTTTTGGCTAATTCAATGACTTCATTGTCGGTTGAATTATCGATGACTGATTTTAAGATGGCTTTCGCCTGAGGAAGATTCTTCATGGATACGAAGTTGGTCGCTAATAAAATATACGCTCTTCCCATCACCGCATCAGATGCTTCAGCAAACTCGTTTTTAAACTTATTGCTAATCATGTCATTTGATTCCTTGAACTTACCCTCTTGGGTTAATTGCTGTGCCAACTGGTATTGTGCTTCGGCACCGATGTCTCCTTTCGGATCTAAAGCAATCGTTTTGTTTAACCATTCTGTGCGTAAGGAAACAGATGCACTATCTGAATAGGCTTCCGCTAATCCCCGACTCATTTTAGCTTTTTCTTCCGTGCTATATAGATTCAAAGGTTCTACTTCTGTAAATACTTTAGCGACAGAATCCAATTGTTTGGCTGCATAAAATGCTTTGAAAATGTTATTGTATGCATTCAATTGGTTCTCAACTTCTGGATTCTTACTCGCATGCAAACGATATAGCGAAACTGCCTCATTCGCATTTCCTGCATTGTTTTCTAACTCAGCAGCACGAAGGATCGCTTTACTAACCAATGGATGAGCATTTTGCTCAATCACCTTTTTGTAAGCTTGCAAAGCTTCAGTCGAATCTTTGATCTGATCGGCCGCATCAGCAATTAAGAAATAGGCTTCTACTACATTTTCATCCGTTGGGTATTTAGCAACGAACTCTTTCAAAGCAGGAATCGCTTTGTCAAATTTCTTTCCATCATAAATACCTTTTGCAGCACTGTATTTCAAGTCCATCGATTCTGCATCCTCAACAGCATTTGTCGCGCTTTGGTAGTTTTCTAGAACTTGACCAAATTCCTCTGGTCGGCCTACTTTAATCAAGTTTTCTTGTAATCCAATCAAGGCATCTTTGGCAATCTTATCGCCTGAGAATTCATTAATGATACGCTTGTAATCTGCTAATGAAAGTTCGTATTGTTCTGTATTTGTATATGCTTGTGCACGTTTTAAGATGGCTGATGCTAAAAACTCACTCTTGGTTTTGGCCTCAATGATATCTGTAAATCCAGCAATCGCCTCTTTGTAATTATGCCCATTAAATAAGATTAAGTTCTCTTGATACAAGGCATCTTCTGCATATTTAGACTCTGGGAAGTTGCTTCGAACTTGTTTGAATGCTTGACGTGCTTCTGCATCACGATTCAAATAACTCAAGGTCATTCCTTTTTGGTATAAAGCATAATCTTTCTCTGATTTCGCTAATTCCGCCGCTTGACTGTAATAAGTCAATGCATCTTGGTATTTACGTGAAATCAAATAGGTATCTGCCAAACGAATCAAGATTGTCGGATTGTTTTTCGCATTTGGCGTAGCCTTTAAACGGTCTACATAGGCTTTAAATAAATTGTTGGCCTTACTGAATTCCTTCGTATTGAAATATGCAAATGCCAAACCGATGCGAACTTGTTGGATGAAATCTTCCGTTTGCCCCTTTCCACTCAAAAGCGGATTGTACAATTCGATTGCATCTTCAAATTTCTTCAACTGGCTTAAAGCTTCCGCTTTTCCCAAAGTAGCCAATGCTGTATAACGGGGTGATTGCGCTGTTTCAATTGACTTATTGAATAAATCAATGGCCGTATCAAAACGCTCATCATTATAGGCTCTTGCTCCTAGATTGTAGCTTAAGGTTTGATATGCTTCGTTTAAACGGGCTGAACGATTGGTGATACCCTTCAAATACGTCAAGGCAACCTCTAAGTTGTTTGAGTTTAAAAAAGCGTCTGCAACTAATTCAGTTGCTTCATCAGCAAATTTACTTTTAGGATATTGTGTGTTAAATGCTTGAATTTCTTGAATCGTTTCGGATGCATGTCCTAAGTCCAACTGCACTTTGGCGTGATTAAATGCCGCTTCTTCTTGGATCGCAGCATTAAATGGCAATTTCTTCGCAACTTCAAAAGCATCTAATGTGGCTGCTAAATTACCTGCATTTAGTTGCGCTAAAGCTAATGTGAACGCTGCATATTGACTTAAACTATCTTTGGCAGCTAATAAACCTTTTAATTGATTCGCCGACTCGTTGAATTTCTTTGTACGATAAAGCGAGTATCCCAAACGATATTGTGCCAATGGATTGATCTTACCATTGCTCGCACGAATTAAAACTTCATAACTTTTCGCTGCTTTTTCGAATTTTTCCAATTTGAATTGCACATCGGCTACTAACTGAGATAATTCATCTACACGATATCCTGAGTTCTTTTTCGCTAAAATTGGCTCCGCATAATTCAATAAATCCGCGAATTTTGATTGGTTGAAATAACATAAAGCAACCCAATTAGCGATTTCACGACGATATTTGCTGCTTCCTTCAGCCTTGATGAAATCAGGCGCAGCATCTGCATAACGCTTATCATTGAATTGAATAACAGCCGCATAATAAGCAGCTGAAAATGCATATTCTTCATCCTGCTCTGTTTTGATGTCATTAAAAACGTTCAGTGCATCTACATAATTTTTCAATTCATAATAAGCTACTCCCAAACGGTATTTTGCCTCTAAATTAGTATCAGACGAACGAGATAAGTATTTGATAGCTTTCGCATAATCCCCATTATCATAAAAGAATGTACCGATCCCACGCAATAATTTGACTGCCTGCGGATGTTCTGGGTTATTCGCCACAAAACGTTCCGCAAGAATCTCGGCTTCCGGCTGGCTCATGTACAAAGAACACATGGTCATGTAATATTCTGCTAGGACTTTTTGCCCCGACTGCTCATTGCTCATCGGTTCGATGCTCCCCAAATAAGCATTGAATTCCTCACGCGCTGCAACATAGTTTTTTGCATCGAAATATTCTTTCGCTTGGCGGAAGTGTAAGGTTTGGTCTTTATAAATAAAGGTTTGTTGTGCTTGAGCACAATAGCTTAGGCCAGAAATGAATAGAACTAAGATCCAGCTTGTTGATTTTTTATTAAGTAGCATTATCATTTGATTACAGCATGCACAATTAATCAAAAATACGATTTTTCTTTCAAAATATTGTTGGCCTTTCTGAAAATATTTTCAAGGTTTTAAGGCAATAAATGCCCAATTGATAAAAGATTTGAGGTATTTTTTTAATTTTAAATTTTCAATTTCATCTAATAAACGTTAAACCTATGTATATGAAGAAATTAGGTCTCTTGGGCCTTTTATTCCTTGGATTTAATTTGAGCGCTTCGCCGATTAAACACCTTATCCAAATGCCGAATCCTCAATCACATTATTTCGATGTAACCACAACTTTGGATGTTAGCAAGGAATCCGGTCGCTTCGTTGAATTGAAGATGGCGGCTTGGACACCTGGCTCCTATTTGATCCGTGAATTTGCCAAAAATGTCGAGCAAGTTTCCGCGCAAAGTGGAAATGCCGTATTGCCAATTTCAAAAATTTCAAAAAATACCTGGCGCATCGCTTTACAACCTGGAATCAAAACTGTTCAGGTGCATTATCAAGTTTATGCCTACGAATTATCGGTTCGTACCTCTTTTCTTGATGATGTGCATGGTTACATCAATCCGGCAAGCGTGCTTTTATATGTTGCCAAATGGGCTAAACAGCCACAGGAATTAAGTATTGTTCCCCACAAAGACTTCAAAAAAGTATCTACGGCCTTGAAAAATGTAGGTGGTTTAAACTACATCGCCAAGGATTTAGACGAGTTGATCGATTCGCCGATTGAAATTGGGAACCAACAAGTTTGGAATTTTAAGGTGAATAATGTCCCTCACCAAATTGCCTTTTTTGGTCAAGCCAAAGTAGATTCGTTGAAGTTTATTGCCGATGTGACGAAGATGGCTGAGACGGCTCAAAACGTTGTAGGTCAACATCCTTGCGATCATTATGTATTCATCATTCACAATATTCAGCGTGGAACGGGTGGATTAGAGCATTTATATTCTACGACCTGTTCGGTTTCTCGTACAGCTTATGAAAGTCCAGCAGGATACCAAGGCGTTCTAAATTTATTGGCACATGAATACTTTCACCTTTGGAACGTGAAACGTATCCGTCCGATTGCTCTAGGGCCTTTCGATTATGAGAATGAAAATTACACACATAACCTGTGGTTTTCAGAGGGAATCACGAGTTATTATGCGGATGTAATCAATTTACGTACCAAGATGGTCTCTCCGGATGCTTATTTAAGCGATTTGGCCAAAGATATCGCAGGTGTTGAAAATACACCGGGTACTCAAATCGAATCTGCGGCATCTGCTTCTTGGGATGCTTGGATTAAATATTACCGACCTAATGAAAACTCGCGCAATTCAACCGTGTCTTATTATGACAAAGGTGCATTGTTAGGGGGCATCCTAAACATGTGGATCATTCAAAATACGAATGGTGCGAAATGTTTAGACGATGTGTTCCAATTACTTTATAAAAACTATTTTTTGAAACAAGGCCGCGGTTTTACAGATGCAGAATTAGAAAATGCATTCAGTACAGTGGCAGGAACCTCAGCGGCTGGATTCTTCAAAGATTACATTTATGGTGTTAAAACACCGGATTACGCGGCTATTTTTAATCAATTTGGCTATAAGTGGTCGGATACGAATGTGGGCAAATCTGTTCCTTTTGTAGGATTTACAGCAACAGCTGGTCGCATTACTTCCATATTTAAGGGAAGTCCCGCTTTTGTGGCAGGCTTGAATGTTGGGGATGAAATCTCCCAAGTAAACCAAGCAGAATTCGCCGGTTTGGATAAATTAATGGCCGACAAAAAAGTGGGTGATGTCCTAAGTTTTCGCGTAAAACGCGATGGTTTGGAGCGCAACTTTGAGTTGACACTTGTTCAGACTCCTATAAAAGCTTTTACCATTCAGTCGGTAGAAAATCCGGCGGCAAGCCAATTGGCTTTGCGTAAAAAGTGGTTGAGTCTTTAATTAATTTGCTTACCCATCTCAGCATACATTTGCTGAAAGGTTGTTATCACAAATGTTTGAAAAGAGGAGCTGGTTGCCAGCTCCTCTATTTCTTTTTGGCCTCCTACATCCAAAACCGAGAACTTATAACTTTGCTCGAGTTGGGGCGTCTCAAATTTCAGAATGTATTTTGAATTCCATTCAAAAAGCGAGATACGCATATTGGGATGCGGGATTTCTTTAATGAAATGCATTAATCATGGATGATTTTTACGCTTTGAATCTTATCTCCTTCGCGTACTTGATCAATTACATCTAAGCCTTCTACCACTTTACCGAAACACGTATGTTTGCGATCTAAGTGTGCTGTATTATTTCTTGAGTGGCAAATAAAGAACTGAGAACCTCCTGTGTTAGGTCCACGGTGTGCCATCGATAAAACACCACGGTCATGGAACTGATTGTTTCCAGTTAATTCACATGGGATTGAATAACCTGGGCCACCTGCTCCTGTTCCATCCGGACATCCTCCTTGAATCACGAAATCAGCAATCACACGGTGGAATGAAAGTCCGTCGTAAAATCCTTTTTCAGCTAAATCAATGAAGTTTTTCACGTGAATAGGTGCATCTTCTGTATAAAATTCGATTTTCATTAACCCTTTGTCGGTCAACATTTCTGCGTATGCCATCTTTTTTTAATTAAATTTGAGCCACAAAGATAAATATTAAAATGAAAACGAGGTACTTCATCCTGCTATTGTCGATTCTTTTTACAGCCTGCCAAACGGATAGCGATAGACAAGAAGCAACTAATTTTTTCCTGCGCGGCAATACGAAATACAAGGAGAAGGAATACCACGAAAGCATTAAGTGGTACACAGAAGCTGTGCAAAAGCAAGCACAATTCCCTGATGCTTATTATAACCGGGGTTTGGTTTATCAATCACTTGAAAAAAATGAGGAAGCCTTAGCTGATTTTAGCAAAGCTGTCGAGCAAGATGCCTCCTTCGCTCCCGCCCTGTTCAAGAAAACGGAAATCTTGCAATCGATGAATCGGATTGATGAAGCTCTAGCTTCAGCGGAGGTTTTGGTTAAAAATTTTCCAGATTCATCGGCCAATTGGTCATTGCAAGGAAATATTCAAATGCAGAAAAGCTTATGGAATGAGTCCTTAGCTTCTTACGATCGTGCCTTGGCATTAGATAAGAACTCGGTGGAGACGATGATCAATCAAGGAGTTGTTTATCAGGAATTAGACCAATTGGATTTAGCGGAAAAGATGTTTCAAAAGGCTTTGGCTTCGGGGAAGTTTAAGGATTTGATTTACAACAATTTAGGCTATTTGGAGATTCGTAGAATGCATTGGGATTTGGCAGGTAAATATGTTAAGCAGGCATTGGCGATCGATCCTAAAAATCCCCTGTATGTAAAGAATTGGGAACGTGTTCAGCAAAAATCAATGCTTGAATAATGCCATGTAGGCTTGTAATGCCGCTGTATTTTCAGTGGAATCTGTAAAAATTTCTAATAATTTTCCGATTGCACCCGGTGCAAAAAAATCAGGTAATATCGAATTTAATTCGTTGAAATTCTGTGCTTTAAGGTAAGTTAGTCCCGCGTCTTTGGCCGTATTTTCCGCGGTAATATGTTGCTTCGTGACCATGAATTCGCTCAGCTCTGCTAAGTCTTTCGCTCCATCCAAAATCTGGAATATCGCCCCGCCAGCATTGTTCATGACGATAATGCGCAAATTTGAGCCTAAGTAATAGTTCCAAAGCGCATTGCGGTCGTATTGGAAAGATACATCGCCTAATAGAGCGACAGTTAGTTTGTCGGTCGACTGACTCGCCCCCACCGCTGTGCTCAAACTTCCGTCGATGCCACTCGTACCCCGATTCGAGAATACCTCGGTGCCGTGTAATTTGGCTTCCGTCCAATTGATGTAACGAATCGCTAAGGAATTGCCCACATGAATATCCACTTCCTGCTGCGAAATTTGTTGGATGATGGCATTGTAAATGTGTAATTCGTTCCAGGCTTGCTTTTCGAAAAATGCTGGTTGAATCGAAGGATTCCAAGTTTTAAAGCTTGGATTAGCTTGTAAATCTTTGCTTACAAGTTCCTTAAGCACTGACACAGTGTCCGTTTGAATGACATCTGTTAAGGACTGAAAAGGATCCGGTCTTTCGATGGGATTCGGGTGAATGAGGTAGGATTTCGTAGGTTTAAACATTCGCATCATTTGCTTGATGCGTTTGCTGACAAATGATTTTCCGAAATGCAGGTGAAAATCTGCCTGGTAATTAGGCCAAAGAGCTTCATTAGCCAATAATAAGTCATGGTGAAGTTCACAGGCAGCAGGCAAATTTGCTGTTGCATCGCCGATAACCGGTATGCCTTTCAAGGCTAATTGTTCGAAAAGTTCATTCTCCACTTTATCGTAAGGGCGTTGGCCTACGGTAATCATGATTTTTTGATCTTTAATATCGTTCAACAGGCTTTTATCCCAAGTAAAAACTTGATCTACAGGTTGAGAAGCAACTAGACTTGTTCGAACAGGGAGCTCCTCTCCTTTTGCTGGATAAAACGGTTCGGCAATCGGGATGTTCATGTGAACAGGGCCTTGTGGAAAATGGATAGCTTGTTGGACCAATTGATGCGGTTTAAATGCCTCAAAGGATTCAAAATGCTTAACATGTTTACCGTATAACTGATTTTGGTAAATAGTTTGACCATCCCATTGTCCGATCCACTCAGCGGGCCGGTCGGCGGTCAACACAATCAGTGGGACTTCTTGAAAAAAGGCTTCCACCACTGCCGGTGCAAAATTCAATCCCGCTGAACCCGAAGTACAACAAAGGATGACGGGTTTCTTCGATTTTAATGCTAATCCTAAACCAAAAAATCCCGCAGAACGCTCGTCGGCAATCGAATAACAACGAAATCCGCCGTGGCGGACAAGAGCCAACATGATAGGCGCATTTCTGGAACCAGGGCATATAACTGCTTCATTTACACCTTGTTGGTATAAATCATCAATCAAATCCACAAGTCCTGCTGGGTAGGCCATAGCAAAAAAAAGCCTCATAAGAGGCTTTTAAAAATTATCCAAGATATGTTTTTAATGCTTTGCTACGTGAAGTATGACGGAGTCTGCGAATCGCTTTCTCTTTGATTTGTCTTACACGTTCACGTGTCAAATTAAATTTCTCCCCGATTTCCTCGAGTGTCATCGCATGCTCACCATTTAATCCAAAGTAAAGCGTCACTACGTCCGCTTCGCGTTGTGTTAATGTAGATAGCGCACGTTGAACCTCTCTACGCAATGAGTCGTTGATCAATCCTGAATCCGGTTTGTCTTCCGAGTCATTTTCAAGGACGTCCAACAAGGAATTTTCTTCTCCTTGTACGAAAGGTGCATCCATGGAAACGTGGCGACCTGAGATTTTCAAGGTATCAACAACCTCACCTGTGGAAATTTCCAATACTTCGGCTAATTCTTCAGGAGATGGTTCACGCTCAAATTTTTGTTCTAATTCCGAGAAAGTCTTTGAGATTTTGTTCAAAGAGCCTACACGGTTTAAGGGTAAACGAACGATACGGGATTGTTCTGCTAATGCTTGAAGGATCGATTGACGAATCCACCATACTGCATACGAGATAAATTTAAATCCACGTGTTTCATCGAAACGTTGTGCTGCTTTAATCAAACCTAAGTTACCTTCGTTGATTAAATCGCCTAAGCTCAATCCTTGGTTTTGGTATTGTTTCGCTACCGAAACCACAAAACGTAAGTTGGCCTTCGTTAAACGCTCCAACGATAATTGATCCCCATCACGGATTTTCTGCGCGAGGATTACCTCTTCATCCGGAGTTAATAAATCGACTTTACCGATTTCCTGCAGGTATTTATCAAGTGATTGACTTTCCCTGTTGGTAATTTGTTTGCTAATTTTTAGCTGTCTCATAGGATCTTACAACAGATTGAATGGGCAAAAGGTTTCGCTTTTGCCCATTAATTGAAAATATTACTCCGCTTGTGCGGGAGCTTCTGGTTTTGGTAAAAGAACTTTAGCAGATAAACGGAATTTGCCCGTTTTCTTATCTACCTCAACTAATTTTACTTTTACTTTATCACCTTCTTTGAAAACGCCATCCATCGTATCGATACGATCCCATGAGATTTCAGAGATGTGCAATAAACCGTCTTTTCCTGGAAGGAATTCAACGAATGCACCGAAAGCTTGGATATTCTTCACTTTTCCTTCGTAAACCTCTCCTACTTCCGGAACGGTTACGATGTTTTTCACCATACGAACAGCGTGAGCCATGGCTTCGCCGTTAGAAGAGAAGATGCTTACGTATCCACCGTCTTCTTTTTCTTCAATCGTTACCGTAGCACCTGATTGTTTTTGGATATCTTGAACGACTTTACCACCTGGTCCGATTACCGCACCGATTTGGTCTTTCATGATTTTGATTACCGTAGCTCGTGGAGTTTGAGGCTTAAATTCAGCACGAACAGCAGGCATCGCTTTTTTCATCTCGTTCAAGATGTGTAAACGACCTTCTTTTGCTTGTGTTAACGCTTCTGCCAAAACTTCGTATGACAATCCTTGAACTTTGATGTCCATTTGGCAAGCTGTGATACCGTTTTCAGTACCTGTAACTTTAAAGTCCATATCGCCCAAGTGATCTTCATCACCTAAGATATCAGACAATACCGCATATTTACCTGTTTTTGAATCGGAGATCAATCCCATCGCGATACCTGAAACAGGCGCTTTGATTTGAACACCTGCATCCATTAAGGCTAACGTACCCGCACAAACAGTTGCCATCGAAGATGAACCATTTGATTCTAAGATATCAGAAACAACACGTAATGTATAAGGGAATTGCTCCATGGGAGGCAATACTTTCTTAATTGCACGCATAGCCAAGTTACCATGACCTACTTCACGACGTCCTACGCCACGGTTTGGCTTAACTTCACCTGTTGAGAAACCTGGGAAGTTATAGTGCAACATGAATTTATTGTAACCTTGTGTCATCGGTTGGTCGATGATTTGTTCATCCATCTTCGTACCCAAAGTAACAGTTGTCAACGATTGCGTTTCACCACGTGTAAACACAGATGAACCGTGTGGCGTAGGTAAATAATCTACTTCACAAGTGATTTGACGGATTTCGTTCAATTTACGACCGTCTAAACGGTAACGCTCTTGCAATACCAATTGGCGAGCCGCTTCTTTTTCGATATCGTGAAGATATGTTTTTGCCATTGAAAGGTTCACTAAGTGATCTTCTGGCAATGTTGCGATGTACTCGTCAACAATCGCTTTGAAAGCAGCTTTACGCTCGTCTTTCTTCGGATTAGCTTGTTTAGCTACAGCTAAGTATTTCTCGTAGTAGTTTTTCCACAATTCAGCACGCAA
Organism: Aquirufa echingensis; assembly: GCF_042714525.1. Taxonomy (NCBI): domain Bacteria; kingdom Pseudomonadati; phylum Bacteroidota; class Cytophagia; order Cytophagales; family Flectobacillaceae; genus Aquirufa; species Aquirufa echingensis. Next base: position 63,333 of record NZ_JBBKYA010000005.1, on the reverse strand, counting down.
CTCTTCGTTGTGTGATTCGTGTGAGTACGTACGTTTTTCTGTCTTACCACAAGCAACCGTTAATTCGTTCAATGCTTGGCATTGCAACTTAATAGCATCATGCGCGATACGTAAAGCTTCTAACATTTCTGTTTCAGAAACCTCATCGCCTTCGCCTTCCACCATCAAAATATCGTTTTCGTTAGCCGCAACGATTAATTCTAGGGAAGCTCCAGCTAATTCGCTTACGCTTGGGTTAACTTTATATTCTCCGTTGATCTTTGCAACGCGAACTTCTGAAATAGGACCATTGAATGGGATATCTGAAACTGCCAAAGCAGCAGCAGCAGCTAATCCTACAAATGCATCTGGTAAAACCTCGGTATCTGCTGAGATTAAATTGATCAACACTTGTACATCCGCATGGTAATCATCTGGGAAAGTTGGGCGCAAAGCGCGGTCAACTAAACGAGAGATAAGGATTTCATAATCTGAAAGGCGTGCCTCTCTTTTTAAGAAAGATCCTGGGATACGTCCATTGGACGCAAATTTTTCTTGGTAATCAACTGATAAAGGAAGGAAATCAACGCCTTCTTTGGCCTCTTTGTTTGCTACAACGGTAGCGAGCAGCATCATATTTCCAGACTTGATAACAACAGATCCATCCGCTTGCTTGGCTAACTTGCCAGTTTCAATTTGGATTTCCTTGCCATCAGGCATTGAAATATGCTTTGTAATGATGTTAAATGACATACGTTTCGGAATAAATTTTCACGCAACCTTGCGTGAGTAGAATGTTTGTTTGATGATTTCAAACGGGGTAAAAAGAAATAAAACAGGGCTCCTAAATGAAAGGAACCCTGCTTGTATTTATTTACGAATACCTAATTCAGCAATGATCGCACGGTAACGTGAGATATCAGTACGAGTTAAATAATCAAGTAAACGACGACGCTTACCTACTAATTTCAAAAGTCCTAAGCGTGTGCTATGGTCTTTCTTGTTTTTCTTAAGGTGCTCAGTCAAATGATTGATTCTGAATGTGAATAACGCAATTTGCGACTCAGCAGAACCAGTATCGATTTTTGACTTTGCTTTCCCTTTTGATTCGAAAATCGATTCTTTTACTTCAGGAGACAAATACATCTTTTACCAGTTTATAAAGTTTGAAAAATTAATTCGCAAAAGTACATAGAATTGTCGGAATGCGCAAATGCTTAGCTTGAATATTTCTGACGACGCATTTTCCAGCTTTTCACACGATCCCAAAGGACCCGATAGAAGTCGGATTCAAACAAGCGCGAATCGTTCAAAGCGATTTTCAAGAAGTACATGCCGATGAGCGTCAAAAGTCCATTTGAGATCCAAGCGCCGATTTCCACGAGCACCTTCCCTTCTTTGGCCATTTTATCACCTTGTTGGGTTAATATGTACATTAAGATAAAGAATGACACGGCCACAACAACCGGTACACCAAATCCTCCTTTTTTTATAATAGCTCCTAAAGGTGCGCCTATCAAGAACATCACTAAGATGGCTAGCGATGTGGTGAATTTTTTATGCCATTCCAAACGCGTGGTTTTCAATTTGTCTTGGCGTGTCTCGATCGAGGTTAAGTTGGTTTGTGCGAAAGTCTGCATGTTCTGCACTTGTTGGATCGCAATGTCCATCGGTTCGCGTGAATGTTTTTCGGCTAAACCTTTCTTTAATCGTTCGGTTACCCATTTGGTGTTTTTGACTACTTTGATGGATTGGTTGATGGGCTTGTGGAAATACAGGAAATTAGGGCCAACCGCGCCAATGAATCCTTTTTTCATGATTCGCATGACATGAATAAGTGAATCCTCATCGGCTTGCAACTGGATATTATTGCGCATGATTTCATAATGGGAAAATTGACTTTCCTCGGTCTTATGTAAATCAAAAGCATCTAAAGACATCACAATTTTACTCTTTTTGAAATGGTGTACGGCTAAATCTGAGGCGTCCAAATTGCTCCCACGATCTGCATCTTCCACATAATCCTTGCCATTAAACAATTCAAAAACGAGGTATTTTTTTCCATACATCGTGTACATCAAACCGGAGTCGGCCAAAGTAACATGTCGGTTTCCATCATTATGCGTATGATCGTAAATGATTAATGACTTCAAGGTTTTGTTGTCGGGGTACTTCTTTGCCACCTTAATCGCATAACCCGGTAAGTCGGAGTAAAAGATTCCCTCTTTGATATTTAGGGTCGTTTTGGTGGTTTTTATATCATATAAGAGCCCCCAGCCTTTCAAGTTGGCCCAAGGCATGGCTACGTTATTAAACCAAAACATGAAGCCCGACAAGATAACAGCGACAATCATGATAGGTCTAAAAACGCGGAATATGGAAATTCCAGCACTTTTGAGGGCGGTTAGTTCGAAGTTTTCGCCCAATTTTCCAAAGGTCATCAAAGACGAAAGCAATACAGAAAGCGGTAAGGCTAGTGGTAATGTGATGAGTGAAAAGTAGAAGAAAAGCTCGATATAGACGCCTACGCCAAGGTCTTTGCCAAAAAGATCGGCAAAGTAGAACAAGACCAAACGTAATAGAAAGATGAAAATTACGATGAGTGTTGTCAGGACAAAGGGTCCCCAGAAGGCATTTAGGACTAATTTATCTATTTTACGCATACTAACTCCCTACGATCTCTTTGAGTTTATCAGTTAAATAATCCCAAAGTTCTTGGGCGTCGTCGGCCGACTTAAACGTCGATGCGGTATCTGTAATAACCAAATAGGTCGTATTACTGAGTTCGCTAACGTCTAATTTGAATTCAATGCAAGCGCTGTGTGTGGCTTGATCGGGCTTAGTAAAGTCTAATTTGAAGCTTTTGTTCGATTTATTATGAACAATTGTTGCGGGATGATTTTCATTATCCCAGAAAAAATTAAAGCCTTGATTGTTCTGAACGGTGACTTTGTCGGCGAACCATTGTTGAAGCCCAGAGGCAGTGCTCAAATACGGATAAAGTACTTTGGGCGAGGCTTTTAGCTCATATTCAAATTCGTAGCTTGAAGCTGGCATAATGCAATGGGTTTTTTATGAATGGGTCAAAAATTGTCCCTATAAACAAAGGTAAACGAATTCAGATGAATCGCAAATCCCACACAAATTTAATAAGTATTCAGAAAATATTTGTGACTCTTACTCCTTTCGATTACCTTTGCACCATATTTCGGCGGGGTAGCTCAGATGGTTAGAGCGTTGGATTCATAACCCAAAGGTCGGCAGTTCGATTCTGCTCCCCGCTACAAAAAATGACCTTACAATTTGTAGGGTCTTTTTTTTGGACTTTAGACATTGGACTTTAGACATTGGACGTTTGACTGGAGTTATTGACGTTGGATTCATATCCGTCAGCCGATGGACGGCTTTCGATTATGCTCCCCGCTACAAAAAAAGACTTCGTGTAATGCCAGGTCTTTTTTTGTCCCCAGACTAAAGTCTGGGGTTATAACATGTATTTGATTTGTCCCACAGATAACAATTTTGGGTTGTAGGAGAAATGGCGATTGTTAACCCCAGACTTCAGTCTGGGGATCTCGAGGCTTTGCCTCGACTATAAATCTTTATAGGCAAGCACCTCTACCCCAAATTTGCGCAAGAAATCCACGCCTTCATCGGAAGCTAAACCTTTGTATGCGGCGTAGCTATTTAGATAGATTACCCGTTTGATTTTCATGCTATAGATGATACGCGCGCAGGAAATACATGGCGAAAGCGTCACATAAATGGTTGATCCTTCAATAGAAGCTCCATTTTTGGATGCATATAAGATGGCATTTTGTTCTGCATGAAGGGCTAAGGAACAAGATCCTTTGGAGTCTTTCGGGCAACCCCCCTCCTCGTGAAAATCCTCGTCACAATTATGTGTTCCTTGCGGGGGTCCATTGTAACCGATGGAAATAATGCGGGTATCTTTGGTTAACACAGCTCCTACCTGCGCCCGCGTACAATGCGAGCGAAGCGCTAAACTTTGTGCTAAATCCATGTAGATGGAGTCGAAGGAGGGTTTCATATCTTTTTTAGGTAAGAGTGAAGAGTTAAGAGTGAAGAGATGTTTTATCAATTTCACCTCTTCACTCTTAGTTCTTAACTCTTAGTTCTTAACTCTTAATGATGTACTCCCCCCTCACCATGCACGTGTCCGTGCGCGATTTCGTCGGCGGTAGCTTCTCTGATTTTGATAACTTTTCCAGTAAAAATTAATTCTTTTTCTGCCAAAGGGTGGTTGAAGTCCATCATAACATTTTCATCGCCAATGGAAACGACCATACCTTGCATGCGGTTACCTTGATCATCCGTCATCGGGATGTAATTACCTACTTTTAGGATATCGTCGGCTTTTTGGCCATCCACTTCAAAAATTGACTTTGGTAAAGATATGATGGCATTGGGATCAATGTTCCCGTAAGCATCTTCAGCTGCGATGTTGAAATTAAAGCTATCCCCTGCTTTTAGGCCCAGTAAATTCGCTTCGAAGCTTTCTGGTAGGCCACTTAAGCCATGGATAAATACCATCGGTTCGTTTTCATCTACGATTTCAACGACATCCGGTTGGCCATTTTCATCTGGGAATGCTAATTCATACGAGATGAAAACAACGGAATTAGGTGCAATTTGCATGAAAGGGTGTTTTGATTTGAGGGGTAAAGGTAGCAAAAAGAGATTATAGTTGCTAGTGGTCAGTTGCTTGTGGTCAGTGATGAAAAATAATTATCTTTGAAAATAATATAAAATCGAGTTCCTAGTCTTCTGACCACTGACAACAGATAACTGACAACTGCCCGCCATGCAAAAAACGATTCAAGAAGTACTTAAAGACATCAAAGCAAGAAAATACGCGCCTATCTATGTAATACATGGAGATGAGTCGTTTTTTATCGACCAAATGGCTGATGCGTTTGAGGAGCAGGTACTGACGGAATCCGAGAAGAGTTTCAATCAATTTGTGCTTTTTGGTAAGGATCAAACCATGGGTTCTGTGATTTCCTATGCGCGGCGTTACCCGATGATGGCGGATAAACAGGTCATTATTGTCAAAGAAGCCAGTTTTTTAGAGGCTTTGGCCAAAGGAAAAGAAGCCAAAGGTAATGAGGACATGAAAGCCTGGGAGGATTATTGCGCACGGCCTACGGAATCTACGCTCTTAGTTTTTACGATCAAGAGTTTGGTGAATGAAAAGGCCAAAATCCTGACATTGCTCGAAAAAAATGGTGTCGTCGTTTGTTCCAAAAAGGTTAAGGACGGCCAAGTGGGTTCTTGGTTGAAGGATTATTTGGCCCAACACAAGCTTGGGATTCAAGCAGCTTCTTTGGAATTGATGGTTTCCTATGTGGGCACCGATTTGCAGCGCATGGCGCATGAGGCGGATAAATTGATTGTCAATTGCCCAGCGGGCGCTGAGATTGGTCCTGAGGAGGTTGAGAAATATGTGGGGATTAGTCGGGAGTATAATGTTTTTGAATATCAAGCGGCTTTGATGCAACGAAATGTGGCCAAAGCGCAGAAAATAGCGTTTTATTTGGCCGATAATACCAAACAAAATCCCTTGCCTATTCTATTGGCGACTTTGTTTGGGACATTTTCTAAAGTATTGATGGTTCATGATTTGGGTTCTTTGTCGGATAATGAATTAGCCAAAGAGATTGGTGTTAATCCTTATTTTGTCCGAGATTATGTCACGGCGAAGCGTAATTATCCGATTGCGAAGGTGGTAAGGATGCTGGAGGCGATTAAAAATGCTGACTTGAAATTCAAGGGTATCATCGGTGCGGCGGAATCAGACCGAGATATTTTGATGGATTTGAGCTTTGAGCTCTTACATCTTTAGTTGATCGCCGAATAATCGCTGGCTTTGATGTAGCCCACTTGGCCGTTTACAATACAGGTCACCCAAATATCTTGGGTGTTCCAATAATTCACCCTATTTCCTTTCTTGAGAATCTGCATGACAGGCGCGGCTGAAGATGCATGTGCGCGCAGGTAGGCTTTATCCTTGGTAATAATGCCAAAACGTAATAAGCCGGGTAGGTTCGTGAATAAACCTAGAAATATAAGGTAAGCACTAAGGAAGACCAATTGAGTACGCGGGATCCGACTATTGCGCAGGTATTTGCGAAACAGAATGATGATGGCGTATAGGCCGAGGAGTAATAAAATGCCCAATAAGTAAGGGAAAATGGAGAAATAGATCCATTCGATTTGATCGATGAGAGACACGGCGTAACCGTCGAGTTGTTGCTTCTCTCCTATTTCGGCCAAACGATTCGCGATGGCAGGTGTATTTTGTTTCGCGTGGATGCTTGAAAGGCGATACAATTCGCTGACCCAGTCATTTTTTACTTTGGCAATGTAGGCTAATTTGAACTGAATATTTTCGAATTCACTGGAATTTGGATTCAAGTTCTTCAGGTAAATGCGTTCGGCTTCGAGCAGTCGGTTGGATTTAAATAAAGAATCTGCCAAATGAATTTGCTTTCTATCTATTTGGGAATAAGCAAATTGTGTTACGCCCAGATAAAAAAAACAAAAAAATATAACTTTATTTAGAAGCCTTGCTTGCATAATTCGAAAAACACTACTACTTTTGCATCGCAATAAGGCAATAAAATGCTTGAAATGCAAATGAAGGTCGGTCAGTGATCGAACTTCCTTTCGACTCCAGAGTGAGTCAATTGATATACAAGCTTCGGCTTGATGATTCCGTAGCTCAGTTGGTAGAGCAATACACTTTTAATGTATGGGTCCTGGGTTCGAATCCCAGCGGGATCACTTCTAGATTATTTAATAGCCTGTAACACAATATGTTACGGGCTATTTTGTTTTACAGGTACAACTTAGGTACAACAAATCGTTTTTTCCTCTACTTTCATTTTGTTACTTTCGATTACACAATACAGCTTCTATTCTAGATAAAACTTGTTTAAGTGTATGAGAGTTGAGGTGTACTCACTCCTCTGTTATTTATGTCTTTCATGAGCATAATCTAATTTGCTTACAGTAATAAATTTAGCATTAATTGTCCATTAAATTGTCTTTAGGCAAAGTGATTTTATGGGTTTACTATCCTATTTGATGAATTAATCAGAACAAATTTTACTATTAGGTTTAATCCATATAACTTGCATACTGTTGATATTAAAGCTATGAGAACCTCAATTTTATTTTTGTTATTTCAATTCTCAACTATTACGATATTTGCACAAACAGGTATTGGAACCACCACACCTCATGCATCAGCTAAATTAGACGTAGCAGCAAGTAATAAAGGATTCTTACCTCCAAGAATAAATCTTACAGATGCATTTGACCAAACTACAATTCCATCCCCTGCTACAGGATTATTGGTTTATTGTAATGGTGGAGCAGGATTAAATGCAGGTTATTATTTTTGGAACGGCACAAATTGGGCAACAATTGCAACTGCTGGTGGTAGCGGAAGTGTTGCAGCTGAATATGGATCACAATTTATTGGATCAAATGTATTAATTAACACTGTTGCCCCTATTGATGTATTATCTTTTACTCTCCCAAGTGCAGGAACTTGGGAAGTAATCTCAGTTGTGAGAGTTCAATACTCAAGCGCTGGATATGCAGCAGAATTTGCGCTATATGATCCATCAGGTAATTTAGTGCCTAATTCTGAAATATTGCCTGCATATGGTCAAATTGGATCAACGGGAACTGGTGCAATAACTATTACTACTACAGGTGCAGGAACTTATAAATTAAAAGCATGGGCTTCTGGTGCTCCAACTTATCCATATAATGTAACAACAGATGGAAATGGAAGAACTGGAGTTACTTGGAAAAAAATTAGTGGAAACGCTCCCATTAACGCACAGAGGGCAAGTGGAAAGGTTAATGCAGGTTCATTTGTTCTATTAGATAATGTCAAGGCAGGCCCTACAAGAACTGGTGCTGGTGGAGGATATGCGGGGTTAAGTATTGGTGCAGTATCAACTACATTTGTTGCTGATGTAAGTGCAATGTATTCAAATAGTACTATCGGTGGGCAGACTATTACTGGTACTTCTTACACAACCACCGCAAGTAATTCATGGAATGGTTGGGGATTTTTACCAGGACAACAATCAACTTATATATTAAACGATACTACAAATAATAAAGTATATCGTATTATATTGATGATTGGTGATTCCTCTTATAACAATAACTTTGTTTCAATCGAAAGATTATATTAATTCAAATCGAGCTACATAATTCAATACAAAAGACTACAAAACCGTACCATAAGTACCTGAAAAAATTCCGATTTCTCTACGATTTCGGAGTTTTTAGTGCTATTTACTAGCTGGTAAGTGTTCCCGCGGGATCACTTCTAAAATTAAAAAGCCTGCAAGATATTGCAGGCTTTTTTGTGTCTTCGGGATTTGGAATAATTAAATGTAATTATCACGGAATCATCCATTGAAAAGAATCTAGTTTGTAATCAAAGAAAGCTCTACGATGGCCTGAATGGTGTAGCCACAGCCAATCGATGGATTCAACCCTGATGGAAACGATACCAAAATTCTTTTGACCTGCTTCACTTTCCTTCATGGTGAAGTTTTCTTGTTCAATATGTTCTGCTAATCCGCTTGTGGGCGCTAATGCGAAGCTCGAGGGACTAAAATCAGTTAGGTAACACTTTCTGCTACTTAAGGTCGTTTTATTCCATGCTTCGGAAGTAATTTCATTATTAAAATGGAGTAAAGCTTTCCCTTTTACCCTTAATTGAATTCGTTCGGATGCATCATAAAATAAGGCATTGATTGAATCATTTTGGGCTAATTCCAGCCATTTATTACTTCTAATATCGGTGTGAAAACGCAATTCTCTTTCAGATGGAATAGCCTTACGTAAAACAACCGTGCGCATGCTGACTTCATTTTGATTTAGCGTTGCGATGCACGGTGTGTGAAAGGCATCTTTACTTTTTGTCGCGCCGATGACCAATCGATCCCACGATTCCTTTTCGAGTTCCTCTGAGCTGTAAATTAAATCGTTGTATTGCGTGAAATTCTTCTTATCCATCAACTGATTAGTATGTGTTTAATTGACAAAAAGTAAATTATAATTTACCTTGCTATGAAATGTTCGGAAGCTTATCGAATTTTGTTATCGGATGGATGGTATCCCGTTTCTCAAAAAGGTTCCCACATGAAGTTGAGGCACAAATTAAAACCTGGAATAATCATTTTTCCTAATCATGGAAGTCAAGAGTTGGGAAAAGGATTGGAAAAAGCATTATTTAAGCAAGCTAGAATAAAATAATTCGCTATGAAGAAATTAGCTAAGAAGATAGAAGTTTGTATAGAGAAAACGAACACAGGTTATTCTGCTTATGTGGAATATTTATCTGTTTTTACGTCGGCTCAGACCATAACCGAATTGTATAAAAATTTACTTGAGGCGATTAACTTGGTTTTAGCGGAAGAGGGAAAAGAAGTGACGATGGATCAAATCAAACTGAATTTAGATTTTAAACAGTTTTTCCAATTTTATAAGGTTTTGAATGCCAATTTCTTAGCCAAACGAATTGGGATGAATCCTAAGCTTTTATCGCAATATGTCCGTGGGAAAAAGCAGCCTTCCCAAAAGCAGTCTGAGAAAATTATTCAGGGGGTCCAACAAATCGGGCAAGAATTGGCGGATATCTGCTTAATTCGATAGATCATTCTCTTTTCGAATAACAATTTGTGATTAGGTTGCCTATCTTGATGACTTATCAAAATATAATTGCCATGTTATTCTTACGCAAATACAGTATTACCATCTGCGTTATCCTGGATTCACTCATTTGTCTGATGCTTCCGCGTGGGCATGTATTTGAAGCTCCTAAATTATATGTGCATCTTGTCACCTTGTTAGCCATAACGCTTTTGGCGTATGTAAATCGCGCTTATGTTAAGATACATTGGAAAGCTGCATTGATTCTGTTGGTATTATTATCTATTTATTTTCTTTTTGCTCGAGTGTACTAATTTTAAAAGAGCCTCCCAAACGGAAGGCTCTGAAACCTATTTAAAAGATCATCTTCGCAAATTCGGATAAATAAACCCGCCAATTCGTCCAGGTATGTCCCCCTTCACTTTCGCGGTATACGTAACGAAACGCATGCTCGTCCAATTTTTTACGCATGGTTACCACACTTTCGATCAAGAAATCTTCTTTTCCGCATGCGATCCAGTAAAGTGCCGGATTAGCCTTTTTTAAGCCTTCGATTTGTTGGTCTCGTTGGGATGCGTCTACTTTCACGCCAAACCGACTTAAATCCGCAAATCCCATACTCATGACACCGATGTAATTGAATAAATTGGGATGTTCAAAGGACGTATTGATGGTTTGTAATCCGCCCATACTGAGGCCCGTTAAGGCTCTGCTTTCCTTATTTTTCTTCACGCGGTAGTGATTTTCGATGAATGGAATTACATCCCCTACCAAACTTTTTTCGAATAACATGCTTCCCATGCCTCCTACTGGCAAATTAGCCACAGGAATGTTAGGGCTAATCACATTGGCTGCCACTTGATTCGGGTTACCATTTGTCATCACCACAATCATCGGTTTTGCTTTACCCGCATTGATTAAATTGTCCAAAATGTTGGCAGCTACACCTAACGTTGGCCAGGCTTCCTCATCGCCCCCTCCCCCATGCAAGAGGTATAAAACGGGGTAAGACGCTTTGGAATCCTCATATCCCGGAGGCGTATACACCTGCATTCTGCGCGTTAAATTAAGGGTTTTGGAATCATACCAAACTTGTTGCATACTCCCTTTGGGACCCGTTTTGGCCCAATATAAATCGGATGCGGGGCCTGCTACATAAAGTAGGCTTTCCGTTCTAAATGTACCATCACGGGCAACTTTTAAATTGGATGGATCCAAGGTTGTCACCCCATCCACGATGAAAGAATAGCCATATAATTCCGGCGCCATGGCAGGAATTTTGGTAGACCAAACACCTGAAGCGTCTTTTACGAGTTCGACTAATTGCCGACTAGCCCCTTGCCCATTGGGATTTGGGACCATGGTCATCCAGTTACCAGATAATTTAACAGACGAAGCTGCCGGAGCTTTCAATCGGAAAATAACATCGTTTGATTGGGTAATTTCTGGCGAAATTAAACGTTCCACTTGCCCCACTTCCTGGGCAAAAGTTTGAAACGACAGACATGCTGCTAGCGCAGCCAAAAGCTTGAATTTGTTTCTTTTCATTTTAAATAGGTTTTTTTCAAATGTAGTCAATTTGTAACAGATTATGGTTTATTCCCATATTATGGGATTAACTAAATATTCAAAAACCGAATAACAATCTAGTATTATGTTGGCTACCTTGATGACCTATTAAATCATATCCTCCATGTTATTCCTCCGCAAATACAGCATCACCTTCTGCGTTATCCTGGATTCACTCATTAGCCTAACGCTTCCACGTGGGCATGTTTTTGAGGCGCCAAAATTAAATGTGCATTTGGTCACATTGATGGCTATTGTGCTTTTGGCCTATGTGAACCGAGCCTATGTTACCTTCCATTGGAAGTCGGCTTTAATCATGCTTATACTGCTGACATGCTTTTTTCTTTATGTGATAATTTGAATGTTTTTGTAATAAAAAAGAATCCCAACAACCTTATAGCTGTTGGGATTCAAAATTGATCACTCGGCCATCATGGCCATAGCTGAATTAACTAAAGACTCACCAATTTTCCTTGTACGACATCATTTCCTTGGCGGAAAAGGAAGATAAACGTTTGGGAAATTTGGCCTTCAGGGATTGTGAACTCAATTTTTTGTTCCTCCCCTGCTTGTAATAAGCCTTCAAAAACAGTTGATACCTTCATTCCTGAAACATTGTATACATCTAGGCTTGCTTGTCCCGTGTAACGTGGTGTCATAGTGAAAGTTAATGTTCCTTTAAACGGATTCGGGTATGCTTGAACGGATTGAATCGTTTCTGTTTGTTCTTGCACCACACGCGACATGGTTTTGATTTCAACGGAATTCGTTGTTTGGCTGCTAATTACGACTCTTCCTTGGTCGAAAGCATTGTTAATCATATCCACCGTCGTGAAAATATCCGATAAGCTAGGATCATTCGAACCTAATGTTCCCGCAAGTGCCGAATTAGCCAAATCTAATAATTGGCCAACTGTTTTATTAACCAATTTCGATGCCACTTTAAATTCTTTGGTATCTGAATAGTTAATGTTGCTTGTTGGGCAGATTAATTTGGCCGTTACAAATGAACTTGGCATCCTGAATCCAGCTAAACCAGTGGAAGTTTGTTTATTGATCCACAAAGTAATCGTTTGAGAAAGAAGGTTATTGGTAATCTTTCCGTTTGAATTCAATGGAGACCCTTTGGCACCTAAATAATCTTTGCTATAAGACCAGCCAATGCTTTTATTTGGACTTAAAGCCGCCGGAGTTCCACCACCAGGTAACATTTTGAAAATATTATCACTTGTGATGTCGGTTGGATATAAAGTAAATGACTTTCCTCCCGCTGCCCCAAATGTAACGGATGTTACACCTGAAAATGCGGCCAACAATTTGTTTTTGGTAGTTGATCCGTCACAAGCAATTCCTCCCACGTTACCATAATAGCCTTGTGTATATGTGGCAAATTTGGCACAGTCAGTTACGGTTACCGTAAAACTAGCCGATGCGGAACAACCATCCGTTGTGCCCGTTGCTGTATACGTAATCGTATTTGTTGGGCTCACAGAAAGCAAGTTTCCTTGTTGGCCTCCAGTAGACCAAACGATACTTGTAGCTCCCGTTGCTGTTAGCGAAACGGTTTCACCAGCACATACGGTATTATTTCCGGAGATAAGGATGTTTGGAAGAGCTTTCACTGTGATTATCGTGCTTGCGTTGGATGTACAGCCTTCCAAAGTTCCCGCAACTGTATAAGTTGTGTTTGTTACAGGTTTTACGCTTATTTCAGCACTTGTTTGGCTTCCAGGCGTCCAAAGGTAAGATGTTGCATCACCCGACGCAGTAATCGTTACGGTTTCTCCCACGCAGATTGATTTATCTGGAGAGACTGATACTGTAGGGAGCGCTTTTACCTTGATGGTGATGCTATTGCTGTTTTGACACGAATTTGCATCCGTTCCCGTTACCGTATATGTTACGGAACCTACGTTTTGTTTGAATGCCACGTTGTTTGTGACCACGGGACTCCAAGTATATGACGATGCCCCTGAACCGTATAAAGTTACATTTGTTCCATCGCATACTTCCGTTGCGGAGGCATTGGCAACGACTTTTGGTAATTCGTTAACTGTTACTTCTACATCTTTTGAAGCAGAACAAGAGTGATTATCCGTACCCGTTACGGTATACTTCGTTGTTGTTTCAGGCTTAACGCTAATAATAGCACCTGTTTCGGTTGTCGACCAAACATATGAATTAGCGCCAGAAGCGGTAAGATTAGTTGAATTTCCAATACATATAGCTAAATCAGAAGTAAGACTGATTATAGGCAAAGCATTTACTGTTACCTCTACATCTTTTGAAGCAGAACAAGAGTGATTATCCGTACCCGTTACGGTATACTTCGTTGTTGTTACAGGCTTAACACTAATAGTAGTACCTGTTTCGGTTGTCGACCAAACATATGAATTAGCGCCAGAAGCGGTAAGATTAGTTGAATTTCCAATACATATAGCTAAATCAGAAGTAAGACTGATTATAGGCAAGACATTTACTGTTACCTCTACATCTTTTGAAGCAGAACAAGAGTGATTATCCGTACCCGTTACGGTATACTTCGTTGTAGTTTCAGGCTTAACGCTAATAATAGCACCTGTTTCAGTTGTTGACCAAACATATGAATTAGCGCCAGATGCAACTAGATTAGTTGAATTTCCAATACAAATAGCTAAATCCGAAGTCAGACTTATTGTTGGTAATTCATTTACTTTTATCGTTTTAGTTGCTGTATTGGTACAGCCTAGATTATCTTTTCCAGTAACGGTATATATCACGGTACCTACGTTTTGCTTGAAAGCAACATTATCCGAAACCAAAGAATCCCAAGTATATGAAGTGGCTCCAGAACCATATAAGGTTACACTTGTACCATCACATACCTCAGTTTCAGATGCATTTGCAACGACTTTAGGTAATTCGTTCACTGTTACTTCAACATCTTTTGACGCTGAACATGAGTTTAAATCGGTACCTGTTACAGTATATTTCGTTTTTGTTTCAGGCGAAACGCTAATGGATGCATTTGTTTCAGTTGTTGACCAAAGATAAGAATTAGCCCCACCAGCAGTAAGTGTCGCTGATTTTCCAAAACAAATAGCTAAATCGGAAGTCAGGCTGATTGTAGGTAATTCATTTACTTTTATCGTTTTAGTTGCTGTATTTGTACAACCCTTATTGTCTGTTCCGGTAACGGTATATATCACGGTACCTACGTTTTGTTTAAAGGCCTCGTTATCAGTAACAACAGGACTCCAAGTATAAGTGGATGCACCCGAACCATACAAAGTAACACTTGTTCCGTCGCAAACTTCTGATTTAGAAGCATTGGCTACTACAGTTGGCAAAGCTAGTACAGTCACAGAGGTTGTTGCTGTGTTCACACAACCTTTTCCATCCGTTCCGGTAACCGTATAGGTTACGGAACCAACGTTTTGTTTGAATGCAACGTTATCAGTAACCACGGGACTCCAAGAATAAGTGGATGCACCAGATCCAAACAATGTAATACTAGTGCCGTCGCAAACTTCTGATTTAGAGGCATTGGCTACGACCGTTGGCAATGCAAGCACAGTCACATTAGTTGTAGCTGTGTTCACACAACCTTTTCCATCCGTTCCTGTAACGGTATAGGTTACGGTACCAACGTTTTGTTTGAATGCTTCGTTATCGGTAACAAAGGGACTCCAAAAATAAGTGGCTGCGCCTGAACCATATAATGTAACACTGTTACCGTCGCAAACTTCTGATTTAGAAGCATTGGCTACGACAGTCGGCAATGCCAACACAGTTACCTTCACATTTTCTGAGGTCGTACACCCATTTCCGTATGAAATTGTATAAGTTAAATTAACCTCTCCAGCAGTTGATGAAGATAGTTTGCCATCACTAATAGTGCCCGTTCCGGTTGCAATTGACCAAACTCCATCTTTTTTCTCTGAAGTAATGAGCGCACTTAAGTTGGTAGATCCTCCTTTACAAAAGCTTGCAGGACTTAAACTAATACTCGGTTTGGCGTCAACAATCACCGTAAATTTCTCGGTAAATGATTCACAATCACTTACTTGATAGGTAACCTGGTATTGATAGGTTCCCGGAATTGCATTGGTGATGCTGTATGTGTTGGAGTTATTAGATACACTAGCATTATCCTTCTTCCAGACATAATTCGTAAACCCAGAAGCAGATTGTAAATTAATCGATCCGCCTTCACAAATTTGTTTGATTTGAGTTTCAGCGATATTGGATGCTAATTTTGGTACTTTGGTAGAGACAACGATACATGATTCGTCATTGTTTCTTCCTTGGCCGTTTCCAAATTTGAGAATACTTTGGCCATCAACAAGGATGTATTTGCCTTTTAGGGTCGCCCGGTAATAATTGATTTTAGCATTTGAAGATCCTGAAAATTTCAAGAAAGATCCAAAGGTTTGACAAGCCTGTGTACTTCCATCAGCTGTTGTGCTTGGGATTGTACTCCAGTTGACATTGTCGGCAGAGTTCTCTACCGTTAAGTTACTTCCCGTGGGCAGACAGAAATTTTGTATCACAAAATGACTCAGCCCGGTATTGTTTGTCGTTTGTTCTACTTTCCAAACAATGACAGTGTAATCCCCGCTTTCTGTTAATGTGGGATCTGAAACAGTAAATCCTTGTGCATGCACATGATTTTGGAAGCCGAATAATCCACTAATGGTTAGTGCAAATACGGCAATAAGCTGTGTGAAGTGCTTTTTCATACGATTTTGGTTGAACATGGAGTAATTTTTTTAGGGCTATATTTTTTAACCCTCAAAAAATGCCATTTTTTCATTTTTTGAGGTAAACATTCAAGCATAGCATGATGCTTCATGCGCTGGCTTGAAAAAAAAATAAAAAATATTAAAACTGAACTAGGGGGAATAGTAAAAACGACCACATCGCTGTGATAATGGGCTTTTAGGCCATTTTTTACATGTTTTAAGGGAGGAACTAGGGAGTCAAACAGCTGAACTGCTTACTCTGTAGATTCCGATGAATTTATTTTTTCATCGGGGAGTTCAAATTGCAAAAAAAATAGTAAATAAAAAAAGAAAGATTTCTGATATTTATTTATTGGTCGCTTTTTACGGTCATTTTGCTTATTATCGGACCATTGTGTTTGTTTTTACAGTCTATTTTGGAAATTTCCAAGCCTTTTAATTCACGCGAAAACCATTCACCGACGAATAACTCGCCGATTTGCTATCCATGGTTTTTACCATCCAATAATATATTTTACCTGATTGTACGGGTACAGATATAGTACTTGAGGTAGACTTTATCTTAGGCACTTCACCCAAGGCGACCTTGGCGAAATCTTCTCCTACATAGACTTCATAGGTTAAAGATTCAAAAGGGGTATCGGCATCTGTGGCTTTCCAACTAAGCTTTATTTGGCCACTGACCGCATCAACAGATTCCCCTGATGCGGGAGAAAGTAGTTGAGCCGGATTGGGTGCCAGCGAACTCTCTCCAGTACCTGCAAAGAAAAATTTCCAAACGGGTGATGTTGCTGTAAGGCTTGTTTTGGTTGATTTAGAGACTACCGACCAAGCATAGGTCTCCCCTGCTACTAAACTGATTAATGCTGGGCTTGTCGTTGCTGCCTTCGTTTCCGTTACATTCGTTTTAAGATTCGTAATCTTGATTTCATAACTTGTTGCAGATGTTACTGGTGTCCATGTTAGCTGAACTTGATTTGTATTCACCGCCTCCAAACAGGTCGTATTATTCAAGGGTTTGCTTAATTCCACTGCATCAGGTGCTTTTTCCGGCTGCGCTGGTGTAACTGGGGTTGGCGCTTCTGATGGCGCCGACCCGCAAGAAATCATGAAAAAACAGAAAACTAGGATAATGCTATATCGAATCATTTTTTGACAATTTTGGCTTGTTGGTTGACAGTATTTCCATTTACCTGAACGAGGTAAATACCAGCGGATAGACCGCTTAGGTCTAATTTGACTTCCCGATTCCCATCAGGTTGAAGAGGCATCGAAACGACTTGGGACCCATTCAGATTAAACATGGTAATTTGAACCTCGCGATCTTGGCCACCTATATAAATGTTTAAGTCATTTTCGCAGGGATTGGGGAAGCAGCGGATTTGCTCCGACTGGAATATTTCCTTGTAAAAGTTTCCTTGACAGGCATGATCAGTCCAAACCTTAATCAGGTTGGACCCTTTTTCTAATGCAGCAGACCATGTATCTCCTTTAACTTCATAGATCTTTTGGTTCAATTGAATGTAATATTGTTTGGACCCTGATAATGCTAATTCAATACTATTTTTATCCGCACTTATAACGGATTGCACGATCAAACTAGCCGGTTCTGTGATTTGAAAATCAAATCGTTGGCTGTAGTTTTTTTGTCCTTCAATGCTGATGTTCAACTGGTAGGTACCAATAGCCAATTTGTCTAATAATTGACTTACACCGACACTTGATTTGATCGTTTGAGTGAAATTTGAAGGGCCTTTGACATCCAATAGATACGTATATTTCTTATCTACAAAATCAATTTTCATTGCTCCATTGCTCATACCTGGACAGGTGGTAGCGAGCATTTGTAAAACATAGTTATTCACTGGCATATTAAATACTTCGCAGCCATTAACATCGACTTTTGCCCCAATCGGTGTTGCTGGACATAGATCGAGTGTATCGGGTACTCCGTCACCGTCTGAATCATTGAATAATTTGATGAGTGGAACCTTTGGGAATTCCCGGAATAAAACCTGATTGGTTGCCGCTGAATCATTGCCCATCCATTGATTCAGCAAGGAGCCGTAAACTTGTCGGAAATCATAATTAGCACTTAATTCATCACTGATTTTATAATCCAAAGGAATTTTGGGATTATCTCCTATTACCCCGGCTTTCACTGAGTTTCCAAAAACAAACATCGGTGCCACTGTACCATGATCCGTTCCCGTACTTCCATTAGAATGAACTGTCCGCCCAAATTCTGAGAGCGTAACCCCTACAACGCGATCTCCTAAATTTTGGGCGTCCAAGTTTTTCATGAAAGTTACAATGGCATCATTCACTTGTTTCAACAAATAAGCATGTTGTCCTTTGGTCGAATCCTGCGTGTCGACTTGTTTGCTATGCGAATCAAATCCTGTCAGTTGGACCATGTAAACCCGCGTCTGCAATCCGCCCGAAATTAATTTTTGGACAATTTTAAACTGATTTCCCAGGTCATTTTCTGCAAAGGCGAAAGGTGTAGTACCTGAACGAAAGGCGGACTGAACGACTGAACCATACACCTGTGACTGTTTTCCGATGAGTTGTAAATAAGCCAAACGCGAACCCTGAATGGTGGCCGGATAGCTATTCACAAAGGGATTCATCAAACTATAGAATTGATCTGGATTGGAATAGACTAAACTAGTGAAGGAGTTTTGGCCTTGAAATAATAAACTTGATTCGCCACCTAATTCGATTGAAAGCGGATGTGGATATTGTTGATTTGGATAGGCGTTTGGGTAACTAGGATGTAGTTTTTCCAAATAACGCGCCATCCATCCTGAACTTACATATTGATCCGTATCAGTGCCCGACATCCAGATATCCGTTGATCGAAAATGTGAGAAATTGGGTTTAGTATAGCCAACAGATTGAACAACCGCCAGTCTTTTTTCACTCAAAAGTGTATTCATCCCTGCCATGGATGGATGAAAGCCTAAGCTAGTACCCTCGACAGGTAAGTATTTGTTTTCAGGCAAAATAACGCTCGGCCGAATGGTTTTCAGTAAGCCATATTGTTCCATGGGCATCAGGGTATTCAAGCCATCGTTACCTCCATTGAGTCTTACAATCACTAAAATTTTACCTGCTTCCGCGGTACTACTCAATAAATCTGAAAGTTCTAATTGACCTAAACCGGGCAAAAATGAAGGTATAGCCGCCAAATGGGCCATGTTATGTAAAAATTTCCGTCTGTTCATTCCCTGCATTAAAATAGTTGGGACTCTCCCATTTGATAAATGAAACCTAATCCTTTTGCCATCCGGTTTTGAATCGTGGCGCTATTTTCTGTTGATGGATTGGCGATATATGTGTTCCATAACTCAGTCCAATAATTCAAATTTACATTTCCTTGCATGATTTGACTGATAATGAGTTGGCGATTATTAGCACTAATACTCATTCCGATGTGCCTATCGACGAGTTGGTCTACTAATCCCTCTAAATCGCCAGGATTGTTGAATTGGCGTAAATAGTTCGCCAAATTTGCTCGGAGTTGTCCATAGGTTTTTGTTGAGCTATTGTAGTAGACTCCTTGTCCCCAGTTAAATAAACTGTCAGTAAACTGCGCACGTTTGATAATCGTTTCTGAATTGATCCAAAACAAGTCGTATGCAGGTTCTTGGTAATAAGCAGGCCAACCGGACACACCGGGAGGGTCACCTATGTTCATTCCTAAACTTATCATGGCATTTTGTAATCCATTAAAGCGTTTGAACTCATAATAGATACCATCGCTGCCTTTTGGAAAAGGATTATAATTGTTATCAAGCAAAGGAAGATCAAATTCTTTCAATAGTCCTACCACGAAATCGAGTGGTGATTTTACCATGGATTTGAAATACATGCTGTCATAGAAATGTTCACTGAGTAATAGTGTTCGCAAGACAGGCAAAATTTCAAATTTGGCATCTTTGAAAATTTTGGCAAGCGGCGTAATGATGAGATCCTCCGTAGATTGATCGATGTTTGGGTTGACGAAGAAACGGTAGATGCGCCGACAAATATATTTTGACATTTCATCAGTAGCACAAATCATATCGATTGCTTCTCGCAATTCTCCATCGGCCCGATCCGGATTTGTGGAGCCACTGATTTTTCGGTTACCATAAAATTCTGAGAACTGTTTATCGCCCGTATCGTGGGCACTCAGGTTGTTTTTGACAATAGCCCGTCCCTCAGTCGTTTTGGTTTTCTCCCAATCGAATTGCCAACCCGTTAACAGACGTGCCATTTCGGACACATCTTTTTCCGTATATTTTGAATTGGGGCCCTTTCCTACTGTAAATAATTCTTGCAATTCACGTGCATAATTTTCGTCAGGAGCATATTTGTTATTTTGATTTCCGTTCAAGTAAATCAGCATGGAAGGATCAATCGTAACTTGGTAAATCAACTCCTTGAAATTGCCCAACGATAAGTTGAACAACGTATTTACATAATAAAAGGCATTTTTAGAGATACCTGCATTTTGAATAGAGCTAACCAAAAGGTTGTTGTAGAACAGCACCATGCGCCAATGTATGGAGGTCGACTGCTGGTTAAATTGTTTCAACATCCAGGATTTCAACGAAACCCATCGCGCACCCCCTTGATTAACTTCCAAGGCATTTACCCAAACAGCACCTCTCGCGACATCATTTTTAACCTCATCGGGGTTGTCGATAATATCCAAATAATAATCGTTAATGGGTAGGTCAAAGGCTTTTTCGGGACTTAGCAGCATGTCTACACAAGCGCTCAAGGATAGGTTTTGAATTTGGGTAAAACTAGCATGACGATAACCAATCAATGTTCGTTGGAGTAAATGTTTTTTTTGAGAAGCGCCAAATTCTCCCGTGTAAACGTTAAGGCCTTTGGTGGAATTTAGGCTTCGGTCTTTTTGGAGGCCGATGCTTTCCCAGGACACATTTTCCTTTTGGAAAAGTGAAACCAAGTCGGGTTGTTTGATTTTGTCCGTTGGAACGTTTTGATTCATTTTATCAAATAATTTTGTTTCTTGCCGACATGAAGCGACGCGATTTTGTTCAATATTTATGCCCTTCCATGGCGGTTTTGACCCTTGCGAATGCATGTGTGCAAGCGGATGAACCTGTAATGGTATTGTCTACGTCTGAAATACAAGAATTCGAACGGGTATCGACCAAATACAACGATGAAGGGTATTTTCAGGAAGGAAATCAGGTTTTTGTGAACCTTTCAAATCCAGCCTATTCAAAACTAGGAAACAATTTAGGATACGTCAATATATTGGATGCTGGGGTCCTACTCCTTCGAACCGATGAAAAAACCCTTAAAGCCTTCAGCAATTGTTGTCCTCATCAAGGAATTCGAGGTGCATGGGACCTTGTAAATGGTCGTTTTAGGTGCGATAATCATGGGAATTCCTACAATGTTAATGAGGTAAATGTTGTGTCATGTAGCTCAAACAGTGTTTCGGGAGGATTGCAACGTTTTCAAGTGCTAGCCTATCAAAATTATCTCAAAATCACGAAAGGGTAAGCAGCATTTGACTCATACAATAGAGAATCCAAATGAGTCCAAGCTTGTCCAAATGAGTTCAAGTGCAAAATTTCGGGTCTAATTATCAGCTATTTAGCTTCTGTTATTTTTAATTTTTAGCAAAATCATCATGAAAAATAGTATCTTGATTGGAGGTTCTAAAAATGATTTATGCCAGCATCAATTCCGATTTCTGTCCATGAGAAAAAGTGGTTTTTAAAATTGATTCATGAAGTTTACGGCATTCAATTAGTTGATGCCTATGCATGCCAACGCTTCAGTGAGGAACTTTTAACGCGTGCTCGAATCTCAATTTCATATAATACGCTTCGTCGACTTTTTGGGATTATTAAAGGTTCCAGTCAAGCCTCCCGATTTACCTTGGACAGCATCAGTAAAAGTTTAGGATATGCTGATTTTGCTGCTTTTCAGCTAGCCGTGAATCAATTTGAAGTCGATTTCTTTAATGATGTCTTGATTTTAAATCGCTTACGAATCCAACATGACGATCAGCTCATTTTACGCATCGTTCAAGATTTTCAGTTTGAGTCAACGGATGAAGTCTATCAATTGAAATCCATCGTGGATTTGTGTATCGAGGTGGAGAACTTTGATTTATTGAAGGCTATTTTTGAAACTAAATTTGACCTACAAAATGTTGAAACGACATGGAAGCTCTGCGCAGCTTTTCAGTCGATTTTCATTCAGAGCAAACAAGGTAATCAATCAGTGATAGATTTTGTTGCTCAGTTAATGCCTGAGAATGAAATGGCTCAGCGAATTTTGTTACAACTCTATGTAGATGAGGAGGCGCTGACGGGATATTATGGGCGTTGGCTTAAGCTTGCTTCTTGGTGCCTCGTGGAAGATATGGAGCTATTCCAGCAATTACTTTTAATTCAATTGGCCGTTTTGCAGCAACAAAATGCACCTGCGATGGAATTATTAGATCGTTGTAATGTGCTTATAGTGGAAAATAAGGTTGTTTATCATCCGATTCTTAAGGGCCGATTGGCTGCATGGAATTTAATGCTGAAAGATGACAGTGAAATGTGTTTAAGCTTGTTTGAAGGCCTTCAAACAGTAAAAGACAAATTGTTTTTTTTGGTGTTTTTTTATCGATTGCAGGAGGTTTTTGGGAGAGAAATTACACGAATAGATTTGATTGAACATTATCGTTTTGATGAATTAAGAATTATTTTCACGTTCGTTGAGAAGCAAAATTTAAATGTCTATTATTTATTGAGGGCGAGGTATTGGCTTTTGAAAAATAATAAAGGTCAAATGGCTTTGGCATTGCAGAAATTTAATCCCTTGTATAAATATTCTTGTTTATATCCATGGCTAGATAAGCAATGGAATGATTTAAATGCTAATCTGTAGTCGATGCTAGGAATATTCATGGTTTTTTTGAGTGCTTTTTTCTATGGATTTAGCAATGCTTATTGGAAAATGGTCGTTGCCGATCGACCCTTTCTGCCCATTATTTTTAACCGGGGAATTTATTCGAGTAGCTTCTTTTTAATTTGTTGTCTGATAGATGAAAATTTTAGCGTTTTCGAACCTTGGTTGGGAGCTTCTCCAGCCTTATCAATTTCGCATGTAGGTTTAAGCATAGCACTATGTCTTTTCAGTGGAATGGGATTGTATTTCTTTGTCAAATCGGTCAAAGAATCTGATGTTTCGCTGGTGGTTCCATTATCTTCTCTAAACGTTTTTGGTTTACTGACAGCTGTCTTGGTTTTGGGTGAGACTTGGAAATACGTCTATAATTGGGCTTTTTTAGCTGTTTTATTAGGTTTGTCTGCTATATATTGGCAGGAATTACGATTTAAATCATCCCAACAGCTTTTTCGGTCCTTGTTGGGAGGTCTGTTGGCTTCGTTTTTTTGGGGGGTGTCCTATACCCTATTTAAGTATCCTATAGCGTGGTTGGGTGTCTTGAGATTTACTTTTCTATTGGAGTTCAGTGTCACCTGTTTGGTAGGCTTGCTTTTATGGGTTCAGGGCGTTCGTTTGGAATATTTACATCAAAGACCCATTCAGATTTTGGCACTTTGTCTAGTGATGGGTTCCGTGCTTTTGCATGTAGCCTATCAATATGCGAGAATTACGCAGATTGTATTTGCAGGAAAATTCCAAATGATTATTTCTTTGCTGGTGGGGCGGTTTTTATACCGAGAAAAGTTAAGTTTTTATCATTGGTTAGGGATATGCCTATTAATTGCGTCTATCTATTTGATCTCTTAAATGTGACGACACCTCTTACCTCTTACCTCTTCACTCTTCACTCTTCACTCTTCACTCTTCACTCTTACCTCTTCACTCTTATCTCCCATCAATTGTATCTTTTTGATAAAAAGTCCCTACAATTCAGAGAATCATTTTTTCCCTTCAAACATTCTCTTATTTTTGTAACTCATTTTAACCTAAAACTATTAACGATGAAAATGAACAAATCGCTGGGCTTTGTGCTAGGCCTTTGTGCGGTCGTATCGATTGCACTGTTATCTTTTAAATTTGCAGATAAACCTTTTGGTGGATTAGCGCTTTATACCGTGCGTACGGAGATGGGCAAAGATGCGCGTGCGACGCTCAAGGCGGTTGCGGATGCGGGTTATGTGAACATCGAATCTGCAGGTTATAACAATGGAAAGTTTTACAACCTATCTCCTACTGATTTCAAGGCTTTGTTGGACGAAATGCATTTGAATCCGATTTCAGCACACCAAGGATCGGTTAATTTTGAGAACATCGACCAACAAATTGCTGATTTGAAAACGGCGGGTTTCAAGTATTTTGTTGTTCCAGTTCCTCCAATGGGCTTATTTACTTTTGATGCTGTGAATAAGAAAATGGCCATGAAAGGTGGCGCGAAGAATTTGGCAGAGATTCTGGACAAATTAGGTGAGAAGTGTCATGCAGCAGGTTTGGAGTTGTTGTACCATAACCACGATTTTGAATATGTGAAGGATGCTGAAGGCATTGTGACGATTGATTATTTATTAGAGCATTGCAATCCGAAATATGTGAATTTCCAAATGGACATCTATTGGGTAACGAAAGCAGGTGCTGATCCAGTTGATTACTTCAAACGCTATCCAGGCCGTTTCAAATTATGGCATGTGAAGGACATGGATGATCAAGGTCGTTTCGCGCCAGTAGGCAAAGGACATATCGATTTCAAACGTGTGTTGGCCAATAAGGACCTTGCAGGCATGAAATACTACTACGTAGAACAAGATGCTTGTGTGAACGAAACTCCATTGGAGGCGATCGTTATTTCGCACAAAGGTTTGGGTGAGATTGGGTTCAAATAGGAACTCAACTTATTTTAAATGGAAATCCCCACGAGGAATCGTGGGGATTTTTTTGTTTTCAACTAGCAAACTAGATACAGTTCTGGTAATTTAAAGTTCAATCAATTTTTGTAATATTTTTAAGATAAAATAAGTAACAATTGAACAGATTATTGAAAAAATAAAAATGTAGACTATGTCAATTATTGACAAATAGTTAAACTGGTAAATTTGGAAGATTAAAGTCATAATTAATATGACTAGGAATATTAAGAAAATTTTAAAAAAACTAGATTTGCCTTTTAGAGAAAATAATTGCATTATTTTAGATTTGTTAGGATATATTAAATATTAAATTAGTTCTCTGATTTGGAGTTTAAATTCACTATATCATTGTCAGTGATTTCATCAATTGAATCAAATTGCTTTTCAAAAGCATTAAAATACTCTTTTACATCACTTTCAATACTCATTCTAAGTGATAATGAGTCTTGAAAAATCGCTTCTCCAGATTTGTCCATTTTATAACCAGAAATAAAATACCCTTGTAAATCACTAGGAAGATTCAAAAGTAAATCATCGCTAACATTAACTTCTTTTATAAAATATACTGATAAAAAGGCGTGCTTTTTAGATAGAGCAATAGCAATTCCAGCTTCAATAAAGACATTAGAATTAGGCCGAGTAATATCAATTATAACGACTTGTGAGTTTTCAATTCTTTTGTAAATGCTCTCTAACATTGTTCTCCCAGCTGAAGCACGCAGTCGCCTGAAATTTACATTATAATTGTGTTTACCATTCTCATTATTTGAAAATCTATTTTTGATCATTTCTGCAATTTTCTTTATGGCTTTCTCAGAATTAGTTGAATCTGATTTAGAATTTGCCCATTGATAAGCAGCTGAAATTGTAAATTGATTTTTCATGCCCATATTATTTGAAAATTATAGTCAATGTTTTATTTAAAAAACTGATTTTCAACATGGTATCTGAACTAAAGTGTAAATAGTTTGTAAGCTGAATAATAAGTCCAGATGACACTAATAAATACAATATTCCCAAAACGTATTTATTATTATTTTTTGAATTTCGGTTACTTAAATAATCAACTATAAAAGTTCCCCCTAAAATGATAAAGCTTGAAAGAAAAATGTATGCTTCTGTCATGTTTGTTTTGATTTCGAAATTGCAATTTGAGATATAATTACTTTTTGAAAAAGTAGAGCTCATCTTGTTTTACTAAACTGCCGGTTATAAAAAATATATACTTCAAATTTGTCTATTTCCAAGTTTGAACATTTGTTATTGTTCAATTACAATCAGTAGATACCTTGGTAGTGTATGAACCAGGTCTATTTCGATCAATGTAAGTGATGCCAAAATTGCCATTGCCGAGATATACTTCTCCGAGAATTGTTTTGTTCGTATTTTCAAAGTTTGATCTTACTCTATCAATACAAGATTCTGTCCCAAATCCAGCGCATTTGTCTGTGACATTTTGTAGTTCATTATTACCCATTTCAATTTTATGTATTTTTAATCCAAGGTTACCTGACAGGTAATAGAAACTACTGCCTACAATAAAAATTCCGCCATAGATGATTAATAGTTGTGTAAAATTCTTTTTGTAATTTATGGGCTTGCCATAATTTTCAGTTGGGTGTTGGCATTTAGGGCAGAATACATAAGTTGAATCAATCTTTGATTGACATTGATTACATTCAATTGTAATTTTTTCCAAGTCAAACAGTCTTTTAAAGGCTAATCATATTTTACTTCCTTAATTTTTTCATTTGATTTTCCCAAGACTCATTCTTTTTTTCTAATTCATTTAGAATGCTCGGAATATTAGCATTTAACTCATTGACTCGTTTTCGTTCATGCAGGTAATTTTCAATGCTTTGTTGGATTCGAACTGAAGTCCGAACCTGCCAGACACGCACGAATGTGTCCCAGAATCCCATTATTTATTATTTTTATGATAAGCGGTCAAGGTCTCCTCCACTTTTACTACTAATTCTGCAATTTGATTGAGATATGGACCTGATTTGTCGAATTCAAAGTCTCGATTCATGCCACTGATCATTATCCGAACCGCAGAATTTAGAATGGGATCAGGTGCCTGCTGCGTAGAAGCCCAATAAATCACCCCCCCACCTAAGAGAATAAATATCAATGCAGGTCCTATGGAAACAGCCAAGTTTCCAATGCCTGCTAGCATTAGTAATCCACCCAAAATATATAAACCCGTAGGTTTTTTTGCATTTTTTTGAGCTGCCAACTCTAAATTATATTTTTCAATCAAATCAACTATACCGATACCATTAATTGATCTAAGAGCAAAAGTTTCTGAGGATGATAAGGTCTTGATGTAAAGTTTTTCATCGGTTAGTTTTATGCTGATTTCAGGACTTTCAAAATTACTGACTACGTTTTCCATATTATTTGATTTTGTTTAAATGAATATTTTATTGACAACACGTACAAATCTCAGGAGTTGTTCTGAAAATGTCTTGGATAATTGTGATCATAGCTTCTATCGAATGGCTTGGCCCAATCCATACACCATTCTACCTGGTAAAGCATTCGGTTGTTTCCCTATTCCGTAAAAACATTCTCCGCAAGTGTGTTTGTGAATTTTCAAAGGCTTAGTTTCGCGATTTGGCATATTATAATAGACATAATACCCTCTTTTTTTGCTTAATAATCGAGCCGTTTCAGACTGATTAATATCTAATTCTGAATCAAAGCGTTCTAATTCTTTTCTTGGCATAGCTCGTAATGAATTTTCCCAAACCTATTATTTTGCTCGAAGAATAAATGACCCTATTACGTAATTCACGCAATACACACAAATTCTTAACCTTTTAATCGGTATTTAAATGAAAGTCAGAGACAATTAATTAATTTGATGTTCAACAGATTTTTGTTCATCTATGCGCCAATTGATTCTCCTTATTTTATTCGTTATTATTCGAATTTATTCCTTTGGTCAGATTCAATTTAAATTACCCAATGAAATTCTTCATCATCGAATTGATTTTAAAGATGGGTCTCTTTGGAAGGAGAAAAATTCACACGTATGGCAAGACATGGGTCAATTCGAATTGGTCAATGTAGATATAAGTGAAATCCCTGCCAATGCACTTATTAATACATTTTACACGCATCCATATTATCTATTGACCATTGCCGGTACTGGTCAAGTATATCAATTAAATATGGATCAAAAGAAAATTACTCGCCTGGACAAGACCTTTTATCGTGGATTTAATTTTGGCGCGATACAATTTGTTCGAAACGACACTTTGTATAGTGTAGGGGGAAATGGTTTTTGGCATGCCAATAATATTGAAACCTATTTTTCTCCTAAATCTAAAGAATGGGAATTGAAAAATATTCCAAGTGAAAAGGGTCCGAAGTATATAAGTTGTGATTTTGGTGGATTTGATTCCAAACGTGATGTATTGAGCATTATCGAATTCCCATCTTTGTATCATGAAGGTAAAATTTCTCAACCATACCGATACTTTGAAAAATCATTTAAATCGAACATTTGGAATTATATGGGGGATATTAACATTGATTTGTTGGTTAAGTTGGGCTTAACAAACTTTGATTCAATATTTCTTCAAGGCAAATATATTTTCACAAAAGGACCTTTGGTAATAATAGCTGATCCTGTGAAAAATGAGATTTACCAATTGAATTATGTGCTTTCAAATCTAAATTTCAACTATGAGATGAGCGAAAAGAATAATTGGATCTATATCTATGTACCTGATAAAAGTGAAAATAACATTTCGCCTGCTATCAAAATCGACTCCATCTCCATCGAAAAACTCAAATCCCTCAGCACTCGAAAAGGGCCATTTTACATCGAGCCCTACCCTGCTGATCTTATTGGCTACGGTGTTGCCGCTGTTCTAATCCTGACGGCTGGAGGAATTTATGCATATCGAAAAAGAAAGCCTCGGAAAGCTCCTGAAAGTATCATTGAACCCTTAGATGGTCTGCCGGCCGGTGCATCTGAATTCCTAAATGCTTGTTTGCACTATCCGAAAGGTCATACCTTCAGTTCGCAGCATTTTACCGAAATGATGGGCTATGGTTCATACGCCTACGAAACCCAAAGACAGGTGCGTGCGAAGTTGATCAAAGGAATCAACAGCTATTTCTGGGCGCATTATCGAATGGATGATGTCATCGTCCGACAAACGGCTAATGACGATAAACGATTCTCTGTTTACCTCATTGCCGAAGTCCATTATGATACCTTAAAGAAATTGTTGCACGCGTAATTTACTCCGGATGATACACCCGCTCCGCCGCCTTTAGCACCTCGGCCTTATCCAAGGTCATTCGCTTCGTTTGCTGCGCCTGGTACATCGCCCGCTGATCCGCGAAGTGCTTCGATTCTGGAAGTGAACTCGCCCCAAAGGTATTTACGGTCTCAATCAAAGGTAAACCGCCATCCTTTGGAAATTTTACAAAACCGATATATGCATCACCGCTATTCATCTTGCGCTTGGATTCACCCCAGGCTTCCGTTTGAACCGCAGCCAAAACATCCGGCATACCCGCCTGTGGCCAATCTTCCTGCCCACGCACCAAACGCTGAAATTCACCTAGTTTCACATCCAATTTGCCATAATGCTTCATCAAGAAATCATGCACATATTGGCATAATTGAAGAGCTTCTGCCTCAGTCAAAGGTTCTTTGGACCCATTCGTACGAATCTTTGAAGCCTGATAATAGGCGATGTTATAATACAAGGCGCCCACACTTTCCGTGTCGGTCACATGATTCCATTGTTGGATACCTTGAATAATCGTCGCTAAAGCGGGGTAATCCGTCATTTTTAAACTGAAAAGCACAGATGCATCTAAACCATAGGGATACAAAATCTTCGCAGGTAGTTGTCGGTCAAACTTAATCCGCTTCAAATCCTCCCAGGAAATCTTATCATAGCTATCTATGAGCTCTTTGGCCCGTTGGCTCCGATTATTATGATAGGTCTCATATCCATCATATTTATCGAATTTCGCCGGATTTAAGTTCTCATCTGTGCTGGTCGCCAGGAAGGGTGAATGATTCGTATTAAACAAATAACCACTTGCCGGATTAGTATATTGCGGCAAGGCATCTAAGGGTTTAAACGTATCCCAAAGCGTTGCACGCGTATTTCCCGGGATGGTTGAAGCCCAATTGTATTTCGGATCCGCGTTGCGATAAGGCATCTTACCATTCGAGATGTAGAAGATATTATCCTGCTTGTCCGCATACATGATGTTAAACATCGGCAAATGATTTTGTCCCAATGCCGCTTTGAACTCTTGGAAATTCGTCGAGCGATTCATTGCATACCATTGCTGTAATGCTCCCGCATCAAACAAGGCCGGCAAACGAATGGAGAAATACTCCCCTTTCGGCGTTTTCACTGTGGGCCCATAGATTGAATTAAATGCCATTTTACTCACAGGAAACGGAATACCTTTGATGTTTAATTTGATTTTACGTTTCTCCAAATTCATCCAAGTTCCATCAACTTCGTATTGGCCTGGATGTGCTTTGTCGGTATGTAGCTGATATACATCGATTTTATCTTGAAAATTCACCGTATGCGCCCAAGCCAAATTTGGCGTAACGCCATGAAAGATTAATGGTCCACCCGGGAATAAACCGCCCAAGATATTCCAACCTTCCTCACTTTGTACATGGGCCTCGTAAAATGCCGTTGCGCCTTCGATGGGTTGGTGTGCGTTAATCACCAACATCGGTTCGCCCGTTGCCGATTTATTACTCTTAATCGCAAAGGCATTACTGCCTTCCCCTGTAAAGCTCGGAAGATGCGGGATGGAACCTTCGAGGATTTTGGGTAAGGTTTTATCGACGCCGCAGAAGATGGCAACCGAAAACATGGTCGTGGCGATATAGTCCTCTAATTGAATCGGAAATACATGTTTGTTTAATACTTCTTGCGGATGCGCTTTGGCATAAGCTTCAAGTCCCATGAGGTAACCTTGTACCAGTTGAATGAATGCGGGATCCATCGCTTTAATTTGTTGGTCAACCACCTTACGCGTATTCAATAAACCAAACACATAATCAACCGGTGCGCCTTTCTTGCCTAAGTAGGTCGCGAGTTTCCCCTTCCCCGTCAGAATCAAGGTTTGTATGGTTTTAAAATCATCCTCGGAATGTGCCCAGGCTAATCCATAGGCCACCTCAGGATCTGTAGGAGCGAAAATATGCGGAACGCCGTAGCTGTCGCGGGCGATGTTGATTTGATTGGTGTGGATATTGGGTTGCTGTGCATGGATTTGGAAGATGCACAGAAATAGCATGGCAATGAGGTATTTCATGTTCAATGGTTTTAAAGCTTAACGGTGTTGGGCACAATTTGTTTGTTATTTTCTCCGAGTATCAATCAAGTACTGAATCTTCCAAGCATCACCCAATTTGACCAATTGGAATGAATTCACGCCTTGATGCGAAAATTTCCCTTGGTAATAAAACTGATAAGGTGTCCATGCGATGGCCAAAGTACCATCTTCATGTACACTTTTGAATTTGATTCGTTCATCGAGGGCACCTTTGGGATATTTGGTCAGACTTTTTAAAAAGGCTTCAAATTCTTCCGATTTCACTTTTGTTTGATTGTCTTTCGTCACAATGGTTTGAAAAATAACTGTAGGCGCAAAGCAAGAACGAAATAAAGTCGTGTCGCCGGTTTGCATAGCAAGGAACATGTTCTGAATGACTTGTTTGATTGCGGGTTTCTCCTGATTTTTCTGTGCTGAGATTGTGCTTGAGATGAAGAGTAAGCTAATGAAGAGGAATTTGTGCATGGAGGAATATAGATTTATCCAAAAATTAAGGATTTGTCATGCATTTCCCAATTTTGAAAATGCTTATATTTAATATTCATTACAAATCTAAATTTCTATGAGAATCCTTACTTCCCTGTGCCTGACATTATTCGTTGGCTTTTCTGCTATCGCCCAACAAGATAGTCTATTCATAAAACGCATGTCGGATGAGATTATGACCAACGGCAAAGCCTATGATCTTTTATATGAATTGACGAAGAAGATTGGTGGTCGTCTAGCGGGTTCGCCGCAGCAGCAACAAGCTGCTGTTTGGGGAAAGCGTAATCTAGAACTTTTGGGTGCTGATAGAGTTTTCCTTCAGGCTTGTAAGTCGCCCAATTGGAAGCGAGGAGGAACTGATTTTGCTGCAATCGTAGGTGTTCAGGGAGAAGCACGTATTCAACCTTTAGCTGCGTTGGCTTTGGGTAATTCCATGGGATCAAATGGAATGATTGAGGCGGAGGTGTTGGCGGTGGCCAACTTTGATGAATTGGAGAAGCGGAAGGATGAGGTGAAAGGCAAGATTGTGTATTTCCACAGTGCCTTTGATGAAACGAAAATTCAGACTTTTCGTGCTTATGGGGAAAGCGGAGCCTATCGTCGGTCGGGCGCTTCTCGTGCCGCTAAATATGGAGCGCTTGGTATTATGATTCATTCGCTTAGTACGGCGCCTGATAATGCACCTCACACGGGTAGCATGGTATATGATGAAGCATATCCCAAGATTCCTGCAGTTGCTTTGGGGCCAAACGATGCGAAAATGTTGTATGCTTTAGCCAAGAAAAGTCAGGTGAAAGTTCAGTTGCAAACCTATGGTCAATTCTTACCCGATGTAAATGATCAAAATGTGGTCGCGGAATTGAAAGGGTCTGTGTTTCCTGATCAATACATTACCTTAGGTGGGCATTTGGATAGTTGGGATGTCAACGAAGGTGCACACGACGACGGCGCCGGTGTCGTTCATACGATGGAAGTATTACGTGTGTTGAAGGCATTGAATTATAAGCCTAAGCGTACGATACGTTTTGTGTTGTTTGCCAATGAAGAGAATGGAGTACGCGGAGGCAATGAATATGCGAATCAAGCAAAATTGAATAATGAGAATCACATCTTGGCCTTGGAGAGTGATGAGGGCGGATTTACACCTCGGTCGATTGGTATGACGGCATCTAAGGAGGCATTTAAGAAATTTCAATCTTGGTCGTCGCTGTTAAAACCTTATGGTTGTGAGGTGACATTTGGAGGAAGTGGAACGGATATTGGGCCTTTGGCTAAAGTTAATCCGAGTACTGTTATTGCAGGTTTGGTACCGGACAGCCAGCGTTATTTTGATTTACACCATGCCAAGACGGATGTGTTCGAAAATGTGAATAAGCGGGAATTGTTACTGGGAGCCATTAATATTGCCGCTATTATCTACTTAGTTGACCAATACGGCGTTAAACCCTAATCTTATGAGATTACTAATTTTATGTCTATTTGCATTTTTTAGTGGCCTTGCTAAGCCTTTACCACGTGTTTTGGTTTATACCAAAAATGGCCCTGGCTACGTGCATGATAATATTCCAGCTGCCGTAGCTTGCTTTCAAGGTTTAGGCAAGACAAATCAGATTCAGGTTGATGTTTCGGATGATCCTGCGGTGTTTGCGGAGGCGAATTTGGCGAAATATGCGGCACTGATTTTCACGAGTACGAATAATGATGTGTTTGCTACGGATGCCCAGCGCTTGGCTTTCCGACGCTACATCGAAGGCGGAGGCGGTTTTGTTGGAGTCCATTCCGTGACAGGTACGGAACGCAATTGGACCTGGTTCAAAATGCTCGTTGGCGAAACCTTCTCCTGGCATGCCAAATTTCAGCCTTTTCGGATAATCAACATAGCCTCATCGCATCCATCCATGAAGGACGTGCCTATGTCATGGACCAAGGAGGATGAATGTTATTTTGGGAAAGAGGTATATCCCGGCATTCAGGTATTGATGATGCATGATTTGAGCAGTTTGGATGGAAAGCAATCGGAGCTTGTGAATCAACACGCCGGTTCGTTTAAGGGATATTTTCCTGCTGTTTGGACGCAAAATTTTCAGGGTGGCCATGTTTGGGTGACAACACTCGGACATGATAAGTCAAATTACCAGGATCCTGTTTTTCAAAATCATCTTTGGCAGGGTTTGAAATTTATACTCGATTCTGGTAAAGGAATTGATTATTCGAAGGCGAAATCTCTTCGGTTCGATGAGGGGATTTGGCTTCAATAAATTGATAAATATTTAGATTATCAGTTTTAATTGATCATTCGTTTAGCCTAGTATTTATCTTCATGCAAGATTTAAATTAGTTTGCATTTTGCAAACTTTGTGGTAATTTTGCTATGAAGATTTTACTTAAAAGAACGATTAATCATTACATGCAATCATACCCTGATGCATCTCATGCATTATTTAATTGGAATCATGAATTTGCATTACATAAGTTTTCAAACTTTAATGAAATCAAGGCTGTTTATCGTTCCGCAAGTATCATTGGAAATAATTGCGTTGTATTCAATATAAAAGGAAATGCTTATCGTTTGATTGTTTCGATGAATTTTATTCAGGGAGCTTGTTATATCATTTGGTTTGGAAACCACCAATCTTATGATTCAATTGATGCTGAACGAATCTCCTTTGCCCCCCAAATTATTAAAAAGTAATGTTATGAAATGGAAAGTTTTAAAAACCGATAAAGATTATGAAAAAGCCGCAAAACGCATGATGCAGATTTTTCATACGGAGGAAGAAGGTCCATTACTCGATGAGCTCGAGTTATTGATCGTATTGATTAAGGATTATGATGATCGGAATTATCCTTATCTAAATACGGATCCCATTAAAGTGATTATTCAAAAAATGGATGAAATGGGAATCAAATCCAAGGATTTAGTTCCTTTGATTGGTTCCAAAGGACATGTATCAGCTGTTCTTTCAGGTAAGCGCGAGATAACGTTGAAGATGGCCAAAAAGCTAAGAGATTTTTTTCAATTACCTGCCGACGTGTTTTTGTAGTTTTCGATTCCTTTTTCCATTCCCCGTTTAATTTTCTCCACCAAGGATTCGGGTTCTAAAACCCGTATTTCCTTCGCGAAACGTAAAAAGAAATTTTCCACTTCTTGGTCTATTTCTACATTCAATTGGACCCTGACTGCGCTTTCATTTTCAGGTATTATTTCTTGGCTTGTGTGTATGGGGTATTTCTCGATGTAGTTCAACATCCAATTATCCTTGTTTATTTGGCATCGAATGGTTTGAGCTTTGAGACTTTTGCTGCGGAATAAACCCAGGCAATTCTTGAAATAATCAGCAGGTCTGAATTCTGGATGAATACGCACGCGGGGTTGATCTTGCACTTTACTTACCTGAACAATTCGATCGAGCGCATACAACTGGAGTTGGTCGATGTCTACTTTGATTTGTGTTGCGCCTTTTTCGACGGGTTGGAATAAGACATACCAACCGGTGTACCAACCGTTATTATATTCTTTCAATAGGACGGGCAGACCGAGTGTTTGTTTCTGTTTCGAGTGCGTTGCTAAACCACGATGGGTGAAAAGAACGACTTTTTTGGCATAGATGTTTTCCAAAATGATCGGCATTAAGTCGGCGCCTGAGCGCTCCCCATCCTTCACGAGTTCAATCGCCGACCAGCCTAAGATCTCATGATGGCGTGCCATGCTGTTTTCCAAAGCGATTGCTCGCAATTTATTGACAAGTCCCTCGCCTGCTCCCCCACTGAACAAGTGTTTATTCTGTTCAATCGTGGAGGCGATTTGGCTGAGTTCTTTGTCGGAGATACTCGGAAATGCCGAAATATCATCTCGAATCAGGTAAAATCGATTCTGTCCCCTTGAAAATTTGATGAGTTCTCCAGCCGTATCGTGTAATTGGGGATAGCGAATTTGCAGGAGTTCTTTGAGTTCTTTCAGGTCCCGACTGAATGAGCGTTCTGCATAGTTGGAAATGTCAAAATACTCGTTTAAATAAGCGGAAACCGTTTGATGATTCACCTGAAAGGACTTTTGCAGGAGGAGGCCATTGATTTCGCGGAGGCGTTCGGATGGGTGCATCTTTTTTTTGACCAATATCGTAAATTCCTCGTAAGTCGCCAAATTTTGGCGGACAATGAATCTAATTTTGGTTCAAGAAAAACAAACAGATATGAATATGAACAGCATCAAAACCCTTGCCTACAGTCTATTGATTATTTTCCTTTTCAGCTATGTGAGTGAAGGAATTTTATTGGCCTTTGAATTGAAAAAAACGCGTCGGAACAACTGGATTAAAATTGCTTTGATTGGCATCTTATTTATCAGCACGCTTGTATTGCTTTGGGCGCCTTACCACATTTTTGGCCAAACAGCTGCGGATGGATTGTTTACCTTGGCCTTTACGTTTTATGCAGCTGTGATGGTGATTGGGGGTGGATTGCGGGCGTTGGCTCGATAGTCCTTAGGCTAAAGCCTAGGGTTATAACCCCAGGTTTTAACCTGGGGATTTAGACACGAAGTATCGCGTCTCTACAGAATAATTTTCAGCGCAAAATACAACACCGACGGACACATCAAGCATCCCAATCCCGTATAAAACGTTGCTGTCATCGCTCCATAAGGAACTAATTTGGGATCTGTCGCGGCTAATCCTGCTGCCGTGCCACTTGTGGTTCCCATCAAGCCACCAAATATCATCGCAGATTTAGGATTGTTCAGGCCAATATAAGGTGCGATAAAAGGGGTTCCAATCGTCACAAGAATCGATTTTACCACTCCTGCCGCGATGCTAATTGCAATAATATCTGAACTTGCTCCTACTGCGGTTCCTGTAACAGGACCTACCACAAAGGTGCAAGCGCCCGCACCAATTGTCGTTAAACTTTCCACATCTGTGATCCCAAATGCGTAAGCAATGCCAACTCCAGCAATAAATGAAAAGATTACTCCTAGGAATAAAGACAAGATACCTACGGACCCCGTTTTCTTAATCACGGCAAAACTAGCGCCCATGGCCGTGGAAACGATGGCAAAGTCGCGGAACATGGGCCCTCCCATCACTTTAAAGCCCGTTAATCCTGGAATATCCGCGATACCGCTTTTCCCTTCTGTCAATATTCCACCTAGGTACGCAATAACCAATCCCATGAAAATGGCGATGGCTGAACCTGGTAGTTTTTTATTGGTTAATTTGACCGAGATCCCTTCTGAAAAATAAACCATGATACCTGTGACCAAAAATGCCACAATCAATCCATTTTTATCCAATAATTCGATGATGTATTCCATGTTAGTTATTCTTTGATTTGGATAAAATTGGCATAAATATGAGGCAAATCGCCACGGGTAGAATTCCAGCTAAAAGGGCTAAAAACCCATTGTTGAAAGCTACACGCACATTTTGAATGGATGACATCGCCACAATTACTGGAATATACATCTTGCTCCAAAACATTACCCCCTCACCCATTTCTACATGAAATAAGTCGCGCTTTTCTAATTCGTTTTGTGCAATGATTAATAAAAGCATGGCAAATCCTACGCCCCCCACATTGTTATTGATTCCCAAGTAATGACCTAAACTTTCGCCAATGATTTGGCCAATGATATAACAACCCGCCAAAAGGGCTACTCCACGTAATAACATATCTATTGAATTAAGTTAACAACATCTTTTTTCGTCACTTTGCCCATGGCATTGCGCGGTAATTCGGCTAATACGGTATATTTTCGAGGACTTTTATAGGCAGGCATTTGTTCCCGCATCCAAGTGTTTAACGCTTTTTCATCCACTGGACCTTTTGTTACAATGGCGGCAGCAACTAATTCGCCCCATTCGTCATTAGGTAATCCAACAACGGAACAATCTGAGATTCCAGGATATTGGCGTAAAACTTCTTCTATTTCCAAAGCTGAAATCTTATAGCCCCCAGATTTAATAATATCGACCGAATTTCTCCCTAAAATACGATATCCTCCCAATTCATCAATCGCGGCGATATCCCCCGTTTTAAACCAACCGTCTTCGGTGAAGGACTCTGCTGTGGATTCAGGTTTGTTCCAATATTCCTTAAAGACTGTAGGTCCCTTAATTTGAATCTCACCTTCCTCGGATAAACGTGCTGAAACACCAGGCAATGGATAACCTACATGTCCCGCTACGCGTGGTCCATCGTAAGGATTACTCAAAGCCATTCCTATTTCCGTCATGCCATAACGTTCTAGTAGTAAATGCGTTGAGATCTCTTTCCAGCGCTCCATCACAGAAACGGGCAATGCCGCTGAACCTGAAATCATTAGTCGGAGCTTCGCCAAGGCATTCGTTAAATCAATTTGTTTATCTTTTGCCAAAGCTTCCCAATACGTAATTAACTTAAAATAGATGGTTGGAACCGCCATGAACACATTGATTTTTTGATTCTCAATGAGTTCATATATAGCTTTTTCGCTGAAATTTGGCATGAATTCACAGCTCGCTCCTGCCCATAATGAACAGGAAACAACATTAACCACACCATGTACATGGTGCAATGGTAATACGCAAACCGTCGAATCCTTAGATGTCCATTTCCAAGCTTCAATCAGTGAAGAAATTTGAGCATTTAAATTGCCATGGGTACTAACCACACCTTTAGGTAAATTCGTCGTACCACTCGTATAAAGAATCATGGCACCGCGCTCATCGATTACTTCAGGCAGCTTTTTCGAATGTTTCGCAGTGTCGTTTTTGCCCAAAACAATGAACCGACATTTCAGTTCTTGGGCTAAATCAGCAAGCATACCTTCAAATTCAGGTGAAACAACAATGACGGAGGCCCCTGAATTCTCTATTGTATATCGCAATGATGGCAAGGGATAACTCAAACAAAGGGGAACCACGATCCCTCCTGCCTGCCAAATACCCCATTGAACTTTAACATAATCGAAGCCCGGATTCACCATAAAGGCCACGCGACCCTCGGCTAAATCATCTGAATCATCCAACAGTAGATGAGCAAAATTGGCCGATGCCTGATGTAAATTTGTGTAGGAATATGTTTTACCTTCGGATATGATGGCCGTTTTTTCGGCGTATGGAAGGGAATTTTGAAAAATTTGAATCATGGAAATCAGTTGTCAGTTGTCTGTTGTCAGTTGTCTGTTGTCAGTTGTCAGTTGTCAGTTGTCAGTAGACTGTTTTAGTAGTCTGTTTTCACTGTTCACTCTTCACTCTTAATTCTTAACTCTTACCTCTTACCTCAAACCTCTCTATAGTCTATCTCTTGCCATTTCTCCACCCGTGGTAACCACACCTCTTGCACAAATTGATTATGCAAAGGATGGTTCGAATACAAATCATAGGCCGCTTGATCCTCAAAATCCATTCCTAGGCCGTGTGTGTACGGGTTTGTTGCATTGAATTCTTCTAATACTTTAAGGTTCATAACGCCCGGAATTTGGGCTAATTTTCTTGATTCTGCTATGAAATAGGCTTTTTCTACTTCGGAGGTTGTTGCCTTGAATGTTAAGAATACACTGTGATGTAACATATCTTTTTTGTTTATCCCCAGACTAAAGTCTGGGGTTTTAAGTTTTTTATAGCCCTAGGCTTCAGCCTAGGGAAAGAAGCGGACGCAACTCTAAAGACCTAGTCTAACGTCCAATGTCCAACTTCCAACGTCCATCGTCCATCGTCCATCGTCCAATGTGTAACGTCTAACGTCTAACGTCTAACGTCTAACAAGTTGGCCATCAACCTCCAGGCCCCCGGAACTCCCGCCGGTAATTCCCGGAAGAAAACTAATCCTGTATAGATGAATTGGCCTTTTCCATACCGACAAACCGCAATGTTTCCTTTTTGCTCTGCCTCACCCGGATCCGTAAAGGCTAAAGGGAATTGATAATGTGTATCGTTCGATTCGCCTAAGTAAATGCTTCTCTCCTGAATCCAGTTGTCAAAATCACGTTCCGTAATTTCATTAGGTGCATGAAATAACGCATGATCCATCAAGAATTTTGGCGTAGCTTCTTCTTTCGTAATTCGATTCCGAGAAATGGTTAAAGGGTAAGGCCCAACGGTGCTTTTGAGTGGCCCAACAAAGCTTGCTGTATTGTATTGAACCACATAATTTCCGCCTTGCTCCACATACTTCATCAATTCGGCGTGTGCATTTCCCAAATAATCCAAGGTATTGTGCGCACGAACTCCTGTCAGCACCACATCATATTGTGCCAAATGGCTCGCTTTCAAGTCGGCCTCTTGCAAGAAATCCACTTGATAGCCCATCTGCTCTAAACTCTCCGGAACTTTATCTCCAGCCCCTTTGATGTAGCCAATCCGTTTTCCATTTTTCTTGAAATCGATGTGCAACAGATTTACCGAAACAGGTGAAAAGTAGCGTTGAACCGGAATATGTGGGTAATTGATACTCTCCATTTGCAACGAATCAATCCAGTTTCCTTGCGCTGTTTCATAAGCCAAACGCAATTGCCAAGTTTCTTTTCCATCAAATTTCTGATCTTTTTCACGCACAGTAAATGCCAAATTTTGACTTGTTCCTGCCTCAATTCCGTTGTCCAATGCCAAGGTTCCCAAGGTCTCCCCCGCTTGATTTAAAACGCGTACTCGGCCAGCCTCTATTTTGCCTATAGCCTTAATCTGCACTTCCAATGATTTACTTTCCCCTGAACCTTTAGGCAATAAAATATTCGGATGATTAATCTGGAAAACACTTCGAGGTGTAACCGTTATCGGTTGGAAATATTCCCCTTTAACCGGATCTACGACAAGTTCTTGTACCGGCCGACTCACCTGTATCTGCTCGCCTTCAATTGTAAATTGTGCTTGAACATACATCGCCGGATCGGGTGCTGCTTGACCGATTTTTGATTGATCTTTAACCACAAAATGGCCGGTTTCTTTGGTATTCACCAACCAATATGGCTGCGTGATGGATTGTCTAACGATTTGGTTTGAAGACCAATTCATTCGCGTATAAGGAATGATGCTTTCTTTGAATAAGGTGTCTTTCTCCCCTACTGAAATGCGTAAATTCCCCAAGTGAATCGGACTGCGAACAATGAATTCCGTTTTAATATTCAATGGATCGCCTTGCGCTACTGTTCCCCGATTGGTATTGCCAGCAAAATGAATGCCAGCTGCTTGGACAATCCATTCATCGATTTGCTTAATCTTCTTCGATTGCAAATAGGAATCCCCTAATTTGTTAATAGCCCGACGAACCTGAATCATGTCGGGTATACTTAAATAGGGTTTTTCAGCTTGGTAATTTCGAATAACCAATAAAATCATGCGCTCAATCTCCGCTCCTGCCGCACTACTTTGCCAGTGATCGACAACCCCCTCATCAATCGATTTTTTGGGAGCAATTCCTGCCAAGGTTTGAAAATATTCGGTTGATTTTCCATGATCCACAGCAAATCCGAAGCCCTGTGATTTATGTTGGCTTCTACTCAAAGCCGCCAATTCCCCCGTACTTTGTCCAATACTCGGCAAGAAATTGCCAATTTGAACCTTAAACTGATCTTCTGAAACTGTTGATGTTCCCGCAAATCGAAAGGTATTCCATAATAAGCGCGTGGCTTTCCATGGTTTAATATCTCCTTTCAATTGTTCTGGAAAACGTTTCGGGTCAGCCGCAGCTTGATAGGCCTCAATCGCTAAAGCCGCAGATGCTGAATGATGGCCATGTCCCGCACGCGAATCCGGTGGAAAACGCGTAAATATAATGTCTGGGCGTAATTTACGAATGACATATACCAAGTTAGAAAGGACTAATTCTTTGTTCCAAAAACTCAAAGCCTCGTCGGTCGACTTTGAAAATCCAAAATCAAAAGCCTGTGAAAAGTATTGGTTGGCCCCATCGATTCGGCGGGCAGCCAACAATTCCTGCGTTCGGATTAGTCCTAAAGGGATTCCTTGTTCGTCTCCAATAAGGTTTTGGCCTCCATCACCTCGTGTGAATGCAAAGTAATTGGTTTCCCAGTGTTGTTCTTGGGCGAACCATGCCAACATATGTGTGCTTTCATCATCGGGATGTGCTGCTACATGAAGCACAGTGCCTGTTGATTCAATGCGCTTTAGGTTCTCCAATAATTGGAGGCCGTTTTGTGCCCAAGCGATACTAGGGACTAATAAACAAGCGAGGATTAGTTTTTTCATGCGTTTAGTTCATTTCTCGACCAAGGTTGGCGATAGGTTCTTGCTAATAAGGCTGTTGCCTCTGGATCATTTAAAACCGTTTTTGTAGTGGGATCATAGGAAAGCGGTCGGCCTAATTTCATCGATACATTTGCCAAAATGCAGGATGCCGTCGAGATATGTCCTTCCTGAATATCAGCAATCGGTTTAGTTCCTTTATCGATGGCTGCTAAGAAATCAAGCATGTGTAAGCGCGTGGCCGGGGCGGCATTGAGTTCAATGCGATCTTCCGTTAAATCCTCCGGATATTTTTCACGTTCAAATAGACATGTACCATGGATTTTTTGGCCTTTCGGATCCACAGGAGTAAAATCGTATTGCATGGTACTTAAACGTAAAGTCCCTTTTTCGCCATAAATCGTTAAGCCCCAAGGATATTCTGGGTCTGGCGGCGTACCCCAGGTTCGATGTTGCCATACACAATTCAAGCCATCATATTCAAAAACGGCTGTTTGGGTATCTGCGATGTTCGATTTGCCTTCTTTTTGGACGTAAATTCCTCCTTCGGAAGAGATGCGTTTGGGCCATCCAAGACCTAAAAGCCAACGAGTAGTATCAAACATGTGAACACACATATCACCCATAATACCGTTACCATACTCATTAAACGTTCTCCACCAGCGCGTATGAGGTAAACCATCATAAGGGCGCATGGGTGCAGGACCTGTCCAAGTTTCGTAATCAAAGAAGTCTGGAACCGCCTGAACCGGAGGATTTCCATTATTGCGCATGTGGTAATAGCAATACATTTCCACATGTGCGATTTTACCCAACATACCCGTATCAACGATTTTGTTTTTGGCCTCGATGATATGAGGTGTTGATTTTCGTTGGGTCCCAACTTG
This sequence comes from Aquirufa echingensis, assembly GCF_042714525.1. Classification (NCBI taxonomy): domain Bacteria; kingdom Pseudomonadati; phylum Bacteroidota; class Cytophagia; order Cytophagales; family Flectobacillaceae; genus Aquirufa; species Aquirufa echingensis. The sequence goes on along the minus strand of NZ_JBBKYA010000005.1, from coordinate 20,578 downwards.
TACCGTTTTCCCGTATTTCCGAGCGGCAGCTACCATGGCTTCCCCTTCTAAAACGTCGACGGAAATGGGTTTCTGAACATAAACATGAGCTCCCGCTTTGACTGCATCAATCATTTGCAGAGGATGCCAATGATCCGGACTACCAATCAAGACAATATCCAGGACATTTTCTGCCAAAAGTTTCTTGTAATCCCCGTACAAGCGTGGTGTCTTACGGGATTTTTGTCGGGCAGCAACGAGCTTACCCGCTTCCGTCAACATATGTCGATCGGGATCACAGAGCGCAACAACTTCCACGGGAGCGACTTGCATCAGTCGGAACAAATCACTTTTCCCATACCAACCTGCACCGATTAAACCGACTTTTAGCGGTTTAGACGGATTTACTAAATCAAGTCCATAGGCTCCAAAAGAGGATAATGCCAAACTTGCGGATGCGCCTTTTAGGAAATGGCGACGGTTGATGTTGAATGTTTTCATAGGTTATTTCAGGTTTCAGTCGCTAGTCACTAGTCGCTAGTCTTTTGTAAATCTTTTTTTTATTGCTCTGGGCCTTAGCCTAAGGAAATCAGTTTTATTAAACCTCAGGCTTCAGCCTGAGGGAAAGACGCGAGGTATCGCGTCTCTACATGATAATCATTCAAACGTCCAACGTCAAACGTCTAACGTCTAACGTCTAATGTCTAAAGTCCAAAGTCAATTGCCTCACTCTTCACTCTTACCTCTTACCTCAAAACCATGCTTGCCACTCCTTCCTTAGGAATCTCAATAGCCCATTGTTTTGAATAATAGGAAATTGTCGTTTTAATCATATCTTTTGTTTCATTCTGCAGTAGTACCGCCACTTGTTTGTCGGGGCGTAAGGCCGCAACGCCAACTAATCCTTTAGGTAGTCCAGACATTTCAACTCGTTGAGATCCCGTTGGGATGAATTTAGAAGCTTGCGCTACAATGTAATAGGCTTGATTTCGAATAAGTGTCCCGTCTGATTGAATGGTAATTGCCCCTTTGCATTCCGTACATCCACCGGGCGTATGCGGTCCCCATTGCGGATCATTCGCCAAATTCCATTCCAAAGCAGTTTTGGCATCATTCAAGAGTGATCCGATGATGATATTTTTGATATGCCAATTGAAATCGCCGGCAAATTCACCCTTTGCTCCTGTCCATTGTTCTGTGAAATACACTTCTTTGTCGGGATGTGCCTTACGAACCACACTCAAGGCTGAAATATCCCCATTGTACAAATGAAAGGCAGATCCTGCCACATATTGGCGCGTAATGGGGTCATTTAAAATTTCAATCGGATACTCCGGTTTATCGCAATTATGATCATAGGCCAAAATTTTGGTCTTCAATCCCGCCTTTTTAAATGCTGGCCCTAAATGGTTTTTAATGAATTCATTTTGTTGGGCTGCAAGCATCAATAAACTCGGATTATTTCCGGGATGTAAAGGTTCATTTTGGGGTGTCAAATAATCCATTTCTAAGCCGAGTGCTTTCATGGATTGCAGGTATTTGACAAGGTATTGGGCATAAACCCCATAATATTGAGGTAATAGTGAACCACCTTTGGAGGCTTGATTATCTTTCATCCAAGATGGAGGAGACCAAGGAGTCGCCATGAATTTAATGCTCGGATTGATTTGTTTGATGGCTTGCATCAAAGGGATTAAATCCTTTTCAGATGCTTTGAGGGAGAAATGTGCAAGATTTTCGTCCTTTTGGCCTGAAGGTACATCGTCATAGGAGAACGTATTGGCATCTAAGTCACTAGCCCCAATTGCAATGCGTAAAACGGAAATATTGATACTATTTTTTCCTGTTCCAAAAAGTTCGTTCAATAAGGCAAGCCTTTGTGTAGGCGCTAGTGCCAAAATCAGTTGGGCGCTACCCCCTGTCAACGTATAACCGAAGCCATCAATGGTCTGGAATTTGTTATTTGCATGGATTTGAATGCCTGAATTGCCTTGAGTAGACAATGGCAAAACTTGTTCTTTCAGCATTTGTTGGCTTTCAGCCTGTGAAATACAAACTTGGCCAAAACCTGAAAAATAGCTAAGAACAAAGGCTAAGCTTGTGAGCCCAATAAAACGTTTCATGCAATAGGTTTAAATTGTCTTCAATATATTCAAAAAAAATCAAATTATTGCAGGGTTGTAGGCGGTAGTCGCTAGATACTAGTCCGGAGTCCGAAGTCTGGAGACAGTATTCAGTGGTCAGTTGTCAGTCCGGCGTCCGGAGGGAGTCGTTAGTCCGAAGTCCGAAGTCCGGAGTGAGTGGTTAGTCCGAAGTCTGGAGACAGTAGTTAGTGGTCTGTTGTCAGTCCGAAGCCCGGAGGGAGTCGTTAGTCCGAAGTCCGGAGGGAGTTGTTAGTCCGAAGGTTTCTTTACCTCTTCGCTCTTAACTCTTCGTTCTTAACTCTTAACTCTTAATTCTTACCTAATGTCCACCGTCCCAAAAAAAATACGCCTAAACTAGACGTATTTTTCGACATTCATTAAACTCAATATTTTATAATCTATTTGACTTTCTTGCGTGCAGCGGCTTTGTGCTCAGAAACGGCTCGGTGTGCGTCTAATCCGACGATGTTCACTGTTCCACCTTCACGCTCATAATCATGCTTGAAATGTTCCAAGTTCTCCATCACCGAGTGATCCACCAAATGTGTTTTTGACAGGTCAATCGTCACTTGAAAACTTGGTGGAATTGCTTCTAATTTTCGTTTGATACCTAAGAAATTGGTAAATACAGCGGCATCTGATATTTCTACTAAATATGCTTCATCTGTAAAGGATACCTGTGTAGGTGCTTTGAAAATGGCACTTAAAGGTTTTCCATTAAATAAATTCACCAAAATTTCGGTTAAGATACCGGCGCCTATACCAACTAATAAGTCAACTCCTAATGTGAATAAAATAGTCACGATGAAAATGAGTAATTGCTCCTTTCCTATTTTCAAGGTGTGAATGAATTCTTTGGGATGGGTTAATTTAATACCTACTGTAATTAGCATGGCTGCCAAAGCTGTATTGGGAATTAACTCGATTAAATGGGAGGCTAATAATACAAAAACCAAAATGAAAAATCCGTGGAAGAAGTTAGCCCAACGGGTTTTCGCGCCATTTGCGATATTGGCCGATGAACGCGCTACCTCTGAAATCATTGGTAATCCACCTAAAAATGCAACAAATGTGTTACCAATTCCGGTTGCAATTAAATCCTTATTCGCATTTGATTTACGTTTAAATGGATCCAACATATCCATCGCCTTCACGGTCAATAATGATTCCAAAGAACCTACCAAAGCGAACATGATCACATATTTGATGAAGGTGCCCGTTTGTGCAAAGCCATCAAAACTTGCATTAATGTGAATATTATCCATCAAGTTTCCAATATGAACTAACGCATATTTAGGCTCCGTTGTTTGAAAATCCATATACAATTCCGCAGGAATAGCGATAGCTAAAACCACTAATGGTGCAGGAATCTTTTTGATGACCTTGTTCTTAATATATGGCCAGCCCATCATGATAGCTAAACTAATTACACCGATTAACGTCGCTTTAGGATCCCAATTCGCAATAAATTCTGGAATAGATGCAAACAATTCCAAAGGCTCCTTCCCTTTCGTCAAAGCAGGATTTACATCCAATAAAACCGGAATTTGCTTGCCGATGATGATTAATCCGATGGCTGCCAACATACCATGTACGGCCGACAAAGGGAAGAAATCCATTAATTTTCCGAGTTTGAAAACGCCGAAAAGGATTTGCACAATGCCCGCAACGACCATGGCTCCAAGGGCTAAATGCCAACCGGTTTCGCCACCGCCAAATTCACTCACAGCGCCAGCAACAATGACAATCAAGCCAGCGGCAGGGCCTTTAATCGTTAATCGGGAGCCAGCAAAGAAACTCACAACCATACCCCCAATAATGGCGGTAATCAATCCCATAATCGGTGGGAAATCAGATGCTTTGGCAATGCCTAAACTAAGTGGCAAGGCCAATAAAAATACGATGAACCCTGAGGTTGCATCATTAGCGAAATTTTCTTTTAGGCCCGCGAAGCCATCTTGAGGTACTATATTTTTGTTTTTCATGGGTAAGGTATTTTAAAAATAGCGATTTGAAAATTCAGCATGCGTTTTGGAATTTGGTCCCATAAACACACGCGCGTAAATGCGGATAACGGCTAAGCCATCCAAAATAAAACTCAACGACACAATAGCCGCCAAAGCAAATTGATCTTCATGGATATGCGAGAAAATTAAGTCTTCACCAATGAATGCTGGGGTAATTGGAAAGCCTGTCAATCCGAGGCAAGCCAATAAAAAGACCAAAGCTATTTTGGGATGTGTCTCAGAAAGTCCCTGAAAACGACTCAAACTTATTTTACCCTCGATGCGGAATAAGCGTTGAAGCGTTAAATGCCCGATCAAACCTGCGACTAGGATTCCACTTAGATATAGGACATTTTCTAATTGATCAAATTTTTCATTGAATGAGATTGCAAGCGCGATCCAACAGTGATTCATAATCACTAATATCCAAGCTAAACGAACGGAATGTCTTTGCGTAAAGGATTTGAAAACCAGGATCAATCCAAAAAAAGCAAATACCACGGGAGTAGCTTCCTGTAAGTTTTCTGGCAACAAATGCGTTTGCTTCATCAAATAAAATCCCAAAGCAAATGCAGGAATAAAGAACAACATCAACCTTCTTCCGTTAATGAAATTCAATTTATTGCCTGCCCATTTCAATGGATTCCAGAAGTACTCGTACATCATTGTATCCAAATTCCATTCTTTCAAACACAATACGTAAATACTATGTTGTAAACGCTTGGGAAATGAATCCTCTATCGTTTTCGCACGTGGCTCAAAGGAATAGAATTGCTCACGAATCAAATAACTTACCACGGATGGGGAAACCAATAATTGGTACGTACGTAAAAATGCATTTCCCGCAAAATGGAATAAAGCTAGCGATTCATAACCTAATGCTATCTCAATGAAAATAATGCCAATTTGTGCAATCGAGGCATAGGCAATCTGACTTTTTACCGATGATTGTACACGAGCAATACCAGTAGCAATCAGGGTTGTTAAGAGTCCCAAGGCAACAATTAAGATGCGCACCGAACTTTGATATTCCCAAAATGGAAATGTTCGCAACAACAAAAATGCCCCTATGTGAACAGATAAACTTCCATAAAAAATAGCACTTGACGGCGTAGGACCTTCCATGGCACGTGGTAACCAAGACGAAAAGGGTAATTGAGCAGATTTAGCAGCTGCCGACAATAATATCATCGCGGAGATAAATACGCCAATGAAACTATGCTGCTGCAATTGTTCGTGCACTAATTCCGCATTATTTAATTGGTAAAACGTGATGTTCTGCCCCCACAAATGGTGACTTGCCCACATTGCCAAAATTAAGCCCACATCCCCTATTCGATAAATCGAGAATACCTTCACGGCATTTTTAACGGGTAAATAGCGTTCCCGATAAAAGGAAATCAATAAGAAAGAGGAAATTCCTAAAATTTCCCAACCCACAAACAAGGTCTCTAAGTTTCCTGATAAAGTTGTTATGCTATATCCGAGGTAAAAGAACAAGGTTGTATTGAAAAAGCGCTTATAACCGGCTTCACGGTGTAAATAAGTGCGCGAATACATCGTCACCATGAAGGTCAACAAAGCTCCCACAAGCAAATAAACAGCCGTGATTTTGTCAAACAAGAAATCAATTTGGAAAATGTAATCCTCGTTTTGAAACAAGATGATCTCCTTTACTTGAAAGGTATTTGCTCCTGTCAATATCCAATCTGCTACATAAATCGTTGCAGCAATCATTTGGATCGTCATCGTTATGAAGGCTGCTCCGGAGATTAGCCGTTCATTGTTTTTAGGTAAGATCAGACTTACCAAAAAACCTACAATCGGTACCCAAATAAATAAGGGCAATAAGGTGTTTATGGTCATATTAGTCTTGATTTAATAAGTAAACAGGAAAATTCTCTTGATGGCTTTCGATGACAGATTCCACATCTTTTATCACCTCCAAGTTTTTAACTAATGGTTCATAAGGCGTAAATTCTCCGCCTCCAAAAACAAATAATGCTTTTGTTTCTGGATGAACTGCGACCAATTTGACCCAATCATTGATGAACCATTCATAGGTTTCCGGCGCTCTTTGAATCGTTTTTAAAACGACTTCCGGGAAGTGCTCTACAATAAGTAATAAACGAACAGGGTCGTGAACTTCGGTCATTTGTGCAGGTAATCCAGGACGTAAATCCCCATCAATACCATTCGCTACGCCAAATAATCCCATGACATTATGTGGTAATTTGGTGCCAGCACCTAGTTTTTCTCCATCTACTCGTGAGAAATAGTATTCCAAGTTAATTCCTCCACATACCGGTGCAGCTGCCTTTAAAATACCAAATAAGTAATCGCCCGCTGGGTCTACACGGTAGTCGAAGGAATTCAAAAACGAGCGCCTATCCAAGAATAAGCCCTTCGATAATTCACGTCTACCCACAATAGCTAAGGCATTTGTCGCATGATTCAATTCTGGACGCGGCTCAAAGATGGAAACCGAACGTGTCCGAATTTTTTCATGGATCGATGCAGGAGATTCTTTTGAATTAATCGATTCAAAGCGTCTTGAGCGTTCTTTGGCATTTAAATCCAATGCCTTACGGAATACCTCCTCATGTTTTGCATGCATGGATTTATATTCCGGGGAAGAAATTTGATCGTCATAAAAAACAACCTCATCTCGTGTCGTATCATGCAAAGCTCCTACGAAAATGCTCGTTTCAGGAATATGTATCCCACGCTCCGCTAAGATGCGTCTAACTTCCGGTTTATTGGCCATTTGGCTAATCACACGTGCATTTACAGATCCAGCGCGTCCTGAACAAGCCCCACAATCATAGGCTGCATAGTGTGGATTATTTACGGAACTCGCGCCATGGCCTACCACATAAATGATGGGAGCAAAATTGTCAACTAAGCCAATGCTACGTAATTGTGCTTCAACCCGATTCGCCATCTTGTCAATTTTAAAGCCGAGTTGGAGTCCATTTTCCTCCGCATGCAACGCATCAAAATCGACCTGTAAACCAGAAAACTTATCCATGTGACGCAAAGAAGATGCAGTCGCTGGACTCATGCTTGGTTTGAAGAGATTGATGAATAACTTGACTGCCGACCAAAATCCAAGGGTTTGTGAGAAAAGCCAACCGCTGTAAAAATTGTGATTATGCTTAGAAAAATGCAGGTCTGTCGGACGCTTTTTATCCTCTCCAATTTCCTTAATCAGGTATTTAGGAGTTACAGGAGCTGGGCACAATTTGGTGTAAAATTTCCCGCCAACCGGTTGGTAGAAAAATTCAACATTGAAAAAACCCGGTGTACCAAAGGTCGAACATGAAGGGTCAATGTTTTCCAAATAACGTCGGAATGAACATTCTCGGTCATCGATACAAAATAAACTTTGGAAAGATTTCTGATGCGGGGCGATGTATTCAATCCGTTCAGCTTGGATACCTTTTAATACCTGATCATAATAAGTCCATTCAAATGCTTCTTGCCAAAGTGACAATACTTCCATCTGTTCAGAGCGAATAATCGGATCATGTAATCCTGGAATAGCTTCTGTTAGATGCTGATCCAAGGGCTTCCATTCAGATCCTAACTTATGATCAAGCGCATCTAATTCGAGTAATAATTCCAACAGAATTAATTCCTCTAATTTGATCTGGCGTTTATCTAATAGAGTTTGTGGAAGGTCCTCAACCGTGGATACCATCCCTGACCAGCCTTGGTGCGCGAATTGTTGGTCATATAAATATTGTTCGTAGAATGCATCGTTTTTGCCAACTAACAATACTAAAATATCTTGAATTCGGGTATTTTCATTTAACAACAAGGCGCGGCTTGTTTTCATTTTGAAAATACTAATCCAACTGTTCGATTCAAGTTTACGAATTGCATCTAAGAACGATAAATCGTCAATTGGAAAATTCCATATAGAAATACCTTGATCGAGGTAGCTTCCAAGCAAACGAAATAAAGTTGGATGCACTAACGAATCTAAATCAATGTTGTATTGCTTCTTCCATAGACCTCGCATGGCACCCACGCGCGCATGATCCACGGCCTTATATTGTCCGTGAAGTAATTTCCCTTTCCAAATTTCTTGTTCTTTTCCCTTTTTTTGAGCTATCGTACGATCAATGATTTCATCTGAGATACGGCCATTTTGGTGCAAGGCGCGAAACGTCTCTAGAGGGAAATATACTTGATAGCCTAGTTTCACATGTGCCGTTTCTAAGGCTTCGTGAAAAGGTAATTTTTGGAAAGCATGTAAAGTATTATGATGCACAAAATCCATTAGAGGAGCTTGTGCTGGCAAAAAGTGTTTCAATTCATGAATCACTTGATGCAAATCAAATTTGTGTTGCATAAGAATATCGTGGCAATAATTCCACTAGTTTAGGCGAATGAATAAAGGATTCCTTGTATGGGAACTCTTACAGCCTGATATTCCTGAATTGAATAAATAAGGGAGTTGAATTGTGGTTTACCTTCGAATAGGTAAGATGGGCATTTGCTACGGCAATCGCCCCCACTTGTGGGTAGGTAAATTCGCTCGAAAGGGGTAAAAGGAAGAAACTAAGCTCATCAGAATCATCTTCATCTTCGCTATTGTCCGACTCTTCAAAAATTAAATTAATGAACGAGAGCTCTTTAGGCTCTGTTTTTTTAATTTGTTTTTGGTTGTTTGTTGATGCTACTTCTTGTAAACCGAATACCTGCTTTGCCGACGCTACCGTCGTAAAGAAGCACACAGAAACAAATAATATGAAGAGTTTTAACAAACGCATGGTGCAAATATAAGCAAAAAATGGCGAGTTAGTTGATGTTAAGGTTTGTTAATAGTTGCGAGTAGTCGGTGGTCAGTGACCAGTCCGAAGTCCGAAGTCCGGAGTGAAGTGGTCAGTAGTCAGTCCGGAGTCAGTGGTCAGTGGTCAGTGGTCAGTGGTCAGTCCGAAGTCTCTAGTCTGTTGTTAGTCCGAAGGTATTATTACCACCAGTTCTTACCTCTTACTCCTCACTCCTGGTTTTCACCTAAATAAAGACGCGAAGTATCGCGTCTCTACAATAGGTTTTCAATTCCAACGTCCAACGTCTAACGTCCAACGACTAACGTCCAACGTCTAACGTCTAACATCCAACGTCTAACGTCTAACTTCTATTTTAATGACGACAAAAACTCCACCACATCACGAATCTCACGCTTACTCATCAAAGAGCCCATTGGTGGCATACTTGACGGATAGTTCTCGCGCGATTTGATACGAGCCGTAGCAATGCGTAAAGGTTCTGCCTCACTCGTTTTCAATTGAATTTCCCCTTCCGTCTCTTGAATTACCGTTCCCGTTACTTCTTGGCCATCGGTTAAAACCAACGAAATCATTCCGTAACCGGGGGCAATTCGTGCGCTAGGTTCAATCAAGGCCTGTAAAATTTGCTCACGGGATAAGCGACTGGCAATACCTTTTAATGAGGGTCCTACGACACCTCCTTCTCCTCCTGCATTATGGCAACGAATACATTCAACCGATTGATTACGATAGAAAATAGCATTTCCTACTTGTAAATTTCCACCGTATAATGCGTCTTTGTATTCATCTGTCAAAGTTCCTTTGGTTTTCAAAGCATCCAATTTGGCAACCAACATCTCCGATTTAGTCGCTTCTACGGCTTCCATTAAATCCAATTTAATACCTGCTGGTAATTTATTATCAACCATCCGAGCAATTAAATCGGCCAAAACATCCTGCGTTTGATCAGCAGGCATTTTGGCAATACTTTGTAATAATTGTTGTTGCTCAGGTACGCTACCTTTCTCAAAAATAGGATTAATGATGCCAGGAAGTTGGCTTTTCGAAATGGCAATTTTATCCAAGGATCCTAATGCCAAAGCGCGCACATTTCGGTCTATATCTTCAATACCTTTTGTAAGCAATAAAGGTAGATTTTGGTCTTTCAATGCGATAAGCGAACTTAATTGACTTGCACGAACCTTCGGGCTTGGATGATTTAGGAATAACTGAGTCTGCTCCGATTTAACATCTTGAATCCCTAATTCAGCGATTAATTGGCCCGTTGCTGTCAATACTTCTAAGTTTTTACTATTCAAAAATCTAGGAATGATCCCTGAAACTTTGGCAACAACATCTGCCGACTTCCGATCCAATTGGCCTCTGTAGCGACCATCCACACGATCTAATACCGATGGATTTCCCCAGGTACCTAAAGTCGCAATACCTTCTGCACGCAATGCATCCGGAATATCCTGACGCTGAATATAAGCGACCAATAAGTCAATTTCCTTCGCTGTGCCTACGCGTAAACAGGCATTGATAGCTCTACGAATTAACGCTTCGCTTGTCCATTTGTTCACTGCCAAAGTCTGAGCTAAGGCCGGCAATGCTTCCACAATCGATTCATCATCGTGAATTGCACGCGCGGCCTCTGTAACGATGTATTCATCTGAATCTTGTAGGAATTGTGCAACAGCCGGATTTTTCATTCGACGTAATACCAATACGGCTGCAATGCGTAAAGAACGATTTGTCGATGTAGCTAATGCGGCAATTGGTTCCACCTGCCCTATCCGACTTAATGCTAATACAGCCGCATGACGTAAATACACATCCTGGTCTTGATTTTGTTTGATTAAATCAAGTAATGGATTTACCGCCTGGGAAGCTCCCATTCTACCTAAAGCTTGTGCGGCAAAGAATTGCACACGCGGTGTGCTAGATGCTAAACGAGGAATAATAGACGCTGAAGCTGAACTGAATTTATTGTCCCCCAATACTTTAATTGCTTGCGCTTGTATTTCCTCATCAGCATCTTGAATTAAAGGAACCAATGTTTCGTTTAAAGCAGGCTTATTTCTCGCCAGTTGGCCTATCCCCCAAATTCCATGCACACGCGCTAATTGATTGTCTTTTTGACTGATTGCTTGGTTTAATATGCTGGACTCTCCTCGTGCCACAAGTTCAAATTGAGCCTTTTGTCTAACCCGCATATCGCCGTAAAACAATAATTCACTTAATTGGCTGACAGGTGCTTTGGCATAATCCATTTGAATTAATTCCTTCGTTTTTTGACGCTCTGCGGCCAAATCATTCGATTCTGCTGTTACATCCAATTTCCAAACGCGTCCAAAATTTTTCGCATCCCAACCATTTACCCAGTCGGCCGCATATAATGCACCTTCTGGACCAAATCGAATCCCCGTAGGTAAAATGCCACTTACCACATCCACTTCAGATTTGAAATCAAACGATGCACCTTTTGGCTTTAAATCAAAAGCCCAAATGTGTGAATTGTTCGCATTGCCCACGAATTCAACCAAGAAAAACTTATTCTGCCATTTCTTACCCAATGCCGTTCCCGGATTAAAAACCATCCCCGTTGGTCCATTGTGGTAATTGCGAATCGGTGGAATGATGTAGGCTGCTTGGCCTTCCCAACGAGGCAAATACAATTTTTCATCCATCCAAACCTTATATAAGTTGTTTTTCGGATCCGTGTATTTACCATATTGCCAGTTGGAACGCCAACCAATATCCGCTCCCTCAACAATATGAACTAAACGCTCACTTTCACCCGGATGATCGCCGTCATTATCTGAACTGATGATATTTCCATAGTGATCAAAAGCAAACTCATGCGTATTTCGAATACCGTATGCGACAATTTCAAAGTCGGTTCCATCAGGATTTGAACGTACTAATACGCCCGAATTGGGATTAGGTAAATTGCGTCCATCTACGGTTGTGATGTTCGCACCAATGTCACCAATTTGCCAGTATATTTTTCCATCAGGTCCTTCAATGACACTCGACATGCCATGCCCACCAAAACCAATATGCACGGCAAAACCAGTGGCGATTGATTTGGCATTTGTCCAAAGTCCTTTCTTATTTGTATTATCCAAACGCCATAAATCAGGTCCCACAGCAACGAATGCATCTTTTTTGCGAACCAATAATCCGCCGGCTACGTCTGTGACTTCTTGATTAAATTGATTTAATATGCGCGTTCCTTGATCCGCATATCCGTCCCCGTTCTTGTCTTCTAGTTTCCAGATTTCTTCTTTTTCAATGGTTAAATCATGCCAATCATGAATGCCATCACCATTTAAATCAGGTAACCAAGCGTTCTTATCTGAGTTTTCAGGTGCGAATGTTTTATGCAAAAATGCTTTGCGATCTTCAACGGATTTAAATCCAATGGATTCAGTCATCCAATCCCGATGCCCACGAATATCAAATTCAGATACTTTACCTCGGTTGGTACTATTCAAGTATATAGCGCCTTGGTCATCAATATCAATTGCAACAGGATCGGGTGCTAAACTATCGGAAGCCCAACGGGTAATAACCATGCCGGGGGTGATTTTAATTGGTAATTTCTCTTTGGCAGCTTTTGCACGTTCTGCGATTTGATCTTGATCCTCAAAAATGACTTGATACGTGGTTTTTTCTTGGGTGCTTGTACATGCAATCGCCAATAACTGCATCAGACCTGCAGCTAATAAAATCTTTTGTTTCATAGGTTTAAAGCTTAATTCTCTTCGTCCATCATGCTGCGACGCTGTTTCGCCGCTTGCTTGGTGGTATTAAATCGGTAGTTAAAAGTAATATTTATTTGTCTTAATCTGCCCTGCATTTCGCGGTTTGTGTAAAATGTTCCTCCATTTGTCTCTGTACGCATGATTCTGGAATTGAATACATCAAGGACATTTAAACTCAAAGTTCCTTTACCTTGCATCACATCTTTTGTCGCAGATAAATCAACCCAAGCGATATTTCCACGTGTTCCTTGAGCTGTTTTTTGGGGAGCTTCATAATTGGCACGTACCTGTGCATCTATCCCTGATCCTACTTTTATTCTTGAGGTATGTCGCACAAACCAAGAATAAGTATCCACGAGATAATTGGCATTTATATTACTTGCATCGATAATCGCTCGAAATCCATTGAAGCTCAAATCTGCCTTGTAAGCCTTCGAAACATTAAATGAACTCGTTAATTCAATTCCCATGGATTGTTGGTCCGCGAAGTTTTGAGGTAAACTTTTCGAATATCCTTGTGCGTCTACGGTTCTAATTTGATCGATTTTACCCGTTGTGTAGCGATAGTAAATTGACGAACTTAAACTTCCCGCATCGAAATATTTCAAATGTCCTAAGTCAAATGAATTTGTGAACTCAGGGTTCAAATTTGGGTTTCCGGAGAAGTAATTACGGTTGTCAGAGAAAGTCACAAAAGGACTTAGTTCATTGTAGGTAGGTCTACGAACCCGGCGTGAATAACCTAATTGGAATGAACTATTCGCATTCACTGCATAGGTGAAATGCGCACTAGGAAATAGGTTTGCATAGTTCCGAGGGTTCTTTTCTTGCGTTTGTTTTAACTCCGTTTGAATGTCAGTTAATTCACCACGAAGTCCAAATTGATAAGAAAATTTGTTCTTTTTATTCCCTAAAATCAAATAGGCTGCAGAGATATTTTCATTGTACACAAATAAATTTTGTAATCCTGGCATGACGGTAAAACTGCCATTCGCTTGCTGTTGCGTCACGGTATAATCATTTGTCATGTCCCGGAAACTAGTTCGTAAACCCGTTTCCACTTTACCATCTTTTCCGATGGGGTTCGTGTAATCAGCTTGAAGAATCCATTGACGTTCATATTCATCATTTAAAGCCTTTTGGACTAATGAATTTGCTGGATATGGAGAACCGTCTCCGAAACGACTTGTTTGCGTATAAATTTGGTCTGACTGTTCCCAGTAGTCCAAATACCGCAAATCTGCAGTAAACTCTTTCCCTTTTTTCGCAAAGGATTTCTTAAAAGTTAAGGCATATTCAGCATTTGGTTCCGTTTCTTTTTCGTCTTGTTGGCGATACGTATTCGAATAAAGACTGCTCAAGGATTTACGGTAATCTAAATAGTAGAAATCTGTAATTCGACGAACATGTGTACTTCGGAAAATATAGGATCCTGTTAAAATTGTTTTGTCGTTAAAAAAGTAGTCTGCTCCACCTCGGATGTTATTCACTAATCCCGTGACATTGTTCGAGCTGGTTTGTTGGAGGTAATTGGTTTGTTCACCCGTATAAACTTCTTGATATAAATTTCCTCTTCCGGGTGTTCTGCGGTAGAATAGGCCATAATTTAAAAAGAAATTCAATTTGTTCTTCCGGTAATTAATGATCGCAGTGCCTCCAAAATTCTCAGGATAACCCAATGTTGATTCGATGGCACCATTAAATCCTTGGTTTTGATTCTTCTTTAAAACGATGTTTATGATTCCAGCCATGCCTTCTGCTTCATAACGCGCGGAAGGATTTGTGATGATTTCAACCTTTTCGATGAGGTTTCCTTGCAAAGATTGTAATCCCGAAGAACCGTTAATACCTACTAACGTCGAAGGTTTACCGTCAACCAAAATACGTACGTTCTCACTTCCACGAAGGCTAACACCACCTTCTCCATTGACTTGGACCGATGGCAAATTGCCTAAAATTTCCGCGGCAGTAGCTCCTTTATTGGCTGCATCAGTTCCCACATTGAAGATTCGCTTATCTAGTGATAGCTCCATGCTAGATTTTTGACCTTTAACGGTTACCTCTGCTAAGGTTTGTGTACTAGCTTTAACTTCAATTTGACCTAAGTTCGTTGATTTACTAATTTGTATTTGCTTAAGTGTCTGCATCTCAAAGCCTACACTTTCGATGATTACATCATAAATTCCTTGGTTTACTTCTAGGCTAAATTCCCCTTTTTCGTTGGCAATAGCCCCCGTTATCAATTTAACGGGCTTGTCAGTCTGAATGCGGATGCTTGAAAAAGGAATTGGAATTTGGGTGTTGGCTTCCATGATTTGGCCGCTAAGTTTCCCTTTAGGTGTACTTTGGCTTAGGCCTAGGAACGAAATTCCCAATAAGAATAATAAGTATATATGTTTCAAAAGGATAGGTTTAAATAGACTTGCAAGTTAAAAAGACATGTACCAAGTTTTTATACCTATTTGTCGGTTTATGTTGGAGAATTTCCCCATTTTGTCGAATTTGTTACCTGAAATTAATATTCTGTTACCAATTTTGAAAAAAAATAAACCCATGAAAAACAAAAACCTGATTAGTTTAAGCGTTGCCATCGCATTTGTTCTCTTGTCGATGACAGGTATTTTACTCTTTGTCAAACAAAAGGCGCATTTCATTGAAATGACTCACACCATTTTTGGTTTGGTCTTTATTGGATTTGCGATATTTCATATTTTGAACAATTGGGATTCTATCAAAGCCTATTCAAAAGATCGCAAAAGTGGCTCAATTAAAAAGGAATTAGTGGTTGCGTCTTTAATTACGGGAATCATTTTAGTATTATCCGTCACTGAAGTGTTAGAACCTGTTGCTGAATTTGGTCGTATTTTTGCAAGTGGAGATAAGCGTCCCCAAACGGTTAATTTCGCTGAAAAGAAAACCTTGGATTCAACTCAAGGGCATGCCGTTGTTTTATTGATTCAAAAAGGAAAAGAAACTGCATTTTCGGGTGTTACCGTAGAGGTGGCAGATACGACGGGCAAGGTTTTAGAAACTTTATTAGCTGCCGATAAGGAAATGAAGGGCCCCCCTGCAAATCTTTTGTTGCAAACCAAAATTTCATCGGCAGTACCCTTCGATTTAATTTTAAGTTTTTCACATGAAGGTAAAACGAAAAAAGTCACTCGCCGAGTAAGTAGCTTAGTGACTGGAGTTCAGGGACTTGCTAAAGAAAATGGTCTCATTGAGCGAGCATATTTAGAAATTCAATAAGTGTCATTTAATTGATTTAAAGCACGCTTCGGCGTGCTTTTTTTTTGTTCAAGGTAGGTAGATTCAATAAAAAAGATACTTTTGTTTACATCACTGATTGCTATGAAAACATTAATCTTTCTTTTGCTGATTTCTTTGCAAATCGTCGCCTCCCCTGAACTTTTAAGAATGCAGGCACAAGCTAAACGTGTCACGATTTACCGGGATCATTTTGGCGTTCCGCATATTTACGGAAAATCGGATGCGGATGCTGTTTTTGGAATGTTATATGCGCAATGTGAAGATGATTTTTCTCGTGTGGAACGTAATTACATCGAAAAATTAGGCCGATTAGCGGAGGTGGATGGAGAAAAACAGTTAGCGAATGATTTATACTTGCGATTAATCATTGATCCATCTGAGGCTAAAGCAGATTATAAAAAAAGTCCTGACTGGCTGAAGAAATTGTTGGTCGCTTACGCAGATGGGATCAATTATTACCTATTCAAACATCCCGAAGTTAAACCTGCCTTATTGACGCACTTTGAACCCTGGTATCCCTTACTATGGACGGATGGTTCGATTGGAGCGATATCTACTGGAGATGTTACGGAGAAAGAAGTTGGTGCATTTTATGGCTTAAATACCGCTATCGCGTCGCAACGAGAACATGTTGCCGATGAAGATTTAACGGGTTCTAATGGTTTTGCAGTGGGAAAGTCGTTGTCCAAATCGGGAAATGCGCTATTGTATATTAACCCCCATGTGACATTTTATTTCCGTCCAGAGATACATGTGAATAGTGAGGCTGGGATGAATGTGTATGGCGCGGTTACTTGGGGCCAATTTTTTGTCTATCAGGGTTTCAATCAATATGGTGGATGGATGCATACGTCTAGCCAAGTGGATGTATCCGATATGTATCAGGAGCAAGTCGAAATGCGTGAGGGTATCCCCTATTATTTGTTGGACGGTAATTGGCGTCCAATGCAAATCAAAAAAATCAGTTTGCAAGTAAAAGGTGAAATTAAACCGCGCGAAATTAGCGCTTATTTTACGCATCGAGGTGCGGTTATGGCCCAACGGGATGGAAAATGGATTTCGGTCCGTTCCTATAATCGCTCATTGCTAAGTCTGGAGCAGAGTTGGTTGAGAACCAAAACTACAGGTTTGAAGTCCTACCAAAAGGTGATGGACATGCGTGCCAATACTTCCAATAATACGGTTTATGCAGATAATAAAGGAAATATAGCCTATTGGCATGGGAATTTTGTGCCTATTCGAGATCCTAAAAAAGATTGGGGGCTCGTGCAGGATGGAACGCGCTCAGCAAATGATTGGAAAGGATTACATCCGGTGAACGAATTAGTTCATGTAGTAAACCCCGTTACCGGTTGGATTCAAAATTGCAATTCGACACCTTTTACCGTTTCGGGTAGCGCAAGTCCTTTACGATCGAATTATCCGTCTTACATGGCACCGGATGGAGAAAACTTCCGGGATAAAAATGCGGTTCGCTTATTTTCAAGTCGGGCCAGCTTAGATGTAAATGATTTAATCAAGGTTGGTTACGATCGACATTTAGCGGCTTTTGATGTGCTCATTCCTAGTCTAATAAATGCCCATGCGAAAAGTCCTAGACCTGAATTGAAAGAATTGGTCGACAGCCTTGCGGCCTGGGATCGAAATGCACAGGTAAATTCGATTTCCCAACATATGGCAATCCGTTGGGCTTCATTACTTCTCCCCTCCATTCCGAAAATCAGAACTTTTGGTGGCGAAACAGATCCGGTAATTAATTTTACTCGATTTGCGAATGAAGCAACATCAGACGTTTTATTGGACGCCTTGTTGAAGGTAAAATTGAATGTAGAACAGCAATTTGGAACATGGAAAATAGCTTGGGGAGAAGTCAACCGGTTCCAACGTATATCGAATAGCGTTATGTTCGATGATTTGAAGCCAAGTCTTCCTGTGGCATTTACTTCTTCCGCTTGGGGACAGTTGCCATCCTACACCAGTAAGCCCTATATGGGATCTAAGAAGTGGTATGGTGTGAATGGAAATAGTTTTGTCGCAGCGATTGAATTTGGGCCTAAGGTAAAAGCTTATAGTTTGTTGGCCGGTGGCCAAAGCGGAGATCCAAACTCCGAACATTTTTTTGATCAAGCAGAAAATTATACCCAAGGGAAATTTAAGTTAGTTTTATTCTACAAAAAGGATGTACTTGAGCATGTCGTAAAGAAATATCGACCGTTTAATAATTAATTAAGCTGTTTGAGCGTATTTGTGCATTTTGGAAAACATTTTTTTTGGCTAAGGTCAAATTTGACCTATATTAGTTTTGAGATTTGTTTATTGCCTTATATTATTTACAGCTCCTATTTAGTGTTCTAATCATATGATATTTTTCGTAACCATACTTGGTATAGTACTATCTATATTAATTTTTCTAAATCGTGCGGAGCGATTTGGCTCCAATTTTTATTTAGCACTTTTTATTTTTTGTCATTCATTCTTTGCAATAACCTCTTTTGCATTTTTATCATCGGAGTTTCGTTGGCTTGTTACCAGGATATATCCATTCACGGTGCTGATGAATATGTCGGCAGGCCCCTTACTCTACCTTTACTTTGCCTCCGTATTCCAACCCAATTTTAAGTTTAGGAAGAAATATCTGTTCCATTTTTTACCTTCTGTACTGTTTTTCATTAACGCATCTCCCTATCTATATATGGGAGATGCCGAAAAAAATGCCTTTGTCAATGCCTTTTTAAATGATCATTCCATCGGTTTTAATGTACCCACATTGCTAGTTCCTTACTATTTCCATGTCGTTTTTCGAATGACACAATCGTTTCTTTATTTGCTATTAAGTTTTCAAATGTTTTTCAATAGTTTTCGTTCCAATCATTTTCGTATCAGGAATGCACAAGGTTATCATTATGGATACTATTGTATGTGCTTTCTATTTGGTTTTGGATTTTATGGTATGTTTATCTACGTGGGAATTAATATTAATCCAAGCAATAGGTCCTATTTTGGAAGTGTAGGTGCCATGAATACCTTAATTGCATCTCCACGATTCCTAAATGCGATGTTTATCTTGACAGCTTTGTTTCACCCCAAATTAGTTTTTGAGAAGTATTTTATCGAAAAGTCAAAGCCGGAATTCCGTTCATTGAGAAAAAAGAATCCTACATTGGATCCTGAAGCTGCGAAATATGATCTGGTTGAAATTGATCGATTATTCACTGAGTACATCGAAACAAAGCCCTATTTGTCAGCTGGATTTTCATTGAATATGATTTCAAATGGAACAAAACTACCCGTTCATCAAATTTCTTATTACATCAAACATCAGTATGATTTGACTTTTAACGAGTGGAAAAATGAACAACGTATCAAGCATGCCGTCGAGTTAATTAACGCGGGCCATGCAGATCAATTAACACTAGAGTCTATCTCTTTACAATGCGGCTACCTTTCACGCGCTAATTTTGTTGAGGCCTTCAAAAAGGTTATGGGACTAACGCCTTCCGAGTTTCTTGCTAACCACAATAAAAAGTAGAAAACGCTTTTTCAGTTGAAATGATATGCGAAATAACGCATATAACACATCTAACGCTAGATTTACTCTAAATCTGGAAAATCCTCAAAACGTTTAGTTTTCGGTCATTTTTTATCCTAAATGTTCCCAAATAAAATTTAAGTACAGGCGATTTGGCTTGATTTCCGATTTCGATACAATTTTTAGTACATCTAAGTTGCTTTGCCTACGATATAATGATGAGGTTTGCATTGTAGTTAAGTGACTGCTGACCTGCTCCCCGTGGTATGTACAACCTAAACTGGAGTTTCGGGGTTATTTTCATGTAATATAATAAATTCTTGCGGACTTAAATTATTTAATGAACTATGTGGTCGAAAAAGGTTGTAATCCCATTTCCATGCTTCAATTTTCTCTTTCGCATCCTCTAAATTTAAGAACCAATTGATGGAAAGACACTCATCTCTAAATTTTCCATTAAACGACTCAATATACGGATTGTCTGTGGGTTTTCCTGGTCTAGAAAAATCAATAGTCACCTTATTTTCATATGCCCATCTATCCACCTCCTTGGAAATAAATTCACTACCGTTGTCACATTGAATCCGATCTGGAATACAATTTTCATCCTGTTTTATTTGCTCCAATTGGTCAGCCACATCCTGTCCCTTAAGCGATTTGCCTACGAATAATTGCAAGCATTTTTTACTGTAGTTGTCCACTACACTTAAAATTCTAAATCGCGTTCCATTATACAATGCATCTTGCAAAAAATCCATACTCCAAACCTTGTTAATACTTGTGTTTTCTACTCGTTCTAATCGATGAGCACCTGATCTATTCCTGCGAGGACGCTTTCTTCTTAAATTCAAGCCTTCCTCCTTATAGATGCGGTAAATTCGCTTATGATTATCAGCAAATCCTTCGCGACGAAGCACTGTGCAGATTCTTCTAAAACCAAATCGAATACGTGTATTGGCAATTTCATGTATCCGCATTCTCAGCAAACGATCTTCCCTAGGTTTGGATGTATAATAATATATCGACCGAGCCAATAACATACACATACAAGCTCTGCTTACAGAAATTCGATAATTTTCAATGAGCCATTCTGACAATT
>NZ_JBBKYA010000004.1:393818-502840 GCF_042714525.1 Aquirufa echingensis | reverse complement strand
CCGTTTAAATTGAGTTTGATTCTTTCATAATTGTAGTATTTGATATATTCATTGATTTCTTTCTTTAGTTGTTTTATTGACTCATATTTGTTCAGGTAAAACAGTTCCGATTTTAGTGTTCCAAAGAAGTTTTCCATGACTGCATTATCCAAGCAGTTTCCTTTTCTAGACATGCTTTGTTGGATTCCATTGTCTTTCAAAACACTTTGATACTGCTTCATTTGGTATTGCCATCCTTGATCCGAGTGCATCAGAAGGGCTGTTGACTTTGACTTCTTTTTCACTGCCTTTGTTAGCATATTCATGACATTTTTAAAATCAGGTCGTTCTGATATGTCGTAGGAGACGATTTCTTGATTGTATAAGTCCAATACAGGCGACAAGTATAGCTTCCTTCCTAATACATTAAACTCTGTTACATCGGTTGTCCATTTTTGATTAGGAGCCATTGCTTTAAAAGCCCTGTTTAAAATATTGGGCGCTATTTTACCTTGCTCTCCTTTGTAGGATTTATATTTCTTCCTTCTAATCAAGCTCTTTAATTTCAAGCATGTCATTAGTCGATGAACAGTCTTGTGATTAATTAGGTGGCCAGCTTGACGCAGTAGAATGGTTATACGACGATAACCCAATCTGCCCTTATGGTGATGATAGATCAGTTCAATTTCTTGCTTTAGCTTCGAGTACTTGTCTTCGGTCCCTTGTTTTGAATAATAATAAAAACAACTCCTTGCCATTTTTACACAAGTAAGCAATACTGCTAACCTGTGCTTATGCCTTAGTTCACTTACGGCTTGCGCTTTTTGTCTGCTTGAACTAAGGCTTGAAGCTTTTTTAGTAAGTCATTTTCAGCCCTTAAGTATTCGTTTTCCTTAAGTAATTCTTCTTCTCTTGTTAGAGGCTTCTGGGCTTTCTTTGCGATGGGTTTGATGGAATTTGACATCTTAGCTGGTCGTCCTTTAGGTTTAGAATTCAAGCCCGCTACACCCTCTATTTCATATACCTTTTTCCACTTGATAATTGTCGATTCACTTGGGATATTGAATCGTGCACAGGCTCCCCGTAAAGATAGAAATTCCTTTTCAATAGACTGAAGCACCATGAGCTTAAAAGATGGGGTGTAGAATTGGTATTTTCTTTCTTTCAGCCCATCCTTGCCATATCGTTCATAGAAACGATACCAAAGGCGTAAATTAGTGATGTTAACTCCTTTTTTTTGAGCAACTGTTCGTATCGAGCAGTTGTCTTTGATTACGGCTTCAACACATTGAAGCCTAAACTTGTAATCATACTTGTTTCTTTTGTTCATAAAAATGCCCCCAATAAGTGTCTAACTTTTTGGGGGCAATCTAGAAGCGGGCTTTTTTTTAGGCCAAAGCTTTCAATGCCCGAACCAATTGGTCGAGTTCCACGGTACTCGTGAAGACATTTGGGGTAATCCGACAACCATGAACGCCATTGCCATCAATGGCCACCGTGTAGATTTTAAATTCATTCAAAAGGCGCTTGGCTAGTTCGGCAGGTTTCAGTTTGGCGACGCCTACATTCGCAATCGCCCCGTGGCGTTTTGGTTCTTCGGGGGTATTTAGGATAATGCCGGGAAGATTTCGGACCTGTTTAGTCCAGTATTGTTGGAGGTATCGCAAACGCGCCTCCTTCCGAGCAGGGCCTAGTTGGCGATAAAACTCCACCGAATCCTGAATCGCCAAATGTGCATGCACGGGATTTGTCCCTAGGTGATTTAGGCGTTCGATGCCTTTAACGGCACTTTCATTTTCAGCAAATACCGGCCAAATCTTTTTGACATGTTCAGGTTTCACATATAGCATCCCTACACCCAAAGGTACGGCTAGCCATTTATGTAAACTTGCTCCATAATAATCGCAGGCTAAATCAGGGAGATTGAATTCAATATGTGCGACCGCATGTGCGCCGTCGACCATTACCTCGACACCTTTCGCATGAGCCATGTCACAAATTTTGCGGATGGGAAGAATTTGGCCCGTCACATTGACCATGTGACAAACCATAAGCAATTTGGTTTTATGCGTAATCGCATTCGCATAAAGCTCCACGATTTCATCATCATTCGTGGGATGCAGAGGCAACGATACTTTTTTGAGTACGATGCCTTGTCGGCGAGCAACCTGCTCAAACATATCCTGCATCGCACCATAATCCTGGATAGCGAACACGGCTTCATCACCTGCTTGCCAGGGAAAACCTCCGATAATCATGTCCAAGGATTCCGTCGTATTCCGGGTTAAAATCAAATCATCCGGGGAACAATGCACGACTTCCGCGACCAATTTACTCATCGCTTTGCGGTCGGGGAACTGCGTCGTCCGCATGTAATAAGCCCCCTGGTAATTCACATCTCGAATATGCTGAATGTGTTTTTCGAGCGTAGCTTCCGGCAGGATATTGTAATAGCCATTTTCTAAATTAATGTAGTCGGGCTTGATGCGATAGGCTTTTCGTATTTGCGCCCAATATAACTCATCATCAGCCGCGGCGGGTTGTGCGAGTAATTTTGCCAACGAAGGCGCGAGGCTGAGGCCGAGAGTGGATTTGAGAAATTGGCGTTTGTTCATGTTTCAAAAAAAAACAAAATTGAAATGAATTGCTATTTCTTTACAAATTTTCCTGATGCATCAATTTCCCAAATGATTGAGGGATTCTTATTGTTAGGAGAACCATAAGATGAACCTTTATCCGGATGAACTATATCAATTAAGCCATTTTGATTAAAATCTCCCACCAAAAAACTTGGTATGTTTCGCCCAGATAAATTATAGTTCTCCTTAAAATAAATAGCTGTCTGATCTTGAAAACCACTTTTATCCCCAGCTAAAATTTGAAAATTATAACCCATATAAAACTGTGTACCTTTTCCTGAACTATCGCCGGTACGCAACACAATTAATTCTTTTTGACCATCAGAATTTAAATCTGTAAAGCCAAAATCCAAGGTCAAGTCCCATCCACTAAGCTCAGGCAATGCCAAGGAACGGTTAAGTTCATATTTTTTCCCATTACCCCAATAAATTCTATTGGCGTCAATAAAGCCGGGTAAATCAGCGAAAGTATTCTGTCCTCCAACAATTAAATCCAAATAACCATCTTGATTAATATCAACCAGCTCACAAGTCACAATTCCTTTCACAGGATTTTCAAAAACATCCAAAGATCGAGTGAAATTCGCTTTCCCATCATTTAACAGGAAAGAACAATCAGCAGGTAAAAATATATCTAAATCTCCATCACGGTCAAAATCACCTGAGCATGCGCCATGATAAAAATTAATAGGGAACTGTGTTAAAATAGAAAGCTTGAATTTACCTTTAGATTCACTTAATAGCATACTTAGATTCTCTCCCGGCCAACCCGTACTAGGCATTGGTCCGTATTCAGAACCTGAATCAGCAAAAAATACATCTGGAATTTGATCTCCGTTAAAATCCCCGACTAATGATTTTATGATAGAATTGGTCCCTAAATTTCCACCAATCGAACTTGTATTCAGTACATAATTTCCATTGGTTGGATTATAAAAATACATTTCAACTGGAATACGAATATTTCGATTTACACCTGGGGCCATGACAACATCCAGATAACCATCTAAATTAAAATCAGCCATTGCAACACCACCTAAATATGACTTTCCAGCTGGGCTTAAAACATCAACTTGATTTTGCTTAGGGATATCATAATAATCAAGCCACTTGGTATTACTCCTCAATTCAAAAGATGATTTCAAATAATCAAATGTGATAGGTTTAAAATCTGCATGTAAGGAGATATTTTTTGTAATCAGCAAATTTATAGGATTATTTGTACTAGCCTGATCTCCAGTCCATCGATCAAATTTCCAACCCTCGCTCGCTATTGCGGTCAACTTCACCGTGGTCCCCGACGGATACTGCGATTGTGTCGCCACCGCAATCACCTCCTCTTTCACCGTTCCATTCCCCTCAATCGTTAAAGTCAAAGGATATTGGCGCTTCTCAAAAACACCGGTTACTTGCTTGTCGGCATCCATCACCAAACTAGCCGGATTCGTTGTTCCTGTCACACTCCCTTTCCATTCTTTAAAGAGATACTCGCCAATGGGAGTAGCCGTTAGGTTTACCTGCTGCCCATGCTCATAGGAATTCCCAAGCGGGGAAACGTTTCCTCCATTCATGGGACTTGCGTCGGTACTTAATTTGTGGGTTAAAATTTCTTTGGAGCAGGCAACTAAACCCAAACAAACAATTGCAATGTGTAATCGTTTCATTAATGTGTTGATTTACTTAATTTCAAAACCTGCGACTGCCCCGTCGTCAACGACAACACTTTCATGAAATAATTGCCTGCCGACAAGAATGACAGATCAAATGGCTCATCATTCGTCACCTGATTTTTCCTCCAAACCAAAGCCCCTTTGATATCCGTCAATTCAGCCGTAACAAAAGAACCAAAACTAGTGGGGTACGTAATTTTCACAAATTGATCGAATGGATTGGGTGAAATGAGTAGACCAACATCTTCTTTTGCTGTGGCTAACACAATTTCACAACCAGTCGCATCAATCTTAGCTCCTGCGACGGTATTAGGACATTTATCTTGAACATTTTTCACACCATCGCCATCATCATCTGGGCGCTTATCTAAGGCTTTATCTTTAATGATCAACAGATAATTTTCCCTCCCCTTCACATTGGGATCTAAATCTAGATTAACCGATGGCTGAATCACTTCCAATGCCCCATCGCCATCTAAATCCGCATAATCATAAGCGTAGCGCCCTAAATTTTTAGCCACATAACCATAATTTTTATCTGACGTTGGGAATAATGAAATGTAATTGGGTTTGCTTTTGTACTCAAACTTCTTCGTTGTAGGGTTAAAACTGAAATATTGAAAATCTGACGTTCCATTCCACAAATAAACGGGTTCCAGCGTATTAACAAACGGCACTAAATCTAAATTTCCATCCAAATCCAGATCCATGAAATACATGCCACTTTCATTACTAAACCATTTGCCTAAATTCTTTTGATCCGGAATGAATTTGGTCGTCGTATTGCTCAAAACACCTTTGGTATTCGTATAAACAAGCACCTGATTGTGCGGTTCAATTAATGCCAATTTAGTAGGCTGAAAATCCAAACTACCCAATCCTGAATATTGATTCGTCAAATAACAAATGAATTCCGGGTTCCCATCGCCATCCAAATCCTGCTTTTTAAAGGACCGCAAACTTTGATTTCCTGGATTAATCGGATCCGTTGCATTATACACCAAATCGAGCTGTTTGGGATTTTGAAAATCAAAACTCGTCCCTCCCAAATTATCGTATTGGTATAAATACAATTGTTTCGAATCTCCCTTTTTCCCGACGCCCAACAATTCCAATTTCCCGTCTTGATTCAAATCGTCTAAGATCAGTCGGCCTTCCGGAAAGGTCATGTCGGTCTTCGTTTTTGTCAACGTAAAGTTACCCTTGCCATCATTCAGCATCACGGAAAAGTAACGTCCACTCGTGCTGTGTGCCATTTGGACCAAATCCACATCGCCATCATTGTCAATGTCCCCAGATCCAATCGACTGAATCGAGTCAAAAATATTACTAGGATCCTTCGCTTTTTCTGTGGAAATATCAATTTTAGCTACTTCATCAATCAGGTAATTTTGGTCTTTAAACGAATAATAGCGGTTTAATTTTAATTCCCCTTTACTGTAATCGAGTCCTACGCGGTGATTGTTGTTTTTATCCATCCAAAACAACAATTTGGGATAATTATCAGCTCCACCCATTTCCCAGTGATAATGTTCCCCTCCTGGGAAGATTTCCATTTTGCCATCTTTATTGACATCCACGAGGTCATAATTTTGAATGCCATGGAAAATACTGTAATCTAGGTAATTGGGATTTCGATACACCTCGAAACTAAAATTGCCCTTATTTTTAAAATAAAGCGGTGCTGAGGTATGCCCCATCTCTATGGGAGAATTGATACCATCAATGTAAGTACTCGAATGGATGATATCCATTTTCCCATCTTGGTTGTAATCCAAAGGAATGGTTCCTCGGTCAAATGGCGGATGAAAATCCTCTAATCCATTCACAATACGTCCATTATCATTCTCATAGGCAAATGGATTTTTAATCGCATAGATATCTACCGTTTCAGTACTTTTTAATTTAATGGGATTGACCAAATAAGAATTCAGCACATCACACACATCTCCGATGCCATCTTTATCGACATCCGCTTGGTCCGGGTTGTATGACTTTGGACAATTATCCAAGTCATCGATAATACCATCCTTATCAAGATCCGTTAAATTCAACTCAACAACATCGATGTTATAATCCATGCGAATTTGCATGATTTCATAGATGCCATCACCATTGAAATCAATGGGAATCTTGAAACCTTTCCAATTTCCACTTTGATCAAAAAATTCACTCGAATGATCGTTGGTTGGGAAAACCACCGAACGTTTCACCATTTTCTTTCCATTATTGATGAATATAAAATAGCCCCATTGATCGTTTTTCTTTTCATACCATCCGTTCTGCGGAACGATATCGACCAAGCCATCATTGTTCACATCGACCAAGTGAATACCATTCCCATGCGAGTTCGTATTATCATAATTCAATCGATTATCAAACCACTGAGCGGATATCTCCTCCCCTTTCAGATTATAGATCCCAATTTTATTCGGGCGATTATCCGTCCCTTTATTATTCCCCCATTCGAGGGTAATCATTTCCAGATTTCCATCTTTATCCAAATCCGCAAAATGCGTTCCCCAATCATTCACGATGGAATAAGGATATTCGCGTTGTAGCTGTCCAAAATCCTGAGCCCCATTGCTGTCAAAATTGAGACTTAAATCTTGTTTCCGAATTTGATACTGCTGAACTACGTATTGATTATCCGACAAGTTCCATGAAGTAAAGGGCTGTACTTTACCCGTTGACTTATCCCACATTTGATCATAGCGTAGCAAGAAGTAGTAGTCTTTGTTGTTGACAACTTGCCCATTAAACGGAAATGCCTCCAAGTGATCACAACAAAACCCAATTGGATTAGCATTGGGATATAAAAATTCCCGCATCCATTTGTTATTCGCATCCATTTCATACGAATAAAATAAATCATATAGACCAGGCTTTCTCTGGTACACGTCATTACCGAATTGGCCCAAGTTGGCAAACACAACATTGGGTATTCCATCCTTATCGGGATCTAAGATGATAGGTTCCTTTTGATTTAGATAATCGCCATTGGATTGATCACCATCAAAATAATAATCTCCCATGACATAATTAAATCCTGATCCTGTGTTAATTAAATAATTGTCCGGATAATTACTTTTTCTACCTATAAAATTGGGTGGTTGATTCCCAGGCTTTCCATGGTAATTTTGAGTGTATTGGTAAATGTCTCGTTTCCCATCGCCGTTGAAATCCGCCGACAAGCCTGTCACAAATCCAAAATCTGAATTTTGCTTGACGCGGTAATTGACATCTTCGACCCACTGCATTTTACCATTCACCGTTTTCTGTACAAACAAGGCACTCATGTAAGCCTTCTCCGGGTTACCCGCATAGTTGATGAAAAAGTCTTTTTTCCCATCGCCGTTGAAGTCGGCATATTCCTGATAACGCGAAACGTGAAACCGATCAGCAATTCCTAAATCCGTTAATAGTTTAGGGGTACTCGAATCAAAAACGAGTACATTTTTGTTTACGGTTTTAACACGAATATCTTGTGAAAAAGCGGGAAAACAGAGGGCTGAAATGGAAAGAGATAAATAGGCTACAAGTAATTTCATTTTTAGCTAGCAGAATGTTTCAATATCAAAATAGCTTGGATAAGATGACAAATCCGTTAAAAAATCTGTTATTCACGTTATTATAACAAATTCATCAGGTAGAAATCCATGATAATTTAGTTGATTTAGCTAATTTGCATCAAAATTCATTAGCGTGTTTAAACTAGTTCGAAACTTCATTTTATTCGCATTATTAAGCGTTTCATGTCCGAGCATGGCGCTTGATCATTATATAAATTGGCTACCGAACAAGCAAAATTTAAGACAACGTATCAATGTAGATACCCGAAACTGGGAAAGAGAAATAAGCATTGACCAATGGGCGATTGTTAGTCCTATTACGCTTTCAGATCAGGATCAAGCGACCATAATTAGCAAATTTAACCGAGCCGACTACTTTTACCTTCCCAACCAATCCATCCGATTTGTCCTACAAGGAACAGGAATCGTATTCGATTTCGATTTAAAATCAGCAAACCTTACCCGCTTGGACCGTACAATACATAGCGGTTACAATTTCAGCGCTGTTCGCTTTTATCGAAATAATTTACTCTATTCCGTAGGTGGTGAGGGATTTTGGTCTTACAACAGACACATCACGTATTTTGATGAAAAATCATCAAAGGAATGGGAAATATTAAGACCGAAAAACAAGGGACCAGAAATGATTTCCGACGGATTTCAAGGCTACTCGCGTAAAGATGACGCCTTTTATTCTGGGGGGGCCAATAACAAAAATTACCTGGAGGATGAAAAAATAGATTATGTAAAAGAATTTCAACGCTTCAATTTCAAGAATAAAACCTGGGAAGTTTTAGGCAACATTACGGATGTTATCCCTTTGAAAGAACATCGTACAATCTATTGGAATGGAACACATTTTATCCAAATGGCGCGTGACCGGATTTACATCATCGATCCTAGGCAAAATGAGGTCTACCTTTACAAAGATAATGCTACCTATTTCGAGGCAGGAGGAGGCGAATACTACCTAAGCGGCGACACAATCAAGTATTATCACTTTATGCATCGCGGACCACTTTCTATTGTAGCGGTAAATGCGTTATTGAAGAAGGCAGAATTTGTTGGCAAATTTTATGAAGCCGACTACCACAATTACTATTTAGGTGCTGCGATATTGCTTATCCTAGCAGCGGGCGCGTATTGGATTTACCAACGAAAGCGTAAGCTACAACCTACTTTTGATTCACTTGAACGAAAACTATTGAAAGCCTTGATGGATTCGGGTGATAATTTTATCCCGACGAATGAGCTGAATGAAATTCTGGAATGTGGTACAAAATCTCAAGAAAACCAGCGAAGAATTCGATTCATGACCATCAAACAGGTTAATGAAAAACTGGCCTTCTATTACAACATCAAAAATGCCATTGAGCGTACCGCCTCCACAGAAGATAAGCGATTGATCACGTATCGCTTGAAAAAAGGTGTTAGGGAAAAGATTAAGGCAATCTTGTAAGATCATGATTTTCGTCACATCCCGTGTCATTCTCTATAGGTATCTTTGCGTACATCAAACAAAGATCTTATGGAAACCTTGGAAATTTTTGTTGAAAACATCAAATGCGGCGGTTGTATAAACGGCATTAAAAATGCGCTATTAGCATTTCCCGGAGTAAAATCGGTTGAAATTATCCTCGACGAGGAAAAGGTCATCATTCACGGAGACCATTTAGATAAATCCGTTTTTGTCACAAAAATGGATGGCATGGGTTATCCAGAAAAAGGGAATAATACGTTCCTGAAGGAGGCGAAATCCTATGTGAGTTGTGCGATAGGAAAGGTGACGGCTTAATTAGAAAAAAAGCCTCCCTGAATCTCAGGGAGGCTTTAAACAATCCTAGTTCTAAT
The DNA here is from genome assembly GCF_042714525.1 of Aquirufa echingensis. NCBI lineage: Bacteria > Pseudomonadati > Bacteroidota > Cytophagia > Cytophagales > Flectobacillaceae > Aquirufa > Aquirufa echingensis. Next base: position 493,129 of record NZ_JBBKYA010000004.1, on the reverse strand, counting down.
TTTTTCTATGTTGCAAAGGTACAAATTCGAAAATTTGCTTCCTTGCGCACACCGAAATATTATGTCGCAATTTACAAAAAACTTCAATTTTTCTAACTGACATTCCTCAGGACAGCTCCCAAATTATCAATTTAAATTCCTAATATTACCGCAAATTATCCTTGGCCTGACGTGTCAAAGATTGCATGCATAAACTTAGTTCTAAAAACTTTTTTTGTTGGCTCGCCCTGCTTTGCCTTTTTGCCGCGTGCAAAAAAGAGGCATTACCTATTGCCCCAAATGTCGAAACCAAAGAGGCTATTAATCCACGTGCCACATCTGTCACGCTGCAAGGACACAACGCCACAGAAGATTTGCTTGGCATAACCGAGCGAGGTTTTTTTTATGCTGACCACAACAACCCCGACGAGCTGCTCAAACATAAAGTAAACGCAAGCGCAGGCAATGGGGACTTCGCCGTACTCGTGACAGGATTAGCAGCCGAGACCTTATATTCCTTCGTCGCCTTCGCAAAAAATTCAGAAACCACCTCGCTCGGGACCATCAAAACCTTCTCTACCCGCGAATATACCCTACCCGAAGTCAGCACCGATAAAATCAAAAATGTGTACATCAACTCCTGCCAAGTCGCTGGAATCGTTGGCTATGACGGAGGAAAACTCGTTTTTGATCGGGGATTCTGTTTCAGCACCCATCCCAATCCCACCATTCAAGACAACCGAGTATTCAGTGGAAAAGGCGAAGGCCCCTTTGACAATTTCCTCAATGGCCTGAACGAAAACACAACCTATTATGTCAAATCCTATGCCATCAACGAACTAGGGATTTCCTACGGTGATGAGCTCAGCTTTACGACATTTAATTTTAGCCCACCCGTCGTTTCGAGCACACATGTCAACGAAATCACCAATACAACCGCAAATTTTCAAGGCGAGGTTATGGATACGGGTGGTTCCGACATCACCGAACGAGGGTTTTTATTATGTCCCGATATCGAAGACTTAAATGCTTGCCAAAAGTTTCTCATCCCAGGGGGAATTGGCGCTTACCGACTCGTCATCACGAATCTCAAAACAAATGTAAAATATTACATGCGTGCCTTCGCCACGAATAAAAAAGGCACTGCCTACGGAGCACCCATCCCATTCACGACGGGTGAATACACTTATCCGAGTGTCAAAACGGTATCGGTTACCGACATCACAGCGCATGGAGCAGTACTCACTGGGACGTTGACGGCGGAAGGAAATACTACAGTCACAGAAAAAGGATTCTGTGTTAGCATTGTCCCTAATCCAACAATCAATAATCTGAAATTCCCAGTTGCAATTGGATTAGGCCCATTCAGTTACTATTTGGCGAATCTATCTGAAAACAAAACCTACTACATCGTCGCTTATGCCATCAATGCCAAAGGCGTTGTTTACGGATCACCCATGACATTCAAAACGCTTTCAAGTGTACCTGTGGTGATTGTTGACCCAACAAAACCTGTGACCCCAACCAACCCAACGGAAGGTTCTTTAAAAATAGGCGATTTGCATCAAGGAGGGGTTATCAGTTATTTCTTCAAGGAAACGGATCCTGGTTATGTTCGGGGTGAGCAACATGGATTTGTTGTCAGTCCGGAGGATATATCCAAATCAACGTATTGGGGATGTCCCGGATTATCCATCATCAAAGCGCGCGCTGAAAACATCGGAGCAGGAAAATCGAATTCCGCTGAAATTGTTCGAATGTGCGGTACCTTAAATTCCGCGGCAAGATTATGTGCGAATTATACCTATGGTGGCTATAGTGAATGGTTCTTGCCTAGCAAAGATGAATTGAATCAAATTTATTTGCAGGCTGACAAAATCGGCGGAATCGATAAAACGGACCTATATTGGTCTTCCACGGAATACATGGGATCAACAATTACGGACCAAAACATTGCTTGGCTGCAATTATTCATCGACGGATCCTACCGTGAAGCCCGTAAAAATGAAGTCTATCGCGTAAGGGCGATCCATTATTTCTAGCTAACTCTTCTTTGGCAATCCTTCTAGGTTTGCCAAAGTTTGAGATGCATTTCGCGTCGATTCCCTAGGCAAAATTTATAACCCCAGGTTTTAACCTGGGGCTCTACAGGTTTTAACCTAGCGCTCTACAGACTTTTTCCCGGTGACCTAAAAAACCCTAGGCTAAAGCCCAAGGCTATAAATTAATAACCCCAGGTTTTAACCTGGGGCTCTACAGACTTTAGTCTGATGACCTAAGAAACCCTAGGCTTAAGCCAAGGGTTATAAAAATCGATTAATTCGCCGTCAACTCAAACAAATCTTTGTCCATTTGTGGCTTCACCTCACAGGTATTATCCAAATGCATCGTTGGAGTCGCAGCCGCATTGTATGCCGGCCATGTTGGCAAACCTTTATGATTCGGATTTCCTACCCGTGCAAAGTTGATCCATGCTTGGCTCACCTTATCCGCTAAGGCATAAGCTTCTTTTCCTCCGCCCGTCATATTTTCACAACGCGCAATGTTATTGAAACAGAAAGGCAATTCGAAGCAGTGCATCGATTTATATTTGCCATCCATCACAGGAGATTGCCAAGTAAATAAATACATAAACACCGGCGCTGCATTCAAAGCCGATTTCAGATTCGCTTGAACCACAGCTCCCGGACGGAAACGCGTATCCACATCCATCAAATCCGATGGCTTCGTATCCGCAGGATAAGCTTTCTTAACCGCTGCTTTATAGGCATCTGCTTTGGCTCCAAAGGTCTTTTTGATGTATGCATCAACTTCTTCTGCATTCGCGTTTGCCATATTGGTCATCAAGGATGGCATAAATTCATTCTTTACCGTTCCAATCATCAAAGGGACATCTTTCGATAATTTCATCGCCTCATCCGAGAATAATTGATAAGGTAACAGGTCACCGTCGACGCTTGGGCCCCAACTTAATCCAAAACCAACCACAGGTTTTCCAGCAGCTTTCATTTGAGCAGCTACTACTTGAAGCGCTTTGTTTCCAGCACTTGCCAAAGTCGCAAAAGGAACTTTTTGCAAGGAATCCACACTGATATTCAAGGATTTCAACACCTCTGCTGTAATAGCTTGTGTTGTTGCCTTATCAAGCATAGAACCACGGAAGGCTCCACTTTGATTAATCGCTTTGTGAAACAAACCCTTGGCAGAAGGCATTGCCATCAAGGTATTCACCTTCGCGCCACCTCCAGATTGACCGAAAATCGTCACATTATTGGGATCGCCACCAAACTGGCTTATGTTGGCCTTTACCCATTCCAATGCCGCCTTCATGTCCATCACCGAGTTATTCGCTGAATATTTGTACTTATCGCCATAGGCTGATAAATCTAAATAACCCAAAATATTCAAACGGTGATTAATCGATACAACAACAACATCTCCTTTTTTGGCTAAATTCTCTCCATCATAAGACTTTAATTCCTCTGCAGAACCTGCGGTAAATCCACCTCCATGAATCCAAAACATGACAGGACGCTTTTTCCCATCTTTGATTCCCGGAGTCCAAACATTCACACGCATACAATCCTCATTCGTATATCCCCAAGAGTGATCAAAGACAAATTCAGATTCATCTTGCACTTGTGTGGTAGGTGTCAACAAAGGGGCAACGGGACCATAGGTCAAAGAACTACGAACACCTGACCAGGCTTTCGGTTTATGAGGTGCTTCAAAACGATTTGCCTCCGCATAAGGAATGCCCTTGTAGGTATAAACACCCCTATGTACATATCCACGTACTTGACCGGATTCAGTAGGAACTACAGCCACATCTTTACTTAATGTAATCTGTGCCTGAGCAGTCCATGAGCCCAAAAGGCAAACGCCTAAGGCTAAGAATAATTTTTTCATGCTTGATAGGTTTAGCTATTGTAATAATTTGATACAATGATAAGCTTTTTTACCAATATCTCATAACCCCAGGTTTTAACCTGGGGCTCTAAAGGTTTTAACCTCGGCCTCTACAAACTTTAGTCTAAGGACTCTTCCGAAGGAAACCCCACAGGAACCCCTAGGCTAAAGCCCAGGGTTATCATCACTCATACTTTATAACCCCAGGTTTTAACCTGGGGCCTTTCAAAAGGAAACCCCACAGGAACCCCTAGGCTAAAGCCTAGGGTTATAAAAAATTTTATACCTTTACACACCATTAACTCCATCCCTATGAAAAATAGAATACTCCTCTTCGCGGCCCTATCCATCAGTGCCATTTCTATCATGTCGCTACGTAAAAGCCCTGCCAAACTAGTGGCCATCGACGGACCCGCGGAGAAAACATATACCCAATACTGTGCTTCTTGCCACGGTGAAAAAGTTGAAGCATTTGTAGACCGCCAATGGAAACACGGCAATAAAAAAGAACAAATCATCGCAAGCATCACCGGAGGATATCCCGAATTAGGAATGCCTACCTGGAAAGAAGTTTTGACGGCACAAGAAATCGAGAAATTGGCCGACTTGATCGTCGAGAATTTAGCGGGTGTAGAGCAATATAAATTTGCCAACAAGCCGACGAGCAATATCTTTAAATCCGAGGGGATGACAATTCAGTTGGATACCATCGCCACAGGTTTAGACAGCCCTTGGGGTTTTGCACAATTGCCAAATCACGATTATCTAATTACTGACCGCGCAGGAAAATTGTATTTGGTAGACCAAAAACAAAACAAAACGGTCATTTCAGGTACTCCTGCCGTGATGGCCAAAGGCCAAGGTGGTTTATTAGACATCACGCTTCATCCTGCGTATGCGCAAAACGGATGGGTTTACATATCTTATTCGAAATTCAGAACGGAAGCGGGTCAAACAGAAACGACTACAGCCATCGTCCGCGGTAAAATCAAAAACAATCAATGGGTTGAGTCACAAGAAATTTTCGAGGCAAAACCTTATACCAAAACATTCCACCACTTCGGATCTCGTTTGGCATTCGATAAAAAAGGTTACCTTTTCTTCAGTGTTGGCGAACGCGGCATGGAAAAAGTATTTCCACAAGCTTTGGATAATGACAATGGCAAAATCCACCGCATCAAAGATGACGGTAGTATCCCTGCTGATAATCCATTTGCCAAAAGCGCACACCCAACGGTTTATTCATATGGCCAACGAAACCCACAAGGTTTGACCTTGAACCCTAGTACCGGCGCAATCTGGGAAACAGAACATGGTCCACGCGGTGGCGATGAAATCAACATCATCCAAGCAGGCAAAAACTACGGTTGGCCTGTCATCTCCTACGGCATCAACTACGACGGAAAACCCATCACAGCCATCTCGAAAAAAGAAGGCATGGAACAACCGATCACCTATTGGATTCCATCCATCGCTCCGTCGGGATTGACCTTTGTCGTAGGCGACAAATACCCCGCTTGGAAAGGTAATTTGATGGTGGGATCATTACGTTTCAACTACTTGAATCGCTGTGTCATCAAAGACAATAAGGTCATCAAACAAGAAAAAGTCCTCGTCAACCTCGGCCGCATGCGGAATGTGGAACAAGGAGTAGACGGATACTTGTATGTGGGAACTGAAAACCCAGGCATGGTCTTCCGACTAAAACCTTTATAATTCTTTCAAAAAGCCTGATTCGTTCAGGCTTTTTTTTTGGCCACTCATCCCAATCTGCTTGGCCATGCAACGCATTCGTAAGAAATTGCATCTAGCTTTTTTTCATTAACAGCCTTATTCAATCCGCCTACATGCGTTTACTACTATTACTATTATTGGTTTCCACCTCATTGTTTGCTCAAAATTCCTTGCAGTTTCATTTGCAGGATTCGAACAAACAAGACCTCCCCTTTTCCACCGCCATCCTAAAGAAATTGCCAGATTCAAGCCTCTACAAAGGCTTTTTGACCGACGAAAATGGAATAGGGAAGCTGACAAAAATCCCGGCAGGCAATTATGTTTTACAAGTCCAATCGACGGGATTTATCACCCAAAAATTAAGCCTACCTACTATCACAGAGACATCTCAAATAGACCTTGGTGTGATAAGTCTATTGGCCTTAACCAAAGAATTAGCGGAGGTTGAAGTGCGTGCCACAAAACCACTCATCGAAAAAAAACTGGATAAAACCATCGTCAATGTAGAGAATTCGGCCATGGCGGCCGGCAATACGACCATGGAGGTTTTGGAGCGCTCACCCGGTGTGATTGTCGACAAGGATGGAAACATCTCCCTTCGTGGAAAATCCGGTGCCAAAGTCATGATCGATGGAAAAATCTCCTATTTGACGGGAACCGATTTGGCAAATTACTTACGCAACCTTCCTGCGGATCAAATTTCAACGTTGGAAATCATGACTAATCCCTCTTCGCGCTATGATGCTGCGGGAACGGGTGGAATCATCAACATTAAATTGAAGAAAAATGCCAACATCGGCATGAATGGTTCGGTAAACACCACACTTGCTCAAGGATACTTTAATCGCCAAGCATTGGGAGGAAATGTTAACTACCGCAATAACGGCTGGAACTGGTTTGGGAATGCATCCTTTGGCCGCCGTCCGAACATGGAACGGAATTATTTGCTGCGGAAATTCACAGCCCAACAAGAAAATTGGGAGCAAAACTTTCAATATGCGAATCAAAATGAAAATGCGCAATTAAAAGCGGGAGTCGATTGGTATTTTTCACCAAAAACGACCTATGGTATTCTAATTTCTGGTGGCTATAATCACAATAGCCTGAATGACGGACTAAATAGAACGGTGCAAATGAACAGCCAGAATGAAGTATTGTCGCGTTTGGATACGTATAATTCCATGAACAATCCCTTCTTTAATTATGCAGCTAATTTCAATTTCAAACACTCCTACGATTCCACAGGCCGTGAACTAACGCTTGACATTGACCATGCGCATTTTAACGATCAAAACCAAAATGACTACCGGTCGCGCTATTCGAATTCCTTATTTTTACCTGTTCGTCCAGATTCATTACTTCGAACAGGATCACAATCCTACATCGATCAATATTCCTTGAAATCTGATTATATTATTCCGTCCTTTTTAAAAGCCAAATGGGGTCTTGGCATGAAATCCTCTTGGGTGAAAACGGATAATGATTTACAATTCCGAGCAAAAGCTTTTCAAGGAGAACAGTATCAATTCTTAACCGGACAAAGCAATCGCTTCGTCTATACCGAACAAATCCATGCCCTGTACTTGAATACCGAGCGGGCCATAGGTAAATGGAGTTACCAAATTGGCCTAAGAGGCGAATGGACCTTTGCCGATGGAACATCTTCTGCTTATACTCAAGAACCCGATATTAGTTTCCATCGCGATTACTTACAATTTTTTCCAAGTGCATTCTTGCAATACGAAGCATCCAAGAAACATACACTTGGCATGACTTATAGTCGGCGGATCGACCGACCGGGTTATTCTGATTTGAATCCATTCGTCTTCTACTTGGATAATTACACTTACAATGTGGGAAATCCGATGTTGATGCCCCAACTAACCAACTCCTTCGAATTGAGCCATACCTACATGGGAGGCATTTCGACAACCTTGGGATATAGTCACACTGACCAGGTTATTACGCAATTATTGAAGCAAGATGTGGCTACACGTAAAACCTACCAAACGACGGCTAATATGGCGCAACGCGTGACTTATAGCGTGGGGATTTCATTACCCATCCCAGTGAATAAATGGTGGACAAGCAATTCCGACATTTTCTTTAACCGCGCGGAATTAACAGGTAACATCGCGGCTTCGGCCATTTCGCCTTCGGCCAACATGTTCTACATTTCCTCAAACCATACATTTACCCTTCCCAAAGACATCAAAATCGAATTGGGCGGGAATTATTTCACGGGAGGATTAGAAGGCGCATTTGTGTTTGGCGCAGGAGGATCGCTGAACATGGGAATTCAAAAAACCATCATGAAGAAGCGTGCAACCATTCGTTTGAACGCGCAGGATATCTTGTACACGTCTAACCCACCGGTGACAATCAAATATGCGGATTTGGATGTATTGGTTCAGCCAAAGAACGATTCGCGTGTAGTTCGTTTAAACTTCACGTATCGTTTTGGAAATGCCTCCATTAAAGGAGCTAGACAACGTGCCACAGGTTTAGATGCAGAAAAAGGACGCGTCAAGGGAGCGAATTAATCCTCCTCTCCTGCCTCGTCCTCATTGACCGATTTCCGATTTTTAAGACCCGAATTTTTCTTGGTGCTGAGTTTAAACGCAAGGCCCAAATAGAAAATTCGGGTTTCTTTTTTCTTCGTCAAATCACTCACAAAACCAAAAGGCCTGGAATCATAAACGGTTTGTTGGGTATTAAACACATCATTAATTCGTGCATTCAACACCCACGCTTTCAGCTCTTTTTTGAAACCTAAATCCACGGTGTAAAAACCCTCAATAATACCCAAGGGATGAATTTGAGCCGATTGATAAATCCCGCTGATTTGAAAAGATGCGGTGGATGATAAGTTCCAAATTTGGCTTAAACGCCCATTCCAACTCCAGCGATTCATGTTCAAGGATTGTTCCTGCACCTGGCCTTGCAAATCGGTTTGATACAAGGAACTCGTTACATTGACCTTCCAATTTTTCGTTGGGTTAAAGGTCGTAATATTTTCAAAGCCCCAGGTTTCCGACCGAGCAATATTCTCAAAACGGGTTAAGGTGGTGTCGCCTTCTTGTAAGGTTCGCACGCGACCAACCAATTGATTGACCCGACGGTAAAATAGTTGATTGCTTGTATGCAAGGTTCCCACATCCATGGAATGTTCGATTTCCGCTAAATAGGTTCGCTCGGGTTGAAGCATCGGATTTCCCGACTGCAGATTCAACGGATCCGCGAAGGATATGAAAGGATTCAAAGCCTTGTAGGACGGTCGGTTCACCCGCGAAGAAAAGCGAAATCCAACTTGTTGGTTTTTTGTCAATTGCTTTTCCACTGAAATCGAAGGAAACAGCTGGACATAATTCAAATTTGCTTGGGTTGCCTCCACACGCAATCCCCCTTGAACATCCCATTTTTTCCCGCTAAAATGCGTTGTCCCATATACGGCTTGGATACGCTCTAAATACTGAAAGGCATTACTACGTTTGAGGTCTATATTCCAAATTCCTCGTAATTTTTCGTACCGAAAATCGGTATCAAAAAGTCGTTCTGTCAACTTAAACCCATAATCAAAGCTGAGCTTTTTTGAGAATTGTGTTTCCCAATCCCCCTGAAAGAGCAGGGTGTAATTGCCGCTTCTCGCGGAAGATTGTTCGATTCGATTCGGAAAATTCGAATTGGGAATATCAAAGCCGCCGTAGAAATAGCGTTGTGTGAAATCATTTTGATCCGACCCCATATTTCGAATCCATAGAAAATCCAAATGGGCAGATGTCCGCTGTTTGCCAATAGTTCCCAAAGAAATCAAGACATCCATCCCACGATCATCTCCTTGCTTGTCGGCATCCCGTATGTAATAGCGATCCGGAGCGCGCACAAATTGCGAGAAATTCAATCGGGCTTCATTGTTGTGATCTTTGGAATATCGACCAATCCCCTGCAATCCCAGGGTCCAGCGCGGATTTAAGCTATATTCCAAACGTGCTTGTAAAGCGTGATTATAATCCCGATTTATCTCTTGGGTGTTTTGTTCGATTTGGGACAATCCATATTGGCTTGCATTTTCGCGATACAAATGCTGGAAATTATCTCGGATGGATTGTTTGAAATTATAATCGAACGAATAAGAAAGTCTTTTAAAGCCGTTCCCATAACGCGTAGAAAGAGCTACCTGATCATGCGTCCCCCATTGTAAATTTGCTTGCGCTTGCTTGAATCCACTTCCTTTTTTCAGGACAATATTTAAAATTCCCGTACTACCTTCCGCAGAATATTTTGCCCCTGGTGCCGAAATAATTTCGATGTAATCGATGCGATCCGCGGGAAAAAGACTGAGCGCATTGGCCCGTGATGAAGAAAGAATTCCGGAAGGTTTTCCATCAAAATAAATCGTAAGACTTTGGCTGCCCCGGTATTGAATCGAACCATCGCCAGCGACGTAGATGGACGGAATATTCGCTAATACATCTTGTAGATTTCCACCTAAATTGGTCAAATTCGCCGACGGATAAAAGACCTGTTTCCCAAATTCGGGTCTGCTAGCTTTCACTTCGACATTGCGCAAGGTGTCCACTTGAGCTTTTATATGAAGTGAAACGAGGCAAAAAATGAGTAGCCTAAGCTTCCGCATCGGCAGAGAAAGTTTCGTTGTCTTTGGAATAGTAATAGGCCTTCAATTGCGCGACACCTCTTTGGTAATCCACCTTCACCACTTGAACGCGGTGAATCGGTTGGCCCGTCTTATCAATTAAATCTTGAATCAATAATGCCTTTTGGTCCGGTTTAACCAAAGCCAAATTCTCATAAGTTAAGACCTGAAAATTTTCATGGGTCAAGGTCAGAAAACGCCCCAACAAAAAGGTTACCCCAACAAGCAAAGAATTCGCAAGTATGAGCATGGGATAATTTTCCAGCGAGGCGATCGAATTGATAATACCCAACGTCACAACCAAGAAAAAATAACCCATTTCGCCGATGGGAACGGTAACCGTCCGGTAGCGAAACATGGAAAACATAGCAAAAAGGCCAAAAGCAAAACCGAATTTCAGGTCGGCCTCAGCCAACAAAAAACACAACACAAACAAGATTGAATTGAACAAGAAGAAGGTAAAAACAAAATCCTTGTTCTTGTATTGCGGATAATAGATGAATCGAATGACCAAGAAGGTAAAAAACAAATTGATCAGAAATCGCAGGGTAAAAAGCTCAATCATGGAAGTTAAATTTTTCAAATGTACGGAAATAAATGAACGCTTTGTCTTGACACATCGGCTTAAAATTTAATCGTCAGATACTTGGCTTTGATAGACCATAGCTCGTTAACTGTCGATTCTGATGAATGTCATACGAGGGGTTGAAAGAATTATCCTGATAAAAACCTAAATTGCAGTTACTAACCCTGAAGAAATATGCAATCGAAAATGAAACGAAATGAATTCCTAAAATCCCTTGGATTAAAAGGAGCGTCTTTATTAGCCGTTTATTGTGGCGCATCCGCTTTAAGTTCTTGTGAGAATGAGTCCTTAACTCCAGCATCAGCCGTCGATTTCACGCTTGACCTATCTAACGCATCCTATTCTGCATTAAATACGGTAGGGAAATATGTCATATACAATCAAATCGTAGTGGCTCGGGTATCGTCAACAAGTTTTGCTGCTGTTACCCAAATATGCACGCACGAGGGAAAAGCGCAGGTAATTTACAATGGAAGTAAATTCTATTGCACAGCGCATGGAGCCACATTTAGCACATCTGGGACGGCTGAATCTGTGACAAGCAAAGCGTTAAAAACCTACCAAACCGCTCTAACGGGCACAACACTCCGGGTATATGCGTAATATATGGATAGCATGTGTACTTATTTTGGGATCGATCCAGCTACATGCACAGGATGACCTCATGGCCATGTTGGAAAAAGAGGATGCCAAACAAACCAATTACACATTGGCGACCTTTAAGGCTTCCCGACTCATCAATGGCCAAACGGTCGAAACAATCGCCAAGCAACATTTAAATTTCTGGATTTCGCACCGTTTTGGGGCGATTAATTCGGGCTTTATTGATAATTTTTTAGGCTTGGATGAGGCACGAATTCGATTAGGATTAGAATATGCTATCACGGATCGCTTGCTTGTAGGGGCTGGCCGCTCAACCATCGAAAAAACGTATGATAGCTATGTCAAATACAAAATGATTCGTCAATCCAATAAGATGCCCGTCACGGTGACGGCTTATGGTAGCATTGCTAGCAATACGATGAAAACGGGTTATACGATGGAGTCGGGAACGGTGATGCGATTCAACAATAATTTACAAAGGCAGACATTTATGGGCCAAGTATTAATTGCCCGTAAGTTTTCGGATAAATTATCCTTGCAGGTGATGCCTACGCTCTTCCATAACAACCTGGCTGAAAATGTCTACATGGAAAATACGCAGGCCGCGATGGGATTTGGAGGACGCTATAAATTGAGCAATCGACTCAGTGTTTCTGCGGAATATTATTATAATTTAATCGATAAAGAGGAATACGAAGAAGCCGCCGGTCAGAAATACCCATACCATAATTCGCTGGCGATTGGATTCGACATAGAAACGGGTGGGCACGTGTTCCAACTTCATGTGACGAATTCACGCGGGATGATTGAAAAACATTTTATCGGCCAAACGATTGGTACCTGGCAAAATGGGGATCTTTTTTATGGCTTCAACATGGCGAGAACCTTTAGTTTCGAGCCCAAAATCAAAAAATAATGCGTTATCTATTCATTTTAGCACTTTGCCTGATATGCTTATCGGCAAACGCGCAATTATTTGTCACCCAAACAGGGGAAATCTCCTTCTTTTCAAAAACTCCGATGGAGGATATTGATGCGGTCAACAAACAAGTGGGCAGTATCATCAATTCCGCAAATAATGAAGTTGCGGTACAAATGCGTGTAACCAATTTTGTATTCCCTAACAAATTGATGCAAGAGCATTTTAACGAGAACTATTTGGAGACAGATAAATTTCCGTCGGCGACCTTTAAAGGAAAAATCAAAGAAAGTATTGACCTCAAAATCCCGGGAACCTATGCGGTAACTGCAGCGGGTACAGCGACCATTCATGGAATTTCCAGACCCGTTGAATTAAAAGGAAGCATTATTTCGAACGGCAAGACCTTGCAACTAAGCTGCACCTTTGATATACGTTTAGATGAATATAAGATTGATATCCCTAAAATAGTCTTTGCCAAAATTGCGGAAGTTGTGAAGGTAAAAGGCTCCTTTCAGTACAACCTACGCTAGATGAAAAGATTATTAATTATTGGTATTTGTTTATCTTTTTGGGCCTGTTTGGAAGACAAGAACATCGCGATCGTCCCACAAGAAAATAAGGTCGATTCTGTTGTCACTGAGGTACCTAGTACGAATAGCACCTGCGATACGATGGTGATATCCTTTGACAAATCGGTTTGGCCTATATTGAATACAAATTGCGTATCGTGTCACAATCCAAATAACCCTTCGGCCGGCGTGGATCTTTCTACTTATGCAAATATCCAAACCTATGTGAAAAATGGAAAGTTATATGGTTCCATTACGCACGCTAATGGCTATAAACCGATGCCATCTGCAACAACAAAACTTAGTAGTTGTGACATCACCATCATCCAAAAATGGATACGTGGCGCTTCTCCCAGCGGGAATATTTTGATCGACCTAAACCCCATAAATCCCATCAATCCTGTGGTAGATATACCGCAAATCAAACCACCCATTGTAGTCAATTGCAGTCCAGACTCGGTGTATTTCAAGCAAAAGATTTTACCCTTGTTGGTCTCCAATTGCGCGATGAGTGGATGCCACGATGCAATTTCGAAGAAAGATGGGGTTATTCTGACGGATTATGCCAACATCATACGTGAAGTCAAAATCACGAATCCTGCGGGAAGTGATTTATATAAATCCTTGATTGCGACGGGCGAAGACCGGATGCCGCCGGCGGGTCCGCTGTCAACGGAAAACATTAACAATGTGTTGACCTGGATCAAACAAGGGGCAAAAAACAATTCTTGTGATGTATCTGCGAGTAATTGCGTGACAACAAACGTAAGTTTTAAAACTGTTGTTCAACCGATATTAATAAACTATTGTACAGGTTGCCACAGTGGCGCTAGACCATCTGGGAATATCGATTTAACGACACATGCAAATGTGCAAAAATATGCTGCAAATGGTCAGTTATATGGCTCAATCGCGCACCAAACGGGCTACATACCCATGCCTTCCGCAACAACAAAATTAACTACTTGCGAAATTGATCAAGTAAAATCCTGGATTACCGTAGGGTCTTTAAATAACTAACGCATGCAAACATTAATACATGATTCATCTGTTGAATGGACCGAACTAGGTGCAGGGATTCGTCGCAAAGTGATGGCCTTTGATGATCAAATGATGCTTGTTAAAGTAGCTTTTGAGCCAGGCGCCGTAGGAACCTTGCACCAACATCCACATACGCAGGCGTCCTATGTCTCCAAAGGAGTATTCGATATAACGATAGATGGGAAAACCCAGCGATTGTCAGCAGGAGACGTCTATTTTGTACCTAGTGGAGAAGTACATGGGGCAGTTTGTATCGAAAAAGGGGAATTAATCGATGTTTTTACGCCTATGCGGGAAGATTTCGTGTAATAGGTCGGCAGGGTGTCCACCCAAAAACTGATTTTATCTTTATATTCATTGACTTAAACTTCGCTTTTCGCGATTTATCAAGAAATTGATATACGATTTCATATAGTTAGCCGTTGACTAACGCTGCCGGGGTCTGAAGACCCCGGCAGCGTTTACCCCAGCTATACGTCAATCGAATCGTAAACAATCACTTTCTTCCATAAATGGGAATTATTTTTCACAAATTCCAGATGGATTGGATGATCTTGATACACTTTTTGGCCGGCTTCGTCATCGAAAAACATCAACTCAGAAACGTCCCAAGACGTATCTACGACATCTCGTTTTTCGGTCGAGGCAAGCGTACCAATGTGAATTTGCTTAATGGTCGGAATCCCTTTCAAGGTTTTCAAACCGGCGATTAATTGTTTTTTATCCGCTTCTGAATTTGGATTGTTTAACCAAAAAAATACGTGGTGTAATAAAGGTTTATTTGTTGGAGCATTTCCTGCGGAGGCAGCAATCAAAGGAGTCGCTGCTAAGAATTTTCTTCTGTTCATCTTGAATAGGTTTGAATGTAAATATCAAGATTTTTATATGGACTTAAAACAGAAAATCAAGATTTTAATGCAACATTCAGGACAATACCGATTCAACATGTGACGTTTTAATCCATATTTGTAATATGAAAATGAGGCAGCTTTGGCTTTTTCGGATTTGTCTATGCTTGACGCTCTTTGTAGCGGCCAATCGGATATTCGCATTTTCAGATACAAATACCAAAGCTAAATATACCCTTCAAGCCCAGACAGCAGAAGATCAGGAAGAGGATGATGTGCTTCTACCCGCTACGGTGCCTAGCTGGAATTTCTCAACAATCGAATTTAAAGTCTTTGTTGGCGATGCAATCCGCACTCAACAAAACTCCCGTGTTCTAATACCTCTTTTCATTCGATTCCGAAATCTACGCCTGTAGAATCACCTGCTTATATTTCCCATTATTTATTCATCAGGCTTCCCTTTGGACAGCCTCCTAATCACCCATATATGAAAAATTTATGTCTATTGCTCGTAAGCTTTATATGCATACAGCAATCCTTTGCGCAAGATAACGAAGCGCTAAAATTCAAATTAAACGAGTCGGGAAGTCATTACTTCCAAGCCACCTTATTGAACCAAGTTTGGGTTCGGGCAAATGAAAGCAATCCCGGCACAACCGTGGAAGGCAATCTGGCATCGAGCACCTTCGATATCGGATTACGCAGAACGCGTATGCAATTATTCGGTCAAATAACGGATCGAACCTTCTTATATTTTCAGTTTGGCCAAAACAACTTCAATGCCCAATACAACAGCACGGGGAATCGCAAAATTGCTCCATTCTTTCATGATGCATTGGGCGAATATCGGATTTCAAGCAAAAACCAATTGAAAGTAGGTGGTGGATTAAGCATCATTTCGGGTTTATCGCGCTTTTCCCAACCGAGCATTGGAACTATTACGAGCATGGATGTCCCTGTTTTTGCGCAGACAACCGTGGATCAGATTGATCAATTTTCACGTAAACTGAGCATCTATGCCCGTGGGCAAATAGGCAAATGGGATTATCGCTATATTTTGAGTGATCCATTCCCGATTAGCTCAAATGGTCAGACACCTCCAGCCTTGAGTTCCGTTGCGAATTTTAGTACGAAGGGGCACGCGGTCCAACAGCAAGCTTATTTAATTTATCAGTTTTTTGATCATGAAAACCACACGACACCCTATATGACGGGATCGTATTTGGGAACAAAAAAGATCGTAAACATCGCAGCAGGAGCTATTTACCAAGCGAATGCCCTTTGGAATAAATCGGCCACGGGTGATACGACTTACCATGCGATGATGCACTGGGCGGTGGAGAGTTTTGTAGATATGCCTTTAGCGAATAAAGGAGCCATCAATGCGTATGTTGGCTATTTCAACACGAATTATGGCACAAATTATTTGCGCTATAATGGGGTGATGAACCCGGCAAATGGAAGTACGTTGACCGCTTCAAATTCGATGACAGGTCAGGGACCTACGTATGGAAATTCGTATCCGATGTTTGGAACAGGACATGTCATTTACAGTCAGGTGGGCTACCTTTTGCCGTCCAAGCGCTGGATGCCTTATGCCACGGCAACACTGGCCCAATATGACCGCATACAAGGTTTGTCAACGAATACGTATAATCTGGGACTGAATTATTACATCCAAGGAAACAAATCCAAATTGAGTTTGGACTTTCAAAACAGACCTAGCTACCAGGTACAAGGCGATGTGATAAAAGCCGGTGATCGTTTAAACACATTAACGCTTCAATTTCAATTATTTATCTAAAAATTGATAGCTTTGGGCATGCAAGCCTTTTCGACAACTACCCTGCTGGCCATATTCTTACTTTCAACAGCCGCCATTTGGTGGATGGGTGTACGAATTACCAAATTGGTCGATTTCGTGACGATACGTTTTGATCTTGGGGAGGCATTTGGCGGCATGGTTTTTTTGTCGATTATCACCAATCTGCCTGAAATTGCGATTACGTTGATGGCCGCGGCCCACCGTAATTACGATATCGCAGTCAGTAATATTTTAGGCGGAATAGCCATCCAAACGGTTGTACTAGTCTTAATCGATGTTTTTGGGGTGGGTCATACCGCCCCATTAACATGGAAAGGGCATGCAAGGGTCTTAATCTTGGAAGGGTTGGCCGTGATTTTCATCTTGACCTTTGTCTTGATGGGAAATCAATTTCCAGAAAGCTTTAAATATTTTCGTAGCAGCCCCATTGAATGGATCATTTTTGGGATTTGGCTTGGTTCCATTTATTTCATTTCTCGAATAGGTAAAGCTGATGCTGCACGCGAAAGACTAACTGAAGAATTGCACCATTCCCGTCATCCAACGAAACGCTTCAAAGGAAGTAGCACCAAAGCATTCATTGAATTAGGCACAGGCGCATTACTTATTCTATTTTCGGGTTGGCTTTTAGAAGCCTCAGGCGAAATTGTGGCATCCCGCTTTCATATTAATGGAGTCATTTTTGGCGGTACCATTTTGGCCTTATGTACAGCTTTACCGGAAATATCTACAGGTATTGCATCTGCCAAAATCCGCGACTACAACATGGCCGTGAGTGATATTTTTGGTGGCAATGCCTTTTTACCTATTCTGTTTTTGTTTGCTTCGTTGATCGGCGGTGACGCTATTTTGCCAAACTTAAAACCGACAGATTTATATTTAACGACCTTAGGAATCATTTTGACCGGCATTTATATGGCAGGCATGCTGATTCCATCTCAACGCCAAATCCTCCGAATGGGCATCGATTCATTTATTGTTTTATGGGTTTATTTGCTCGGGATAGCAGGTTTAATTTTAATCATGTAGCATGCAATACAAAGAAGTACACGAATCTGAGACCACTTATACCGAATTAATGATTCCATCTTATGCCAATTTTGGCGGTAAGGTGCACGGGGGAATCATCTTGTCCTTATTAGACAAAGTAGCCTACATTTGTGCCTCCAAACATAGCCATCAGTATTGTGTAACCGTTTCCGTAGAAGGCGTTGAATTCAAAAGTCCGGTGGAGGTTGGTGATTTGGTCGAGATCAAAGCATCTGTTAATTATGTCGGTCGGACGACCATGATCGTAGGCATGCGTGTGGAATCATTTAACCCGCGGGATGGCATCGTGCGCCACACGAATTCCTGTTATTTTACGATGGCTGCCAAAGATGAGCATGGTAATCTCACGGAAGTTCCAGGGCTTAAATTAACGACGGAGACCCAGGTCAGACGTTTCTGTGAGGGGAAAATTATTCGGAAATTATCCCAAGAAAAACGAGAGATTTTGAAGTCGGATTTGGAATTAGCCGAGATGAAAATCCAATGTGCGGAGGAGCGCTGCTCCATCGATTTATAGTTTTCAGTAAATTTCAAGGTTCATCGTCTTTCCTAGGTACAAACCTATAAAAAGCTATGAATCAAGCACATGAATCTTCCCGCAGAACCTTTCTAAAGAACGCGGCATTATTAACTTCCGCGGCGGCATTTCCCGCGTTTATCTCGAAAAATTCGGGTGATAAAGTCAATTTAGCCTGTATCGGAATAGGAAACCAAGGGGGATTGGATGTCATGTCTTTGTATAGCACAGGACTTTGTAACATCGTCGCGCTTTGCGATGTGGACATGGGCGCTCCACAGACCTTGAAGGTTTTGGAAAAATTCCCAGATGTTCCGCGTTTTCAGGATTTCCGACAACTATTCGACAAGATGGGCAATCAATTCGAGGCTGTCTCGATTGGTGTACCGGATCATTCCCATTTTCCAATCACGATGATGGCTTTGGGAATGGGCAAACACGTGTTTGTGGAGAAACCGATGGCGCGTACCTTTCATGAAGTGGAATTAATGATGGCTGCGGCTCGTAAGCATCCGAATTTGGTTACCCAAATGGGAAATCAAGGACATTCGGAGGCCAATTACTTCCAGTTCAAAGCATGGAAAGAAGCGGGCATCATCAAGGATGTGACTGCGATGACGGCACACATGAACTCCCCTCGCAGATGGCATGGATGGGACCCTAAAATAAAGAACTTCCCACCTGCAGAAGCAATTCCAAGCACATTAGATTGGGATATTTGGCAAGGCGTCGTTTCGCCAAATCATGATTACCAAAAAGACTTTGTTAATGGCCAATGGCGTTGCTGGTTTGACTATGGATTAGGTGCTTTGGGCGACTGGGGCGCACATATTATGGATACGGCACATGAATTTTTGGAATTAGGATTACCTACTGAAATTAACATGTTGCGTGCGGATGGACACAATGATTTCTTTTATCCAATGTCGTCGACCATTCAATTTAAATTCCCTTCTCGCAAGAACATGCCAGCAATGGATATTACGTGGTATGATGGCTTGAATAATATACCTCCTGTGCCGGCCAACTACGGTACGACGGAATTAGATCCGAACATTCCGCCAGCGGGAAATGGCAAAATCCAACCAGCTAAATTGAACCCGGGTAAGATCATTTATAGCAAAGATTTGACCTTCAAAGGGGGATCGCATGGCTCAACTTTATCGATTTTAGGAGATGCTGGGAAAGATTTAAAATTACCCGATGTACCAAAGAGCCCATCGAATCACTATGCGAATTTCTTGAAGGCATGTATGGGTCAGGAGAAAACGCGTTCACCATTTGCGATTGCTGGACCATTGAGTCAAGTATTCTCTTTAGGAGTTTTAGCTCAAAAATTGAACACCAAATTGGTGTTTGACCGCGATACAAAATTGATCACGAACAATAAATTAGCGAACCAATTATTGGTAGGCCCAGCGCCACGAAAAGGTTGGGAGCAATACTACAAGATTTAACGCTTGTAGATATTCGGGTAAAACGTCAGCTTACCGTTTTCGTCAAAATCCACTTGGCTGTACCAAATGACCAAGGGGATATTGCGCTTAATCGTTAGGTATTTAGGCGTTTTATCGGAATAGGCCGCTTGGGCATCGAGCGTGTCGATGGCGGTTGAATTCGGTTTCAATAACCAAGAACCAAAGTTTAAAGGCTTTTCTAGTCGGATGCAGCTATGGCTGTAAAATCGTTTTTCTTTACTGAATAATTTCTTTTCAGATGTATCATGGAGGTACATCTTGAAGGGATTATCAAATTGAATTTTCAAAATCCCTAAGGTGTTCCATTTTCCAGTTCGCTGGCGCATGGAGTACGGGAAATAATTAGCATTCAGTCGACTCCAAGGCACTTTTTCAGGTTCTACTTTTCGATTTTGTTGGTCGAAAATTTCCAAATGACTCGCATAGAAATAGCGGATATTCTTCCGGATTTCCGGCACAAGTTCTTCGATGCAGATGCTACGCGGCACGCTCCAATAGGGCGTGATAATCATGTTTTTCAATTTACTGGAAAGCGTTTTGCTAGGTCTTGTGGGTTTACCGAGGACAACGCGCATTTGCATGACTTGTTTATGAGATTCGAAAGCTTTGAGTTGGGTCGAAGGAATATTGACCAAAACCAAGGAACGATTAGCTCTGGCAGCGATGAGCCAGCGGTATTCATTGGCGGCTTTGGCTAATAATTGTTTTTTTTCTGGGCTGTATTGTACGGAATCTTTTAATACTTGAAGGATTTGACTGACTTCATTTTCTTCATCAATTAGACGATTCGCTAACTCTTTAATTTTAGGTGTACTCCAAAGTTCGCCATAGCGGTTTCGATAGGCATCGCGCGACAGGTTAAAATCATAGCCTTGAAAGCGGAGGTAAGGTGATTGATTCCCAAACTTGAGATCCAGCATGAACTGTTGGACTGCCTTTTTCGCCGCGCTGGTATCTTGCGGTGTGTATTGATAATCTTTCGAACGTAGACCGAGTGATTCGGCTTGTTGCATCAAGGAATCGAGGGGGCTTTGCGCATGCAGGGAAGCGCAGATTAGTAACAAGAAGAAGGTGATGTATTTCAATGTGTTCGAGCTCCTATACCTTGGGTTGTTTGCTTTACCTTGGCTAGCCATCCTTACCTTTGGCAATCCTTTGAGGTTTGCCAAAGGTAGTGGTTTTGAGGGAGATTTTTGGGGGCGAGAAACAGATTATCAATTAACTGAAATCGAATATCAGTTGGCCTACAAACATTGCCCCTTAAAACCCTTAGCTTTGGCAATCCTCCAAGGTTTGCCAAAGCTGAGTTAGGAAGCTAAGTGCGCGCGAGTTGCGTTTTAGCTTTATCCCGCGTAACCGAAAGAATATACCCGATACTAATCATGGTAAAGATCAACGAGGTTCCACCCGCTGACACCAAGGGAATCGGTTGGCCCGTCACCGGAATCGCCCCTACGGCCACGAACATATTTAAGAATGCTTGACTGACAATCGAGAAAGTTAAGCCGGCCGACATCAGTCCGCCGAGCGGTTTGGCGCTATAAGAAATTGCGAGAGCACCACGCCAAAACAACCACATAAACATTACAGGCAATAAAAATCCAGCAACAATCCCCCATTCTTCTACGATGATGGCATATACAAAATCAGATTCCGCCTGCGATAAATGAAAGCGAAATTGGCTATTTCCCGGACCTTTGGGCTGCAAACCACCTGTAGCAATGGCATAAAGGCTTTGTTTCAATTGATAATTCGTTCCTTGATCATCCAGCTCAATTTCCTCTTTGGAAGGATGCCCAAACATACGTTTCACATACACTTCAATTCGATGTTTAATCGTTTCAGCCCTTTGGCCTACACCACCCACAATCAATCCTATACCCGTGGATATGAAAATTCCTAGTACAATGGCAATGGCCTTGTAGGGCACCCGACCGAAAATCATTAAGACGATCGAGGTCACGAAGACAATCACACTCGTGGAAAAATTGGACAAGAAAATCAGAAAACAGGTCACCCCTAATTTAAAGCAAATAACAAATAATACCGCGGGATCATAGGCTTCCGGATCGGCTTGTCGGGCAGCAAACATCTTCGACAAGGAAATCGTCAAACACAATTTAGCCATATCGGAAGGCATAAAACTCAAAGGTCCCATTTGCAACCACCGACTTGCGCCGCCCGCTTCCTTTCCGTATAGATACGCGAGTCCGATGAGGAACCACGATCCGTAGAGGGCTAAATCCACATATTTCGTTGATTTCAAATAATCCTTTCGCGAAAAGACCCCCATCGCATAGAATCCCCCCACCAAGATAACGAGTGACTTAACGAGATGTTGGAGCGGAACAAAAGGACCGCCCATCGTTAATCGCCCTTTGGCGGAGAATTGAATAATAACGCCAACGATACTGAGAAGAATAACAATTAAAAGGATGTGTACATCCCCGTCAAAATGTTTTTTGATGCGTTCCGAAATAGTGTTCATGGATTCTACTTTTGCGAGATGCAAAGCTGCAAATTCATTTTACGAATACGAATTTTCCCAAAAAATACTGTGACAATTTTTACGCACATTACGAAATAAAATGATTGCCAACGTGCTGAAAATAAACGGATTAAACGCATTCAAAATTGACAATTCGAAAAACACCAAACCGATATTTCCTACACAAAACCTGCGTAGTTTTGCGGCATGGCAATAGAACTAGAATTTATCAATTTGGTGATACGCAAAAGCACCTTGGAGGAAAAATACCAGGGCGGTATTGAACAATTTCGCAAGGACCTACCGAATCGGTCATTACGCGAAGATGAGGACTTAGTCCGATTCGGCTGTATGAATTGGAATGACTTGGAACATTTCACGGACATCATTGTAGCAAAAGGTTTGGAATACAAAGATCAAGAAACAAAAGATTTCGTGGTGATCAGCTCTTTGAAAGGAGCTTTGTGGGAGGTGGATTGGATAGGTTTCGAGAACAGTACATGTTATGCAACCAAAACTTAAGTCTACACGCTGTAATACGTTGCACTTCGAACTCAAATCGTTGGCAAAAAAACCTAAGTCATTGGCTATAAAGTATTTGAACACATTTGGATTTTGCTGATTAAACGGTTTTGACCTATATTTGAGCAAATCGATTTTCCCATGCAACACACGTTTCAAAGTCCATGGTTTAGCACCCTTTTGGGATGCACCAAACACAAAATATATGTAGGGGCAAGCCAAATTGAAATCGACACGTTATCGCTCTTTCAATTCAGCCAGTGTACGCACCGGATTTTATACAAGGAAATAGATTCCGTCACTTTAGTAAAGAAAAATCTTTTTACGGAGCTGCATATTCAATTGAAGACAGGGGGACACTTTATGATCCCCAACATAAGTCATCGAACGGCATTCGAATTAAAATGCTGCTTAAGCGCGAAGATGTAATTATGCGAAATTATCAGTTTTGTCAATTAAAAATAATTCTATTCCCACTACCTTTGGCAATCCTCCCAGGTTTGCCAAAGGTAAGGGGTGGAGAATTTAATTCGTTTTGATTATCTTTCGTTAATTAACTAGTTCATTTGGAAATACTTGCGCCCGTTTTTGGCATCTTTACCTCGTTCATCCTGCTGTATTACCTCAGTTCATTAAACAGGTCGAACATCTTTTTAGCACTCTTTTTCCTGTGCTGCAACCTCGTGGTGATGGTCTATTTCGGTTTGCATTACAGCAAGATGGAGTTTTGGGAAGGTATCTGTTTTGTGCATTTCCTACCGCTCTCTTTCCTATTAGGCCCTACCCTATTCTATTACGTCAAGCACACCGTTTCCGAAAACAAAGCATTTACCTGGCAGGATTCTTTACACCTGATCCCGGCTATATTTGTTGGCATCGCCACCCTCCCCTTCACCCTGCAGCCTTTGGCAATCAAAACCCAAATGGCACATCAAATCGTGAATTTCACGGAGGATTACCGACTCAATTTCAACTGGGTCACCTTTGAGCAATTGCTCTATGGACGATCGATTCATGTGATTTTGTATGCCTTCGTCTCGATCGGGTATTTCTTTTGGAACAAACAAATGTTGCTGAAAAAATATGGCATGATCCCAACTAACCATCCCATCATCCAACGCTGGTTTTTCACCTTAATCACCTTACAAGTGATCATCGCCTCCACAAGTTTAGGCCATATGATTACCTTGTATTTTAAACCGGTTTATATTTTAGGTATTTCTTCCCAAAGTATATTTAGCGAAGAACACTTCTTTCGTATTTGTGGGGGTGGATTTTTTATCCAAAATTTCTTCTTATTCCTCTTTCCCAATATTTTGTATGGGAACATTTCTTATTCCTTGGATTTGGACGAGGCTTCAACTTTCCAGAAAATCAAATCAAGTTTTGCCAAACAGGTTAAACCCCTGGAGAACACCCCAGAATTCGAGCTGCAATTGATTGATTATTTGAAATCGGCCCCCTTCATCAAAAAGGATTTTACCTTATCGCAAATGTCATTTGACCTGAAGATTCCTGAACGAAACCTTTCTGCCTATTTCAACAGTGACCTGCAGAAGACATTTGGTGAATGGAAAAATGACCAACGAATCGAATATGTGGTGAAATTGATTGAAGATGGTCACGCAGCAGTCTATACGATTGAAGCGCTATCCGCCGAAGCGGGTTTCCAGTCGAGATCTAAATTCATTGATGCATTTAAAAGCCGACAAGGCGTTACCCCATCCGCTTTCATCAAATCAAAAAAGCCCGCTGCTAACTAGCAAGGGGCTTTAAAAACTACCTACTTCATCTAAAATTACGGAGCTTTCAACCCTAACTGTTTGAAAAACTCGAGGTTATCAAAAAAGTCTTGTTCCTCCGTAATCTTACCTCCGATGATCGTCGCAATCGTGCAACCGATTACATCCACCGATTTACCAGTGGCAGGAATCCCAAAGAAATTACCTGTGTGTTTTCCTTTGAACTGCCAGTATTTAACCAATTTATTTCCTGATGCGAAAGATTCTTTCACAATAAATTCCCGATCAGAAAATCCCGTGATGTAGTTTTCGTAATAGGCTTTAGCAGCTGCCTTTCCTTTAATTTCAGGTACGGTATGCAATACCACATTTTCAGCGTAGGCCGTATCTAAAATATTACTACGTCCTTCATTGATAACAACATCCCATACGTGACCGTAATTGGCAACATTTTCCGCTGCTACTTTTTCATTTTGTTCACTTTGTGTCGTGCAAGAAAATAAGGTTCCTGCCGCAAACACGAGCATAATTATTTTTTTCATACAGAATATGTTTGGTTTGTGTTCAAAAGTATAAAACGCATATCCGAAATGCCTGTGTAGGCATAATTAATCTGTTCCCAAAAATGCAAAAGGGTACAAATTGCCCATTGAAATTATTCGAAAAGGGAATCAAACTTTCGTTCTTGCTTTCCTTAATTAATAATCAAAAAACACATGAAAAAACTAGTTCTATTAGGGGCCTTAGTAGCCTCAGTATTCTTCGTAAAAGCGCAAACAGCTGGCAAAATATTTGTTGGCGATAGCCAAGGGAAACCCTTCAAGTTCGGTTCTGAAAAAAGCAGCAACGTTGTTTTGGAAGCAGTAAAAGCTTACAACGCAAATAACTCTGCTGCAGAGACTGCCTTGTGGTCTGATGAAATGATTAAGAAATACGCTGAAGCGAATCAAAAAGGACATGCGGAATATCAATCCGTCGTAAACAAACCTATGGCAATTCTTCCCTTATATGCTGAGGGTCAAAAAACAGAAGTTGTCCTATTGCAATCAACGGAAGAGCGCATTTATAAAAATGGCTCGAAGCAAAATTTAAACTTATTTGAATTATTTCAAGTAGATAAAGCTGGCAAAATCTCAGGATTTACACAGTACTATTCGATTCCAAAAACCAATGAATATGGAAAAACATATGGTGGTAAATACATTGCGCAGAAACCGGGGTCAGAAGTTGATGGACGTCCACTCGAATTCTCAAACCGTGGCGAAGTAGAAGCCATTGAAAAATTAGCGAAAGCTTGGAATGCGATGGATGTTAAAGCATTTTCGGAAGTAATTGCAGATGAAGTAACAATTGAGGGATTTGATGGCTCAACATCTAAACTAACGAAAGCTATGATTCCTGCTACATTTGCTGAATTTAAATCTTTGGATTGGAAACCCGGTTTAATCCTTCCATTCAAATTGCAAAATACCGATCCCGTATCTGGCATTATCGTTTACTCTTCTGAGAAACGTGTATTGAAAGATGGTAGCGTTTGGGACAAAGATTTAATTGAAGTTTTCCGGTTTAATCTTGCGGGTAAGATCGATCAAATCACTCAATTTTCTAAAGAAAAAACAAAAAAATAACCAATTAAGTCCGTGTGCACATCGCACACGGACAATATTTTAAACCCCAAAAACCATGAAAAAACTTACTCTATTATTCCTTGCATTTTTTGCAATCACAGCGAGCACATTCGCACAAAACAAGACCTATTATATCAACATTGCTTTTCACAAATTAAAGCCCGGCCACACAATTGATGAGGCCATGGCGCTCGAAAAGAAATGGAAAGTTATTCATTTGAAACGTAAGGCTGCAGGCCTAATTGGCGCCTGGGCTGTTTATCCAATTATGAATGAATACAAATCGGAATCGGTGGATTATGATTATGTATCCCTAAATGCTTCAGAAGATTTAAACAAGCTTACACAATATCCAGCGGATATGGGAACAGCCTTAATGAAAGAAGATCCAAGTTTTTATTCTTTAATGGATGAAACGTTAAAGGTTCAATCGATTGTTCGCAACAAATTGACTAAGGTTATAGAAACAACAGGTCCATCCAATGATTTGAATTCGATCATATTGATGGAAACAATGAAAGTCACACAACAAAACTATTTTGCCTACTTGGATTTCGAAAAACAAGTTAAAGCCATTCAAACAGATCGAATCAAAGCTGACAACATTCAGGAATGGGCATTTTTACAACATTTGACACCTATCTCCTATGAAGGATCTGGCCAATTCACAACGCTAACTTTCTTCAAAGACTTGTCCAAATTTGACTTTGATTCAAGCCCAGTCTACATCAATGGAGCAAAAAAATACATGAATCTGACTCCTGAACAATTCACTAAAAAAGTAGGGGATTTACGTAGCATCAACCAATCTGTATTGTTACAATACGCGGTAGGTACATTTAACTAGTTCTAAATTTTCCAGGCCGACTCGCATGAGTCGGCCATTTTAAACCCAACAATCATGAAAAAATTAATGATTTTTGCTTGCCTAATCGCAGGCGGAATGATGTCTTGTTCTAAACAAGAAAGTAAGTTGCCAGAAGGTGCTGTAGGTTATGTAATAGACAAGTCGGCCAACATCGATTTAGCCAAGAAATCGATGCAAGCCTTAAGCGATGGGGATTCTGTAACCTATCGTGCTACCTATTCGGAAGATGCGGTCTTTTATGACAACGCGGATACGATTACATTAGACCAAAACGTTTCCTTATTCACCGCTTTCAAAGCGAAAGGAATTACGATGAAGTTGGATTCCATCCCGAATATCACAGAAACGATTTACAACGAAAAAGGATACTTCGATTGCAATCATTTTGTCTACGCATATGCTTGGTTCACATTAACGCGTGGAGACAAGTCGGTGAAAGTCATCATCCACTCAGTAGACGGCATCAAAGATGGCAAGCAGGTGGTTGAATGGTTACGCTATGACACGAAGAAGATTAACGAAATCATGCAATAATCATATTTCATCAAACTCCTTTACCTTTGGCAATCCTCCAAGGTTTGCCAAAGGTACGGGGAAAGGAGGATAACGAGTCCTCCTTTTGTTATATTATCAGTATCTTGATTAACACAAATTACTCCATCCGATGAAACACACTTTACTCCTTTTCGTTGCCCTTATTTCCTTTGGCAGCCTTGCTCAAAATCTACCTGCAGGTGACCCGGTCCATCTCGGTTTATCCAAAGAAGGACTTGCACGCGTCGATGCCTTTTTGGCAAAAGAATCAGAAAATCAACACATTCCTGGGTCGATTGGCATGATCGTCCGACATGGGAAAGTTGCTTACAAAAAAGCTTTTGGCAAAGCGAACCTCGAAACGGGTGAAGCGATGCGCACCGACCACCTTTTCCGGATGGCGAGTATGACCAAAATTATTACCGGCGTTGCAGGCCTTAAATTATTCGAAAGAGGACTATTCACAATGGATACGCCTTTGGAAACGATTTTACCTGAATTTGCCAATATGCAAATTTTGGTCGGATACGATACCTTGAAACATCAATTCATCACACGACCTGCTAAAAACAAGATCTTGATGAAGCACGTATTTACACATACGTCGGGCATTGCCTATCCACCCTTCTCAAGTTTAGGCCGCGAGGGCTATTTGAATGCGGGCATTACGATCGCTTTCCCCAAGGGGGACACAAAATTAACCATCGCGGAAATTATTCGCGGTGTGGCAAAATTACCGTTGGTTCATGAGCCCGGGGAGAGCTGGACATACGGCATGAATCTCGAAGTATTAGGTCGTGTGATTGAGGTTTTGGATGGCCGTACCTTTGCCGACTTCCTTCGCCAAGAAATCTTTACGCCCTTAAAAATGACAAGAACGTTTGTAGGTGTTACGCCAAACGAATGGAAAAACATGGCGCAGGTTTACACGCAGGACAAATCGGGGAAAAAGAGCGTCTACACGGATGAAGTAGGCAAGAAATTATTAGGGTTTTCAGCAGACATGTCGATGGACTACTACAAGAACACGAACACGTCATTAGCCATGGGTGGAACGGACATTGTTAGCAATGTAGACGATTATGCTCGATTCTTCCAAATGATCCTTAACTATGGAGAATTGGATGGCGCACGCATTTTGAGTAAGAAAACGGTTGAGATGATCGAGAAACCTTTATTCGATGTGGCGACGAATGATGGAGTTGCCAAAGGCGTTACGGGTAGATCGCAGTTCAAAGCGGGCGTTACCGTTTATGTTTATCCTGAGGAACAAACGAAATTCGAGACAATCTCAGCGGGAACATATTTCTGGAAAGGATATTTTGGAACGCAATTTTGGGTGGACCGCAAGGAAGACATGCTTGGAATGGTGTTCCTACAAATTGCACCTGAACCTACGCGATTTAATGAAAAATTCCGTCATTTAGCTTGGGGAAGTATCGCGAAATAACCCGCACTTACCTTTGGCAATCCTCAAACCAGGTTTGCCAAAGGTACGGGGGAAGGAGGACATGATGTCCTCCTTTTTTTATTTTATCAATTACTTGATTGTGTTTTCTTTGGCCAACACCATTTTCGCTTTTTCGTAGTACTTGCTTTCCACCAAGATATAATCCGTATCAAACGTACTCACACAAAACAAGGGAATTTGATTATCAGCTAAGGTCTTCGACAATGCCGCTAATATACCCGTAATCGAAAAGTCAAGTGGACCTTCAATCTTAAACCCTTTCCAGTTTTCTGCTTTCTTTATTCCTGCCGGTGCAAATCGCTGATCGACTACGATCGACAACTCATCATTCGTTTTTGAAATGGAGTAGAAGCTTCCTTGGTACGCCCATTCAGGCACTTTGGAATCGGGTGCCAGCCTACAAACGGCATAGGAATCAGGCATGAGCGACAAGGTTAAATTTCTTTTCTGCGCTGTACTTAAAAAACTGAATGAAAGTAGCGCTGCTGTTAGCACAAGGGTGCTTTTGATTTTTGACATGAATTTTGTTTTAGTGCTCCCTTACCTTTGGCAAACCTGGTTGGAGGATTGCCAAAGGTACGGAGGATTGTGGACTTGACCGATTAGTTTGTATTGATTATCAGTTAATTGGCCAGCATTATCAGTTGGCCTTTACATTTAAATCACGCTAAACCCCTACCTTTGGCAATCCTCCAACCAGGTTTGCCAAAGGTAAGAGGGGGTATTACCACCCATAGGTCAAGGTCAAACTATAATTCCGAGGGGCAATGGGATTCACAGAATTATCATCGTGAACATTGTAACTCAACACATCTCCCAAATTCGCCACGCGAGCCCGCAAGGACATTTTCTTGAACGTATAGCCCGCTGTTAAATCTGCTTGCACATAAGCTGGAAGCGCAATGAGTCTGTAGGCATCATTCGCCACCAGCACACGCGTCGACCGCCCCGCAAACCGTTCGCCGATATACACCGCCGTCAAGCCTAATTGAAAACCTTGATAACGATATTGAACGCCTAAATTCGCAGTATGACGTGGGTTATATTTCAATAAGCTTCCTTCGATATAGGTATTACTTTTGACATACTTCGTTTCATTGAAACTATACCCACCCGATAGCGTAAAACCTGCTATTGGTTTAGACATCACATCCAATTCGACGCCCTCACTTTGCACGGAACCTGCCATTTCTTTGACATAGGAATACGTGGTCGCGTTGAGTAGGGCATTTTGGGCTAAATTATTATTCAATATCCGGTAAGCGGTCAAATTAACAGAAATCAACCCATCCCATAATTCATTCTTTGCCCCTACTTCATACTGATCAATTAAAGATGGAGGCAAAGCCTGATTATTGATATCCACTCCCGTATTCAAGGTGAATGAATTCGAATAACTGGCAAACAAGGCATGGTCCAACGAAGGTTTATATACGATTCCCAAACGAGGTGAAAATGCCCCATCAAAATTAGACGTCGATGTAGTTTTGCCAGTCGCATAGGCATAAACATCGCTCAAAGTTTGTTGGTATGAATAACGCAAGCCCGCCAAAATTTTCCACTGTCCATTAATATGAATAAGATCCTGCGCATAAACACCTAAGCGACGAATAGGAGCCATCGTTTTAGTAAACGGAGTCATGGTAGGTTGATCTGACCGACTAGTCTTTAAGCTACTCGCATACACATTGATGGTGTCGTATCGCGCAAATTGATTATAGGCATAGGTATCCGTGTTATAAAAATCCGAATCTAGACCAACTAATACTTGATGTTTCATCCCTGCCAAATTCAATGAGCCAATTAAATCCAATTGGGTTATTCCATAGCTTTCCTCTACCTCAGATTTCTGTAAATTTCGAATCCATTGGCCGTTTGCTGAGATTAAGGTGCCAGCATTCGGACGCGTGTTGGAGAAAAGATTACTGGCATTTTGGCGCCAGCCATTCATCCATTTTAGTGTCCAATTTTCATTGATTTGATGTGTCAAAGTAGTCGTAATAGAACTTTGAGATGATTTAATATTCGACCAGGCAACGCCTAAAAATCGTTCCCGGGGAATATCAACAATTTGGTAATTAATGATTCCAGCACCGAAATCAGGCGTTCTTTGGTCGGCCAAATAATCCCCTTCCACAATCAATTCCGTCTTTTTACCTAGCTTAAACAAGATTGACGGATTCACATATACGCGTTCCGAGGAAACACCTACCCGAAAACTATTTGCCTGCTCGGCACTCGCATTTAAGCGAACGGCGATGTTTTTGGAAAGTCCACCATATACGTCGACGGAAGGCTTGTACATACCCCATGAACCCGTACGAAGACTTATTTCTCCCCCGAAATTGAATTTAGGTTTCTTGGTCACCAAATTTAGCACACCCCCAGCGGCCACATTTCCATACAGAATCGCAGCACTACCTTTCAGAATCTCCACTTTCTCCACTCCACTCAATTCCGAAATCATTCCGTTCGCATAGCGCATTCCATTCTTAAAGGTATTTGAACTCGCCATCGAAAAACCCCGCGCGGCAATTTCCTCTTGGTAGCCACCCGTAGCACCGAAAATATAAACGCCATTTGTGTTCATCAATACATCACTCATTCGGTTGACCTGTTGGGCCTCCAACAAACTTTTATCGAGCGTCACCACACTTTGCGGCAAATCCATGGGTTTGATAGGCAATTTTCCGATGGTGATTGGCTTCTCGTTTTGACTCACATAGCCTACGACAACAATTTCTTTCAAATCATTGCTTGCCTCAACCAATTCCAAATCCAAATGAAGTGCTTTATCTGCGACCAGATTTACTTTTTCTTGCAAGGTTTTATATCCTACAAATGAAGCTTGCAAGGTGTACATACCCGGCTTCAAGCCTTGAAAATTGAATTTCCCATCAACATCCGATGGCTTTCCGCGCTTCAACTCGATCAATCGAACAGAAACACCCGGAACAACTTGCTGTTTGGCATCTCGAACAACACCTTCCAAAGAGGCTTGCTGACCATAAACAACTGTAAACGAACAAATTAAAAGAATTATTAGGCGGATCATATACTTATGTTTGTTTAGACTAATTATAAATAATGACCAAAACTACATGTGACAGATTACAAATGCAAGCTTATTTAGAATTATTTTAAATAAGCCAAAGCTCTTACCTTTGGCAAACCTGGTTGAAGGATTGCCAAAGGTAGCCTTGCGGAATCAAAAAATTAGGCATAGAAATCAAACAATCAGATTCTTGATAATAATTATCAGTTGGCACCCATCAAAAATCAAAATACCCCTGTACCTTTGGCAAACCTGGTTGGAGGATTGCCAAAGGTAAGGTTATGAAAAACAAACAGCTTGTCTCAGTCATCTTATTGACTTTCTTCGTGATTTCATTTATTTCGAACATCATTGGGCCCATCATCCCAGATCTCATTCGGACTTTTGATTTAAGTTTAACGCTCGTATCGCTTCTCCCCTTTGCCTTTTTCATTGCCTACGGCGTTACGTCCATTCCGGCAGGAATTTTGCTCGAAACATTCCATGAGAAAAAAGTGATGTTGATGGCTTTTGGCCTAGCAACGTTAGGATCCCTACTCATCGTTTTGTCGCCGCATTACCTAACTGCCTTATTATCCCTTTTCCTCATCGGCAGTGGCATGGCGATGTTACAGGTTGTGATCAATCCGCTGCTAAGAACCGCAGGTGGCGAAGAACATTATACGAATTATTCGGTTTGGGCGCAGTTAATCTTTGGCTTTGCCTCGTTTTTAAGTCCGATGGTCTATCAATATTTCATTGGCATAAACCTGCCCTGGCTTAGTTTATACATCCTTTTTATTGGCATTTCGGCGGTCATGATGTTCGTAACCGTTAGCACCCCATTTCCCAAAGTCGAATTAGCCCAAGACGAGAAACCGGGTGCC
Source organism: Aquirufa echingensis (assembly GCF_042714525.1). Taxonomy (NCBI): domain Bacteria; kingdom Pseudomonadati; phylum Bacteroidota; class Cytophagia; order Cytophagales; family Flectobacillaceae; genus Aquirufa; species Aquirufa echingensis. The sequence goes on along the minus strand of NZ_JBBKYA010000004.1, from coordinate 460,240 downwards.
ATTGCCATCCACCTCGAACTCTTCAAAAACAAACAAGTGATTTTGTACTTCTTAGCCATGCTCTGCTATGTAGGTACCGAACAGGGAATCGCGACATGGATTTCGCAATTCCTCCAAACCTACCATGGATTAAATCCGCAGACCGACGGCGCCAATACGATTGCCTATTACTGGGGTCTGATGACCGCCGGAGGTATCTTAGGCATTGTTTTATTGAAATTATTAGACAGCCGAATTGTACTGGTAGCTTTCACGTTTCTAGCTATGATAGCGCTCGCTTTTGCGCTCTACGGGAACGCCACCATGGCGCTAATCGCTTTCCCGCTGATCGGATTTTTTGCCTCGGTCATGTACCCCATCATTTTTTCGTTGGCCCTAAATTCAGTCTCCGAACACCATGGATCCTTCGCCGGCATCATCGTTACCGGCATCGTGGGTGGCGCCATTTTTCCCTTCATTGTCGGGGGAATTGGCGATATTTTTGGCCTAAAAACAGGTATGAGTATCCTGTTTCTGAGCATGGGCTATATTTTTAGCATTGGTTTTTGGGCCAAACCTTTGGTTTCAAACAAGCGGATCTTCGATTAAAGCACCAAATCACCCCATCCTTGTCGGTAGGTTCTCCGTAGAAACTGATTCGCCGGTTCGTAATTGGTGACACGCATGTTGGCCCCATCCCATTTAAGCGCCTTGTAGCGACCACTATAGGAATAACCTTCCATGGCACCATACACGGGATCCATCTTTTTGACCTTTTCGCGGATGTTGAAGCTCCTCAACAATAAATTACCCAATAACACGGTTTCCGTCAACGGTCCACCATAGCCTTCAAAAGGAGAACTCACCTCCATATTACCATAACCCGCGATACTCGCATCGATCCACTGCCACCAGTGTCCATCCATCCCACCTTTCACGCGGGCATATTTTTGCGGGATGTGACTCGCCGCTTCTTGCAATTCCTTCGAAAACAAGCGGGGATGTGAACCACCCCATCCACAGGCAATAACGCCTTTGGTCCCCATAAATAAGGTTGAACCCTCAAAATCATTTTCACCCGGATAATCCCCAAGTGCATCATTCATATTCACGTCGGGTGCCAAAGCCTGCAAACGCTCCGGCGTAATCCCGCCATCCATCCAATACAAATCCAAATCCTTGCCGTTGTTCATCGTAAACCGGTATTTCAAGGAACTCGAAATAGGACCGCTTTCCAGATAGGCCGACTCCTTAAATACGCCACTGTAGGTCGTGGAAGCACTTCCCGATACCTCATGTGGATAGCCCAAATTCAATAATTTAAACGGCGGTCCCATGATGTGACATCCCATGTCACCCAAGGCACCTGTCCCAAATTCCCACCAACCGCGCCAGTTGAAGGGCACAAGATTCTCTATGTAATTTGTTTTTGGTGCGGTGCCCAACCATAAATCCCAGTTTAATTCTTTCGGGATCCGACTCGGGGTTTTCGGCCAGGCAATGCCTTGTGGCCAAACGGGCCGGTCGGTCCAGCAATAGACTTTGGAAATCTCACCAATCAAATCCGCTTCGATCCATTCGCGCATGGTTTGCATGCCCTCACAAGATGCGCCTTGATCGCCCATTTGGGTAACGACTTTGTATTTCGATGCAGCCTGTGTAATAATTCGAGCTTCATGAATGTCATGGGTCAAAGGCTTCTGCAAATACAAATGCTTTTTCATCTGCATGGCACGCAGTCCCACCAAGGCATGGTTATGATCCGGAATCGCTACCGTGACCGCATCAAAATGCTGACCTTCTTTGTCGAACAATTCCCGCCAATCTTCGTAAAATTTGGCCTTCGGAAATTGCTTGCGTTTCGGAGCGGCTTGTCGCTGATCCACATCGCATAGAAAACCGATGGTCGAATTGTTATTGGGTGTTTTGGCTAAATGCTGGATATCATTATCCCCCTCGCCTCCGCAACCAATGGCCGCGATGACCAATTGATCACTGGGTGCGACAAATCCTTTACCTCCCAAGACATGGCGGGGAACAATAAAAAAACCCGCCGAAGCGAAGGTACTTTTCTTTATAAATTCGGAACGTTTCATTTTTTCAAGGGTCTAACAGAAACTTCTTTGAAATACACGACATCTTCATCGCCATGATTCTGCAAGCCAAAATACCCGGAATCCGGTCGGCGTCCTGGGTAAGGTTCAAAATCAAATTTCCTTGCCGGCACAGGTTCCCCTTCCCGGTAATCCGTCACGAGTTCATCGTTGAGGTGCACAATCGTCCGCGGTCCGTCCAAGGTGATCAACATGGTATTCCACTCGGGACCCGGTTTCCCGGGTTTGCTTTTGGGTTTCGTAAAAGCATAAAGCGTGCCACTGATGTGATATTCATCCTCGCCGGAAGTTTCAGGGTGGTTATCGATTTGTACTTCATAGCCATAAAATACGGGCATCCATTCCTCTTTGGGCTCGATAGGAACTTTCACAAAAATGCCGGCATTGCTATTGAATTTCTGCATTTTGTAAACGACTTTGATTTGGCAATTGCCTAATTTTCCGCCAGTCCAATACAAGAGGCCCATGCCGCCTTTGCTAGCGAGCAAGCCATTCTCAACGAAACGAGAGCCGCCTCCTACGTGTTTCCAACCGGTCAAATCTTTGCCGTTGAAAAGTGGTTTCCAGTTTTGAGCATTCAAGCTAAAAGACAGCAGGAACGCAATGAATAATAAGGTATTTTTCATTTGTATCTGATTTATTTCAACATGGGAAACAAGTTCCGAATTTCCGCTTCACTTGGCTGTGTGCCATATTCACAGATTTCAAAGGCTTCCGCATAAAGCGCTTTGGCAGCACGCGTTTCCCCATACCATTTTACTAGGCTCTTTTGTACTTCGGGATTGGGTTTCAACACACGTTTTTGCAATAACCAATCTTTGTATTTAGCTGGATCCTTGGGCACCTCGGATTCATAATTCCCGATCCAAGGCAACCACTCATAAAACTGCGATTGATGGGCATCGAGGCCGGCCAACTTCTTGGCAATTACGGGCGTAATGTCCACAGCAATGTCGGGTTGGAAAGGATTGGGTTTCTTGAAATTATCTTGATAATAGAGAAATACCGGGTTTTTGCGGAGCGGTTCTACATCCGGAGCGACATTGGGAACACCCACCATAAACGCGGCATCTTGAACCAATATTCCCGTATAGCGATGATCCGGATGGTAATCATTTGACCTAGGCGCAATCACGACATCCGCCTTCCATTCCCTTATTTTTCGAATGATTTGTAAGCGAATTTCCAAGCTAGGTAACAATTCGCCATCATGATTATCCAAAACATCGTAGGAAACGCCTAAACGCTTCGCCACTTCGCGCGTTTCCGCAATGCGCCGTTTAGCAAGCATCCCGCCTCCCTGCGTTTGATGACCGGCATCCCCATTTGTGACGGAAAGAAATTTAACCTGATGCCCCATTTCCACAAATAAGGCAGCCGTTCCTCCGCCTTTAATATCACAATCATCTGGGTGCGCACCAATAAAAATGATACGCAAAGGTTTCGTTTGGCCTACACTCGTAAACGCCAAAAGAAGCAACAATAGAATATTTTTCATAAGTTTAGAAATTACATGCCAATGATAGGCAAATTGGCCAAGAAATCAAACCGGTCTATCCGGAGTAACAACAAACGAAAATGAAAAAATTAGTCCTTCTTTTTGTCCTATTAAGTCTAGGTGCGCAGGCACAAATCGCCGATAAAATCCAGTCCATGAAAGCCCATCCGGGCTATTTTAATTTTTATTACGATGATACTGCCGACAAAATCTATCTCGAAGTCAACAAACTCAACGAGGAATTTTTGTATGCCTATTCACTCGCCCAAGGCGTAGGGAATAATGACCTTGGCTTAGACCGCGGCCAATTAGGCAATGAGCAAGTTGTGTTTTTCGAGAAGCAGGGCAATAAAATTTTCCTCGTTCAGCCCAACACGCGTTACCGAGCGAATACGACGAATGCATTAGAAAAATTATCGGTCCAACAAGCCTTTGCGAAATCGGTTTTGTTTGGTTTTAAAATCGAATATACACGCAATGGATCCTATTTCATTGATTTAACGGACTTCCTTATGCAAGATGCACATGGGGTTTTGAAACGCTTAGCGCAAGCGAAACAAGGTACTTATAGCCTAGATAAATCAAAAAGCTCTTTGGCATTAGAACGCACCAAATCGTTTCCTAAAAATACGGAATTCGAGGCCCGACTGACCTTTGCTGGCAATGGAACGGGAGCCGAAATACGTTCTGTGGCTCCGAATGCAGATAACGTGACCGTGGTTGAACACCATTCGTTTATTGAACTTCCCGACAATAATTATCAACCACGCCTTTTTGACCCTCGTTCTGGAGCTAATGCGATCACCTTTCAAGATTATGCTTCTCCGGTTCAAGAAGTGATTGAAAAAAAGTGGATTACGCGGCATCGTTTGGAGAAAAAAGACCCGAAAGCCGCTGTGAGTGAGGCAATCAAACCTATCATTTACTATTTGGACAATGGTACCCCTGAACCCATCCGTTCTGCGCTGATGGAGGGAGGCCGCTGGTGGAACCAAGCATTCGAAGCCATCGGGTACAAAGATGCCTTTCAAATCAAATTATTACCGGAAGATGCTGATCCCATGGATGTGCGCTATCATGTCATTCAATGGGTACATCGCTCGACACGCGGCTGGTCGTATGGTGCGAGCATCGCCGACCCGCGCACTGGAGAAATCATGAAAGGTCATGTGAGCTTAGGTAGTCTACGCATTCGCCAAGATTTCTTAATTGCGCAGGCCTTGATGAATGCCCCGTTTGCCGTGGATGGATCAAACAATGGTCCGATGATGGCGATGGCTTTGGCAAGAATTCGACAATTAGCCGCACATGAAATAGGCCATACGCTCGGATTTGCCCATAATTATGCGGCGAGTGCGCGCAACAATAGCAGTGTGATGGATTACCCCCACCCGCAAATCGAGTTCAAAAACAATCAAATGGATTTCAGCCATGCCTATGATACGAAAATAGGGGATTGGGATAAGGTTTCGGTCGATTATGCCTATGGAGAACATAAAACCCAGGCAGCGCTGAATCAAGTATTGGACAATGCTTACGAAAAAGGAATGCGTTTCATTACGGACGCGGACGCAAGAAATCCGGGCGGCGCACATATTTATGCGCACCTTTGGGACAATGGAACAACCATTGTGGATGAGTTGCAGAAGATTTTGAAGGTTCGCCAACAAGCCATTGCGAACTTTTCAGCAAACAATATCCGCCCAAATGAAACGTATTCGCACTTAGAAGATGTATTTGTTCCCTTGTATTTCTTACATCGCTATCAGACGGAGGCGGTTTCCAAAATCATCGGAGGTTCGGAATATAACTATGCCGTACGGGGTGGAAAAGAGATGGTCTTATCACCAGCACCTCTTGCTTTACAGCTCGATGCATTGCAAGCGTTGACGACTACTTTGGATGCACAAACCTTAGCCATACCCAAGGACAAACTCGCATTATTCCCACCGCGCGCCTTCAATTACGATCGGACGCGTGAATCATTCAAAGGAAAAACGGGCATCACCTTTGATCCCATGGGAGCGGTGGAGTCGGCAGCTGATTTTACCTTAGACTTTTTATTGCATCCGGATCGACTATCCCGCTTGGCTGGCAACAAATCCGTGGATTCGAAACAATTGGGCGTGGAAGAAACTTTGGATAGGCTGATGCAAGCAACGATTAATAAATCGCAAACAGATTCTTATCTACAAGCCACGCAAGAAACCATCAATTTTAAAGTCGTTTCGGCCTTATTGAACACATTGAATGCACCTAGTATTTCTCCCCTTGCGGCGGCGCAGGTGCAAGTATTTGTACAGAAGATTCGGGCAAATTATAGCCTTAAGCCGACAGCCATGGCAAAATACATCGTTCAGACGATCGACCAATTTAAGGCGAATCCAAACGATTGGAAACCGATGCAAACACCTAACATTCCTGATGGAGCACCTATTGGGATGGACTGCTTGGATTGATTTTAATTGGCGCCCACATCCACTTTGTGGATGAAATCGATGACACCTTTCATGTAGACCTTTTGGTCATCCCACATGGAAAGATGGCTTCCGTTTGGACAATATAAATAGGAGCCTTTTTGAACCATTTTACTTTGTGCTTCCATGGCTTTGGGATCCATCGTGTCATATTTCCCTCCGATCATCAAGGTAGGAACGGAGATTTCTTTTAAGCGGTTTTTGATGTCCCATTTTGCCAAAGAACCTCCAATCCCAAATTCACTGGGACCTTGCATTTGTGTATAAATGACACCGTTTGCATGTTTCAAGGAGCGATTCAGGGCATCTGGCCATTCTTGCAAGCGGCAAATGTGTTCATGGTAAAAATTCGGAATCAGTAATTCCATGTAGCGGGGATTGGCGAAGTCTTTTTTCGCTTCAATCGCTCGGATTTCTTTTAAAATTTGTGGGTCCATTTGTTTGGCCAAAACTTCATCTGCATATTTTCCATATTCGGGTGCGCTAGCGACCATGTTGGAGATCAACAAACCTTTCAGATTCTTCTGGTATTTCAGCGCATATTCCATCCCCAGAATACCACCCCAGGAGTTTCCCAAAATGTAGAAATTGGAAGCATCAGCCCCGATCGCCATGCGAACTTGCTCGACTTCTTCCACGAAACGCTCGTTGGTCCACAAAGTCGTATCCGTTGGCTGGTCGCTATAATAAGACCCCAATTGGTCATATTCATAAAACTCGAAACCCTCCCGCTGGAAAAAAGTCTCGAAGCATTCCATGTATTCATGCGTCATGGCAGGACCGCCATGGAGCAATAAGATTTTGATTTTGGGATTATTGCCAAATCGTTTCGTCCAAACCTTGAATGTGCCTTTCGGCGTTTGAATGGGAATCATGCGGACGCCTGCAGATTCGAGGCTGTCACCATAATTGAAGTAATTCGAAACACTTGTTTCTTCAGATTTACACGCTTGCAAAGTCCAGACTGCGGCTAGGAAGAAGAGGATTTTTTTCATCGACATAGGTTTAGAAGGGCAAGTTACAAGATTTAGGGAATTTGTGAAATGCTACAGCGCACGGTGGATATTAAACTGAGCCTTGGCAATTCTTGCCCCCACGTTACCTTTGGCAAACCTGGTTTGAGGATTGCCAAAGGTACAGGGTTGCTGGGTAAATACTTGGTAGAAAAAAACCAGCTTCTTGATAATTTTTATGAGTTACAACCATCAGAGTTCCGCTCCCCCACACTACCTTTGGCAAACCTGGTTTGAGGATTGCCAAAGGTGCAGGGTTGCTGGGTAAATACTTGGTAGAAAAAAAACCAGCTTCTTGATAATTTTTATGAGTTACAACCATCAGAGTTCCGCTCCCCCACACTACCTTTGGCAAACCTGGTTTGAGGATTGCCAAAGGTGAGGAGCGTGAAAACAAATGATCAATTTCTTGATATTCTTTATCAGCTCTTCTCGCTGAAATGTCCCGCCGCCACCGTACCTTTGGCAATCCTCCAAGGTTTGCCAAAGGTGAGGGATGATTCATGAGCACAAAAAACACCAAGGTATTTTTCATTACCCCGCCGTTTACCCAATTAAATACGCCCTACCCAGCGACGGCTTATTTGAAGGGGTTCTTGAATACGAAGGGGTTGGAGTCGTATCAGGCCGACTTAGGTTTGGAAGTCATTCTCCAACTGTTTTCGAAAGTAGGACTCCAACGATTATTCGCGCACATAGAGGCATCTGGCAAAAAACTGAATGAAAACGGGCAGCGCATGCTCCGACTGAAACAGTCCTACATTCTCACGATTGACCCTGTTATTTCATTTTTACATGACAAAAACCCCACGATGGCGCATGTCATTGCCGAACAAAATTACCTGCCGGAAGCATCACGTTTTCAGCAAGTTACAGATTTGGAATGGGCCTTTGGTAGCATGGGCGTGCGCGATAAAGCGCGACATTTGGCTACACTTTATTTAGAAGATATTTCGGATTTAATCATTGATGCCGTTGACCCTCATTTTGGGTTTAGTCGGTACGCGGAACGGCTCGGGCGATCGGCATCGAGTTTTCATGAATTAAACCAGGCATTAGAAGCGCCTTTGACCTACATTGATGAGCTGTTGGTAGGCATCCTGAAACAAAAAATTCAAACTGAAAAGCCCGATTTGGTTGCCATCACAGCACCCTTTCCGGGCAATTTATACGGTGCCTTGCGTTGCGGGCAATGGATCAAAAAACACCATCCGCAGATCAAAGTCGCCTTTGGTGGTGGATATGCGAATACGGAATTACGCTCCTTACAAGATCCACGGGTATTTGAATTCGTCGACTTCATCACCTTGGATGATGGGGAAACACCGCTGATGAATTTGCTGGAGCATTTACAGGGCGAACGAACATTAAGCGATTTGAAACGCACGTTTTGTTGCATCGATGGAACACTTACTTACTTAAATGGCTCTCAAGATTCAGACGTCAAGCAGAAGGACGTGGGCGTTCCGGATTACACGGATTTGCCTTTGGGTTCCTATTTATCGGTCATTGAAATAGCGAATCCGATGCATCGCTTGTGGAGTGATGGTCGGTGGAATAAGTTGACGCTGGCCCATGGTTGTTATTGGGGCAAATGTACTTTCTGCGACATTTCTTTGGACTACATCAAAAACTATGAATCCACGACAGCACCTATGTTGGTCGACCGCATGGAGGCGATGATTGCCCAAACTGGAAACAATGGCTTCCATTTTGTAGATGAAGCCGCGCCACCAGCTTTGATGCGCGATGTGGCATTGGAAATTATCCGCAGGGATTTGACGGTGGTTTGGTGGACAAATATTCGATTTGAGAAAAGTTTCACGAAGGATTTATGCCAATTATTGGTGCGCTCCGGCTGTATTGCTGTTTCGGGCGGGTTGGAAGTAGCTTCCGATCGTTTATTGGACTTAATTGATAAAGGAGTTACGGTGGCCCAAGTAGCCCAAGTCGCGGATCATTTTACGCAGGCGGGCATTTTGGTCCATGCCTATTTGATGTATGGATTCCCGACGCAGACCGCGCAAGAGACGGTGGATTCTTTGGAGGTTGTACGCCAACTCGTCGAAAATGGGGTGATGCACTCCGGTTTTTGGCATCAATTTGCGTTGACGGCGCACAGTCCGGTGGGCTTGAATCCGGATGCGTATCACATAAAAATATTGAATCCGGAACCGGGAAGCTTTGCCAATAATGATTTGGAACATGCGGATCCAAAGGGAACGGACCATGCACAATTTAGTGAGGGCTTAAAGAAATCCTTGTTTAATTACATGCATGGCATTGGATTAGACATGCCGCTGCAGGAGTGGTTTGATTTCAAAATTCCGCGGACGCAGATTCCCAAAAATTACATCGCGCGCATCTTAACCCATCAGGACGAAAAAATACCTAAGGCGAATGCCAAAATTTGTTGGCTCGGCCCCATCCCTTCTTTAGGCCAAATTACGCGCGGCAAATACGCTTTCCATCTGAGTACGGGTCGGGAAGAAGTGGAATTGCAGGTTCCGGAGAAACTAGCTAGTTGGCTCGTGGAAGTCCTGGCTTCTGTCTCCTTAGGTCCATCGAAAACTTGCACCTTTGTGGAATTCCAAAATGCCTTTAGCCAGGCGAAACTCGGTGATTTCATGCAATTTTGGCAAGGGGAAATTGGGGAGGAATTGCGGGAAATGGGCTTGTTGGTGGTGTAATAAATTATCAGGCAACTGATTCATTTAATCAGTTTTTTATTTGGGGCATATCTCCTCCCACTCACCTTTGGCAATCCTCCAACCAGGTTTGCCAAAGGTGAGTGGGAGGTTTGCCAAAGGTAAGTGGGAGGTTTGCCAAAGGTAAGGGAAGGGCAAAAAAAAGGCCACAAACGTGGCCTTCTCGATATAAAGAGTAGATCTATATTTATAGAACTAGGTTAAGCTTGACTTTTTTGCTGCTGGCTTTGATGTAAGTCCCCGTTGTTTCGATGGACATACTCGTTGCGGATGGCGACGACAAAACCGTAAATTCCAAAACTCCATTCGTTCCCGAAGGTGCACCCTCCGCACTTGTTAATCCTGATAATGTTAATTTCTTCGCATCACTTGACAATGTATACGTTCCCGTAAATTTCTTGCCGTCGAATTCCGTCAGACTTACTGCTGTGCTACTTGTTAAATCCAATCGAAATTGGCTATAACCCGCCACTAAATTGGCCGAAGCGGATTTGTCGAACTGCGTCGTTCCGTCCCATTGTACAACACCTGCAGACCACACTTTTTTCACTAATTCAGCGGCTGTAGGCGCAGGAGCAACCGGAGTGGGTGCGGGATCTGCTGATTTGCTGCATGCAAAAACAATCAAAGCAAGCGTTAATACGAAGAGGTTTTTCATATCCTAAACAATTTCGAAACCAATGTTACAACAAACATGGCTATTCAGCAAGTGATACTTATTTAACGGCATAAAACGCTAAGGATTACCTGACAAATAATTGTAATTTGGCAAACAGAAAATATCTTCCACCATGAAAAAGCTTATTATCCTTTTCTTGTTCATACTTCCGTGGTTGGCAAATGCCCAAGATTCCACCTTCGTTCGTATCGAGTTGAAACAAGGTTCCCCCGTGGAGGGCGTATTAAAGCACCAAAACGACAAGAGTATCAGCGTTGAGCTACCCGGCACCGGACTTTTGACCATTCCCTGGGAAAGTGTGCAGTCGGTAAGTCGACTCGAGAAGGCGAACCAAAACAGATGGGCGAATCCACACCCAAACCGTTATTTCTTTGGCCCGTCTGCAATTCCGCTGAAAAAAGGGGATAAATATTATCAAAACGCCTACTTTTTACTGAATTCCATCCAAATAGGGCTGAACGATCATCTCTCTGTGGGAGGCGGAGTACTTGTGCCATTCGCTTTATTTTTAACACCTAAAATAGGCTATCAAGTAGCACCTAAATTACATCTGGGCGGAGGTGTGCTTTTTGCGACATCTTTAATTCGTGATTTGAATTTTGGGGTGGGAGCCTTATATGGTTCGATGACCTATGGGACGCATGAGCATAATCTAACGGTGAATTTAGGTTTGGGGGCTGTGAAGGAAAATACGGGATTGGGGACTTCGGATTATACTTGGAAATTTGCCAACAAACCGATGCTGACGCTCTCCGGCATGACGCGTATATCGAAGCGCGTAATGTTGATGTCGGAGAATTGGATATTCAATGTAACCTCGGTCAATTACGATGATGGCACAGGCCAATTCGTCAATCGGGTGTCTAATTACGAGGGCATCTTTTCGGCAGGTGTAAGGATCTTAGGTAGAAAAACGGCCTTTGATGTGGGTTTTTTGACACCTACGGGAGCGCAGGCGGCGATACCCTATTTAGCTTATAACATGCGTTTTTAATTACGGCCTCACCTAGCTTTGGCAAACCTTGGAGGATTGCCAAAGCTACGGGGAAATGGGAACATGTAGACTATAAAATATCCAAGTTGTTGATAATTTGAATCAGTTTATCAGCTTTTCAATTGCTGCTCACTCACTACCTTTGGCAATCCTCCAAGGTTTGCCAAAGGTAAGGGGGAGGATTAACATCAAAAATCGACCATTAAATAAATTATTATCGGAAAAAAAATCATGAATATTTAATTTCAAAAAGAAATATATTCCTAGATTCTATGAACCGATTAATTGCTTTAAGCTCATTAAAGTCCTCCTTATTCCTCTTCTTTACATTACTTAGTTTTGTGGGATTGGGCCAACACGCCTCCATCGACTTCGATTCAACCTATCAAGTTTCGTTCGCCCAAAACAAAATTCAAATCAATGGACAAAATCCGGCCAACATCACCATTCATAACCAACGAAAAATCGTATTTGATCTATCAAACAGCAGTTTGGTAGGACTAGAACTGTATATCTCAACGAGTCCCGACTACCCTTTTACCTACAACTTTCCAAGTCTAGCAAAGGCAATCAGTAAAACCGGAACGGAAGGAAGTGCTGGTGCTAAATTCAATATTGATATCCTAGCGGCCAAAGAAGCCACGGGGAATGAATTCCAACCCATTTTGTATTTGTGCGCGAAACAAAAAGCTGGTGCCTCGACGAAATTTTATGTTTTCAACCGTTCAAGTAATCAAGACTTCGCTTTCGTATATAATCAAACGTTCAAAAAGCAAAATCTCCCGCGGGATATCGTGAGTAATTATGCCAACCAAGTGGGCAATTTCAACCCCAATGTCTCAACCATTTTCCCCTACAGCCCTTTTCTCTTGATGGAGGACCTCAATAATGACAAAATCGATGACTTTGTTCTATCAACAAACAGCGCTTTTTTTCAAGGAAAACAATTTAATACCGGTGGTATGGCGATCCCATTGTATAAATATATCACCAAAAATAAAGACAACAGCATGTCCATTAAAAACGATAATGAGGACATGTCCTTTCCGGATAGCAAGCCAATTCAGCTATTTCACAATATCAATCGGGCTAGTATCATCGACCTGAACGGGGACGGGAAAAAGGAAATGATAGGATGGGGAGAAGGTTATCATCAATCGCCAGACCCTTTACTTCCGGAGTTTGCCAAATTCAATGGTTTAAAGGAGAATATTGATTTTGCGGGATCAGATAATCCTTCGGCATACAACAAATTGATGTACCTAAAAAAATTAACTTTTTATGAAATCGTTAATGGAAAACTGGTAGACAAGCGGAATTTAATCCCCGACGGTATTCCCCTTTCAGCTTCCATCACAGGAACTGCGGGGGATTTCGACAAAGATGGAGACAATGACATTGTTGTGATGAGTGAAGGCATTTGGACCTTAATAAATCAAAATTATCAATTCGCGCTAAAAAAAATATATCCGTTTGATTATGGAGACTTCATGAAAGAAGGTTTTGAGCGCAGGATTTCAACCATACTTCCCTATTTGATTGATATCAATCAAGATGGCTTTGGCGATTTGGTATTTTGTCTTCAAAAAAGCACCGGAACACATCAACCTAATCGCATTGTTTATGTGCTAAACAACAAAAATCAAGGTTTCGATTTCGAAAATGTCAAAGATTTGGTTCCCTACAACGAAAGCCTATCTAAAGAAAATTACCTAAACTATGTCCTCAGCGATGTATATGCAGAAGACATCAATAAAAATGGTACGCAAGAAATCGTTTTTTGCTTCGCCAAAGAATTTTCAACGGTCGAAAACGAATCCCCTTATTCATCCCAACAGTTTTATCGGATCGTTGAGATAGGCAAAACAGGAACGATCATCGACCAAACAAGTACCTATTTTGAAGGTTCATCAAACAACATCAAGGTATCCTCTAAAAACGGGGGTAATTTCAGCCTAAAGAATATCGATGAGGATGCGGAGCTGGAGATTATCCCCAACTTCAATGCCCTTGACCCTGCATATTACAGCTTTTTCCCAAAAGCCGGTTGGTATGGCTACTGGAACAACTACGCCGGATTTCAATACTATGATCTTGTCAATGGCAAATACCAAACAAAGCGCCTAGGTGCGATTCAACGAATTTCCGACGACAATTCAGCAGGTAAAATCAATGCGGTAAAACCCTTTGAACCAAGTCCCAATGGACCTTATTTCTTCCATGATTTTGACAAAGATGGGAAAGTCGAGATTTTAATTACCGGCAATAATTTAGACCAACTTTGGCAGGCTAGTGGAGATTTCCAATTTAACTCAGGTCAAAAAGAGGTGAAAGAAAACACCGATATCAACGTTGAAATAGATTCTATCGCCATTCCGAGTCCACATTTATCAGCAAATTTCAACTTCAGCCTACTCGAAGAAAACAATTACATCGGTTTAAAGAACAACAAAATATATGTCAAATCCGCGATTGACTATGAAACCATCGCGACGAAAAAAATCACTTTACCGATCAAAGTAACCAACACGAAATACAATACATATTCAATTTTAGAGCGCGTTTACCAGGTAATTGATGTTGCGGAAACCGTCATATTAGGCACGCAAGAAGAGCAAGAAACAAGCATTTCACCGAATCCATTTACAAGGCAAATTCAGGTCAATTTCCCTGCACAATTTGGGAACACCGCTTTGATCCAAGTCGTTGACATGCAAGGAAAACAGCAAGCAACGCGTAGTCAAATCACACAAGGAGAAATATTGGATTTGGGATTTTTGAGTCCGGGAACCTACTTATTACACATTGAATCAGTGGATAAAATGAAGACCTTGGCGAAGAAAATCGTTAAAATCCCTTAGGCTATAGTAGAAACTATTCCAATAATTTTCCCGTTCTTGCTTGCCTAAACCCCAACAACATGGCAAAAGGCATGAATTCCAAGAAGGCGGAGAAGAAGGAACCCGCGAAGACTCCGAAGGAGAAGAAATTAGAAAAGAAAGACAAGAAACCAGGCTATCAATAGATTCCTGGTTTTTTTGTTTAAAAAACTCCTAGATAAGACATATTGAAAATTATGTAGGTATCCAGCACTTTTATGGGACTATTTTCGTTAAGAAAGAAACTAAACAAAAATGCCATGAAACGTATACAAACAGCCGCCTACTTCTTTGTACTTGCTTCCCTTCTTTTTGCATGCCAACAAGACGATGCTGCATCCGGAACAGGAAAATTAGCTTTGAGCGTTACGGACTCCCCGATTGATGCAAGCAATGTCAAAGCCGTTTATGTCACATTTACAGGTTTAGAATACCAAAACAGCGGTGGGAACTGGACCACTGCAACAGAATTCACCAAAGCCCAACTCGTTAATTTACTTGATTTACAAAACGGCAAAACTTCTTTACTAGGAGAATTCAATTTGAATGCTGGTAATTATACCGGATTGCGCTTCAAACTTGACGCACCTAGTAGAGGGGCAAACACCCCAAGCAATCCTGGCTGCTACGTAGAATTAATTAGCGGAGAAAAGAAACCGCTATTTGTACCTAGCGGCTCTCAATCTGGTTACAAAGCCAATGGGAATTTCACAGTACCTATCAACTTCACTGTGGCAGTTACTGCTGATTTTGACTTACGAAAATCTGTTGTTTTGACAGGGTCAGGTAGCACCTATATTCTTAATCCAACGCTTAAAATTATTGTCAATAATCAAGCAGGCGAAATAAAGGGGACCATATCAAACCTATTGAGCACGAACAAATACATTATCTACGTGTATGAAAAAGATAAATACACGGCTAGTGAAAGCAGCGAGCCAACAGGTGAAAACGTTTCGTTCCCCAATGCCATTACCAGTACAAAATTAGAAAGCAATGGCAGCTATCAATTCTCATTTTTGGCAGCAGGAAGCTATGATTTGATCATCGTATCTGAAACAAGCGCAGGAATAACCAAGGTAGAAAAAACAATCGCCGGCGTTATTGTTGAAAGTAAGAAATCAACGCTAGTGAACAGTAGTCTTTAAGAAGTACCAAATCGAAAGCAGGTTGACTTGGATTACCTGCTTTCTTTTTATTTGTTGGTTTCCCCAAAAAACCGCATTCGAATTTCATTAAAAACTTGATGCGCACCTGGCAAAGTTCCGAACAATTCCATACTAGATTTCAATTTAAGGGAATCCGTATGACCGAAAATTTGTTGGATGGGCTTATCGGTATGCGCCAACAAAGCCTTTGAAATTTCAATTAGTCGGGGCCCTAATACAGGATGTGCCAAAAAAGTCTCCGCCTCCTCCCTCCCACTGATTCCATAAAACGTTGAATTATACGAAGTCCCCAAACCCTTCAGCTGCGGAAAAACAAACCACATCCAATGGCTCATTTTGTGACCCGATTGAATCTCGCGAAGCGCTTGATCGTAGGTGTTTTCTTGTGCGAGGAGAAAGCGGTTGAGGTTGTAGGAATCCATGGCTATTTTATCAATTAACTGTTCAAAATTTTGGTCGAAACGCGCTACCTTTGGCAAACCTCCAAGGATTGCCAAAGGTAAAGGGGTGGTGGGGGATTGCCAAAGGTAACAAAATCAACCATGTTCAACCTACACCAGCTACATACCGCCTCAGGCATTATCATCGTATTGGCTTTTTGCGTAAAAGTCAGCTTACATGTCTATTTGGACCAGACAATGGGAAAGGCCAAAACCTGGCAAAGCATCTTATTCTTCCCTTTGCCATTTATGAATCTTTATAAAGCGGAGGTGAGTGACGAATACCGCCTTACGAAGATTGTTTGCAATACGATGTTTTATTTGACAATAACAGCTTTGATTCTCAACTTGATTATTGGTCTCAATTTATTCCCTTAGCAAATGGGGCCTTTGGCAAGGTTTTTGATGTGGTGATTCAACACCTCAAAAGGATTATGATTTTCCCAATCCCAACTTGAGTCTTGAAAGATAAAATGAAATTCAGCCCTAGACTTTCTTAAATTATTCAACACAATTTCCATCCGATCTCCATCTTTGGGATGGATTTCTACATCAAAGGCATCCGGATTATTTAAACGCCCAAGGAGCTTGAATTGATTTTCAATATAATCAGGCAGACTTAGATAATTAGGAATAACGGCTGTCCCCATCATGATATTCTCCTTCATCTCCCCCACGCGGTAATACAACCAGTAATGTGGAAGTTTAGAATAATGTCCTTTGACACAGGTGCAAAACTTGATTTGGTCAGTGATTTCGCACATACTTAAACGATGACAAACTCTTTTGAATCTAAACGGTAAGCGACGAGGTGCCCATCTTTGGCCACACTGTAATCCAAACAAATGGATTTGGCTAATGCGTCCGTGGGTTTGCCTTTCAACCAATAATGCCCAAAAAACACCGACTTATCCGCATCGTATCTGTGTAAAGCTTCATGTATCGATTCATCCAAGAGTAATTCGCCAAACTCCTCCCCGATTCCCAAGAAGACGTCCTTATGTAATTTTCGGTCTTCAACAGGTTGGAACCATTTGATCCGCGCACTTTTACGTGTCGTTCCATCTTTATCGACAAACTCCTGCCCTGCTGGCAAATCAAATTCCTTGCCCTTTAATAACTCCTCCAATACCTCGTAGACAGGAGATTCTTTGGCAACATATTGAACCAACACCTTTTCGGAAATACGTTTTTGGCCTTGAGTTTCTTCGTAAATGAAATTGGTTTCAAGCCAGTTGATATGCGCATCATCCCAACAAGCATGCACGGCACGAAAATCATCCTGTTCTAAATAGAGCGGCAGCGTATGAAACCAAGGCAAATACACCTGTTCCCATTCCTGTGTATAATTCCGAAACTGCCGAAGGGTTTCGATGTGTTGGTCTATTTCAACCACCGTATGCTTCCGATAAAACCCTCCCTTCACCTTGTCTTTGGTATGAAAACAAATGGCATTGAATTCGTGGTTGCCCATGATTGCGAGTGCGTGGCCCGCATCACACATCGACTTGACGATTTGGAGCGTTTCCCGAATTTTAGGACCCCGATCAATGTAATCACCCAAGAAAACCAATTTCCGTTTTGCGGGATGTTGGTACACACCCGCTTCTTTCACATAGCCCATGATTGCCAAAATCTCCTCGAGCTTGTCGGCATGGCCATGTATATCTCCAATCAAATCAACCATAAATAATTCTTAATAAGTAAATGTATCAAAGGGAATTCCCTCCTTCGTTAAATATTTCTTGAACAGGGTATAGCCTGAATTATTCGAAAACAGAGGAGCCAAAGCCTGAAGCAAAGCCTCCTTATCGCCCGGCACAATACCATGCAAAGCATAGAGCGCTGCCAAATCTTTGGCAAGCACGGTGGCCGTATATTCATATTCGGAACTGCCCCAGTGTTCATCCACCGTGGTTCCCAAATCATGCCCGTCAAATTTTAGATCTTCGCCCTCGAAACCGAGGTTCATGTAAACACGCACATCCGCACGTTTAATTGTCAATAGTTCGATGCTCGGATTCATATCGTTTGAATTTTACCGTATACATCAATTTACAAAATTCCGGGAAATTCAGAAAAGCTCCGACTCTATTTGTCGGGATTTCAGTGACAAAAACAACTAGACATTTGGAAAGAAAAATCCTAAACAGATTCAATACAATCGTTAAATCCGACTTGATGGTTGTGACGAAAATTGAATATTAAACCTTAACTCTTTTCAGTTTGCGTAATTCTTTGTAAGGCTCAGTAAACTCCCCCTCAGCATCCATTATCCCTGCTCGTACAAAATCAGCTAATATCTCAGCTTTTGACCTTTTCTCAGCCATCAATTTTTTAGCCAATTCCAAATGCAACTCAACTTGTTTTCGATTGTGGTCCATCTCGTTTGATTTATTTCCCAAACTTACACTGAATACCGACAACTGCTTATTCGAAAATTGGGTAATTTATTACATTGATGAATTCTCCATTTGAACAGTTCGGAATTTACGAACTGTTGGATACGCTAGATCCCAATGGCCTGCAAAACACCTAACATAAGACGAATGAAATGTTCTTATGAAAATGCAATATGCATTTTATGCATATAACTTTCCTTGAAATAATTTGTAAACAATTTTGTTTACATTTATGCAATGAATACTTACCTAGCAAAATTTAGGGGCATCCATCCTGGGATAATTTTAGCCCGGGAATTAAAAAAGAGAGGAATCGCTCAGCGTCCTTTCGCGCTTTCCGTTGGGGAACATCCGCAAACAATCAATGCGATCACGAAAGCCAAACGAAATTTACCCACGTCAATTGCACTGAAAATCGAGGAAAAACTAGGTTTGGAAGAAGGAACTTTGGCATTACTGCAAACCTATTTTGATATTCAGGTAGAGAAATCAAAGATCAAGCCGATTACTCCTAATCTATCCTTGATCAGAAAATCAGTTTTTTGGGATACGGATATCAGTCAAATCGACTGGGATAAACAAAAATATGCGGTTATTCGACGCATAATGGAACGAGGCAATGCGCTTGAGATAAAAGAGATCAAACAATTCTATGGTGCTGCATTAATCACAGAAGTATTAAAACAAAAATCGGTAGAAGCTTACAAACTAAACCCGTAATAATCGCTTTGCCAAATAGTCTTACTCTTCTAAAAAAGGGAAAGTTTATTTACATTATTTAGTAAACGAAAAGCGAATGCAGCATAATACACAAGATTAATATTGTTGTAAGCATTAACATCAAACCAGCTCGCTTTTGGACAATCTTTCTGACCATGTAAATGCAATCATCTTTTTTACTTGCTCATTCGCGTTCTTAAATGTTGTTTTTGATTTAAGTTCTGCAAGATCCCACCGCAATAATAACTTCCCGAAACACTCATCTGCGAAAGAATGTGAAATAGTCTTTACATCTGAAAAATCAAAAACGACATTTTCTCCCTCATGAATAGAGTTTTCAAAAGTGAGACGCAAAGCCTTGCCCAAAAATCTTGTTCCTAAGGAATCTCCCGAATGACTAAATTGAATGATCATCTTAAAGAATATCTATATAAAATCTAAAAAGCCTACCAAAGATCGATTAAATTTTCAAATAATTCATCTTTCAGCTCACGATAAAAATCAGTATGCTCGTTACCAAAAATTGCATATGGGTCAACTAATATATCGGTATTGATTTCCAATAAAACATACGTTCCATACCAGCGAAATGCATCAGAAACCTTAGCCACTTGATTTACTTGAAGTTGTTTTCCCCCAGAATGAATAGACATGTAACCTTTATTTAATTCAACAAATTTGGCTATGGCCCAAAGTCCAAATCCTGCACCTGTACCATTCGTTACTCCTTTTTTAACACAATTCGATAATGCTTCAGCTTCCGTATAGTATAAATAAACAGAGTCTGGGTGTTTTGTTAATGCCCTATAAATACCACATCCGTGATCAGCAATCAAAAATCGAATTATTTTTTTCTCAGGGTAAAATTGAACAGAAACCAATCCCCTTCCCAAACCTAAAAAATCTCCTTCAACCGAATGGTTTAATGTATTATCAATTAACTCCCAAAGACAGAACTCCAATATTGATAATAGTTCATCCTTAACTCCAGACCCCATTAGCATTTTCATAATTTCCTTGTGCATATTTAGAGCACCCTTGGGATCCGAAAATTGCTTCATTTCAAATAGGCAATGCATGGATATTTGAGCCTTAATCGACTCCAAGTAGTTTAATCCATTCGCGCTAGATAAGTCAATCTTATTTATATTAGAAAACCTTAATGCATAATTACCCAAATGCTTCGCTTTACTATAAACTGTTATTCCATGCTCGATCAAATTGACGATTACACTGTATACAATGGAAAAGTAATCAAGGTTTATTTCAGAGATGTCATTAAAGTCAATTTCAACCTCCACATCATACAATTTATCTAAGTTTAATAAGCTAGATAATTGACCTACAAGGTCATTAAGTGAATTAATCTTGGAATAATCAATGTGAATAGCGTAGGTTTTCATAGACCGAAAATTACCTACTATACCAACAGCTGCTTATTCGAAAAAAGGGTAAATTATTGCATTGATGAATCCTCCATTTGAACTATTCGGATTTTACGAGTCTTTGATTCTGTTGATTGCTCGCCCAAAAAATAAGGCAATATGCCTACTTGCTTGAAATAAAAAGAATTATTCAATGCTCTCGCTGAAAAATCATCACAGAAGCCCAAAAACAAAAAACCCAGATCGAGTCTGGGTTATGTATACTTTTTAACGTGCAGTTCTACATCGAAGCATAGTTGGGCACGGCAATGCAAATTTAAATTAAATAACTCAAAACAAAAAAGCATGTTTGATCTGCGTCATATAATAGTCGATTTATTGTGAGAAAAGCGAACGCCATGCCGACTCGCATAAGCAATAAACGTCGCATAACTCGAAGGATCCTCCGACAAATAATCATCAAATGCCACATCCGGTCGTAAGCGAACTGCCTGTTGGTAATCCTGCAATGCCCCCGAAAAATCCCGTAGGTGGATCTTCGCCACCGTCCGACAAAAATAGGCCCAGGCCCGACCGTCCGACAGGGCTATGCTATGATCCAAATCCCGTAATGCCCCACGAAAATCCCCTGCATTATCTTTGGCCATACCTCGAAAATAATACGACAAGCCTATCAATTCCGCATCAGCTTTCTGATCCTCCACTTGCCGAATGATCCGAGTTCGTTCCTTAATCTCAGCCTCATACTGCGCTTGTTGGGCATATACCTCCGCCACCAACACCTTCGCATACACATTCGTGGAATCAATATCCACCGCCGCATTGAACTCCTTCAGTGCCTGTTGATACTGCTTTTTGCGCTGCAACAACCGCCCATGGTATTCATACGCAGCGGAGGTCACGGTGTCTGAAGATTTAAACGAACGAATGATTTCCAAACAAGCGGGATCATTTCCCGTCTCAAAATAGACCAACATCAATGCCATCGACAGCTCTTCAGGCATTTGCTTATATAGTCCTTTCGCATGTAGCAAATAGGGCAAGGCCTTAGGAAACTCCTCCTCTTTCGCATAAATCAATCCCAGATTCAGATAGGCATCTGCGTAATCTGCATCCATCCCGATTGCCCGATTCAAATAGGATTTGGCCTTTTCCAAATTCCGCTCATCCCAATACCCTTTCCCCAATCCGGTACAGGTCTCCGCCGTAGGGTGCATGATATAGGCCTTTTCATAATCGGCTAAGGCTTCCGCCGACAAATCCAAGGCGGTCTCGCATTGCGCCCGACCGTAATACGCCTCCCAATGTGTCTCATCCTCCTGGATCGACAACGTAAACGCATCCCGCCCCTTTTCATAATTTTTGGCGGCCAACAATTTCTGCCCCCATTCCAGCGTCGATTCCCGACAACCCAAGCAGGCCAACAAACATATAACCCAAATGATTTTTTGCATATCCCTACGTTAATACGCTGCAAGAAAGCGAATTAGAAAATAGGCCAAAAACGGAGGAGGAAATTTTAGTGACAAAATTCATGACCTTTTATTCGAGGGATAATGATAATTCAAGAGTCAAAAAGAACCCGCCCGAATTGACATTTAATCAATTTTTAAAAGTCAAATTCGATTTTTAGCTTAAAAACAACAAAAATCCATCTGCCTAAATTATCATTGCTCAGAAATTATACTTTGTATTCTCTTTTTCGATCCCTGGCAATTCTGATTTTAATAAGTAAATTGATTTTATTTTATGAAACGCTTATGAAGCACTATTTTGTGTCTGCAGCAATTATTCAAGTCAATGATGAAATTCTTTGTTTTCAAAGGGGGCCAAGCAAATTTGATTATGTTTCTCAAAAATATGAATTTCCAGGAGGTAAAATAGAAGTAGGAGAAACACCTGAATCAGCTTTAGTTCGAGAAATAAAAGAGGAATTAAATTTAAATATATCGGGGTTAGATTTTTTCCAAACTGTTGATCACCAGTATCCAGATTTTAAAATCACTATGCATGCATTTAAATGTTTTACTTCCAATTTGGAAGAGATTCAATTAAATGAACATTTAAATTTTCTGCAATTATCTTTAAGTCAACTTTCTGGCCTTGATTGGGCCGCAGCAGACATCCCATTTGTGGAAAAACTAATTTCTGAATCCAATGGCTGAGGTTAACGATGAATTCTTTAATAATATCAAAGCAGGTTTTATAGAGAAGTCTATAGAATCATCAGGTGAATACATTCCCAGATTACTAACAAATGAAAGAAGTGAGGGGGTGAAAGTTCTATCAAGTATTATTGCAGAGCTGAATTCTTGTCAAGAGTTTTGGTTTTCAGTTGCTTTTTTAACGAATGGCGGATTACAATCTTTATTAAATACCTTCAAAGAATTACAAAATCAACAGATTAAGGGAAGGATATTGGTTTCTCAATATTTGAATTTTACACAACCAGAAGCGTTAAAAAGGTTATTAAAATTCAAAAATATCGAATTACGAATCAATACAAATGACAATTTTCATTCTAAGGGCTATTTGTTTAAAAAGGGGGAATATTACAACCTGATTATCGGTTCTAGTAATTTGACAGCCACAGCCTTAAGTACTAATAAAGAACTCAACTTAAAGGTTTCGGCCAAAATTGATAGTTATATTATTCAAAAGGCTTTGCTTGAATTTAATAATGATTTCAACAGTTCAATAATTGTTGATGAAGCGTTTATTGATCAATACGAAGCAGAGTATGAAAATAGTAAAAACCTACAATCTGAGTATATTTTCAAACAAATAGAAATAACACCAGCTGGGAAGAAAAAAATTAGTCCGAATGTTATGCAGGTCGAAGCTTTGGCCAATCTAAAAAAATTAAGATCTGAGGGCAATGATAAAGCTTTATTGATTTCTGCAACTGGTACAGGTAAAACCTATTTATCTGCCTTTGATGCTAAAGAGTTTAATCCAAAAAGACTTCTATTTGTAGTACATCGTGCAAATATTGCAGAGGCGACTCATAGAACTTTTGAACAAGTTTTTGGATTTGAAAAGGAAATGGGTTTTTATTCCGGCACAAGAAAAGAAGCAGAAAAAGACTTTATCTTTTCTACAATTCAGACAATTTCTAAAGAGGAGAATATGTCAAAGTTTTCTCCGGATCATTTTGATTACATCATTATTGATGAATCGCACCGAGCCGGTGCAGATTCTTATCTAAAAATTGTCAACTATTTTAATCCTAAGTTTTTGCTCGGGATGACAGCAACGCCAGAAAGAACAGATGGATTTGACATTTTCTCACTTTATGATCACAATATAGCTTATGAAATTCGATTGCAAAAAGCATTGGAGATCGAAATCTTGTCCCCATTCCATTATTTTGGAGTAACTGATTTGACCATCAACGGACAAGAAGTAGAAGAAAAATCTGATTTCAATTTATTGACTTCAAATGAAAGGGTCACTCGTATTATTGAACAGTCTCAATTTTACAGTTGCGATGATGGCAATATCAGGGGATTAGTTTTTTGTTCAAAAGTAGAAGAAGCTAAAGCACTATCTGAACAGTTTGAAAGACGCGGTTTTAAGTCGATTGCTTTGTCTGGTGAAAGTTCAGATGAGCAAAGAAATACTGCAATTGATCGATTAGAATCAGATGATCCTGCAGACAAAATTGACTATATTTTTACTGTCGACATATTTAATGAGGGTATTGACATCCCTCGAGTTAATCAGGTAATCATGCTTCGCCCCACTCAGTCGGCAATCATTTTTGTTCAGCAATTGGGTAGAGGGTTACGAAAATCTGAAGGAAAAGAGTACTTGACCGTAATTGACTTTATAGGAAATTATTCAAATAACTTTTTAATTCCAATTGCACTATTTGGCGACACTTCATACAACAAGGATAATCTAAGAAAATTGATTGCAGGAGGAAGTAATCAAATCCCTGGCACTTCAACGATTAATTTTGATAAGATTGCCAAAGAGAAAATATATGCGGCTATTGATCAATCTAATTTCTCTTTAAAGAAAGATTTGATAAAGGATTACGATTTGTTAAAGTATAAAATTGGCCAAAGTCCTATGATGTTGGATTTTCTCCATCATGGATCAAGAGATCCTTTTTTATATGTGGAATACTCTGGGTCTTATTTTCAATTTGTTTCTACCATTGAACCCGATTTAGCTGGAAAGTTATCTTCAGATCAATTAACTATCTTAAAACTGTTTTCTCTAGAAGTAAATAACGCTAAACGCGCGGAAGAGTCGGAATTACTTTACATTTTGCTAACAAAGAACCAAGTCGAAATTTCTAAATTTTCTACATTGATATATGGTAAATATGGATTTAAACCTACCATTGAAACGATTAATTCTGTTATCTCAAATTTGAATTTCTATTTTATAAATAAGCGAAACGCTATCAAAGGTTTAGGTTCAAATGATTTGGTGAATTTTGTTGATGGAATAATCTCAATTTCTGAATATTTCAAAAAGCAATTATCAAATCCGACGTTCCACAGCTATTTATTAGATAGTGTTTATTATGGCATAACTAGATTTGAACAAACATTTGATTTGGATAAATATTTAGGTGGTTTTTTAATTCATCATAAGTATTCGCGTAAAGATATTTGTAGAATTTTAAATTGGAAAAAAAATGAAGAATCTACCATGTATGGCTATAGTATAAAAAATAGCACTTGTCCTATTTTTGTAAATTACCATAAAGATGAAAATATAGCTGCCTCTACTAAATTTGAAGATAAATTTATCAACAATAGCTATTTTCAATGGTTTTCAAAACCAAGGAGAAATCTAGATAGTCCAGATGTTACCGCTATAAAGAATCATAAAAACGAGTTACGCTTATCTTTATTTATCAAAAAAAGTAATGGAGAAGGAAGTGATTTTTACTATATGGGTGATGTAAAACCTGTACAAGAAAGTTTTGAAGAGACTACAATTCTGGACGATCATGGCAAGAGTGTTTCCGTAGTAAAGGTGATATTTAAATTAAATCAACCGGTGCAAGATTCGCTATATGACTATTTGACAAAATAGATTTAATTTCAGTTTAAAATATACAGGGATGAAAGATATAGAAGAAATAACTCAAGAGCTTCTAAAGTTTAGAAATGAAAGAGATTGGGAGCAGTTTCATAATCCCAAGGACTTGGCATTAGCTATTAACGTCGAAGCAGGGGAATTGTTAGAGCTTTTTTTATGGAAGAATTCTGAAAATGCAAATACTGAAAAAATAAAAGAAGAATTAGCGGATGTATTTGCATATTCTTTCCTGTTAGCTGAAAAATACAAATTAGATGTTAGAGAAATTGTCCTTGACAAAATCTCTAAAAATGGAGAGAAATACCCTGTTGAAAAAGCAAAAGGAACTGCAAAAAAATACGATGAACTATGAGTTTGTCTTTCGAGCTTTCTGTTGAGGTTTCAGAGAAATACGATTTCACAAAAGAATCATTATCTCGAATTGAACAAAATACATGGGTTAAAAACCAATGGCCCCTTGTTTATTTTATTCAAAATGATTCTTTGAAACTAGCCTACGTAGGAGAATCAACAAATGCCGCAAGTAGAATAAAAAATCATTTAGCTAATCCAGAAAGACGCAAACTTGATAAGATATCAATTATAGGTTCTGATAAATTCAACAAATCAGCAACACTTGATATAGAATCTAGCTTAATACAATATCTCAGCTCAGAAGGAACCTATGCACTTCAAAATGGTAATTATGGGTTAATTAATCATAAATACTACCAACAAGACCTTTATAAAAATCTTTTTAAAGAAATTTGGAATAAACTAGTCGAGCAAAGGGTCGTAACAAAATCTTTATCAGAAATTGAGAATTCAGAACTGTTTAAATATTCTCCCTACAAGTCATTAAATGAAGATCAATATAATTCAGTTCTTGAAATCCTTGAAGGTCTAACCTCATCAAAATCATCTAAAATAGTCATTAGTGGTAGCGCTGGTACTGGCAAAACGATACTCGCAACATATTTAATGAAGCTGTTGACAACTGATATTGAAAGTATTCGTCTCGATGAACTTAATGATGAAGAATTACGTGAAATAAATTACATCGTTAAATTCAAGAAAAAATTTCCTAATGCAAAGATTGGGTTAGTAGTTGCTATGACTTCGCTACGGGAATCTTTGGAAAGTGTTTTCAAAAAAATTCCTGGACTGAAATCTTCCATGGTAATAAATCCATCCGATACATTTAAATCAATTGAAAAATATGATTTGCTTATCGTAGATGAGGCACACCGTCTAAGACAATATAAAAACATTAGTTGGATGGGTGCCTTCAAAAAGAATAATGAAAAGTTGGGATTAGATAATAATGGAACTGAACTCGATTGGATAATTGCAAACAGTAAAAATCAAATTTTCTTCTATGATACTGCCCAATCAGTTAAGCCATCGGATGTTGATGCGAGTAATTTTACCAAAATACTAAAGGATGAAAATACCCTTTTGCTTGAATTGAAATCTCAAATGAGAGTTAAAGGCGGAAATAATTATATTCAATTTGTTCATGACTTGTTGAATGTAAGTAGATCGAATCCTGTAAAATATCAAGAAGAAAATTATGATTTATTTTTATTTGAGAATTTTGGCGATCTCCATTCTGAGCTTTTGAAAAAAGAAAATCAATTCGGATTATGTAGAATGATTGCAGGATATTCTTGGCCTTGGTTGTCTAGTCCAAAGCAAACTCCATTGCCCGACCCAAGCGTGACAGATATAGATCTAGATGGTTTAAAGTTTAAGTGGAACTCAACCGATAAAGATTGGATAAACTCGCCTAAAGCATTTGATGAAATAGGGTGTATCCATACTACTCAAGGATATGACCTTAATTATGCTGCTGTCATATTTGGTAAAGAAATTAATTATAATAGAGGCAAGAATTGTATTGAAATTGATCCGAGTAAATATTTTGATCTTAATGGCAAAAAGGGGATTTCTGATCCTGAAATCTTAAAAGAGTACATTATCAATATTTACAAGACAATTATGTATCGTGGAATAAAAGGCACTTTTATCTACGCTTATAACAAAGAATTAAGAGAATATTTGTCTCAACATATTCAAACATTTAGAAAAGAAATTCCATTTAGAATATTACGTAATGAAGAAGTTAAACCATATGTTAATTCGATTCCGCTAGTTGATATTTCCGCTGCTGCTGGTAAATTCAGCAACTTACAAGTTCACTCAGAATTAACTTGGGTTGAGCCACCCTTTAATATCGCAGTTCAAAATGGATACTTTATATGTAAAGTAGTTGGGGAATCAATGAACAAAATAATACCTAATGGATCATATTGTCTTTTCAAACAAGATGACGGCGGTAGCAGAAATGGGAAAATTGTGTTAGTAGAATCAACCAATATTCATGATTCTGAATTTGGCTCAGGTTATACCGTGAAAGAATATCATAGCACAAAAAATGTATCTGAAGAAGAATGGAGCCATGAATCAATTATTTTAAAGCCCCTAACTGATCAAGACGGCCACAATGAAATAGTACTTCAAGAAGATGATATGATTGATTTAAGAGTGGTAGGAATATTCGTAATGGTGTTATAGAAAACTTTGTCTCCTAAAGTAAGATATTTAATATAGACATTTTGAATAAATAAGAACCATCCGAATCGATTAGGATAATCCAATTTATTGCACCCCCATTTAGGAAGGGGCAAAAAAAAGCCTCAGATTTCTCTGAGGCTTTTCTCTTAGTTGGCGGTCCGGACGGGACTCGAACCCGCGACCCCATGCGTGACAGGCATGTATTCTAACCAACTGAACTACCGGACCGTCTTGTAATTGGTGGCACAAAATTAGGGAAATTCTGCTTGGATGCAATAGATGCGTGAAAAAAAATATGAAAAAATTAGGGATCGTGGAGATGAACACGCTTATCCAACTGAAAATCACGACTTTGGCGGATCAGCATCCCTTTCCTAAAAAATCAATTTCTTGATTCGCTTTATCTGTTCTATGCTTCCCATTTTCCTTTTTCCCCTGTACCTTTGGCAATCCTTTGAGGTTTGCCAAAGGTAAGAGAATAAACCCATCGACACCATGCATTTCCCTGCCAACTACGAATACCCGAACGCACCCTATTTCGCCGAATACTTGGATTTCCCCGCAGATGCAAATCTCTTTGAGGTATATGAAGCCCAAACGGCTGAAATCCTGCAAATCTACAAAGGCCTAACAGAGCAAGACGGCAATTACGCCTACTCAGCTGGCAAATGGAGCCTCAAACAAATCTTGGGACACATGATCGATACCGAACGGATCTTTTCCTACCGCGCCCTAGCGATCAGTCGGGGAGAGACGCAATCCCTACCCGGTTTCGACGAGAATGCCTACATGCAACAAGCGGGCTATGAAAACCAGACTTTGGCACAAGTCATCGAACAATACGAAGCGGTTCGTAAGGCCAATGTCTTGTTTATGAGCTCCTTGACAGAGACGCAGGCGAATCAATTAGGGCAGGCCAACGGCAATTCGATTTCCGTCCGGGCGCTGTGTTGGATGATTGCCGGGCACGAAAAACATCATCTTAACGTCATTCGAGCACGATACTTTCCACATTTTTCTTAAATTGGGTCATGCAATTTTACAAATACCAAGGAACCGGAAACGATTTTGTCATCATTGACGACCGAAATCAAGCTTTTAACCTCGATACCCCCGCGATTGCACAGCTGTGCCACCGCCGTTTTGGGATAGGTGCAGATGGCTTGATGTTGCTCCAAATGGCTGAGGGTTACGATTTCCGCATGGTTTATTTTAATTCAGACGGTACCGAGGGTACGATGTGTGGAAATGGTGGCAGATGTTTAGTACGCTTTGCCGCCGACCAAGGCATCGTTCAAGAAAAAGCACATTTTATCGCGGTGGATGGCCCGCATTTGGCACATATCACACCTGAAAAAATAGCCTTGCAAATGCAAGATGTGGCAAATATCGCCCAGCACGATGACGATTATTTTACCAATACCGGCTCGCCGCATGTGGTGCGTTACGTCCAACAGGTGCAATTCACCGACGTGAAGAACATCGGCGCAGCGATCCGTTACTCGGAGGCTTATCAAGGCCAACATGGCACCAACGTGAATTTCGTGGAGAAATTAGATCCCCAAACCCTCTTCGTTCGGACCTACGAGCGCGGCGTGGAAGACGAGACCTATTCCTGCGGAACAGGCGTGACGGCAGCGGCTTTGGTATCCAATGCCACCAAAGGCATGCCTAGCCCCATTCAAATCAAGACTTTAGGCGGTGAATTAGCCGTGCAATTCGAAGGAAACAGCACAGACGGATTCACCCAAATATTTTTAATTGGCCCTGCCAAACACGTTTTTACTGGAGAAATTTAAGCGATTAGGATATGACATTTGACGCAACTACCCAAGCAAACATCGACCAATGGTTAAACGGCCCCTATGACGCCGAAACCAAAACACAAATCCAAGCGATGATCGCTGCCGGCGAACAGACCGCTTTGACGGATTCCTTCTACAAATCCCTGGAATTTGGGACGGGCGGCATGCGCGGCGAGATGGGCGTAGGTTGCAACCGCATGAATCAGTACACCGTGGGTGCTGCGACACAAGGTTTTGCGAATTACCTGAACAAATGTCTGCCTAAGCAAAAAATCAAGGTGGCTATCGCGCACGATTCCCGCAATAATTCTCCGGAATTCACGCGCATCGCAGCGAATATCTTCACCGCAAATGGCATTGAGGTCTACCTCTTCCCTGCCTTGCGCCCTACCCCGCAGCTATCGTTTACCGTACGCGAGTTGGGCTGCCAAGCCGGTTTGGTGATCACCGCATCCCACAACCCCAAAGAATACAATGGCTACAAAGCTTATTGGGCTGATGGCTCGCAGGTCGTAGCGCCGCATGACAAGAACATCGTAGCGGAGGTAAATGCCATTTCCACCGTTGCCGACATCAAATTTGAGGGCAATGATTCCCTATTACATTTATTGGACGAATCCATCGATGCCGCTTATTTGACAACGATTAAGGATAATTGTCGGAAGCCAGACGTCATCCAACGTCAAAAAGACCTTAAAATCGTCTTCTCTCCAATCCATGGAACGGGAATTACCTTAGTGCCCAAAGCATTAGAGCTATTAGGATTTGAGGCCGTAACGGTCGTGGAAGAACAAGCAATTCCCAACGGCAATTTCCCTACGGTCGTATATCCTAATCCGGAGGAAAAAGAAGCGATGACTTTGGCCTTAAACAAAGCCAAAGCGATCGATGCGGATTTAGTGATTGCCACGGACCCTGACGCGGATCGCGTGGGTGCAGCCGTGAAAAACCAGCATGGCGAATGGGTACTGTTGAACGGTAACCAAATGGCAAGTTTGATTCTGTATTACTTATTGAAAGTAACGGATTTGAAAGGCAATGAATTTGTGGCCAAAACGATTGTGACTACGGATTTGATTGATAAAATGTGTGCGTCCAAAGGCGTGCCGTGTTACAATACCTTGACCGGATTTAAATACATCGCGCAGGTCATCCGCGAGTTGGAGGGCAAAGAAAAGTTCATCGGCGGTGGCGAAGAGTCCTACGGCTATTTAATTGGCGATGCAGTCCGCGACAAAGACGCGGTGGCCTCATGTGCCATGATCGCAGAATTAACAGCTTACGCGAAAGATCAGGGCAAATCCCTGTTCGACTTCCTAGCCGAAATGTACATTGAGAATAATTTCTATTACGAAGGCTTAATTTCCCTAACTAAAAAGGGCAAAGCCGGCGCCGAGGAAATCAAGCAAATGATGATCAATCTGCGTTCGAACGTTCCTGCATCCGTGGCGGGTTCTAAACCGGTAACCGTATTAGATTACGAAGGCCTCGTTTCGACAGATTTAGTTTCTGGAATCCAAACACCTATCACCGTAGGCCGTGGCATCGAAGCTTCCAACGTCATCCAACTCATCCTTGCCGACGGCTCCAAAGTCTCCGCGCGTCCATCGGGCACGGAACCGAAGATTAAGTTCTATGTATCGGTGAATGCACCTTTGGCATCCGCTGCCGATTTCGACAAGACCTTTGCTGCTTTGCAGGAGAAGGTTGGGGTGATTCAGAAGGATCTGGGGTTAGTGTAGAGACGCGATACTTCGCGTCTAGTCCCTAGGCTTTAGCCTAGGGTTATAAATTAACCCCAGACTTTAGTCTGGGGATCTAACGACTTTTACGCCAACTTAAACTCACTCGTAAAGTGGAATTCAATCTCGGGATTATTCGTTTGGTTCATGCGAAGAATCCAATCGGATTCAGCTAAGAACACGTAATTTCCGTCCTTATCTTGTGCGATGTTTTGGCCCTTCAAACGAACGAATTCTTGAAGTTTTTTCGGGTCTTCGGAGGTGATCCAACAAGCTTTGGTCACCGACATGCCATCAAAGCGACACTTCGCCCCGTATTCATGCTCCAAACGGTATTGAATTACCTCATACTGCAGGTCTCCCACCGTTCCCACAATCTTCCGATTACCTAATTGGGGTTGCGTAAATAACTGGGCAACACCTTCGTCGGTGAGCTGATCGATACCCTTTTCCAATTGTTTGGATTTCATCGGATCCAAATTGATCAATTCCTTGAAAATCTCCGGCGAGAAGCTCGGGATTCCTTGGTAATTCATCACCTCCCCTTCGGTCAGCGTATCGCCAATTTTAAACGTACCCGTATCGTATAAACCGATTACATCCCCCGGGAATCCTTCCTCCACGACCTCTTTATCCTGCGCCATGAAATTATACGGATTCGCGAAGCGAACGTTCTTCTTCAAACGAATATGTTGGTAAAATGTATTGCGATGAAACACGCCCGAACAAATACGTAAGAACGCAATCCGGTCACGGTGTTTCGGATCCAAATTCGCGTGAATCTTGAATACGAATCCGGTAAATTTCTTTTCATTGGGTTCCACCACACGCACATCCGTACCACGCGCTTGGGTCGGAGGAGCGATTTTGGTAAACGTATCCAACAATTCTTGGATACCAAAGTTATTGACCGCCGAACCAAAAAACACGGGCGCCAACTCCCCACTTAAATATTCTTCTCTGTCAAAAGTTTCGTAAACCCCTTCAATCAAATCGACATCTTCGCGCAATTGGTTCGCATCACGTTCACCCACACGTGCATCCAATTCCGGCGTTGCGATATCTACTGACACGACATTCTTTTCAATCTTCGTTTTATTCGCTGAGAACAAGTTCAAGGAACGATCCAACAAATGGTAAACGCCTTTGAAGTTTTGGCCCATATTAATCGGCCATGTCAAAGGACGCACCGAGATGCCTAATTTCTGTTCTAATTCGTCCAGTAGGTCAAACGGGTTTTGGCCCTCACGGTCCATTTTATTGATGAAAATAATCACAGGCGTCTTGCGCATGCGACAAACTTCCATCAATCGTTCTGTTTGTTCCTCGACACCCTTCACGCAGTCAATCACCAAAATCACGGAATCCACGGCCGTCAAAGTCCGATAGGTATCTTCCGCAAAGTCCTTGTGACCCGGCGTATCCAAGATGTTGATTTTTACATCATTGTACTCAAAAGTCATCACAGACGTCGCCACCGAGATCCCTCTTTGGCGCTCGATTTCCATGAAGTCGGAGGTCGCCCCCTTCTTAATTTTATTCGATTTTACGGCCCCTGCCGTTTGAATGGCCCCTCCGAAGAGTAGCAATTTTTCTGTCAGGGTTGTTTTTCCCGCATCGGGGTGAGAGATGATACCAAAGGTCCGTCGTTTGGCAATTTCCGCGTCAAGCTTTTGCATAATGATAAATCAAGCTGCAAAAATACGCCAAAAATAGCTCTTTGGCAAACCTTTATCTCTTAGGCAAAGCTTCGCGCTTTGCCTAAGTTTGAGATGCGCAGCATCGATTCCCTAGGCTGAAGCCTAGGGTTATAGAGATAGGATGTCGCCCACCAGCCTTCGGCTGAAATCCCTAGGCTAAAGCCTAGGGTTATTTATAACCCCAGACTTTAGTCTGGGGCTCTACAGGTTTTAACCTGGGGATCTGCAGACTTCAGTCTGGGGATCTGAAGACAGTCGGTGAATATGATGAAATTCACCCACCAGCCTACGGCTGGAATCCCTAGGCTAAAGCCTAGGGCTATTTATAACCCCAGACTTTAGTCTGGGGATCTACAGGTTTTAACCTGGGGCTCTACAGGTTTTAACTTAAAACTCTTAGTCTTATAATCAACAAGCTGATATTGTGATAACTGGTACCCTTACCCTACCTATATTCTATTATTTTCCATCATGAAATACTATCTATTCATTGATGAATGCGGGGACCATGGTCTGAGCAAAATTGACTTTCATTTTCCGATATTTCTCCTGTGTGGCATACTTATATCCGACAATGAAAATGAAATTTTAAAATCAGAAATAACGAAATTGAAATCATTTTTTTGGCGAGATAATTCACCTATTTTTCACTCGCGTGATATAAGAAAATGTGCTAATGCATTTAAAATTTTGCTAGATGAAAAAACTAAATTAAAATTTTACCGAGAACTAAATAAAACGCTTGAGAACCATTCATATTGGATAATTCCTGTAGGCCTTAATAAATTCAACTACGTGAAAAAATATGGAAATTTAGGAAATGACCCCTATGAGTTGTGCCTTTCTTCTGTCTTTGATTTATGTATTTCACATTTAAAGAATCAAACAAATCTAAATGAGTTAGTTATCGTTTTAGAAAAAAGAGGTGAAAAAGAGGATAATAAATTAGCCTCTCATATTACCAAAATTATTTCAAATGGAACTTACAAAAACTCGGCTGAATCATTCAATTCTTTGCGTATTACCTTCAAATTCAATCATAAAAAAGAAGGTTTAGTTGGCTTACAAATTGCCGATTTAACAGCCTATCCGATAGCCAAATATCTATTAAATGTACAAGCTCTGAATCCTGCTTTTGATATTATAGCAAAGAAAATCCTTCAACCTTTGAAAAAGATATTACTCAGATAAAAATAAAAGAGCCAATGCGAAAAACATTGACTCTTCTACCGACCAGGCTACACCCAATCCAATGCAAATGTATAAAATTTATTATCAATGTGTCCCTTTAATACTGATAATCTCAAATAGTTAACCTAAGTCTGAGAACATGAAGAATGTCTCGCCTACCAGCCTTCGGCTGGAATCCCTAGGCTGAAGCCTAGGGTTATAGAGATAGGATGTCGCCCACCAGCCTTCGGCTGAAATCCCTAGGCTGAAGCCTAGGGCTATAGAGATAGGATGTCGCCCACCAGCCTTCGGCTGGAATCCCTAGGCTAAAGCCTAGGGTTATAGAGATAGGATGTCGCCCACCTGCCTTCGGCTGGAATCCCTAGGCTGAAGCCTAGGGTTATAGAGATAGGATGTCGCCCACCTGCCTTCGGCTGGAATCCCTAGGCTGAAGCCTAGGGTTATTTATAACCCCAGACTTTAGTCTGGGGAATCGGCGCAAAAAGCGCCTCAACCTTTGGCAAAGCGCGAAGCTTTGCCAAAGAGAAAAAAGCCCATAAAAAAGCCCCTTACACAGGGGCTTTCCATTTACTCTCTCGTATTCAAGTGCGACTTCGGTCGGCCGTACAAGAAGTAGACCACCAAACCGAACACCAACCACGCTAAAGCGAAGATTTGGGCTGTCCGACCTAAATTCAAAATCAAAAAGGTATTCACCAAGATTCCCAAAGGAGCCACGATGTTCAATCCTGAAACCTTAAATGGACGATCACGGTTTGGATCACGGAAACGTAAAATCCATACCGCTAAACATACCATCGTAAAGGCAAATAAGGTACCAAAACTCGTCATATCACCCAATAATGAAATTGGAGTAAAACCGGCTACGATTGAAACCACAGCTCCGACCAAAATCGTCGATTTCCAAGGTGTCTTAAACGTAGGGTGTACCTCCGCAAAGAACTTTGGCAATAAACCATCTTTCGCCATGCCTAAGAAGACACGCGTTTGGCCCAACATCATCACCAACATCACCGAAAGCAAACCTGCTGTCGCTGCTGCTGTAATCACAAATACCGCCCAAGGCTGACCCGCAACATCAAATGCATAGGCAACTGGCGCTTTTAACGCATCACCCGTAATGTTCTTGTAGTTAATCATACCTGTTAATACCAAAGATACCGCGATGTACAATACAGTACAGATCAACAAGGAAGCAATGATCGCGAATGGCATATCTTTCTTCGGATTGATTGCCTCACCCGCTTGGGTAGACACCGCATCAAATCCAATGTATGCAAAGAAAATCGCCGATGCACCTGAGATGATACCACCCCATCCATACGCAGGCAACATCTCTCCATTCTCATGTTGTACCAATGTTTCCTCCGGAATGAATGGAGTCCAGTTGGCCACATCAATGTAAAACGCACCCATGATGATCACAAACAAGATCACCGCTACTTTCAATACCACGATTAAATTGTTCGCACTCGCTGCCTCTTTGATCCCTTTAACCAAGATCCAAGTCACAAACCAAACAATCACCAAAGCTGGTAAATTAACCGAAGCCCCACCAAATGACACCGGGTCATTGGTTAAGTTGGCAGGTAAATGTATCCCAAAGAGATGTAAGAGTTTATTGAAATAGCCCGACCACGATACCGCAACCGTCATCGCACCCATGGCGTACTCGAGGATTAGTCCCCAACCGATAATCCAGGCAAATAATTCACCTACGGTTCCGTAAGCATAGGCATAGGCACTACCCTCTACTGGTAACATCGCCGCAAATTCGGCATAGCAAAGCGCGGCAAAAATACAGCCGATACCTGCAATAATGAATGAAATCGCTAAGGCAGGTCCTGCGTGAAAATGCGCGGCTGTTCCTGTTAATACAAAAACACCCCCACCAATAATCGCACCGATACCAATCGCCGTTAGGCTCCATTTTCCCAATACGCGTTTGAGCTCGCTTTTTTGCATGTCTTGCTCAAACATGTGCATGGGTTTCTTTCTCCAGATACTGTTGTTCATAGTTGATTAATTTGTTGGAATATATAAATGCCGGTCACCCTTTCGAGCAACCGGCATGAGAACTTATTTCTTTGGTTTCGAAGATGTTCCTAGGTCGATTACGATTGGCGCCGCTACAAAAATAGAAGAATATGCACCAAATACAACCCCGACGAACATCGCGAATGAGAATCCACGTAATACATCACCACCGAAAATCAACAACACCGTTACTACCAAGAATACCGTTGTTGCCGTCATTACTGTACGTGACATCGTATGGTTAATTGACTCATTGATTGTTTTGATCATCAAGGCCTTATTACCCAAATCTGGATTCACACCAATTTCCTCACGAATACGGTCAAATACGACCACGGTATCGTTAATTGAATAACCAATCACCGTCAAGACCGCCGCGATGAATACTTGGTCAATTTCCAATTCGAAACCGAACAAACGAACGATACCGACCATACCCAATACTACTAATGTATCGTGTAACAAGGCAACAATACCGCCTAATGAATATTGCCATTTACGGAAACGAATCAAGATGTAGATAAAGATCGCGATCAAGGCGTAGAAAATCGATACAAACGATTGCATCAAGATATCATCTGCTACGGTCGCACCTACTTTCGACTCAGAAACTACTTTTGGAGCATTTGCAGCGAAATCCTTCAATCCTGTTTCCAATGCCGTACGAACCGTGTTGTTCGCAACAATCGACTCATCTTCTACTAAATAAGAAGTAGTCACCTTCAATTTCGTAGGACCGTTGAAAGTCTTCACCTCAACACCTTTTCCACCGAAATCATCTGCCAAAGCTTCTTTTACTTTATCCGTAGGAACTGCTTGGTTAAACTCAACCACATACGAACGTCCACCTTTGAAGTCAACACCTAAGTTGAAACCACCTTGCATAATCACAACGATAGCACCTGCAGCGATTAACAACCAAGAGAACCAGTATGAATACTTACGTTTTCCGATGAAATCAAAGTTCATGCCTTTGAACAAATCACGTGAGATGAATGTCTCAAACGTCATTTCCTTCTCTTTACCAGCTTTGATCGCACGTTTTGCCATCCAATTCACCAATAAATGTGAGATGTAAACTGCAGAGAATACCGACGTAACCAAACCGATACAAAGTGTTACCCCAAATCCTTTCACAGAACCTGAACCGAAGATGATCAAAATCACCCCGATCAATACTGTCGTGATGTTACCATCCAAAATCGCGCTTAATGCTTTCTCGTAACCAACATTGATGGCTTCCAATAAACCTTTTCCTTTGTGTAATTCCTCACGAATACGTTCGTTGATCAATACGTTGGCATCTACCGCCATACCCAATGTCAACACGATACCCGCGATACCTGGCAAAGTCAAAGCTGCTTGGATTTGAACCAATACACCCGCGATGAAGAATACGTTGAAGAACAAGGCCAAATTCGCCATCCATCCTGGAGCGCCATAGTAACCGACCATGAACACGATAACCAATAACAAACCTAATAACATCGACATATAGCCTTGGTTGATCGCCTCCGCACCCAATGATGGACCTACGAATGCATCTTCCACGATACGTGTAGGAGCTGGCAATTTACCTGCTTTCAATACGTTCGCTAAATCTTTTGCTTCTTCTACCGTGAAGCTACCTGAGATCGAAGAACGACCACCTGGAATCTCACCGTTGATAACCGGAGCAGAATACACATAACCATCCAATACAATCGCAATGCGACGACCGATGTTCGCGCCTGTCAAGTTTTTCCAGATGCGAGCACCTGTTCCGTTCATGGACATCGTTACTTCTGCACGACCTGTTTGGTCAAAATCTTGTGCAGCATCTGTAATCACATCACCTTCCAAAGGAGCCTTTTGGCCTTCCGCTTGTTTCAATGCTTCTAATGCTAAGATCTCATCGCCATTCGTTGCAGGAACACCTTTCGCTGCCCAAGCAAATTTCAAATTCGCTGGGAAGAAACCTTTCACATCTGCACGACGGAACAATGCATTCACACGCGCTGTATCTTTTACGTATACACCGATACCATTACCCATTTGGATAAACAATTTCGTCAAGGCTGAACCTGACGTATCTGCCTTCGCTTTACCTGCAGAATCTTTCGCTGGAGCTGCTAATTGAGATGCCAATGCATTCGCTGCTGTATCTTTCGCTGCTGGAGCTGCTGCTGTAGCTGCTACTGCTGGAGCCTTCGCCTCACGCTCTAAAATCGCGCCTAAGGCATTTAAACCTGCACCATATTCGTTCAATTCATAACACTCAACAAATTCTAATTTCGCTGCACCTGATAATAATTTACGTGCACGCTCTGGGTTCTCTACCCCTGGCAATTCTACTTGAATACGGTTTGAACCTGGCAAACGTTGGATGTTTGGATTCGCAACACCAAATTTATCGATACGCGCTTGGATAATCTTGTAAACACGATCCACAGCACCGTCAATCTCCGCATCAATCACACGCTTCACTTGCGCATCTGATGAAGTAGAAGAAATTTTTCCACGGTTTACCGAGTTTGAGAATACAGATGCCAACGATTGTTTCGGAGCAATACGAGCAAATGCCTCGTAGAACAACTCATTAAACGATGACGTCGAAGTCGCTTGTGCAGCACTTGCCTCTGCTAAAGCCTTCTCGAAATTCGGGTCGTTGGATTGTCCAGAAAGGGCACGCAAGATTTCTACTGGAGAAACCTCCAAAACCGCGTGTAAACCACCTTCTAAGTCAAGACCTTTTTGCAAGGCATATTGCGTAACTTCTTGTAAGGTATATCCGATGTAAACCGGTTGCTTCCAAAGGGAATCAATGAAATGCAAACGCTTCGCTGCATCTACCTTACCATCGGCTGTAGTCGCATATTGAATTGCTTGATCTTTTAATTGGTTTGACTTCCATGTAAACGATAGGAAGAAAATACATAAGGCTGAAATAATCGTAGACAGCCAAATAACGGCACTTTTGTAACGCATAACTTTAAGTTAAATTGTAAATAAAAAATTGTAAATAATAGTCGTTAGACTTTAGACGTTAGACATTAGACATTAGACGTTGGTCATTTGACTAGCGGCTGACGACTAGCGACTAGTGACTAGCGACTAGTGACTAGCGACTGATTTCACGGCGCCAGTGTGGCAATAAATTGAGTTAATAAAATGCGCATAAATTGCGTCCGATGGACCACCGAAGGCAATTTAATGGCTGTAGAAGAAACCTTCGCGATGATTACGTGAAGGCTAGGGAATACAAAATCCTGCGGAAAATCGAGTTGGGTACTAGAGCTTGTTTGGTAAACATGCTGTTCAGCGACTTGAATCGTCTTTTGCTGTTTCTCCGTTTTTACCTTTGCTTGGTCGGCCTTAACGAACGATATTGGTTTAGCCACGAGCCAAAACAGCACGGGCATAAACAACAATAAATGAAATACGTTTACCTTCTTTTGCATGATAAGTAGCAAAAATAGGATAATTTTCTTAGAAATCAATTCGGAATGGAATTTTCGTAAATTTGCCTTTCCAAAAAATCGACATGTTCAATTATTTAGCGCCCACTTACGTACAAGCTTTTATCCAAGCTGCCCTCGCTGAGGACATTGGCGATGGAGATCATACCTCCCTTTCCACCGTCCCTGCTGATGCGAATGGTACAGCACAATTGTTGGTGAAAGACCGCGGAATTCTCGCTGGGGTAGAATTATCTTTGGCGATTTTCAAGGAAGTGGACGCGTCCTTGCAGGTGAAAGTCTTCATCCACGATGGCATTTGGATCGAACCGGGTCAAGTCGTTTTGGAAGTAACAGGTTCCTCCCAATCCATTTTAAAAGCGGAACGTTTGGTACTGAACTGCATGCAAAGGATGTCGGGAATCGCGACATACACGCGCTCATTAGTCAATATTTTAGAAGGTACGCGTGCCAAATTGTTGGATACGCGGAAAACGACGCCCAACTTCCGTTTGGCGGAAAAATGGGCCTGCAAGATTGGTGGCGCAGTAAATCACCGCTATGGTTTGTTCGACATGATCCTCATCAAAGACAATCACGTCGACTTTGCAGGTGGAATCCAAGCGGCATTAGAAAAAGCATTTACCTACAATGCGTCCTTACCAGAACCTTTAGCCATTGAAATCGAAGTGCGCAACGAAGACGAATTAGACCAGGTTTTGGCCATCGGTGGCGTCCAACGAATCATGTTGGACAATTTCAGCCCCGATCGCCTCCGCGCTGCTATCCGGAAAATTGACGGTCGGTTCGTAACCGAAGCCTCCGGTGGAATCAATGAAAAAACACTCCGCGCCTATGGCGAAACAGGGGTTGATTATATTTCCGTGGGTGCCTTAACCCACCAAGTGAAAAGTTTAGACCTTAGCCTCAAAGCGAAATGAATCTAATAGAAGAAGCAACATCAGTTGGCTACATCGCCCGCTCCACCCCCAAAGGTGTTGAGTTAATTACCGAAATCCAGC
Organism: Aquirufa echingensis; assembly: GCF_042714525.1. Classification (NCBI taxonomy): domain Bacteria; kingdom Pseudomonadati; phylum Bacteroidota; class Cytophagia; order Cytophagales; family Flectobacillaceae; genus Aquirufa; species Aquirufa echingensis. The sequence continues at coordinate 419,229 of NZ_JBBKYA010000004.1, read as the reverse complement.
GCCTGAAAAAGGAGAAAAACGCGGTGATTTTAGCACATTATTATGTGGATGGTGAAATCCAGGAATTAGCTGATTATGTTGGCGATTCCCTCGGTTTGTCCCAAGCCGCTGAAAAAACAGAGGCAGATTTAATCGTCTTCTGTGGCGTGCATTTCATGGGTGAAACAGCTAAAATCCTAAACCCTTCAAAAAAAGTAGTGGTTCCGGACTTCAACGCGGGATGTTCTTTAGCGGATTCGGTTCCAGCTTCGGAATTTGCGGCATTAAAAGCAGCTCATCCCGATGCAATTGTTGTTTCATACATCAACTGCTCAGCCGAAATCAAGGCCATGACCGACATCATTTGTACCTCATCCAATGCGGTCCAAATCGTCGAGTCAATTCCAGCGGATCGTGAAATCATCTTCGCACCGGATGCGAATTTAGGTCGCTACGTGGCACACAAAACCGGTCGGGAATTGATTCTTTGGGAAGGCGCTTGCATGGTGCACATCGACATTTCCTTAGAGAAATTAGCGGCCTTGAAAAAGGAATACCCAGACGCTTTGTTGATCGCCCACCCAGAATGCAAGGAAATCATCTTGAAAGAAGCGGATTACGTTGGCTCGACGACGGCCTTGTTGAAATACGTGGAAACCTCTTCAAACTCTACGTTCATTGTAGCTACCGAGGCAGGCATCATGCACAAAATGAAGCAATCTGTACCGCATAAGCATTTGATTCCAGCACCGGCGAATGAGCAAAACACCTGTGCTTGTTCGGAATGTCCTTACATGAAAATGAATACCTTGGAGAAGTTGTACAATGCCTTGTACTACGAATTACCTGAAATCAATTTAGAAGAATCCATCCGTGTGCCGGCGTATAAGGCGCTGAAAAGGATGTTAGAAATTTCGGCTTAGTATAGACGCGATACCTCGCGTCTACTCCCCAGGTTAAAACCTGGGGTTATAACCCCAGACTTCAGTCTGGGGAATCGGCGCAAAAAGCGCCTCAAATCAACCCATAACAAACAATCAAAATTTATAACCCCAGACTTCAGTCTGGGGAATCGGCGCAAAGCGCCTCAAACTTTGGCAAACCTGAAAGGATTGCCAAAGAAAAAAGACGCGATTATCTCGTCTCTAAATGCTTTGCCAAAAAGACTAGCGACTAGTGACTAGCGACTGCTAGACAATTAAACGTGATGTATCACGTTTAATTGTCTAGCTCAAACATCGCCTCAATCTCCACCGGTATATTATCCGGCAAGGTCCCCATACCCACGGCAGAACGAACACCGATGCCGTTTTCTTCACCCCAAACTTTGGCAAATAATTCTGAACAGCCATTAATCACATAGGGATGACGCAAAAAATCATCCGTCGCATTGACCATCCCCAAAACCTTAATCACCCGTTTTACCCGATTCAACGAACCTAATTGTGCCTTTAAGGTGGCTAAAATGGTAAGGCCCACTTGTTGGGCAGCATGCTTCCCCGCCTCGATGTCCATATCCGCACCGATCCGACCTATGATCAAGGATGCATCTGGCATGACAGGACCATGGCCCGAAACATAATAAAATTCCCCTACCTGCAAACCCGGTTTATAAACCCCTAAAGGTTTCGGTGCTGGGGGTAAAACAAGGCCTAAGGCCGCGAAACGCTCTTCGGGTGTTTGCATTATTTTTTATGTAATTGAAGGATAATTTCAGAGATTAAGCCGGTCCAACCGGTTTGATGATTCGCTCCCAAGCCCTTTCCGGTATCTCCGTCAAAGTACTCAAAGAACAAATGGGAATCCTCATGTAATTTCTCATGCCCATCGTACATCGGTATAACGCCCTTTTCATTCGGCACAAACATGGCTAATAAGCGTCGAGAAACCCCTTCAGCGGCATCTTTGATGTTCATCATTTCGCCGGAATTCGTTGGGAATTCTACCTCGTAATCCGAACCATAATAATCCGAGAACTTGCTCAAGGAATCCAAAATCAAATAATTCATCGGGAACCAAATCGGGCCACGCCAGTTGGAGTTACCCCCAAACATACTGCCCGTCGACTCCGCTGGGGTATAATCAACCTGCAGCGTTCCGCCTTCAATGGCAAATTTGTAGGGATTTTCCTTGTGGTATTTCGATAAGGAACGAATGCCATAATCCGATAAAAATTCGGTTTCATCAAACATCCGCTTCATAATCATCTTCATCCGGTGACCACGCAAGATCGAGAGCAAACGACTCTCCCCTTTGCCCGGCTCATACCAACGCGAAATCAAACTCGCCAAATCCGGTCGGTTGTTCAACACCCATTCCACACGGCGTTTGAAAGCTGGTAATTTCTCCAACATATCCGAGGTCAACACCTCAACGGCAAATAGTGGAATCAAGCCCACCATCGAACGTACTTTCAACAATTCGGCAGACCCATCTTCCTTATGCAACATGTCATAATAGAATTGGTCGTCCTCATCCCAAAGGTTTAACTTATCTCCACCGATCGACTGCATCGCACCGGCGATGTGTAAGAAATGTTCGAAGAATTTGGAAGCCATATCTTGATACACCGGATTTTCCAAGGCAATCTCACAAGCAATGCGCAACATATTTAAGCTGTACATCGCCATCCATCCCGTTCCATCCGCTTGTTCCAAGTGCCCACCCGTAGGCAATTGTGCCGAACGGTCAAACACCCCGATATTATCCATACCCAAGAAACCACCTCCAAAAATGTTATTTCCTCCCTCGTCTTTCAAATTCACCCACCAGGTGAAATTCAGCAATAATTTATGGAAAATACGCTCCAAGAAAACGACATCCCCTTTGCCCCCATTCATCTCCTTGTCGATCTCGTAAACCTTCCATGTCGCCCAAGCGTGCACGGGAGGGTTCACATCCGAGAATGACCATTCATAAGCAGGAATCTGCCCATTCGGGTGCATGTAATATTCGCGCAGAATTACAGCTAATTGGCGTTTGGCAAAATCAGGATCCAAACGTGCCAATGGCAAGGTATGGAAGGCCAAATCCCATGCCGCAAACCAAGGATATTCCCATTTATCTGGCATGGAAAGGATATTCGCCGCATACATGTGGCGCCAGGTGCTGTTTCGACCGAGCTTCCGAGAAGCATCCGGTTTTGGCATGGCAGGATCCCCTTTGATCCATTCGAATACATTGTAATAATACCATTGTTTGGTCCACAACATACCCGCATAGGCCTGACGCTGCAAATTACGCATGCTCGCGTCCTGAATATCTTTTTGTAAATCTGCGTAAAAATCGTCCGCGTCTTTCAATCGGGCTGCATAGATTTCATCAAAATCCGCGAAGGGTTCACGCAAGGTCAGAGTAGTTAAACGCAAACGAAATACCTTCTTCCCACCTGCCGGAATCTTCGCCGAATAGCGAACGGATGCTTTGGTACCGATGTGATTCGGATTGACGGCGTGTTTATTTTTATTGACGATGTAATCGTTGATGCCATCTTTTGTAAAATGGGAAAGATTCGGCGAACCGTGTAAACGGTCGAAATTGGTCTCATTATCACAAAACAAGAACTCATCCGCATCTTCAGCATATAATTTAAAGCGGCCTACGACGCGATGATCCACCTCGATAAAGGAATGACCTACGCCCGTCAACATCGGTTTATAATTATACTTTTCGTAGCCCCAGCACCAGGTATTTCGGTACCAAATCGTTGGCAATACCGTGATCGGCGCAGCTACTTTAGAACGGTTTTCCACCGTTACCTGAATTAAAATATCTTGTTCATCCCCTTTGGCATATTCCATGGAGATGTCGAAAAACTCATTTTTATCGAAGATGCCCGTGTCCATCAACTCATATTCCGGCTCTAAACGGGTGCGTTTTTTGCTTTCGTCGATGAGTTTTTGATAGGGAAATGTATGCTGCGGATACTTATACAGCATTTTTTGGTAGGAGTGCGTAGGTGTAGAATCTTGGTAATAATACAATTCCTTCACGTCTTCCCCGTGATTTGATTCATTACCCGTAAGGCCAAAAAAGCGTTCTTTTAAGATATGATCGCGGTGATTCCAAAAGGCAAAAGCAAAACAAACATGTTGTTTATTATCTGAAATTCCACCGATTCCCTCTTCACCCCAGCGATAGGCTTTCGAGCGAGCCATATCATGTGAAATCGTCTCCCAGGCATTTCCGCTGGCTGAATAATCTTCACGAACCGTGCCCCACTGACGCTCTGTCAAGTAAGGCCCCCACTTTTTCCAACCTTTATTATCGTTACGAAGACTCAGTCGTTCGCGTTCAGCTCCCCTATTTGACATAAATTGATAAATGCTTAGGTGTTGATATGTGATGCAAACTACAAATATAGAATTTTTGGCGAAATTACCTTTTGTAGAAAAAGGACAAATGCGCAAGGCATGCAGGTGTTGTTCCGCTTTCTTTTTATATTCGAAATTCTAAATCAACATAATGAAAAAACTGACTTACCTATTATGCTTGCTGGCCTTCGTTTCTTGTAAATCAGGCGATGCCAAGAAAGAACTCAGCACACTTGTGGATACGTACTACGAGGAGCAATTGAAACTCAACCCCGTTGCGGCGACGGCCAATGGCGACAATCGTTACAACGATCAATTAAACATTGATTTCACGGATGCACATCGTGCAAAAATCAAGGCACTCTTAGCGAAAACGCAAACGAGTTTAGGCGAAATCGATCGAGAGAAATTAGATGCGAATGACCAAATCACCTTTGATATCTTGAAGCGTGACATCGAATTGGGATTAGAGGGCTTGACATTTCAAGACAATTTAATGCCCTTAAACCAATTTTATGGCTTTCACTTGACCTTTGCGCAATTGGGCAGCGGTTCCGTGATGCAACCCTTCGCCACGAAAAAGGATTATGAAAACTGGGAAAAACGCATGCACATCGGGGCCGCATACATGGATTCGAGCATCGTTTATTTCAAAAAAGGCGTTGCAGCAAACATTGTTTTGCCAAAGGCTTTAGTTCAAAAAATCATTCCGCAATTGCAATCGTTCAACGTGACTGATATCAAACAAAGCACTTTTTACGGTCCATTGAATAATTTTCCAAAGGATTTCACGGCGGCCGACAAAGCGAAATTCACACAAGAATACACGCAAATAATCCAGTCGGAGATCGTGCCTGCCTACGCACGTTTGGCACAATATCTTCAAACGGAATACCTACCAAAATCCCGTACGACTACGGGTATTTCAGCCATTCCGAATGGAGCTAAATATTATCAATATTTAATTCGCGTGTTGACGACCACAGATAAACCTGCGGAGGAAATTTACCAAACCGGTTTATCCGAAGTGAAGCGTATTCGGACGGAAATGGAGAAAACGAAGCAGTCAGTCGGATTCAAAGGAACATTGGCAGAATTCTTCGCGCACATGAAAACGGATACTAAATTCTATCCATACAAGACACCAGCTGAAGTACTAGCTGCTTTTCATGCGATTCACAAAAAGATGGAACCAGCATTAAAGACGATGTTTGGCCGAGTTCCCAAAACGCCATTTGAGATTCGTCAAACCGAAGCATTCCGTGCGGCATCTGCATCAGCGGAATATTTCCAAGGATCCGAAGATGGAACTCGTCCCGGTATTTTCTATGTACCGATTTTAGACGCGACCAAATTCAATACCACTTCCGGCATGGAAAGTTTATTCTTGCACGAGGCGATACCAGGACATCATTACCAAGTGAGTCTCCAACAAGAAAATAGCCAATTGCCTAAATTCCGTCGCTTCGGTGGCAACTCGGCCTATGCAGAAGGTTGGGCACTTTATACGGAAAGCTTAGGAAAAGAATTGGGTTTATATACGGATCCATACCAATATATGGGAGCTTTAGGTGATGAAATGCACCGGGCGATTAGACTTGTCGTGGATGCAGGGATGCACGCAAAAAACATGACGAGAGAGGAAGCCATCAAGTACATGATGGACAATGAACCACTCAGCGAAGAAGGAACCGTTGCCGAAATCGAACGCTACATGGCGATTCCAGCGCAGGCACTTTCCTATAAAATTGGGGCATTGAAAATCCGCGAGATTCGCGAACGCTTGAGCAAGGAATTAGGACCTAAATTTAAGCTTTCCGATTTCCACGATGAAATCTTGAAAGATGGCAATATGCCATTGGATGTCATGGAAAATAAAATGAATCGTTGGGCGAAAGGATTGTAGGCATTTTCCTTTGGCAAACCTTAGAGGATTGCCAAAGTTAAGACGCGATTTCGCGTCGACTCCCCCCAGGCTGTAGCCTGAGGCTATATATTTTAATAACCCCAGGCTTCAGCCTGGGGATTTACATATGATCAACCTCACCACCACCTTCTCCATCCCGCGCGCTACCCACCTGATAGAACCGAACAGCCAAATCCTTTGCATCGGATCCTGTTTTGCGGAAAACATGGGAAAGCGTTTGGATCAATTGCCTTTGGAAGTTTCTAATCAGGCTTTGGGTACGATGTTCCATCCGCTGAAAATTTTGCAGGGATTACGTGAGCAAAATTTACAAGCGAGCGATTTATACCAACAAGGGAATTTTTATGTCCATCCGGATTTTCATTCGCAATTTATGGGCGAGAATCCCACGGACTTTTTAACGAGACTCGCAGAAATCAAGTCGAAAACGATCGCATTTTTAAAGTCTAGCAATTTCCTGATTATCACCTGGGGGACGGCCTTTTATTACGAGGATCAACAATTGGGAAGGGCAATTGCCAACTGCCATAAACAGGCCGCTTCGCGATTTATCAAGAAACAAAGCACGGTGGAAGAAATTTGTTTGGCATACGAAAGCTTTTTGCGAGAAAACCCATTGCAAAAAATTATCCTAAGCGTTTCGCCCGTCCGACATACGCGAGACGGGATACCCGAAAATGCGACATCTAAAGCCATTTTGCGGGTGGCGGCAGATACTTTGGCGAAGAAATTTCCAGATCAAGTGAGCTATTTCCCCGCTTATGAAATCATGATGGACGAATTACGCGATTACCGATTTTACCAGTCGGACATGATTCATCCCACCGAACAAGCAGTAGAATACATTTACAAGCGTTTCAAACAGGCTCATTTCGAGGATGATTTATTAGATATCGCCAAAAAATGGGAAGAAATGCTACGAACCCTTGAACATCGACCGCATCCCTTGCTGTACGCGCAACATCGCGAAATCTTATTACGGCTGCGGAAGGAAATTGAGGATGCCAAATCAAGTATTGATTCATCTAAGATGTTGGCAAAAATAGACCAACAAATATTGGCCTTATCTTAATACAAAGCCCTATATTTGAGGTTTGAAAGGAAAGAACGTATTATGGGAGAATTGAGTGTAACGAAAGAAATCATCTTGGGTGCGTTGAGCACGGTCCAAGAACCCGATCTGAAAAAGGATTTGGTGACTTTGGGTATGATTAAAGATATTGAATTGGGCGTGGGCGAGGTTCGCTTTACAGTCGTTTTGACCACACCCGCTTGTCCGCTGAAGGAAAAAATCAGACAAGATTGCGAGGGTGCTATTCATAATTTGGTGCATCCAGACCTAAAAGTTGTCATCAACATGACCGCAGAGGTTACGTCTATCCAACAGCAAGATCCCTTAATTCCAGGTGTTAAGAATGTCATTGCGGTGGCTTCTGGCAAAGGGGGTGTAGGTAAATCTACGGTTACGGCGAATTTGGCGATGGCTTTGAAAAAGGCAGGTGCCAAAGTAGGTATTTTAGATGCCGACATTTCGGGTCCTTCGATTCCGGTGATGTTTGGTGCAGAAGACATGCAACCATTGGTGCAAGAAGTGAATGGCAAAAATCGCATTCAACCCATTAACCAATATGGCATTAAGTTAATTTCGATGGGCTTTTTAGCGCCTACGGAAAGCCCTGTGCCATGGCGTGGTCCAATGATGACGCAAGCTTTGCGTCAGTTCTTTGGCGATACGAATTGGGAAGAATTAGATTATTTATTAATCGACTTACCTCCAGGAACATCTGATATTCACTTGACATTGGTACAATTGATCAAATTGACCGGAGCCGTAATCGTCACTACTCCACAAAAAGTGGCCTTATCAGATGCGACAAAAGGATTGCAATTTTTCAAACAAAATAGCATCAACGTGCCTATTTTGGGCTTGGTAGAGAATATGGCTTATTTCACACCGGCGGAATTGCCCGACAATAAATATTATTTGTTTGGCAAAGATGGCGGCAAGGAATTAGCGACGAAATATAAGGTTCCCTTTTTAGGAGAGGTGCCATTGGTACAAGGAATTCGGGAAGCCGGTGATGCGGGAAAACCGATCGCGGCGGAAGAAGGTCCGACGGCCGATGCATTTGGACAAATTGCGGCTAATTTGGCGCAGCAAATCGCGATAAACAACGCACAATAAACACAAGCATGGAAAATCACCCACTCTATCCCAGAATCCAAACAGCCTTAGATAGCATTAGACCCTATTTAGTGGCAGATGGTGGCAATGTAGAGGTCGTTGAAATCACGACAGAAAATGTGTTAAAATTAGCGTTAGTCGGTAATTGCCAGTCATGTAATATGTCGGCTATGACCTTCCGTGCCGGCGTAGAAGAAGCGATTCGTCGCGATGTACCTGAAATTACAGCTGTAGAAGAAATCAAAGTAGGATGATGCGAATTGGAATATTTTTTGGTGGACAAGCGCGTGAGCGTGAAATCAGTTTTGCTGGTGGCAAAACGGCCATGGCTCATATCAACAAGGCTTTATTTAGCCCAGTCCCCGTTTTTGTAGATGGCTTAGGCAATTTTGTATTGATCAAGGAAGAACTCATCTACCAGGAATCGATCCGAAATTTCTTCCCGCCTGCTGCTTACCAGCGTGCGCCATTTTCGGTTTATACCGAATCGTTGACCGACATCGACAATTATTCGAGCATGTTGGAGGAAATCGGAATCCCCATTTCCCCGGCCGATTTTGCTAATCATTTTGACTTTGCCTTCATCGCCATGCATGGCCCTGGCGCAGAGGATGGCAGTATTCAGGGTTTATTGGAGTGGTTTAATATTCCGTATTCAGGACCAAGTTTATTGGGTTCTTCGATTGGAATCGACAAAATCAAACAAAACGATTGGCTTGCAAAGAGCGTCGGTTTGGATAAAAAATATTTTGTGTTGCAGCGTGCCGACTACGAAGCGTACGGTCGGGAGACCTTGTTCGAGCAAGTCAAAAAAGCTATTGGAATTCCATTTGTGGCCAAAGCGCCGCATCAGGGATCGTCGATTGGCTTGGCTTTTGTGAAGGAAGATTCTTTGGAAGTATTTGACCAAGCAATCAAAAAATGCTTGTTCATTCAGGAAATTTACCGGGAGCAATGGATTACCTATTCAGAAGCGGAGCAAGTAGATGTGCTTCAAAAAATGGTCAATTTAGATGAGGGCATCGGTTTTCCTGTGCGTTTTAATCATCAGACTTATGTGCATCCGGCGGAATTACACGCTGCGCTGAAGGACTATTTTGTTCATACGGTTACGAAGGCAAGCATTCATTCGATGCATTCTGAAGATGCTGTGTTACTAGAGGCATTTGTCAACGGAAATGAATTCTCTTGTGGGGTTATTCAGACACCAAAAGGAGTTTCGGTTGCCTTGCCGCCGACGGAAATTGTCATTGATGAGTCGGTGGAAGTATTTGATTTCAATGCCAAATACAAGTCGAAATTAACGCGCAAGCGTATTCCGATGGACGCATCTTTGGCTCAATTGCAGCAAATTCAGGCGCAGGTGAAACAAGCCTTCGATGATTTGGGATTTGGGGTATGCACGCGGATTGACGGATTTTTAACTGCGGATGGTGTGGTTGTCTTACATGACCCAAACACGATTCCGGGTATGTCTCCGAGTTCATTAATCTTTAAACAAACGGCTGAAATTGGTTTAACGGTTACGGATTCAATCACGTATTTTATTCGCCAATCGATTCGCGAGCGGATGCGCAATGGAAAGAATTACCATGCGTTCCGGAAGCTTTTGGAAGGTTTGGATCAAGCGATAGCAGCAGTATTGAGTGAAAAAACAGCTCAAGAGCCACAAGTTATCGTGGTCGATACAGCTGATTTAGAAAACAGTTTTGAGGCAGCTAAAAAAGAAGCGGCACGATTGGCGGCTTTGGGAAATCAGGCTTATAAAGTGGTTGTTCCTTTGGAAATGGAAGAGGGGGAAATTGAATATGTGTTGCATGTAGCCCAACTGGCCAAAGAAAGCGGCAAGGAAATGATGGAAAGTATCCACCAGGGGGTTCATCCACTGATTGCGCATACACGTCAGGCAGGCGCTGATATCACGGCTTTTTATACTCGATAACATGGAAGAATTAAATCCTTTGCAATATCCCATCGGGAAATTTTCAGCACCTGAAATCATTACGCCGGAATTACGCGCGGAATGGATTGGAATTATTTCCGACTTACCTGGTCAATTGGCAGATTTACTAGCCAACGTAGATGAAAGCCTGTTGGAAACACCTTATCGTCCTGGAGGCTGGTCGGCAAGAAAAGTGATTCATCATCTATTTGACAGCCACATCAATAGCTACATTCGTTTCAAGATGGCATTGACGGAGGACAATCCGACGATCAAACCCTACGACGAAAATACATGGGCTGAGATGCCGGATGGCAACGAGGCACCTATTCAATGGTCGATCGAGGGTATTAAATACATTCACTTGCGTTGGGTTTATTTGATGAAAACGATGCAGGAGTCTGACTGGTCAAAGACGTATTTTCATCCGGAGCGAGGGATAAGCTATCGTTTGGATCGCGTGCTGGGGATATATGCTTGGCATTGTGTGCATCATTTGAAGCATGTGGAGTCGGTTTTGAATTAAGAGTGAAGAGTTAAGAGTGAAGAATGAAGAGGTTTTATCTTTGGCAAACCTTACAAGATTGCCAAAGTTTGAGACACATGAAATGCGGCGATTGAATAGTAGAGACGCGATACTTCGCGTCTTTTAGACATTAGATGTTGGACATTAGACGATAGACATTAGATCGTAGAGACGCGATACTTCGCGTCTTATTAATTAACCCTAGGCTTCAACCTAGGGACGGCAAAAAGCCTTAAATATCGTTTCGATTTCGCTGAAATCCCCAGGTTAAAACCCAGGGTTATAAAACAAGAGACATCATCTCCGGACTAGTGACTAGGTAATGACTACTGCCCACTGACAACTGACCACTGAAAACTGACAACTGACTACTGTTTCCCTTCGGACTCCGGACTTATTTCCCTCCGGACTACCCACTGACCACTGACTACTGACTACTGACCCCTGCTCACCTTCTTCTTATTCCATGGCGCCGTCGTATTACTCGCCATATCGATCGCCAAAGCAATCATCAAAAGGGTGAACAAGATAATCACCCAACGAAATATTTTCTGATTATTCATATTAAAACCGTGCTTTAACTGTGGCGCTGCCTTGCGTGACTTGCTCCCAATCATCAAGCGTGGGCCACTGCAAATGTACAAAATTGGCCGTATCCATTTGAATTTCCTCCCCAGATAAATAGGAAGCCACATAAGAAATGGAAGGATTGTGTGCAACGAGATAAACGCAGGATACAGCACTTTGACGTAATTTTTCCCAATAGGCAGGTCCTGAAGCATGGTACCAATCATTAGATACTTCAGCGGGTTTATCCGTTATAATTTGATAGGTTTCCAAGGTTCTAATCGCATCGGAAACATACCAAATTCCATCTGGCAAGGGATAATCTGCAAGTATTTTCGCTAGATTTCTCGCCTCGCTGATTCCTCTCTCCGACAAATGTCGGGCTTCATCCGGACTCGTATAGGGTCCAGCGTGGGCATGACGGATGAGGATGAGTTCAATCATGATTTGATTAGTGGATATTCACCAGCGGCGTGTTTGGCACCCATTTTGATATAATGATCCGCGCCGTGTTTTAAGGCTTCGATTTGCTCGGGACTCAGGGTTTTGACTACTTTGGCAGGACTACCCAAAACCAATGAATAATCAGGAATTTCCATGCCCGCAGTGACTAAAGCATGTGCGCCGATTAAACAACATTTTCCCACTTTGGCCCGATTCAAAACCGTTGCATGCATGCCGATCAAGGATCCTTCCCCGATTTCCGCACCATGTACAATGGCTGAATGACCCACGGTCACACGCGCACCAATAATCGTTTTATCACCCTCATCCGCGTGCAAAACGGCATTATCTTGAATATTGCAACCTTCCCCTAGGTGGATTTCCTCGACGTCTGCACGTACGACAGCGCCGTACCAAATGGTGACATCTTTTTCAATTTTGACGCGCCCCATGACGCTGGCGGTAGGTGCGATAAATAAAGCCATAGCATTCTTTTTTTGTCAAAGATAAACAGAATTGATAATTTGCTGCATGGAGAAAAGTTTATTCGAGGTTGCGGGGTGGTCGGAGGATGATTGCATCCTTTCATTGGGTTGTGGAGCCGCTTGGTGGGAGATTAAGCAGATGGCGGAAAATGCCGCGGGCGAATTACTTTTATTGGACCCGAATAAAGATGTATTAAACTGGCCAGACATCGAAGAAGGCTTGTCTTATTTTGAAAACCATTATCAAACCCGTGTCGGAACGCCCATACAAATATTGCATGCAGAAGCATCAGCTATTCCTTTAGCAGCTGCATCGGTGGACCAAGTTTGGTTATTAAATTCCTTGCATGAAATGGATGACCTTGCCAGCGTGTTGCATGAAATTGACCGCGTTTTGAAGTTGGATGGTTGTGTGATCATGGAGGAAATACTTACGGGCGGAATTCATGAAGGATGTGGAAAACGCCTATTTAAATTGGATGAATTAATTCAATTATTTCGGGATGTAGACATGCGCGTCGACTTTCAGACATCCAAAGACCAAGAGGCTGATTATGTAAAATTCGTTCGTTGAGGCTTGATTCCTAGCGATGCTTTTCGCAAATTTGTAGCTTATATGAGCAACATCGACAAACCATTTATTATCGGAATTACGGGAGGGAGTGCTTCGGGCAAAACGCATTTTTTGAAGCGCTTGATGGAGCAGTTTCCGGCTGATGAAATCTGTTTATTATCGCAGGACAATTATTACCGTCCGATTGAGCATCAGACCAAAGACCATAATGGTATTGAGAATTTCGATTTGCCGGGTGCTATTGATGATGAAGCTTTTGCGGCGGATGTTGAAAAATTACGTTCAGGCGAAGTCGTAACCCGACCGGAATACACATTTAACAATTCAACGAAAGTACCTGATTTATTACATTTCCATCCACGCAAAATCTTAGTGGTGGAAGGGATTTTTGTCTTTCATTTTCCAGAAGTTGCCAAATTATTGGATTTAAAAATCTTCATTGATGCCAAAGATAAGGTGAAGTTGAAGCGCCGCATCAAACGCGACAATGAGGAACGAGGTTATGACTTACAGGACGTGATGTACCGTTGGAAATACCATGTAAAACCCACATACGAAGCATATATTCGCCCACACAAACGTTCTTGTGATATCGTTATTCCGAATAACGATCATTTTGAGAGGGGATTGGAGGTTATTGTGCATTTCTTGAAAGCACAAGTATAGTGATGAGGGTAGACGCTGCCGGGGTCTGCGACCCCGGCAGCGTCACTCCGCTAACGAGCCAAAGTCCAATTTAGTATCTCCCCACTTCGATTATCATTTTCTAGATAATTCGACCTCCACTGAATCCCAGAAGACTTTTTTTTCTACGATCATCACATGTTTATCCAAGAACTTGATAAACTGCCTGCCCCCATTTTAGCTTAAAAACAACCTGATAATCTCGCGGACACGCATACTTTAATCTTAAATAGATCGTTGTGGCGGTGACGCTGCCGGGGTCTGCGACCCCGGCAGCGTCTACCCCCTCCTCCTACCGCGTATAATCCGGCACTATCTCATTACTCCCTAGTTGCACCGAGAAATGAACTGAACTATCGGCATCATTGATGATTTTGATTTGCTCCAACAAAGGCAAACTCAAACGCGTATTGATAAATAATTTACCCGCCGTACCCGGGAATCCCGTAAAATTAATCTGTCCATATTGGTTTATTCCACCCGCTGAACGCAAGACCCCATTGATGGTCACATAACGCGATGAACTTATTTGAATCATTCCCGAATCCTCCACGTTAGGGCGTTGGCCACTGGAAGGTATCGCAAAATCCCCTTCCCATCCGTAAACATTCAATAATTTGCCCGCAGTAAAAGTTCCTGGCGAAGCAAAAGTCACCCGCTGTACACCTGGCGCAAATTGTAATTGCGAATTTTCAGAAATATGCACCACACCCGTCGTCTCCGTAAATCCTTCAGTACGTAATGTTCCTCCATTGAAATAGAATGCATTTGCATTCGGAATCACCTCACTGGCTCCTAACGAAAGAACGCCACCTGACACCTTCGTGTAGCCCGTATAGGTATTATTTCCACTCAATGTCAAAGTCCCATCTCCTATCTTCTCCACCATCCCGGCACCTGAAATTATTCCTGAAACCTTCAAGCTACCTAATGCTGCCGCTTTCCCTGATTTAAATAAAAATCCTGCAGTCGTAATCGACCCCGAAATCCGCAACTCATCCGCATCTGCTGAAACAATTGCCGAAGACCCCAAAGTCACTGGTCCCGTCCAGGTATTAATTCCGGATGTACTCGCTAATGCCCCATCACCTGCCGCCATAGACCCATTTATCGTCAAAGGCTCCGCCGCCATAAAAACCCCGCCACGTATTTGCAAACTCGCACCAGCTGTCACCGATGTCCCCGCGGCCGTTGAGCCCAATGCATTCGCTGATTCCACAAATAGTTTACCAGCTGAAACCGTCGTCAAACCTGAATAGGTGTTATTCCCTCGCAACAATAAATAACCCGCTCCATCTTTAGTCAAGGTCGATGCTCCTGAGATTACTCCCGAAACATCCACATTCGAAACGCCACCTAATGTCAATCCATTCGGATTTGAAACAGCCCCCGAAATACTCAACATTCCCGCATCCGAATTAATCCGCACCGCCGGCGTACCCAAAGTTATCGCACCCGCATAAGTATTTGACCCCGACATATTCCGCAATGAACCCAACCCACCACCGGTTCCATTCAAAGTCAATGCCTCCGTCGCAACCGAAATACCTCCGTCTAATTGCAAACTAGCTCCATCCGACACAAGCGTTCCCGCTGCCGATGTCCCCAAACCATCCGCATGCTTTAAGCGAATAATTCCCTGCGAAATCGTCGTTAAACCGGTATAGGTATTCGCACTACTCAATTCCAAAATACCTGTTGGCCCATTCTTCACAAGCGCCATACTTCCCTCCAATAAACCAGAAAAATTAGTCGTCAAACTCGGATTATTATAACTCAATGTCAACGTAGCCGCATTCCGGATTGTCCCAGCTCCCGCAATCGAACCAACCGTCTCACTAAATCCACCCAAATCCCAAATCGCCCCAGATGCCACTGACACATCCGCATAATCCCAAATACTAGTCGCAGTCATTAATTTCAAGGTACCTACATTTACTTGCACAGATGGCGTCTGCACTAAAACCCCACCCGTCGTAAATCCACCATAACTGTAATTCCGCAACATGAACGTTCCCGTCCCATTCTTCACGACATTTCCTGCCTTGATGATACTCGTCGACGTTTGTCCCAAATTTTGCCCACTTGCATCCGTCAAGGCATCCGTTTCTACCGTCAAAATTCCTGGAAAAGCATTGGCATAATTACTCGCAAAGGCATTATTTCCCGCCTGTGAAGTGATATTCGAATTCGCCGTTATTCCCAAGGGCCCGATCAATGTAATATTTCCACCATTTCCTCCACCCGAATTCGTGAAGGTCGATGCATTATTACCCCCAATTGCCGTTAGAGGCCCATTTAACATGATGCCACCCACCGACTTCAACGTAATATTACCCGCATTCCCAGCCCGTGACGCAGACACATTCCCCGTATAATTCCCAGCCGAAGTGGTAATAGAACCCGCAGACGAAACCGTAACATCTCCTGTTAATGATTCAAAATATGCCTCAATCCCCGGATAGGAAGTAGCCGCGGTCGACGAACCTAAGGTCATACCCGCATACACATTGACTGTACCTCGAGCTGTCAACGTTAATTTTCGCGCAGCCGCCGAAGCATTTGATGCCGATAATGCCCCTACGACAATGATGGCGCCCGACTGGGTTCCAGAACCATTCGAAGTAAGTACAGTCACATCCCCAGTGGCCAGTTTTGTTTGGACCTCCGTCACATTCAAAATCGCATTATCCGTATTAGGCGTGAAGGTGTAAACGCCCCCAGTCAAGGCACTCCAAGTCCCATTACTCGGCGTAGCCGTACTCAAAATCACATTGCTATAACTCGTTGGATTGACTATCATATTCGCCCCAGGAACAATCTCAAACGTTCCGTCCGTAATCATATTCGCATAATGATAAGTTGGTGTAGGACTTTCAAACAAGATTTGATCGAGCACATAAGTACTCACAGATGACGTAAATTTCACCCGCCCCACCGTTCCCGGCGTCATATTCGTATAATCACCCTGCCAGCCTTTGATGCTTAAACGCTTAAAATCAAATAATTGACTGATGCTCGAAAAGATCAAATTATGTGCCGCACTTGTTCCTAATTCCAACACCGAGTTGTTAGTCAAATAAAGCGTCCCCAACGTATTGGAATAATTATTGGTGACCAAAGTTCCTCCATTGAAATAGAAGGCACTCGCCGCAGGAATAGCCTGCGCAATACCCAAATGCATCGTTCCAGCCGTCAAGCGAGTTAAGCCCGAATACGAGCTAGTCGCGTTCCAAGTCAAGCGATTCGTACTCGTTTTTTCCAAAGATCCCCCTCCCGAAATACCTGCAGTTAACACAATATTTCCAGCGCCCGTCGCAGAACCCAAGGTCAAACTAATCGAATTCGAAATGCTTCCTAAACTCAAATCACTTTCCGCATTAATATAAACCAAAGACCCTCCGGTGGTAATCGGCCCTAAAAAGGCATTCGTCCCATTAATCGACCGCAATGTTCCCGTTCCACTCGCCAAGGCGCCATTCAATGAAAGTGGCTCAGAGGCAATCGAAATACCTCCATCCAAAATCAAACTCGTCCCGGAGTTCACGGTCGTTGACCCCAGCGCAGTCCCTAAGGCATTCGCATGTTGTAAAATCAAGGTCCCAGTAGACAATGTCATCGTACCCGTATACGTATTATCTCCGCTCAAAGTCACATTACCCGTTCCACTTTTCGCAATATTCGCAGTGCCTGAAATCCGACCAGAATAGCTTTGTACAAGTGCTCCGTCCCAGGTTAAGGCACCCGTAGAAATCAATGCACCCGAATGTAGTAAACTAGTTCCTGCACCACCGATGTTCAGATTCCCTCCCATCGTTGTCGTTCCCTGCATCGTCAAATTCCCCGCATCTACCCGAATAGACGTCGCTGCGGTACCTGTTGTGATATTTCCTTGCCAAACATTATCCCCGCTCTTACTTATAAGTGCTCCCAAAGAACTTATTCCAGTTCCCGTAATCGTCAAATTTTCAGATACTTGAATCCCACCTTGGATTTGAAGCACCGCACCTGATGCGACCGTCGTAGTCCCGACCGCATCACCCAATGCCGTATTATTAGTTGCCAAAATACCCCCAGCATTCAACAAGGTCGCCCCCGAATAGGTATTCGCATTCGACAAGGTCAAAATTCCAGTACCGTTTTTCGTCAAGGCCAAAACACCGCCGCCATTTTCCAATATTCCACTGTAGGTACTCGCTAAATTATTAGCCCCCAAAGTCAACAAACTCGTCGTCGAACCACCATTTCGAATGAGACCGGAACCTGATATATTATTTACGGTCTCATTAAAATCCTTCATTTCAAATACGCCCGAGGCATTCACCGTTAAAATACTCGTATTGGTGATCGATTCCGAAGCCCCTAAACGCAAAGTTCCTGCATTCACAGTCGTATTTCCGGTGTAGGTATTTGCACCTTTGAGCATAAAAATACCGCTTCCTTCTTTGGTCAAATTCAGTCCATTGAACACACCGGCCGACTGCCCATCATTGACCCCTCCACCCGTTGTTTGGGTTGCATTTTCCGTTTGAATAATGACTGATCCTGAAATACCATTATAAACTCCACCGCTTGCGGAAGTCCCCCCATTGTTGGACACATTCGCCAGCATCGTGATTCCTGCAATACCTTTTAACAACACAGCTCCACCATTTCCCCCGTAGGTCAAAGATGTATTATTCCCTCCGATAGCTGAAATCGCACTTGCAATTTTCAGGTTTTCCGTCGCCTCCAAACTAATATCGCCAGCCGCCGGAATGGTCGTACCCGAAGAAGAAGAAAGCGTATTCGTTGTCAATGTACCCAGCACACTAATATTTTTCGCTGCTCGGAAAATCAAATTTGTCCCTTTTCCGGTGCTGCCTACCGGGCTATAAGTCAAGTTTTTGTTAAGCCAAATATTGGCACCCGCATTGACTGTTTGTGTATTAACCACCGTTGGTGTCCCCATTGCCGGCATATCCACATCGAATAATACGGAACCGTATTGCGTGCCTGTTGGGCTTGCTGTATTTATCACGACCGAATTTGTGGCCAACAAACCTCTCAACTCCGTCGCATTGATTATGGCATTGTCATCCGAAGGCGTAAACGTATAAGTCCCAGAAGCCAATACAAAGGCTCCATTGGTACGAACCTCATCCGAAATACGAATATTACTGTGACCCGTGACATTGGTAATGTCTGCCATCGGAACCAATTCTCCAGTGGCCAATTGCGTCGTGTAATGGGTACTCGGACCCGCGGCATTATAGAATCGAATTTGATCCAATTTTTCACGTATCAAGAAAGGTGAATTGCCCCAAAAAATCTGACCATCCGTACCCGAAGTTCCGGAACCATAGGCCCCAAGCCAACCATTAATCCGTAATTTCCGGAAGTTGAAATCCCCCATGGCATTAAAGGTTAAGGCATGAACTCCGGATCCCAAGGTAATCTGAGAATGATTTGTGACATGTAACGTACCTATTGTCTCTTGATAGCCATCCGTCTGAAATTCTCCGCCATCCAAATACATCACACCCGCATTCGGAATCGATTCGTTGACTGCCAAACGTAAAATTCCCGAAGCCACTTTGGTATATCCGGTAAAGGTATTTTGTGCCCCAAATTCCACCGTACTCAATCCTGTTTTCTCAAAAGCACCCCCACCCGAAATGATTCCATTGAATCGCACGGTCGTTGCATTAACTGGAGTCCCCACATTCAAAATACTTCCCGCATTGACGATATTTCCTCCTATCACTAAATTAGATTCCGGTAGAATGGTGTTCGTCGTTCCACTCAAATTAATCGTTCCATTCCATGCATTTGCCCCACCTTGTGAGACCAAACTCGCCACACCCGATGCCGTCCCCGCCAGATTCAGTACCTCAGCAGCAACCGTTAATCCGCCAGGTAAAATCAATTTAGATAAGGCCGCAATCGAAGTAGCACCCGCGCCTAAACCTAAGGCCTGATTGTGGCTAATTGTCATGTTGCCAACCTCAACAGAAACTGAGCCCGTAAAGATATTGGCATTGGTAAGCGTAATATTGCCTAGGCCGCGTTTGGTCAACGAACCCGCACCACTGATTATACCAGAGATTGTCGTTTCTGAAATGCCATTGACGATTTGGCCAACAGCCGAATTGATATTTCCAGCTATGTTTAACTGAGTCGTTCCTGTTCCTAAGTAGGTCAAAACGCCCGTTGGCACACTGATGTCTCCATTCAAATTCAAGCCTGTCGATTCAACTTTAAGGGTTGTCGCAACTGACCCAACCGTGACAGTCCCACCAATCGTCACATTACCTGTTTGTATTTGCAAAGCGCCATTCGATGAAATTCCGGTTCCGGCAATTGTAAAATTCTCCGTTCCAAAATTCAATGGCCCCTTCAATTGGGCCACGGCACCCGATAGCACAGATGTCCCTCCCGCATTTGATCCGAAGGCATTAACTTGCGAGGCAATCCAGGTACCCGCACTCACCGTGGTTAATCCACTATAGGTATTCGCATAAATTGGTTCAAAAGTACCCGATCCCATTTTGGTTAGGGATAATGTTCCGGCTCCATCTTCGATCAATCCCGTAAATGTTGTATTCGCATTATTCGAACCGAAGGTAAGCAAAGAGGCTCCCGACAAAGAACTGCGAATCGTACCTGCACCACTCAATCCCGCGATCGTCTCGCTCCAACCGGCCATATCGAAAGTAGCTCCCGATGCAATGGTTATCGCACTTGCATTGGGTAGGGATTCAGATGCACCTAAAATAATCATTCCGGCATTAAGCGTGGTCGCTGCCACATAGGCATTAGCCCCTTTTAAAGACAAGGTTCCCACTCCATTTTTTACCAAAGATGCTCCTGTAATGACACCGTTGGTCTGGCCTTCATTGTCAAGCGAAGAGGTCATTGTATTTTGTAAGGTCACATTTCCACCTGCACCCGAATTCACTGACCCATACGTTGATACTCCGCCAGCGGCGTTTAAATTACCCGCTAATGACAAACCGGCAGCCTGTAAACTCAAAGCACCTCCAGCACCCCCAAAAGCAGCCGAACTCGTACTACTATTTGCGCCACCGGCGCTTGAAACAGAACCTGTCGACGACACATAAATAGTTCCTCCAGCGACCATGTTGATCGAGGGACTTGCAATAATTGAATTTGACGCCACATTAATCGTCGATGGGCTAACACTCAAAGCAGCGTTGATTCGAATGTTTTGTCCAGCCGTAAAACTTACCGTTGGCGCCCGATTCGTCGTAGACGCCGTCGAACCCATTCCCAATGCCTGATTCACATGAATATCCCGACTAGCCGTCACCGTAAATGCACGCGCGACGGTATTGTTTGTCGTCACGGCAATCGGTTCATCGAACAAGATCGCCCCGGCCTGGCTGCCATTCGCGAAGGCAGAATTAATGACCACATTCGTCGTGCCTAAATTTGTCTGTAACTCGAGGTAATTAATATTTGCATTATCATCGCTGGCATTAAAAGTATTCGTTGAACCCGAAAGCGCCCAAGCGCCATTAAAAGTAGGCTCATTGGAAACCCGAATATTCACTTGCCCTGTCACGACATTGGCCGCACCGGTAGGGATGATTTCTCCGTCGGACAATTGCAAAGGCGCGTATTTGGCATTGCTATTGGTCTCATCGATAAAACGAATTTGATCCAATTTATCGCGCACTAAGAAATTGGTATTCTGAAGATAAATCTGACCCGCAGTTCCCGAAGTACCTCCGTTATAAACCCCTTCCCAGCCACGGATGTACAACATGCGGAAATAGAAGGTCCCCAAGGTATTCGCACGTAAAACGTGTGGCGTGGTGGGTCCTAAACGAATGCTGGAGTTGGCCGTAATATTGAACGTTCCCAGCGTTTCACTGAATCCATTCGTATTTAATTCGCCCCCGTTCAGGGTGAAAACATTATCCGGAATGACATTCGCAGCACCTAATTTCAAGGAACCGGCATTGACTTTGGTATAACCCGTATAAGTATTTAAGCCCTGCAAGGTTAATTCATTGGTACCTGTTTTTTCCAAAGCTCCCGAACCGGAAATGATTCCACTGATGAGGACATTGGCGGCACCCGTTCCTGTCGTCCGACCTAGCGTCAAACTGGTGATATTGTTTAAAATATTACCTGAAATTTCTAGACCTGATTCGGCATTAATGTAGACCAAAGAACCAAGTAACGTAATGTTGCCCGACCAACTACTTGGGCCATTTATGACGCGCATGGCACCATTTCCCGTAGAAATCGCCCCACTTAAATTCAGACTTTCGCCTAATACACTAAACCCACCATCGAGTGTCAAGTTGGCCCCTGAACTAATCGTTGTCCCAGCAGCATTCGTACCCAACGCCGTGGCATGTTTGATAATCAAATTACCTGCGGAAACGGAAACGGCACCGCTATACGTATTGGCTCCACTTAATTCCAAAAAGCCTACATCCGATTTTGTTATTCCTCCTGCCCCTGATAGGATTCCAGCAAATTTTAAACTTGTTCCCAGCACAGCAGTTGTCAAGGTTTGATTCAACGTGACATCACCCGTATGATTCCATGTACCTGTAGCTACGACCATCCGAGGACTAGCGGCTGAGGCAGTTAAAGGCCCTGCCCATGAAACATCACCACTCACCAGGCGCAATGCCCCAGCCGATGAAATACCGGTTCCCGATATCGTTAATGCTTCATTTCCAATAGCTAAATTTCCTTGCACATCCAACTCCGCACCATTGGCAACAACAGTTCCTTGGGCATCACTTCCCAAAGCGCTCGCATTGGTCATGGTAATTCTACCCGTCGATATCGTTGTTAAACCTGAATAGGTATTAGCAGAATTTAATGTCCAATTCCCTGTGCCTTGCTTGGTTATATTGACCGTTCCTGTTCCATCACTAATCGTACCACTAAATGCGGTAGATGATAAATCAATACCTGTATTTAAAACAGAACTTGCGACTCCATAGCTTCGAATATTTCCCACTCCTGAAATACTACCCACAGTCTCTGTAAAATCGCCTAATTCAAGCACGTTGGCAGTAGTCATCAGTGTTACAGCACTTAAATCCGGGATAACCCCAGCGGCAGCTAATCGAAGGGAAGATCCATCCGCCAGAATCGTCGTTCCCGAATAATCATTCATCCCACTAAATAGGTATTTTCCCGTCCCGTACAATGTAACATTTGCCCCACTTATTTTACCTAGCTGGCCATCATTCCCCTCTCCCACAGTTAAAGTAGTAGCATTTGTACTCAATAGGATACTCAATGGGGTTCCTACGTAACTGCCATTGGAATAGGCTCCTCCCCCAGCAGCGTTCAGATCTCCCAATAAACTCAAACCACCTGTACCAGTAATGGCTATACTGCCTGCGTTACCTCCTAGACCGGCCGTTGATGCGTAGGTATTCGTCACGCCGCGCGCACTAATTGACAATCCACTGCCTAATTTCACATATCCGGTAGCGTTTATCGTAATATTCCCGCTAGCTCTAGGTGTTCCAGAAATTGAAACATTCGCGGCCGTTGTCGTAACATTCGCATTCAAGTTAATATTCCCAGAGCTATTGAGAATTAATCCTATTCCAGCCAAGGTACTTGGATTGGGAGAACCCAAGTTAATCGTTTGATTCACTTGTAAATCAGCACCCGCATTGATCGTGAAATTTCGGACAGCAGTCGTATTAAAGGTAGGATTCACGATATCATCCACGATTACAATCCCTGCCTGAGAGGCTCCTGCCAAATTAGAATTGATTACAACCGATTTATCTGTGGCGAATTTTCCGGCTAACAGATTCAAATCCCCAGCGTTTATATTCGCATTCTCATCACTCGGATTAAACGTGTTGATATTACCTACTAACGTCCAAACTCCATTAATTGTAGGTTCGTTTGAAATGCGCACATTGGCCTTTCCTGAAGTGGCATTGGCTGCCCCATTCGGCACAACTTCGCCTGTAGACAAATGCAAAGGCGCATATTTATTCGTTGGGTTCGCAGGATCATAAAAACGAATTTGATCCTTTTTATCTTGGGTTAACGTGGAACTATTTCCAATGAATATTTGGCCGGCCGTTCCACTCGTTCCAGTACTGTAACTTCCTTCCCACCCATACAATTTTAGCATTTTAAAATAGAAGGTTCCTAAGGCACCAAAACGAAGTGCATGTACGGTAGATGCTCCTAATAAAATAGACGAGTTCGCACTAACGTTTAAGTTGGCAAGTGTTTGGTCAAAGCCATTTGTTTGTAATTCTCCTCCATTTAAGGTCAATGAATTCGTGTTTTTGATGGCATCAGCGATACCTAATCGCAACGTTCCTGCAGTAATTTTACTTAAGCCTGTATACGTGTTTGCGGCATTCAATAATAGAATTCCACTACCTGTTTTTTCCAAAGCACCCGCTCCGGAAATCGTTCCATTGATCGTTAAATTTCCGGTGCTTGCAGCGCTTCTTCCGACGGTCCAAAGCGTGCTCGTATTCGTAACATTTCCAATAACATTAAAATCGGATTCCGTATTCCAATACACACTAGTCCCATTCAGCGAGATATTTCCTGACCATGAACTCGCACCGTTTTTAGTCAATATAGAGCCATTGGCCGTGATGGCATTACTCGTCATCGTTAAGGATTCACCCGTCACATTCAGCGCACCATCCAAGGTCAAATTAGCCGTTGCCCCCAGAGTGGTTCCTGCCAAATTGGAGCCTAAGCCTAATTCATTTTTGATAATCGTTTGGCCATCATTCAGCGTAGTCAAACCATTGTAAGAATTAGCCCCATTCAAGGTCAAAATGCCCGCATTATTTTTCGTTACTGTTGCATTACCTGTGGCTATTTCACCTGTGATGCTTAAATTCCCAACAGTATATACAGTCAAATTTGTATTGGTTCCTTGAATAGCAACACCGCTCGAAGGCGCAATCGCTAAGCTCGCCCCCGATTCCACATACATGGATGACGCACTACCTAAATTTATGGGAGCATTCCAACTACTTGTCCCCGACATGGCGCGCAAGGTTCCCGCCGTGGAAGCAGTGTATAGCGTCAAAGGTTCACTAGAAACAGTGACATTATTTAATTGCAAATAGCCACCATTAACCACTGTAGAACCCGTTGCTGAACCTAATGACAAGGCATGACTGATTGCCAAAATACCACCCGAAATCGTCATTGTACCTGTGTAGGTATTTGCGGTCGTTGACAACGTCGTCGTACCAGCACCCATCTTTTGGAGATTAAGGACACCAGTTCCATCCTCAATTAATCCACTATAGGTAGATGTATTCGTGCCAAAACTTAGGGTAACCGGACTCGATGCGCTATTGGTAATCTTACTCGAGCTGACCCCAGCCAGTGACTTCACCGTATTGTTAAATCCATGTAGGTCAAAGGTTGTATTTGCCGCCATCGTTAAATCACTCGTTGACGGAATTCCTTCAGCAACATTCAGGACGATGGAACCTGCATTTAAG
Source organism: Aquirufa echingensis (assembly GCF_042714525.1). NCBI lineage: Bacteria > Pseudomonadati > Bacteroidota > Cytophagia > Cytophagales > Flectobacillaceae > Aquirufa > Aquirufa echingensis. Next base: position 394,117 of record NZ_JBBKYA010000004.1, on the reverse strand, counting down.
TTGGTGGCTCCCGTATACGCATTCGCTCCCCCTAAACCCAATACCCCCACGCCCAACTTCGTCACATTCACTCCCTTCAACACTCCCCCTACCAAACCATCATTCACACCACCGCCTGAGGTCAACACCCCATTGCCATCACTTAAACTGATATCGCCAGCTACGCCAACGCCCAAGCCCATACTCGCATTCACATCACCCCGCAAACTCAAGCCCCCAAAACCCGAGATACTAAGATTACCCCCATTGCCCGCCGTATAACCCGCAGCATATCCATCTCCTCCCGCACTGCTCAACAC